>JAJRZT010000098.1 GCA_024275115.1 Gammaproteobacteria bacterium
AAGATGGAGCCAGTGACTACCAGATAGAAGAAAGTAAAAAAGCCAATGCTAATATGGGGGCTATTTTAGGCGATCCGGATCGCATTAAGGCGCTGGCTAAAGATTTTGTACAGCATTACGACAAACGTGTTTCAGAAGGTGCCACTCTCACAGGTAAGGCTATGTTTGTTAGTAGCAGTCGCCCGATTGCTTATGCGTTATATAAAGAAGTGATTGCCCTTCGTCCTGAATGGGCAGAAATTAAAGCCTGTGCAGATGATTCAAAACTCAGCGAGAAAGAGCAAAAAGAAATAAAACCCATGGAACGGATCAAAATGATTATGACTCGTGACAAGGATGATGAAAAGTCGCTTTATGATTTATTGGGTAATAAAGATTACAGAAAAGAGCTGGATCGCCAATTTAAAAATGCAAAGTCCAACTTTAAAATCGCCATTGTTGTCGATATGTGGCTCACTGGTTTTGACGTACCCTTTTTGGATACGATGTATATTGATAAACCTATACAGCGCCATAATTTAATACAGACTATCTCACGTGTTAATCGTAAGTTCGAACTCAAGAAAAAAGGGCTTGTTGTTGATTATATTGGCATCAAGAAGCAAATGAATCTAGCGCTGGCTCACTATAATAAATCCGATAATCAGAATTTTGAAGAGATACAGCAGTCTGTTGTTGTGGTAAAAGATCACCTCGACCTGCTGAGTAAAATATTTCATAAATTCGATACATCGGCTTATTTTTCAGGTAGCCCATTAGAGCAACTTAATTGTCTGAATATGGCTGCCGAATTTGTGCAGATTACGAATGAAATTGAAAAACGCTTTATGCACTTGGTGAAACGATTAAAAGCTGCCTATGATATCTGTTGTGGTAGTGATGCCTTTAGCCAGGACGAACGTGACTTTATCCATTTTTATTTAGCAGTTCGAACGATTGTATTCAAGCTTACCAAAGGGGATGCTCCTGATACGGCACAAATGAATGCCAAAGTGCGTGAGATGATTAAAGAAGCATTACAAAGCGATGGTGTAGAAGAAATATTTAAAATGGGTGAAGGGAAGGATGGTGAAGTCGATATCTTTGATGAAGACTACCTCGCCAAAATTGAAAAAATAAAACTACCCAATACCAAAATAAAACTACTTCAACAACTACTTGCTAAAGCGATTGATGACTTCAAAAAGATCAACAAGACTAAAGGTATAGATTTCTCAAAGAAATTTAAAGCGCTGGTAGAAGAATATAATGAACGTAAAGAACAAGACGTGCTTGTTAGTAATGTACTTGAAGATTTCACAGTAGAAATCATTGATTTAATCCATGCCCTTAAAAAAGAAAAAGACTCTTTTGCGGATCTGGGTATAGATTTCGAAGAAAAAGCCTTTTACGACATTCTCAAAGCCTTGGCCGTTAAATATGACTTTGAATATCCAGAAGATAAATTACTTGAACTGGCGAAGTCAGTCAAAACAGTTGTTGATGATAAAGCCAAATACACTGACTGGAGTCAGCGGGATGACATTAAAGCAGAGTTAAAAGTTGACTTAATTATCTTGCTTGCTGAATTCGGTTATCCGCCAGTTGATCGTGATGAGGTGTATAAAGAAATATTTGAACAGGCTGAGAATTTTAAGAAGTATCAGAGTTATACGATGTAAGATGTAAAGGAGTTAAGTGTAAGTTTTTATTCTTCTCCCATCGAAGCCAGCATATCGGCCTGATCTTCGCTAATAAGCGGTTCGATAACTTCATCTAGCTCACCTTGCATAATGTCATCGAGTTTATATAAGGTTAAATTAATACGGTGATCAGACAACCGGCCTTGTGGAAAATTATAGGTACGGATGCGTTCCGAGCGATCGCCACTGCCTACCAGTAACTTACGCGTTTGTGATTGTTCTGCATGCTGTTTGTCCTGTTCAATCTGAAACAGCTTTGCCTGTAAAACAGAAAGTGCGCGGGCTTTGTTCTTATGCTGTGAACGTTCGTCCTGACACTCAACCACAATACCACTGGGCAAGTGCGTTAGGCGAATGGCCGAGTCGGTTTTATTGACATGCTGGCCACCGGCACCGGAGGCACGAAAAGTATCAATTCGTAAATCGCCCATATTAATTTCATTTTCTTCGATTTTATCGGCTTCGGGCATAATGGCAACCGTGCAAGCTGAAGTATGCACTCGCCCTTGAGATTCAGTTTCGGGTACACGTTGTACGCGGTGGCCACCGGATTCAAATTTTAAGCGGGCATAAACATCGTCACCTATAATGCGGCTGATAACTTCTTTATAGCCGCCATGCTCACCGCGGTTCTCGTTAATAATTTCGATTTTCCATTTACGTTTTTCAGCGTATCGTGAATACATCCGAAATAAATCACCGGCAAAAATCGACGCTTCGTCACCACCGGCACCCGCTCGAATTTCCAGAAATACATTTTTGCCTTCGTTGGGGTCAACCGGTAGCATTAATATTTGCAATTGCTGTTCGAGTTTTTCCTGTCGCTGCGTTGCTTCTTTTAATTCTTCTTTTGCCATTTCACGCATGTCTTCATCGTCATCTTTTAACATGCTCTGGGTTTCTTCAATATCGGACACGGTTGCCTGATAGTTATTAAAGCAACTCACCACCGGATTCAGCTGTGCGTACTCTTTTGATAAAGCGCGGAACTGGTTTTGGTCGCTGATAACACCAGGGTCGGCCATCAGGGCGTTAATTTCTTCCAGGCGTTCGGCCAGGTTTTCGAGTTTTGCTTGTATAGAGGCTTTCATTGATTCGTTACGGTTAATGTTTAATTGTTATCAGAGTTCAGGTTGAATAGTTCTTGTGCCATATCGAGTAGTTCATTGCGGCCATCATAGGCGGCACGATTAAGTTGCACACTGGGATCATGCACCAGCTTGTTGGTAATGGCACGCGCCAGTTCCTGTAATACCTGAGCGGGGTCTTTACCTGAGGCCAGCTGTTTTTGTGCCAGTTGCAGGGCTTCTTCGCGAATGACGTCGGCTTTGTCGCGGTATAAGCGAATGGTATCCACCGCATCGAGTGAGCGTAACCAGCCTAAAAAGTGTTGGGTTTCATTTTCAATAATTTCTTCGGCTTGTTCGGCAGCCTGTTCGCGTGATTGCTGGCCTTCTTCGATCACATCGTGCAAATCGTCTACAGTGTATAAATACACATCGCGTAAATCACCCACTTCGGTTTCGATATCGCGCGGCACCGCAATATCCACCATAAATATGGGACGATGTTTGCGTGCTTTGAGTGCACTTTCAACCGCGCCTTTACCCAAAATAGGCAACTGGCTTGCGGTGGATGAGATAATAATATCTGCATTGACCAGTCGTGATGGCATATCTGACAGTGCAATGGCTTCGGCATTAAATTGTTCGGCGAGTAGTTGGGCGCGTTCAACGGTACGGTTGGCAACAATCATCTTTTTAATATTTTGATCTTTTAAATGCCGTGCCACCAGTTCAATGGTGTCGCCTGCACCGATTAACAGGGCGGTGTGGTCTTGCAGGTTGGCAAAAATACGTTTTGCTAGTGAAACGGCAGCAAAGGCCACCGAAACCGGGCTGCTACCAATGGCCGTATCGGTGCGCACCTGTTTAGCGACCGAAAACGTATGTTGAAACAGGCGGTTTAACTGTCGGCCGATGGTGCCGGCATCCGCAGCCGTACCGTAGGCATCTTTAATCTGGCCGAGGATTTGCGGCTCGCCTAAAACGAGTGAATCGAGGCCGCTGGCAACCCGCAGAATATGTTTTACTGCGTCCTGGTCGGTAAAGCTGTATATATAAGGTTCGAGTGCTTTGTGCTCGAGTGAGTGGAAATCTTCAAACCAACGAATGAGCGCATCGCTGTCGTTGGCATGAAGTTCGCAGTACAATTCGGTACGATTACAGGTGGATATAATAGCCGCTTCAGAGGCGGGAGACTGTTCGAGCATGCCAGTGAGTGCTTTGGGCAGTTTTTCCGGGGTAAAAGCAACCTGTTCCCGTATGGCTACAGGAGCGGTTTTATGATTAATGCCGAATGCGAAAATAGCCACGTTGGAACTTATATTGTTAAACCACGTCTACAAATCAGTGCCTTAGTTCTGGAAATTAAGAGCTAAGGCGTTAAAATTACATCTAGTCTGCTCGTCGTACAATTTAGCAAACCCAATATATTGCTAAAAACAGATAGGCGCGTATTATAAAGGTAAAACCAACAAAAGTTGGTTATAGTTGGTCAATAGAGAGCATTTTTTATGCAAAAGATGAGAAACATCCTGATTTTGGCATTTGCCAGCCTGTTTTTAGCCAGTTGTGGCGGCACTTTCCTTGAAAAGCCAGCTGCCAGTGGCAATTTGCTGGCACCTCAAAGTAAAAAAACGACCAGTCTGGCCAGCAAAGCAGCGCCGTCCACTTCGGTTCCCACTCCCGCTCCCAGCATCAAGCGAAGTCCCACCCCTCTGGAAGAGTCCGTTTTTTCGCCTAAAGGCAAAGGCTTAAGTGCAGAAATTCTGCAATATTTAATGGTAGCCGAGATTGCCGGGCAGCGCGGCAAGCTGGATATTGCGGTTGCCAATTATCTTCAGGCGGCAAAACTTTCTCAGGATGCCAGCGTAGCTGAACGTGCCAGCCGGATTGCAATTTTTGCACGCAAAGACCGGGCGGCATTAGCAGCGAGTAAAATCTGGGTACAACTCGCACCTGAAAGTGCGGAAGCACACCAGATTACGGCTGCGATGTTAGTTCGTGCAGGGGATCTTGAAAGTGCGCTTAGACATTTTGAGCAAGTGCTAAGTTTGAGCAACAAGAGTGAGCAAAAAATATTTATGCTGATTACTTCGTTGTTGAGTAAGGAACGGGATAAGAATATCGCGCTGGATATTATGAAGCGCTTAATTGCTAAACACCCTAAAAGCCCAAGTGCCTATTATGCTTATGCCAACCTGGCGTTACTAACAAAAGAATATGAGGTGGCATACAAAGCGATTAATAAAGCACTGGCGCTTAAAAAATACTGGAATGAAGCAGCGGTTCTAAAGGCGACCATACTGCATCGGCTGGGGAAGAATGACGAAGCCATTGCATGGTTAGCGAAAGAGTTACAACAGCAGCCTGATAATTTTAAATTACGTTTATATTTTGCACGTAAGCTTGTGGATGCTAAACAGTACCCGGCAGCGTATGACGAATTTCAGAATGTTTATGCAGCAGAAAATAACATGGGGGCACTGTATGCCATGGGTTTGCTTGCAAACCGAATGAATAAAATTGAATTAGCGGAAAAACATTTCACTCGTTTGTCTGATTCAGGTGAGCATAAAAATGAAGCTAATTTTTATCTTGGTCAAATCAGGGAAAAGAAAAAAGATTATTCACAGGCAATAGACAGGTATTCAAAAGTACAGACGGGTGTTTATGCTTTTGAGTCTCGCTTACGGATTATTATTTTATTGGGTAAACAGGGGAAAGTAAGCCAGGCACGTGAACAGGCAAGCAACATTAATGTTAGCAAGCCGGGCGAACAAGTCAGGTTATACATTGCTGAAGGTGAAGTATTACGTGAAAATAAAATGCATGTTGAGGCACTTGAACTTTATACAGATGGGTTAGGCACTATTCCTGACAACCTGGATTTGCTGTATGCACGGGCACTTATTTTTGAAAAGTTAAATAGAATAGATGAAGCCATCAGTGATTTGCGCCATATTGTTAAGTTAGATCCACAAAATATTCAAACACTGAATGCATTAGGTTATACCCTGGTTGACAAGACTGACAAGGTGCACGAAGGGATGGAGTATATTCAACAGGCGTATCAGATGCGGCCAACGGATCCTGCTATTATAGACAGTATGGGCTGGGCTTATTATCGGCTCGGCAAGCTGGATAAAGCCGTTACTTATTTAAAGCGTGCTTTTGCCCTGTTTAATGATGCAGAAGTTGCTGCACATTTAGGTGAGGTTTTGTGGGTGCGGGGCGAAAAAGACGAGGCTAAGCGTATCTGGAAAGATTCTCTACGTGAAACACCAACGCATGACACGCTGTTAAATGCGATTAAGCGTTTTATGCCCTAATGTTTTTATTCCGCTAATTTATGTCAAAAATAGTTGCATTAGTACTGAGTGTGTCAGTGAGCCTGGTTCTTGGCTCCTGCAGTTCGCTTGCGACAAAACCCTCGACCGAAAAAAATATTTCTGTAGAGCAGGTGCAGCAGCGCTGGCAACAACGGCAGCAGCAATTATCCAATTTACCTGACTGGCAAATGAAAGGCCGGATGGTGGTTGCGAATGGTGTTGAACTCTGGGCGCTGAGTGTGGACTGGGAACAACGTGGTGATCAATATGTGATTTTTTTGTCCGGGCCTTTTGGTGCGGGTAAAGTTCAGTTGGCGGGTAGCGCGAAGGGTGTTTTGTTAAGAGATTCGGATAATCAGGTTTTTTATGCCTCGACCCCAGAGGAGTTATTGCTCGATCATACCGGTATTGCCATGCCGTTAAGTTATTTAAGGTTCTGGATACTGGGTTTATTACAGTCGGGTTCGAAGCTCGCTGCAAATAACGTTAAGTTTGATAAGCATGGGCGACTCGAGTCATTAACACGGGAACAATGGGATGTTCGTTTTAAACGCTACACAAAAACCGATAATGTCAGTGTGGAACTGCCGGACAAGATATTTATTCACAAAGGTGAAGACGTGGAAGTTCGTATTGTTGTGGGTGAATGGCTGTTTGATCAAACCTGATAGCCACGTTGATCTGTAAACATCTCAATAAAAAAGAAAATAAATGTTAAACAATCAGCTTCAATCCTGGCCAGCACCGGCAAAGCTTAACCTGTTTCTACACATTACCGGGCAACGTGATGACGGTTTGCATCTACTGCAAACCGTATTTCAGATCCTCGACATCGCCGATACCCTGCAATTTGATATTCGTGATGACGGTGTGATCACTCGGGTGAGCGAATCCGATATTCCAGAAGACGATGACTTAATTGTAAAGGCAGCCCGTTTACTGCAAAAGCAGGCTTTGGTGTCTAAGGGGGTTTCCTTATATATAGAAAAGCAGTTGCCGGTTGGTGGTGGTCTGGGTGGCGGCAGCTCCAATGCCGCAACCACCCTGGTGGCTTTGAATAAATTATGGGGTTGTGGGCTGCAAATTGATGAATTGGCGAACCTGAGCGTGCAGTTAGGTGCGGATGTGCCCATCTTTGTGCGGGGCTTTTCAGCATGGGCGGAAGGGATTGGAGAACAGATTTTACCCCTGAATTTGCCAAAAAGCACCTATGTGGTCATTTTTCCGCAAGTTTTTGTCTCTACAGGGCAAGTTTTTGCCCACTCGCAATTGCAGAGAGATTGCACAACCATTACAATACGCGACTTCTCGGAGGTGCTGTCCGATTCAGGTTTTGAGGCGGCATTTCAAACGGTAGAAAATGTCTGCGAACCGGTGGTTTGTAGCATGGTTCCTGAAGTGGATGCAGCGCTAAAAGAGCTGGCTCAGTATGCCCCCGCAAGGTTAACCGGAACCGGCGCATGTGTTTTTGCGCGATTTGATTCACAAGCGGCTGCCGAGTTGGCACGGCAGGCGCTAAAAGATAAGTGGCATGTTTTTGTTGCACAAGGTGTCAACCGCTCGCCACTGTATGATGTTTTAGAGTCAGTAGCTGCTAAGTAAAGTTAGTACCAACTAACTCGTTTTTTCGATTAACTCAACGTCGTTAATTGACAATTGGGCCGTCGCCAAGCGGTAAGGCACCAGGTTTTGATCCTGGCATGCGCAGGTTCAAATCCTGCCGGCCCAGCCATATTTTATAACCTGAAAAGCGTAGGAGATTGGGCATGCCCCATCGAATGGACAACCAGGCTGAAGTCTCCGATCCCAAAATGGTGGTGTTTGCCGGGAATGCGAATCCCGAGTTAGCCAATGCAATTGTACGCAGGTTACACATCCCACTAGGCCGTGCGGTGGTGGGCAAATTCAGCGACGGTGAAGTGGCTGTCGAGATATTAGAAAACGTGCGAGGTAAGGACGTTTTTATTGTGCAGTCAACCTGCGCACCCACCAATGACAACTTAATGGAATTGCTGGTGATGATTGATGCCCTAAAACGCGCATCCGCTGATCGTGTAACGGCCGTTATTCCTTACTTTGGTTATGCCCGTCAGGATCGTCGGCCACGTTCCGCAAGAGTACCGATTACTGCTCGGGTGATTGCCAACATGATTGGCTCAGTCGGTGCAGACCGAGCTTTAACGGTTGATTTACATGCCGACCAGATCCAGGGTTTTTTTGATATTCCGGTAGACAATGTCTACGCCTCGCCCGTTTTACTCGGCGATGTGTGGCGACAAAAATACCCCGATTTAATGGTGGTATCGCCCGATGTAGGTGGCGTGGTTCGGGCGCGTGCACTGGCAAAACGTTTAGATGACGCCGATTTAGCGATTATTGATAAACGTCGCCCGCGCCCCAACGAAGCCAAAGTGATGAATATTATTGGTGACGTTACAGGCCGTACCTGTGTGATTGTTGATGATCTGGTGGATACAGCCGGCACATTAGGTCAGGCCGCCAATGCACTAAAAGAACACGGTGCAGCAAAAATAGTAGCGTATTGTACCCACCCTGTTTTTTCCGGGCGTGCAATCGAGAATATTGAAGCATCAGCACTGGATGAAATTGTTGTGACCGACAGTATTCCATTGTCTGAAGAAGCACAGGCTTGCAGTAAGATTCGGCAGTTAAGTATTGCTGAAATGTTGGCGGAGACGATGCGCAGGATAAGTTCCGAAGAGTCTGTCAGCAGCATGTTCGTCGACTGACCTCGCGCAGCGAGAAGCGCAATAGCGGCGTTGGAATTAAAATTAAAAATACTCACTTACTGATGTAAGCTCCGTTTTTTAATTTTAATTCCGCCTTGCTCTTCCACTTCTCGCTGTGCGAGGTGCTTATAGAAACTTTATTTTTTAGTTTGCTAATTAAATATAAGTTAGCGGACTTTAAATAGTTATCTGGGTCGCACAGATAACTTAATGGTTATGAACATTTGTTTGTAACGTTATTTTAAAACTTAGGAGAAATACCATGAGCGAGAGCTTTATTATAGAAGCCGAAGTTCGAACTGACACGGGGAAAGGTGCGAGCCGCCGCCTGCGTCATACGGATAAAGTACCGGCTGTTTTATACGGGGCAGGAAAAGATCCTGTTGCACTAACATTAAGTCACAATGAAATGCATCATCATTTAGAAAATGAAGCCTTTTATTCTCATATCTTAACCATTAATGTGGGTAAGAAAAAAGAAAAGGCTATTTTAAAAGACTTGCAACGTCATCCAGCAAAACCACGTTTAATGCATGTTGATTTCCAGCGCGTTGATATGAAAGAAAAAATTCGTATGCATGTTCCATTACACTTTATGAACGAAGAAGACGCTCCGGGCGTGAAAGCCGGTGGTTTGGTAAACCACAGCGCAACTGAACTACACATTGTATGTTTACCAAAAGATTTACCTGAATTTATTGAAGTTGATTTAGGTGAATTAGAACTGGATGCAAGCTTGCATGTGTCTGACCTGACATTACCGAAGGGCGTTGAATCAGTAGATTTAGGCCATGGTGATGATAGTTCGCATGATCATATCGTTGCAGCCATTCACTTGCCACGTGCTGAAAAAGCAATAGATGAAGAAGAAGATGATGCTCCAGAAGCCGAAGCGGATTCAGCTGAAGGCGCTAGCGAAGAAGAAAGTTAATTCTTTTTCACTGCTGCCCTTGGGTAGCAGTAGCATAGAACGAGAAGCCGGCATTGAGTCAAAGTATTAAACTAATTGTTGGCCTGGGTAATCCAGGCAATGAATATGTTGATACTCGACACAATGCCGGCTTTTGGTTTTTAGATGAACTGGCACGGATGTGTCATGGTACATTTAAAAACGACAAAAAATTTTTCGGTGATGCAGTAAAAGTCCAAATTAATGGTAAAGATGTCTGGTTATTAAAACCCAATACCTTTATGAATTTAAGTGGTCAGGCACTTCAGGCGCTTGCGCAGTTTTATAAAATCAATCTTGAAAATATTTTAGTTGTTCATGATGAGCTGGATCTCGACCCCGGTGTTGCGCGTTTAAAAAAAGGTGGCGGGCACGGTGGGCACAATGGTCTAAGAGATATTAGTACCCGATCAGGCAAAGATTTCTGGCGTTTACGTCTAGGTATTGGCCACCCCGGTGACAGAAATAAAGTTACCGGCTATGTTCTAAATAAACCATCTAAAGATGATAAAATTTCAATTGAACGCGCAATTGATAATGCAACGCGTGTTATTGATGATATCGTTGCAGGTGAAATGCAAAAGGCGATGAATACGTTGCACAGTAGTTGAAATCAAAAGATTATTAACCACAACGGACACGAAGAGCACAACGAAAAAATGTTAATTAATCAAGGAAGATTAAATGTTTACTGTAGAAAATGAGAGTGGGCTTGTTATATGCAATGAGCTACTTATTAAGAGAACGCTTGATTGTGCTTTTAAGGTGCACAAAGAACTAGGTGCTGGATTATTAGAGTCGGTGTATGAAAAGGCACTGCTATTTGAATTACATGAGATAGGATTAAATGCTTATTCTCAAGTAGATATTCCAGTAATTTATCGCGGTAATAATCTGGGAGTTGGTTTTAGAGCTGATATTGTAGTAAATGATAGTTTTCTAATTGAGTTAAAATGTGTTGAGAAAATTAACGATGTACATTTATCACAAGTAATAACATATCTGAAATTACTACGATTCAAAAGAGGTATTATCTTAAATTTTAATGTGGCACTTTTGAAAAATGGCATTAAGCGAGTTTCAATATAGATTTTCGTCGTGCTCTTCGTGTCCGTTGTGGTTAAAAAATATATATTTAAAGGTATCAGTTATGGGATTTAAATGTGGAATAGTTGGCTTGCCAAACGTAGGTAAATCAACACTCTTTAATGCATTAACAAAGGCCGGCATACAGGCCGAGAACTATCCGTTTTGTACGATTGAGCCGAATGTTGGTATTGTGCCTGTGCCCGATCCACGTCTTGATGCCCTGGCCGAAATTGTAAAACCAGAACGTGTGTTAGCAACCACCATGGAATTTGTTGATATTGCCGGTTTAGTGGCCGGTGCATCAAAAGGCGAAGGTTTGGGTAATAAGTTTTTAGGCAATATTCGCGAAACTGATGCGGTTGCGCAAGTGGTACGCTGTTTTGAAGATGACGACATTGTGCATGTGGCAGGAAAAATCAGTCCGCTAGATGATATTGAAGTCATTAATACTGAATTAGGGCTAGCCGATTTAGAAAGTATAGAAAAATCGCTGCTTAAAGTACAAAAAGTTGCCAAGTCCGGCGACAAAGAAGCCAAAGTTAAAATGGCTGTGTTGGAGCAGCTAAAAGAACATTTAGACAAAGGTGAGCAGGCACGTACTTTAGGTTTAGATGAAGAACAGCAGTTGCTCGTGCGCGATTTAAATTTATTAACTATCAAGCCATTAATGTTTATAGCGAACGTTGCCGAAGATGGTTTTAGCGATAATCCTTATCTTGATACCGTAAAACAGTTTGCAGAAAAAGAAGGTGCGCCGGTTGTTGCAGTGTGTGCATCCATCGAAGCAGAAATGACCGAGTTAGAAGAAGATGAGCTAAATGAGTTTTTAGCTGATTTAGGTTTAGATGAACCTGGCTTAAATCGTGTAATTCGTGCTGGCCATGATTTGCTCGGCTTACAAACTTATTTTACTGCGGGTGAAAAAGAAGTGCGTGGCTGGACAGTAAAAGTAGGCGCAACCGCACCACAAGCGGCTGGTGTAATTCATACCGATTTCGAAAAAGGATTTATCCGTGCCGAAACGGTGGCCTACGATGATTTTATACAATATAAAGGTGAGCAAGGTGCAAAAGAAGAAGGTAAATTACGTTCAGAAGGGAAGGACTACATTGTAAAAGACGGTGATGTTTTACACTTTCTATTTAATGTTTAGAGTGCCATTTTGTGTTGCCATCAGCGCAATCCCCGCTCCACTCGCGTCAATTGGCCAATTTAATCGCGTATAAATTCAATAAATATAGCTAACTAATTGATTAAAACGAATTTTTTAGGGGCTCCAAGCACAAATTTTTGCTTAAAATGCACCACTTTTTAGAGTATACTAGCGCGCCTTGCCGGGGCATAAAGCTGTCGGCAAGCGAGCCGCCACATCATCCCGTCAGGCGGCTTTTATATGGCTACATAGCTCAGCTGGTTAGAGCACAACACTCATAATGTTGGGGTCCCTAGTTCGAATCTAGGTGTAGCCACCATATCTAAAAAGGCTCAGATTGTATCTGGGTCTTTTTTATTTAATATTCAATTCCGCGTATTCCTTAGATTTAAATCAATTGAATTCAATGAGTTATGAGTTATTTGCTTGTATTGGGATGAAAATATTGACAATACCTGATTCTTTTGTTGACAATAGTTTAATTTGGTTGACAATAGGCTTTCGCTTTATTGACAATAACCTGTAAGTAAATGGCAAAATTACATAAAAAAACGCAAGAAGTATCAGAATACATTTTAAATAATGTATCGCTTTACCCTTCAAACATAGCTGCTAATACGGCAAATCATTTTGGTATGAGTCGGCAAGCTGTTAATCAACATCTTAAGCGCTTAGTAGATGGGGGATCCCTTCAGTCAAAAGGGGTAACGCGCAATAAAACTTATGAGCTTACTTCACAGAATCTATTGCACAAACAATACAGTGTTAATGGTAAATTAAATGAAGGCGATGTATGGTTTAAAGATATAGCGCCTTTGTTAGGTGAGCTACCTGATAATGTTAAAGACATTTGGGATTACGGTTTTACTGAAATGCTTAATAATGTTATTGATCATTCCAGTTCGAAGACGGTTGATATCTATCTTGATAAAACGCCAGTGGACTTTAATATTACGATTATAGATCATGGTGAGGGAATTTTTAAGAAGATACAAAAAGCGCTGGATTTAACAGATGAACGGCATGCGGTATTAGAACTTGCAAAAGGAAAATTTACAACTGATCCTGAAAATCATTCCGGGGAAGGTATTTTCTTTAGTTCTCGAGCTTTCGACAGATTTGTCATTAAGTCGGGTAATATTTATTTCTCTCATGGCAGTAAAAGTTATTTAGACTGGATTCTTGAAAATTCTGAATGTGTTAATGGCACTGCTGTCATAATGGAAATCAAAAATAATGCTCCGCAAAAAATAAAAGCTATTTTTGATAGCTTTGCTTCTGACGAAGATGATTATGGGTTTACGCAAACTGTTGTGCCAGTCAAATTAGCGCAATACGGTGACGAAAGACTAGTTTCCCGTTCTCAAGCCAAGCGACTATTATCTGGCCTGGACAGATTTAAACATATTATTTTTGATTTTAAAGATGTTGAGCTAATTGGGCAGGCTTTTTCAGATCAGATATTTCGTGTTTATAAAAATCAACATCCAGAAATGAAATTTATTTTTATTAATACCAATAAAGATGTAGATAATATGATTAACAGGGCTTTATCAGCTAATACTTAATAATTGGTTATAGCATTGTTTCTTATAATATTTTAGATATCTACATTCTGACTTCATTTACGTTAGGAATATCTTTGCCATTTAATTTTCACCAAATAAGAGAATTCCTTTCACAAGAGAAGGCGGGGTCACAGCATCGTCAAGTATTTATTCTGGCGGGGGATAAATCGTGGCAGAAAGAGGTTTTAAAAGAAACCTTACAGGGCTATGAAAATGATTCCCTTTGGGTGGGTGAAGAAGAACAGATGCTGGCCGGTTTTCCTTTTATAGCCACTAAAAAAGCACGTAGCTGGTTAGGTAGTGAAAAAAAAGTTGTTGTTTTTGATGCGAATAAAGATTTCGAACCCGATAGCTTCGCTGCTATAAGTGGTATTGTTGTTGGCGGTGGGGGTTTTTTCTTACTGCTTCCTGCTGTTGAAATCTGGGATAAGGTTTATTCGTCTCCCTTTGGGCAGCGGCTAATAAAAAGTATTCATGCAACACGTGAGCTCATCGTTATAAAAGAACAAGGCGAAACCGTTGATTTTATTCCTGAACAATTCATTGAAAATACCCCACTAAATATTAATCTGCTTTTTTTAACCGTTGACCAACAAAATGCTGTTGAGTCGATAGAAGCACAGGTTCTAGATGGTATAAAAAACCCGCTAGTGCTTATTTCTGATCGGGGGCGAGGTAAGTCTGCGGCTCTTGGTCTTGCGGCCGCAAGGCTGTTACAAGCGGGTATAAAAAATATAGCGATTACGGCGCCACGTTTACGCGCGGTGGATATTATTTTTAAACATATTACAAATATTTTGCATGATGCTGAAGTCTCGCGTGGATGCGTAAGGTTAGGTGACAGTCGTATTCAGTTCTATTCGCCTGATCAGCTAATGGTAGAAGAGATCAAAACCGACTTGTTACTGGTCGATGAATCTGCTGCGATTCCTGTGCCGTTGCTCACATCTTTTCTACATAATTATCAGCAATGTGTTTTTGCAACCACGGTACATGGTTATGAAGGAACCGGGCGGGGTTTTGCATTACGCTTTAATCAGATTCTGACAGATAACTACCCGGAGTGGATTCAACTAAAAATGGAAACGCCCATACGTTGGGCAGAGAATGATCCACTGGAAAAATGGATGTTTGATTTATTATGTTTAGATGCTGAAATCGTTGAGGCCAGCGCGTTGGGTGAGATAGATGCCAATAAATTTGAACAGAAATTATTAAACAAGGAACAGCTTATGGGTAACCCCATTTTGTTAAAAGAGCTATTTTCTTTACTGGTATTAGCCCATTACCGAACGCGCCCCAGTGACTTAAAAGGCTTGCTGGATAATGAAAACATATTATTGTATGCCACCTTATATAACGAACACGTGGTCGCGGTGGTGCTGGTTATTCATGAGGGGTGTTTTTCCAGTTCACTTTCAACATCCGTTTATCGTGGCGAGCGAAGGCCGCCCGGACATTTACTGGCGCAGGCTTTAACTTACCATTGCGGTATTGAGCATGCTGCGACACTGGCTTATGCGCGCGTGATGCGCATTGCTGTTCATCAAAATTTACAACGACAGGGCATTGGCTCGGCACTGCTTGACTTTGTTGTTGCGAATGAAAAACAAGCCGGGAGAGATGCGATTGGTGCAAGCTTTGGCATGGGTTCTATACTATTAAATTTCTGGGAAAAAGCGCAGTTTAGCACTATCCGCATTGGTTTTAGGCGGGAACAAACCAGTGGGGAATATGCAGCGATTATGTTATTGCCATTAACTGAACAGGGGGGTAATGTTTACAGGGAAGCATCTGTACGATTCAATCGGCAATGTTCTTTCTGGTTTAACGATATATTAAGAGATATTCCGACAGATATAAAAACTAGATTTATTTCTGTAAAAAAAGAATCGTCAGAGTTGAATGAATTTGATAATAAAGATATTCAGTCATTCACGCAATATTCACGAAATTATGAACTATGTATAGCGGCTTTAAACAAGTTGATGATATTGAAACAGAATGCTATTAATAAGGAAAAATTCCCGGATAATTTCCGGGAAGTATTGCACAATAAAATAATAAGAAAAAAAAGTTGGAAAGAGATTGCAACTGAAATGGAGCTAACCGGCAAGAATGGAGCAAGAAAACTCTTCCATAGCGCTATTTGTTATTTATTAAAGTTAACAATCCATTGAGCGATAAGTTGATGGTCATCGCTTTGTCGTAATGACATTTTTGCTATTTGGCGCTGTTCTTTGCTTAGATTTCCTGATTGTAATTTTATAATCAGTTTTACATAATCTTTAGTGAACTCAGGGTGCCCCTGAAAAGTAAGTATATGTTTGCCGATATAAAAGCCGGAATGGGGGCAAAGATTTGTTTCACAAAAATTAACCGCTTTATCCGGTAGTTTTGTAACATGATCCTGGTGGCTAACGATGATAAAGAAAAAATCTCTTACTGGTTTCATCCATTCGCGTACCTCGGTTAGGTGCGTTGTGGTAATGCCTATCTCCCAGCCTTTCTTATTTTTTTCAACCTTGCCCCCCAGACTCTGGGCAATAATCTGATGCCCAAAACAGATCCCAAGTAGTTTTTTATTATGTATATGTAATTGCCGGATAAATATTTCTAATTCTTTTATCCATGCAATATTTTCATAAGTGCTGTACTGGCTGCCTGTTATAATGTACATGTCACATTCATCGATGGAGTGCGGAAATTCCATATTAAAAACAGGATAACGGTGAAAGAATAGTGTTTGTACCTGTTCATTTTGCAGAGGTGATAGTAAACGAATAAAGGCATCTGCATAGCAGCCGTATTTGCGAATAACACTATCGCTTAGATGATCTGCGTCTAAAATGCCAATTTTCATATTTTATTTAAAGTTATTTGTTTTAAGTATCGGGTAGTATTGTCTATAATTGTAGCTATTGTAACGCTATTTAGAGTAATTTTAATGACGAATCACCGCAAACATTCACGTTTACCTTTACCAATGACAGTGGAGGTTTGCGTTGAAGATCAGGCACCGGTTATTTCTAAAACACGTGATATGAGTGATGGCGGTGTATTTTTAGAAGAAAATAAGAACCTGGTTTTACAAATGGGGGTAAAGTTAACGATTAAAGTAATTGAGAATATGCAAGGTGAAGAGCCGCCAGCAATACCCGCAACGGTGGTTAGAGTAACCGAAGACGGGTTTGCTGTGCAGTTTGATCTGGATTAATTTTAATCAGTTAGATATTAATCCTGTAATTCCTGCTCCATGTCTTCAAGGCTGGTGTGGCGCACATTTTTACCTTTAACTAAATAAATAATATATTCACCAATGTTTTTTGCGTGGTCACCAATACGTTCAATGGCTCTTGCTATCCACATTACGTCTAGCATACGGGTGATCATACGAGGGTCTTCCATCATAAAGGTAAGAGACTGGCGCATGATGCCATCGTATTCCTGATCCAGAGCCAGGTCTTCTTTAGCAATACGGAGTGCGGCTTCTGTATCCGTTCGTGCAAAGGCATCTAAAGTATCATGCATCATTCTTGCAACATGTTCCCCCAGATTTTGAAGTTCATGGTAGCCGTTTTTGGGGCGCTCCTGTTTAGCAAGGCGTTTCCCCATGCGTGCAATGCGCTCGGCCTGGTCGCCGATACGTTCAAGGTCGGTAATGGTTTTAATGACAGCAACCACCAGCCGTAAATCTGAGGCAGCCGGTTGGCGGCGTGCCAGTATCTGGCTGCATTCTTCATCTATGGCTACTTCAGCTGCATTTACTTTCATGTCACGCTGAATGACGGTGTTGGCTAAATCAATATCACCTTCGACAAGAGATTTTATGGCATTATTTATTTGTTGCTCAACAAGACCGCCCATTTCAAGAACACGATTACGAATTTCTTCGAGCTCAATATTAAATTGATGCGAGATATGTTGTCCGGCTTTTGTTTTATCCATTTTTAAATCTCCAGCATTGGGTGTCAGATTTTATTTTAACCGTAACGGCCTGTTATATAATCTTCTGTTTGTTTTGTTGATGGGTTAGTAAAAATTTGATTAGTATTATCAAATTCAATAAGCTTACCCATGTATAAGAATGCAGTATAGTCTGAAACACGTGCCGCTTGTTGCATATTATGCGTTACGATAACAATGGTGTAATTTTGTTTTAATTCATGAATAAGCTCTTCAATTTTTAGCGTGGATATTGGGTCAAGTGCAGAAGCAGGCTCATCGAGCAATAATACCTCGGGTTCTATGGCAATTGCACGGGCAATAACCAGACGCTGTTGTTGGCCACCGGATAACCCCAGGGCACTGTCATGCAGCCGATCTTTGACTTCATCCCAGAGTGCGGCTCCCTTTAGTGATTTTTCTACCGCTTCATCCATTTTACGTCGGTTGCGCTCACCTTGTAAACGTAAACCATACGCTACATTTTCATAAACTGATTTTGGGAACGGGTTTGGCTTTTGGAATACCATACCTATTTTTTGTCTTAAGTTTGCGACGTTAATACCTTTAGCAAAAATATTTTCGCCATTAATCTCAATTGTACCCTCAATGTGGCAGTTATCGACTAGATCATTCATTCGGTTAAAACAGCGTAGCAGGGTTGATTTACCACAACCACTCGGGCCAATAAAAGCCGAGACACGCTTTTCAGGAATGCTTAGATTAATATCAAAAAGTGCCTGCTTGTCACCATAATGTAAATTCAGATTATTAACTTTTAAGCACTCTTTTTCATCTGACAACTTGCGAGCAGTCTCTGTGGTTTTTGTGTTGCTACTTTGCATCAATGTGGTTTGCATGATTTTTCCAGTTGTTCTTAAATCAATCTTAATTCAGATTGTATTGAATACCAATTATTATGTGTCCCAATGAGTATAAATTCCATTATTTATGACTCAAGGTTACGGTATTTTTCTCGTAAATTATTTCTAATCCAGATAGCAGCCAGGTTTAGAATAACAATAACCAGTACCAATAAAAATGAAGTGGCATAAACCAAAGGTCGCGCTGCTTCAACATTAGGGCTTTGGAAACCTACATCATAAATATGAAAACCCAGGTGCATAAATTTTCGATCCAGGTGTAAAAAGGGTGCGCTACCATCCAGGGGCAAGGATGGTGCAAGTTTTACCACGCCTACCAGCATAAGTGGTGCAACTTCACCGGCTGCGCGTGCAATGGCGAGTATCATGCCTGTCATCATGGCGGGGGTTGCCATGGGTATAATAATACGCCATAACGTTTCGGATTTGGTTGCTCCCAGTGCCAGGCTGCCTTCGCGTAATGATTTTGGTATGCGTGACAGACCTTCTTCAGTGGCAACAATAACGACCGGTACGGTCAGTATTGCCAGTGTGAGTGACGACCAGAGGATACCAGGGGTACCAAAGGTAGGGGTAGGCAGAGCCTCAGGATAAAAGAGTTGGTCTATTTCACCACCAAGGAAATAGATAAAGAAGCCCAAACCAAAAATACCATAAACAATAGAAGGAACCCCCGCCAGGTTATTAACAGCAATACGTATAAGACGGGTTAGTGGCCCTTGTTTGGCATATTCGCGTAAATAGATAGCCGCGATAACACCACAGGGTGTTACCAGTATCGCCATCAGGATAACCATTAATACTGTGCCGAAAATAGCAGGGAAAATACCGCCTTCTGTATTGGCCTCACGCGGATCATCAAAAATAAATTCAGCCAGTTTTGAAAAATAAGTACTTATTTTTTGTAAGAATGTCAGTGCATTTGGCTGGTAGGCTCGTACTATGGTTGCTAGTGGGATAACAACGTCTTGTCCGTCCATAATTTCGGCATTAACCGAGTAGGTGGTAATTTCTTTATAGAGTACAGCCAGTGATTTTTTATGTACTTCGTACTCTTTATACAGTTTAGCCTCTGATGCGCTAATTTCTGCCAGCGCCTCTTTGTCGTTAATACCTTGCAGCTCAAATTTTCGGCGTTCAAGACGGAACCGTTCGAGTTGATAGTTGATGCCACCAATTTCATTTTTTTCTATGTTACGGATCTTGTCGTGTAATTCATTTGTTTTATCAATGAGTGGTTGTAATTGTTGCCATGCTGCATCCTGTGTAGCAATAATTTTTCCGTTTTTTGTGATATTTTTAATGTAACCATAAAAGTTACCCCATTCACGTCGCTCAACCTGAATAATATTTTTCGGGTAGTTAATGGCTGTATTTTCAGGGAATATAATCCAACGAAAATCACTGCCGAGCTTGTCGCGGTTACCCACTTTAAGCAGTGTGCGGGTAATAAACTCCTTGTCTGTTTTAATATTAATACCTGAATCCAGTAAACGCTGAATGGGTACTTCTTCTGTTTCAATAACCTCGCCAATCAATGTGATACGTTGCGAATTATTAACCAGTTCTGCCTGAATAACATGCGCCGGCCAGAAGTGGCTTAATCCTCGAACAGCAATAAGCAGCAATAAGCCAACCACAATAATAATACTGGTGCTAACGGCTGCGGCGTTTAACCATATCCATGGGTCACCACTTTTAAACCATTTTTTAATCATAATGAACTGTACTTCTTACGTAAGCGATGGCGAACAATTTCCGCGGCGGTATTAAAGATAAAAGTAAACAGGAACAGTACCAATGCGGCAAGGAATAAAATACGGTAATGCGTGCTGGCTACTTCAGCTTCAGGTACTTCAACAGCGATATTGGCCGACAAGGTCCGCATACCCTGGAAGATACTAAAGTCCATGACAGGTGTGTTACCGGTTGCCATTAAGACAATCATGGTTTCACCCACGGCACGCCCCATTCCGATCATAACAGCAGAAAAAATCCCTGGGCTTGCGGTTAAAATAACAACCCGAATCAATGTTTGCCATGGTGTTGCACCTAGTGCTAGTGAGCCAAACGTTAAATGTTTGGGGACACTGAATATGGCATCTTCGGCAATTGAAAATATGGTTGGAATAACGGCAACGCCCATTGCTATTCCTACAACCAGTGCGTTGCGTTGATCAAAGTCCATCCCCAGTGATTCTTTTAACCAGAGCTGGATGTTGCCATCGAAGAAAAAGACTTCAAGTTGCGGGCTTAACGATAAAGCAACCCAGCCGAGGAAAAAGATAACCGGGATTAGTAGAGCCGCATGCCAGCCATCGGGAACCTGTAGTCGGATTTTTTTAGGCAGCGTCTGCCAGCCAAAAGAAAATAGTAAAATGCCCATGGGCATAACAATAAGCAGGCTAAACACTCCCACCAGATTTTCTTCCAGAAAAGGTGCCAGCCATAAACCAGCAAGAAAACCTAATATAACCGTAGGCAACGCTTCCATAATTTCAATGCTGGGCTTAACAATGGCACGCATTTTCGGAGCCATGAAATATGCAGTATAAATAGCGCCCATAATGGCAAGCGGAATAGCAAATAACATAGCGTAAAAGGCCGCTTTTAGTGTGCCAAAGGCCAGTGGCATAAAGCTGTATTTAGGCTCAAAGTCATTGTCGGCTGAAGATGACTGCCATGTGTATTCCGGCTCAGTGTAGCTTTCGTACCAGACCTGTTCCCATAATATAGCCCAGGATATTTCTGGGTGTTCATTCTCGATATGCCACGTTGTTATTTCTTTATTGTTCGCCGTGATTAAAAAGTCGGCGCGTGGTGAAAGTGCGATATGTTGAATGGACATTTCAGGGATAACAACATTCAGCACTTCACGTTTTGCAGTACTGTTGAAAATAGCGATTTGCCCATCGCGGGTAACTGAGACAAAGCCTTTACGGCGTTGTTCTGTTTCAATATCAATAATGCCACTTTGTTGCTGGTTAAAGGAGCGGATAAAAGTTAAATGGGGGATATTGTCGGCATTAACTGGAAACCACTGTGCAATCTCCCCCTCATTATTACCCACCAGGATTGAAATACCACCGGTTAAAAATGTAAAGCTGGTTAAGGTTTGGTTATCTTTTAGTAAATGGACTTTTTCAATAACATTAATATTGTCCTCTTCACTAATATCAATAACCGTGATTTCACCGGACTTTGTCGCAATGTAGGCGATACGTTGTTGCGGCTCGATAAGAATAGACTGAGCTCCCTGTATTTTTGGCAAGTCAACAATGGTTTTTGTAAATTCGGCTGAGGTTTCTTCGTCTTCTTCTTCGAGTAAGCCGGACGACTCTCTTTGCAACAGAACCATCAATATACGGTTGTCGTCGGTGATGGCTATAATTCTGGCCTGCTCATCATTTTGCTGGTAGGCAACGTCAATCAGCGCCTGTTTTTTGTTGTCAACAAGAATGGGTTTCTTACCAGCAGGGTAAATAATTTCTGGCTCAATATGCATTTTGTCGTCAGGGTAACTGATCCTGAAATGGTGTTTTGCTATCAGTACCCGGCCATTCGATAAACCAAAAATAACCGTGTTATTCACAAGTTGAGATATTTTAAAACTGGTGACTTTTGCTTTGTTGTTGGCCAGTAGATCAATTTGTTTTATCTGCTTGCCTGTGCGGGTATCAAAAAATAACGCATAGCCTTTATTGGTGTATTGCACCGCAATTTTGTTTTGTTCTTCAACTGCGAGGTGCAAGGTTTGGCCGTAATGGGTGTTGACGGGAAAACTGTTTACTTCTGAAATATCGGCACTTTTAAAGAGCGGGTAGACGGTATAAACGAGGTAGAAAAAGATCAGTAAAATCGTGATAATAACGCCAATACCACCGACTGCCATATAAAAAGCGGTTAGTTTATCTTTGAAGGTGCGTATCTGGGCACGGGATAACTTAGGGAAATTGAGATGATTAAGAAGTTGCATAATGCGAAGTGTAGACACTTTTTATGACAGTTTTATGACAAATAGGGTTAATCAAGATTAAAAATAAGGTTAGCAATATCAGTAAGTTATGGATTATTTTCATGTAGTTCGGATGCGGCATAGCGAAATCTGGGGAGCTGCTATAAATATTTTCCGGATTACATTTTATTTCATCCTGGCTACTAAAATAAGCGCCTGAATAAGAAACCCCGCTAAGCGGGGTTTCTTATTCAGGCAGGTTAAAGCTTATTTTATCCTGTTAAGGTACTTGCGGATCACCTTGCTGCTTAGAGGTATGTAACCATCTTTAATAACCACTTTTTGTCCTGACTTAGAAAGAATCATTTTAACAAATTCATGCTCTAGAGGTGCAAGTGGCTTGTTAGGTTTTTTGTTAACATAAACATAAAGGAAGCGGCTTAAAGGGTATTTACCCCTGGCTACATTTTCATTTGATGCTGTAATAAAAGGTTTCCCTGGTTTTTTTGTTAACGCAACAGTGCGGATCCCCGATGTTTTATAGCCAATACCGGAGTAACCTATACCATTAAGTGATGTTGATACAGATTGAACAACAGATGCGGAGCCTGGTTGTTCGTTTACAGTTGACTTGTAGTCACCCTTGCACAAGGCTTTCTTTTTAAAATAGCCATAAGTGCCGGATACTGAGTTACGACCAAAGATTTGTAAAGCCCGGTTTTTCCATGCGCCGGTTAACCCCAGGTCACCCCAGGTATTCACTTTACGTTTATAACCACATTTACGTGTTGAAGAAAATATGGCATCGACTTGTGGAATAGTTAAACCTTTAATGGGGTTATCTTTATGGACATAAACGGCCAGGGCATCAATGGCAACTGGAATAGCCATGGGTTTGTAGCCAAACCTTTTTTCGAAAGCCTGTAATTCCTTGTCTTTCATTTTACGACTCATTGGGCCAAAGTTAGATGTACCCTCTGTTAAGGCTGTCGGTGCAGTTGAAGAGCCGGCAGCCTGTATCTGAACATTTATATTAGGGTATAAGCGTTTAAATTCTTCAGCCCATAATGTCATTAAGTTGGCTAAAGTATCTGAACCCACACTGGAAATATTACCTGATATGCCACTGGCTTTTTGATAAGCTGGTATATTGCTGTCAATTTTTACGGCAGCCTGTGCCGATGATGCGAATGCAATCTGGCTGGAAAGTAAACCAATGCTTGCTATGGTTAAAAATTTTTTCATGAGAACACTCCTAAAATTAAAATAGTATTAATATAGATTTGAGACACTTGATTTATTTTTAAAAGGTCTCATGTTTATTATCTATGCGCAGATTATGTGGTTAGATTATGAATAGTTTATGACGTTATTGTGACAATTGTATGACAAGCCTGTTGGATGAATTAGTCAGGGCTTTTTTAATGTTTAACCAGCCGTGTTGTTGGAAAAATGCAGCGGAAGGTGCTACCAACATTGACCTTACTGGTAATTTCTAACCGGCCATCATGGCGTTCGACTATGTGCTTTACAATAGCAAGCCCCAGCCCGGTTCCCCCGGACTCCCGTGAGCGGTCAACATTAACCCGGTAAAAGCGTTCGGTAAGGTGTGGAATATGTTGCATGGGAATGCCATGACCACTGTCGGTAACACTAAAGATCATCTGCTTGTCTATTTCTTCCCATAAAATCAAAATATGACCTTTACCTGGTGTATAGCGAACTGCATTGTTGACCAAATTAGAAAATAGACTATACAACTCTTCGTAGTTGCCGCTGATATTGGATCTGGTATTAATGTTTAATTCAATATCATGCTTTTTATCATCGCTTAGCACAATGGCCGACTCTTTAATGGCGATTAGCAGAGCAGATATATCGATTTCATTGTCATGCTGGTCGGTTGGGCGTGTTTCCAGTTTCGACAGAGACAGCAAGTCACTTACCAGCCGTTCCATGCGTTTTGACTGGCGATACATGGTGTTGATAATTTTACGTAGCTTATCTGGGTCGCTGGGCAAGTTATGTTGCATGGTTTCCAGATAACCGGAAATAACAGTAATGGGTGAGCGCAGTTCATGCGATGCATTGGCCACAAAGCTGCTACGCATTTCTTCGAGCTTGCTAATGTGACTTATATCCCGGCAGATAATAAGTATCTGGCCTTTTACATAGGGAATAATCTGCACAGCCAGTTGTTTTGCCGGGTGTTCAGGTGAGGGTATGTTGAGTATCTGGTGATAATCTTGTTTGTTCAGGTACTTCATAAATTCCGGGGTACGTATTAAATTACTAATGGGTTGTTTCATGTCTTCCGGGTAACGTATCCCTACCAATGATTCGGCAGCATTATTGGACCAGTCAATTTGCTGGTGTTTGTTCAGGATAATCATGGCATCTGGCAAGGCCGTGGTTGCATCCTGAAAACGTAGAATGGTTTCTTTTAGAATAAGTTTGTTCTTAGCGTGTGTTTTTTCCATTAAAAAAAGTTCATGAAAAATTTCACCCCAGTAACCTCGTCCTTCTGGTAAAGGTTCGTTTTTTCGGTGTAACAGCCAGTGGTGCAGCTTTGAAATATTTAAAAATGTAAAAATAATGTATGCAAATAAAACGATGCTGATAAATAATACTGAAAGGTCAAAGGTCGAACCAATCACGGCCGCAAAAAAGATTAAAAAAGCCAGGAACCAGAGTTCACGTTGAAATTGAGGGTGCATTACTGTGTTGACAACCGATAGCCCGCGCCGCGCACTGTTTGAATCAAGTTCTGGTTATTCGATGATTCCAGCGCTTTACGTAACCGCCGTATATGCACATCAACCGTGCGTTCTTCAACATAAACGTTGTCGCCCCATACTCCATTAAGTAATTGTTCGCGGCTGTAAACGCGTTCGGGGGAGCGCATAAAAAAAGCAAGCAGGTTATATTCGGTTGGGCCGAGGGTAATCGTTTCACCATTGGACGAAACCCGGTGTGAGGTATTGTCCAGCATCAGGTTTGCAACATTTAATATTTCATTGGAGCGGGTATTGGAGGTTCTGCGCAGCAGTGCCCGAATACGTGCTTTAAGTTCTTCTGTTGAAAAGGGCTTGCCGAGATAATCGTCTGCACCACTGTCCAGGCATTCGAGCATATTTTCTTCTTCTGTTTTTGCAGTCAGCATGATTACCGGTATTGCATTTGTTTTGTCATTGCGCCGCAGGCTTTTTATATATTGAATACCGCTAATGCCCGGCATCATCCAGTCCAGTAAAATTAAATTGGGTAATTGCTGGTTTAATTTTACTTCTGCCTTATGTGCATCGCTAGCCTCCAGGCAATAGTAGTCATTTTCCAGCGACATGCATATCATTTCGCGGATCGCGTATTCGTCATCAACGATTAAAATAGTGGGTTTGTTTATATTGGCCATAACGGGTATTTAAGCAAAGGTATATGACATATTTATTACATTAGAAATCATAGCGTTTTACAAAACTTTTTTGTATGTACTTTAGTGGTGAAAAGTTATTTATTGAAGCACATTTCTAGTTTGATGTGTCAAAATTAAGAATAGTATAGTGAATAAAATCAAATACATAGAATATCATAATATACTAATGCCAATTTTATGTCACAAATAAAAGTAAAAGGTGAACTAACTGCCTGATCCTGTGTCTTATTTATTGTGAATATTAGTATTTAATGTTGGCACAGGAACTGCAGTATTAAAATTGTAATATTTATGATTCTCCTTAGGTTAGGTAAACTTCAGGGCACTTCTTCCAAAGTGCCCTTTCTTTTTGCAGACACTTATAATATTTCTGTCTGTGCTAACCGCCTTTTCAATATTGTCTATTGCACAATCAGTTTTGATTGATAGACTTACTCTATGCCAGTACTTGAATCCAAAACCATTTTTACAGGCCAGATCATTAAGCTCAATCAGGAAAAGGTATGCTTACCTGATAACACGGTTGATGATCTCGAAATTATTTATCACCCAGGTGGTGCAGCCATTGTTGCGGTTAATAACAGCAACCAAGTTTGTCTGTTACGCCAGTACCGCCATGCAATGCGTGACTGGGTTTGGGAAGTACCCGCTGGCATATTGGAAGCCAATGATATTTCGCCAATGAAGCGCGCACAACAGGAACTACAGGAAGAAAGTGGTTGCACTGCAACGCAGTGGGTTGAGTTGGGTGAAATACAAAGTTCCCCAGGTATTCTCTCAGAAAAAGTTTATTTGTTTCTGGCAAAAGAGCTGAGCTATGGAGAACAGAGTCTGGAACAAGGCGAAGTACTCGAAGTACACTGGGTTGATTTTAACAAAGCGTTACAACAAGTACAGGATGGTGAAATCAACGATGCAAAAACATGCATTGCATTGTTTAGAGCTGCTAAGTTTAATCAATTATATACCGTCAACGGGGTATGCCCCCGCTGACGACCAACGTGGGAGAGCTCCGCTTCTCCCCGAAACCCCAACGGTTTTGTGCCCGCCGCAAGCGGACGGGGAATTTAGATTAAATTTAGAGATGAGGCCAGAACACCATTATTTGTAATGCTAATGTTGAACGTGTTCTGCCCCCATTATAGATTACAGTTTATCCGCTTTGTCACTCAGGTAAGCAGCAACACCATCGGGTGTTGCGGTCATGCCTTTATCACCCTGATTCCAACCAGCAGGACAAACTTCACCGTGTTCTTCGGTGAACTGGAGCGCATCAACCATGCGAATCATTTCGTCCACGTTTCGACCGAGCGGCAGGTCGTTAACCACTTGATGACGCACCATGCCTTCTTTATCGATAAGAAATGAACCGCGGAATGCGACAGCACCGTCGGGTGTTTCAACGTCATAGGCTTTACAGATTGTATGTGTCATATCGGCAACCAGTGTATAGCCAAGCTGGCCGATACCGCCATCTTTAATATCGGTGTTGCGCCATGCGTTGTGGGCAAAGTGGCTATCAATAGAAACGCCAATCACTTCAACATTGCGTTTTTTGAATTCATCCAGACGGTGATCAAATGCGATTAATTCAGACGGACAGACAAAGGTAAAATCCAGTGGATAGAAAAACACAACGGCATATTTGCCTTTGATAGAGTCTTTAAAGTTATAGCTATCGACAATTTCACCATTGCCGAGAACGGCAGGTGCCGTAAAATCAGGCGCTTCGCGGCCTACGAGTACACTCATGTTATATTCCTTAATTATTGTTGATGAAAATAGTGGGTTAAATGTTGCTGATCCTATCGGGATAGTCTGAATATCTCAAGGCTTTGTGACAAAGATGGATGATTTAGATTTATTCGCCCCCTTTTTCTTGTGGATATATAAAAACATTATTAAATATAAGTTAATGGTGTTTTAGCGCAATATGTTTGCCGCTTTTTGATATATGCTTATAAATCAGTATAAGTAATATTGAATAAATAATATGCAAACAAAAATCTGCTTAATGCTTGGCGATGAACTTGCCAGTTACCATTTTGGTGAAGCGCATCCTTTTGGTCCTAAACGCTACTGGGCTTTTGAGCAAGAGTTTAAGATTAGAAACTGGCATGATAATATTAATTTATGTTTGCCTCAAACCGCTACCGAAGAACAACTTACACTATTCCACACACAGGACTATATCGATAAGGTTAAAAAACTGTCGGGAAGTGGTGCTGGTTTTCTGGACTGTGGAGATACACCCGCACGCATCGGCATTTATGAAGCGGCTTGTACGGTGGTCGGCACTACACTCAATGCTATCGATAAAATTATGCAAGGTGATTGCCAACATGCCTTTACGCCTATCGCCGGGTTACATCATGCAACGCGTGATTCTGCTGCCGGCTTTTGTGTTTTTAATGACTGCGGCATTGCCATTGAATACCTCCGACAACACTACGGCATACAACGTATTGCCTATGTCGACATCGACGCTCATCATGGCGATGGGGTTTTTTACTCTTTTGAATCAGATGCAAATCTTTGCTTTGTAGATTTTCATCAAGATGGTAACACCCTCTACCCCGGAACAGGCTTTTGTAATGAAACAGGTAAAGGCGGGGCTGTGGGCACAAAGCTTAATGTCCCTTTACCCCCTGGCACTACCGATGACGTTGCAAAAAAATTGTGGGAGAGTGCCGAAAAATTTATTGATAAAGCAAAACCCGAATTTATATTATTACAGTGTGGTGCCGACAGTTTATCCGGTGATCCTATTACCCAACTAAACCTGAGCTCAAAATTCCATGCCTTTATCGCATCACGTTTATCCTTATTAGCCAAAAAACATTGCAATGGTAAGTTGCTTGCCATGGGGGGTGGTGGCTACAATCTTGAGAATATTAAAGCTGCCTGGAATGATGTGCTCGAAGGGCTTCAATAAAAGAAACTAACCGGGTTGGATCTTACATTTAAAGGCTATAATCTTATGTGAATTGTAAGCTCTGATTCTGAGGGGGGTGGGATTTTCCAAGGGGAACCCTTTTAAGTAGGGGCTGTTGATCTTTCATCTATTGTCTGATTTTGGCTAATTTTCGCCCTGCCTGTGTTATTTTTTACTATCAAGGGAGTGCATTGATACGCAAAAAATGCCTTGCCAGGACAAAAATTATCTCAAAATCAGCCTAACACCTGAAAGATCAATAGCCCCTAGGATAACATGGCGATTTGTATCATATTCTTATAAAAAATACGCGATTAGCCGGTATTTGTGCTATGAATATATACATGTACTTTACATATTATAAAGAGGCTTTGATGCGTATGTTTATCCGTAATATTAAACCCATTTTTTTCATTAGTCTGGTGATTACATTAAGTTCTTTTGTTAACTCTAATGTGATGGCTGACAAGCATAGTTCAGTTGATATTTCTGAATTCCACAAAATTCTTGACGCCATTAACCAGTCTAATATTCCGGAAGATGTTAAAAATCAACTGTTTCGGGATATGAGGACAACACTGATAGAAAATGTACGTCAGGCTAATATCCCTGAATCTACGAAGCAAACCATTATCAGGGAGCTGGAAAGTTCCTCAAGATAAAGGCAAACTCAGGCTGTAAGTACGCACCTTGTAAGACTCAGCCTCCAACCTTATTTAAGGTATGATAAATAGTGTAAAATAATACAAAGTCTTTTCCGTATGGGTGTAGCATGAAATTAAAAATACCACCACCATTGGTTGGTTTGTTTTTAGGGCTTTTGATGTGGGGCCTTGCGAAACAGACAAGTTTTGGCTCAATAGAGTTTGAGTTATCTGGAAAATTGTCTCTTGTTATATTATTTGTTGGTCTTGCAATTGATGTCGCTGCTATTATTCCATTTCTGGTGGCCAAAACCACGGTTAATCCGATGAAACCTGGCAGAGCATCACAATTAGTAACTTCAGGAATTTATAAATACAGCCGCAACCCCATGTATCTTGGAACGTTAGTGCTATTAATGGCACTAATGATATGGCTGGGTACGGCTATTAATATTGTGTTTCTGGCCCTTTTTGTCTGGTACATAACAATATTTCAGATCAAGCCTGAAGAAAAGGTACTCGAAGAATTGTTTGCTGATGAATATTTGAACTATAAAGTGAAAGTAAGACGATGGATTTAAATAAAAAGGTTCGATTTATGCTGTCATGCGAACAATATTTAATGACAATAGCGAAATGGCAACATTAAAAATACATAAGCTAATATTGTTATTATTTTATTCGGGTTTCCTGTTGCTGTCTTTCCCGTTGCTGGCAGTGGGCTCTACGTTTGTTGTTAATAGTGAAGGCATGGTTCTGAAAGTTGAACAGGTGGCCAAAGGTTTGGGAGTACCATGGGGATTGGCCTTTATATCAGCTAATATATTGCTGGTAACAGAGCGTAAAGGTTCGATGAGTTTATTATATTTAGATAAAGGCACTAAAGTCACCCTTAAAAATACGCCGCGGGTCATGGTGGGTGGCCAGGGGGGAATGCTGGATGTGGCATTATCACCTGATTATAAAAAAACGGGTTGGGTTTATTTTACCTATGTAAAAGAAGTGGATGGTGAAGGTGCGACCGTTTTGTCTCGCAGTAAAATCAGCAAGGACAAACTTATTCAATGGCAAGACTTACTGATATCGAATTCTACAACGGACACAGGTTATCATTTTGGTAGTCGCATTGCTTTTGATGGAGAAAATCATGTTTTTTTCAGTATTGGTGACCGCGGTGAGCGGCCTACTGGTCAGGAATTAACGAATCATGCCGGTACCATTATTCGTTTGAATCTGGATGGCAGCATTCCAGACGACAATCCCTTCGTTAAAATAAAAGGCGTATTACCTGAGATATGGAGCTATGGACACAGAAACCCGCAGGGACTGGCCTATGACTTTGCAACTAAGCGGCTCTGGTCAATCGAACATGGCCCTCGAGGCGGCGATGAAATAAACCTGATTTTAAAAGGTGAAAATTATGGCTGGCCTGTTATTTCTTATGGCAAAGAATACTGGGGGCCTGTTTCTGTCGGTGAAGGAACACAACGAAAGGGTATGCAAGATCCCGTTAAAGTTTATACGCCTTCAATCGCGCCGGGTAGTTTGATGATTTATAGCGGTGATGTTTTACCTAAATGGAAAGGAAATTTATTATCCGGTGCGCTCAAGTTGCGTCACCTGAACCGTGTTGTTATTAATAAAGCTGGTAAGGCTGTTAAAGAGGAACGTTTATTAGAATCAATGAATGAGCGTATACGCGCTTTAACACAAAGCCCGGAAGGCTGGATATATTTTTCAACGGATAGCGGTAAAATCTATCGGATTCGGCCAGCGGAAAAGTGATTTAGCATATTTTATATTCTGTGTTTAAATAATCACGCATTTCATTGTGCGTGCCATTGAAAACAATCCGCCGCTGCTTTTTACTAAGCTGGTAGTCATACATCGGGTCGTAGTAATCAATGAGCAATACTTTAATCCATTGTTTATGAGATTCAGTATCTCCGACCATTTGTTGTTGGATTGCATCAGCTAATAGTGCTTTAAGCTTCTTGTGACGCAGGCCGCCTAGCCGGCGTTGAATTTTATCGATAGAATTCTTTAATTTCTCAGCCCAATTCTGGAAGCCTTGTTCTTCACCATAGAATGACTGATGTTCGGCGAGATCTTCGGTGATGTATTCCTGAAAGGTAATATTAATGCGTTCATCAACACTTGCTTCCAGTAGAACGATAGGTGATTGTTGCATCTTTTTAATAAGACATTCAGGGGTTCGTCGTGATCCTATATTACTGCCTTCGTCTTCCAGTATAATTCGTGTATGGCCATGATGCCGATGCTTCATGAATTCGATAGATAAGCTGTTTTCAATATCAATTTGAGCTGGCTGTGGTGTAACATGTTTACCGAACACCGAACCACGATGATGATAGAGCCCCTCAAGGTCAATTTTTTGTTTTATTGTTGTCAGAAAAAGTGTTTTTCCTATTCCTGTTCGCCCACCTAGTACAACAGGTTCGATGCGTTGCATTGATATTTCAAGTTCATCAATTAAAAAACGCCGCATGGCTTTGTAGCCACCCTTTATTCGGGGGTAAATAATACCGGTTCGTTCATAAATCCACTGCTGAGATATTTTTGAGCGCATACCACCACGAAAGCAATAGAGTATGCCTTGTGGGTGTTGTTCAAAAAAATGTGCCCAGCGATCTACGCGATCTGATTTTACTTCGCCTTTTACCAGTTGATGGCCAAGTTTAATGGCTTCATTCTGGCCAAGATTTTTATAGCGCGTACCAATATCAGTGCGTTCCTGATCGTTCATTAAAGGCATATTTTGAGTAAAAGGAAATGCACCCTGGCTAAATTCAACTGGCGCACGTACATCGAGCAAGGGGATATTATTTAAAAACAACGAACGGTAATCGTCTATCTGCGGGAGTTCGATTGTAGTGGTTAGCGTCATATCGATTATATTATTTTTATTAATGTGGCTGTTGTATCAATTGCTTCTATTAGCTCACCTAATGGTTTTAAATCAAGGTTAAATGTTTGAGCGAATTTTATAAAATCGTCTGAGTGGTTTTGTTCAATGGCCACTAACAGACCACCGGATGTTTGTGGGTCGCAAAGTATTTTTTTCTGCATGTCTGTCATTTCACTTAAGTGATACCCGTAACTGTCAAAGTTACGTTGTGCACCACCGGGTGAGCAGCCCAATGCAATATAGTTTTCAACTTCAGCTAATTTAGGTACGGCGTTATAATTAATGACAGCATGTACGCCACTGCCTTCACAGATTTCGGTCAGATGCCCCATTAAGCCAAAGCCGGTAACATCGGTCATAGCCGTCACGTAAGGTAGTTTGGCGAATTCAGTCCCTGGTTTATTTAATTGCAGCATGGTTTCAATGGCAATACGGGCATGTTCGTCTTTAAGACATTTATTTTTCTCGGCGGTGGTTAATATACCAATGCCTAAGGGTTTCGTAAGAAATAAATCACAACCAGGTGTTGCCTGGCTATTGCGCTTTATATGAGTATTTTCAACATGCCCCGTTACTGCCAGACCAAAGATAGGCTCGGGAGCATCAATCGAATGCCCACCGGCTAAGGCAATCCCAGCCAGCTTGCAGGTATGGCGCCCACCTTCAATAACTTGCGCGGCAATCTCGGAGCTGAGTTTTTTTATTGGCCAGCCAAATATGGCAATGGCCATTAAGGGTGAGCCGCCCATTGCGTAAATGTCGCTGATCGCGTTGGTGGCCGCGATTTGACCAAACTCAAAAGGGTCGTCCACTATTGGCATAAAAAAATCGGTGGTGCTAATAACGGAGGTGCCATTACCTAAGTCATATACTGCGGCATCGTCTTTGGTTTCATTACCTACCAGTAAACGTGAGTCATAAAAGGGTGGGCTCGATGTTTTAAGCATTTCTTCCAGTACGCCAGGGGAAATTTTGCAGCCGCAGCCGGCACCATGACTGTATTCAGTAAGCTTTATTTTAGGCATGTTTTTATCTGTCATGTTAAAAAGAACCATTATACGCTTAGTTGTTATAGATTAAAGGATCTGGGCTGATTTCATTTTAATCATTTGGCATGGGTCTCCAACATAGCCAGAATGGAAAAGTGAGTTTGTGCTATTTATAGCTGTTATTTGTTATTGTATTTTGGCTTGAGTCCTTTAGAACTTTGAATGAGGTAAGCTCATGATTCAGGTAATAATAAAAACAGCAAGAAAGGAAAACTGTATAGTAAGTATGGAAAGGCTTTTAATCCACAGGAATTATATTATCAGTTTGTAACAAAATCCGAAGTATTCAACTTCGGTAAACTGGAGGATATATTAATGAAAGTAATAGTGAAAAACATGCAAGGAAAACGGATTGTTTATTTAACATCAGAAGATGGTTATAAAATGGATTCAATATATGGCACATGGGATAAACTGCTTCATTGGGTCGAATTCAATGGCCTTGATGTAAAGATGAATGAACGATTAGGTATTTGCCATGACAACCCTTCGATCACTCCCGAAGAAAAATGTCGTTATGATGCGACTATTGTAGTTAGTCCTGATGTGGACGTGTCGCCACCTTATCAGCAACGGTTATACCTATGGGGAAATATGCTGTTGCCTATTATAAAGACGATGCAGATAAGATAAGCAATTTTATGACTGAACTTTGTTCACGCTGGTTTCCTACTAGTGGTTATGAGCCTGATGATTACCCACCTGTTTTTAATTATTTGAATGATTTCAGGGAGGATGGTTTTGTGGAAATGGATGTGTATATAAAGGTAAAAGAGTTGGCGGTCAGCTAAATATAATCTAAATTCCCCATACGCTAAAACCGTTGGGGTTTCCAAAAAAGGGAGAAGCAGAGTTCTCCCACGTTGGTTGTCAGTGGGGGGGGATACCCCGTTGACTATATAATTGACTTTATTGTTATTAGCTTAAGATTGAAGGTGAACAATTTTGTTTAGTATATTAGAATAAAAATGAAAGTAGTATCTTTTTAGCCAGCTATATGTACACAGAAAGAATTAAATTATGATGGCATATGCAGGATTACTGAACTTGCTTTATTATGCATTGTTTCTCACTGGTGTGTTGCTACCGGTGAGTGCGGTTGCAGCGTCAACGGTTCTTATTTCAGACGCCACTCAAGATATTCAATTAGATAGCCTTGATGCTGATCTGTGTACTGAGACAGAGGAGGAAGCGCCCAGTTCTGAAGAACCCTTTTTTTCTTTTCTGGATGCTCCCCAAACAGTGATTTCATCAGGCGTAGAAATATTTGCAAAGAGCCTGGATAAGTTTTTTTCTTCAGATAAAGTCTTTTATGATACGAGCGGAACCTATTTAAGATTAAGAGCGGATGCGGTTAGAGATGAAAATGGAAATATTCGTTATGCTGGTAATGTTCGTCTTAAATTGCGCTTACCGAATACGAAAAAGAAATTAAAACTTACGTTTGAAAGCGATGCAGATAAACGACAGGATGATGTTTCAGTACAAACGCAAAATACCCCGTCTACTGCACTAAAAGAAAAAGATTATTTTGCGGGGGTTCAGGCTTCATTTGGAAAAAAGGAAGGCTGGCAGTTTAAACCCTCAGTTGGGCTGCGTTTGAGTTCCGGTGTTGAGCTTTACACCAAATTGAGGCTGAAAAGAAGATATGAGTTAGATAAATGGAGTATCCATTGGAATGAAACGCCTTTTTGGTTTAATTCAACCGGCGTGGGACTTGATTCCTATTTGGAATTTAACAGAAAAATAACCCATGATAATCTCTTTCGAGCAGCCACATATGCACGCTGGACAAACAAAACTGATTATTTTCAGTTTAGTCAGACATTTTTAATGTTTCATACTTTAAGCAAGCGAAGGGCAATATCTTATTATGTGAGTGTCAACGACGTAAGTAAGTCGGCATTATTCGAAAAGTATTATTTAATTGGTTCGACATACCGGCAAAATATCCATAAGGATTATTTATTTGTTGAGCTAATACCTGAAATAAGATACCGGGAAATAAATAATTTTCGTGCTGAATATTCATTAATATTACGTTTGGAAATTATTTTTAAAAAATAAAATAGATAATATCTGATCCCGTGAAAATATAGTTGAGACTCAGTTAATTAAATCTTGGCTTATTGTTTCTCGTAGCCATCTGATGTTGTGATTCTATTTGCAACTTTAGTTCGATTTCTAAGTTAGCCTCTTTTAGCAAAACAATAGTGCTGTATCCATTGATAAAACGTTTTCTTTCTAAAGGGGTAATGTGATCAAAGTCGTAATACCCAAAACATACCGGATTACGCTTGGCCATAACTTGTTGTTCAATAAGTTACTTTCTTTCGCATTAATTTACTTTGGCAGTAAACACTGTGCTGGTAATTTTTCTTTGTGAGAATAATGGCTGTTATAACAACATGATTGGCTAAGTCCTTCCAGTTGATCTTGTTCCTGTAAGGACTTCCTTCGTGCTTAAAGTAGTGGTGAATGTTTGCGACTTTACTGTCACCATAAGTTTGGATAAATATTTTTTTTGTATTGTTGATGGTTTTTTTGCATTGAGAACGACTGGCTTTTTTTACTGCTATGCTCACTTTAAGGTCAATCGTGCCGCGACGTGCATTGTAGATGGCGCCTATTGTTGCCCCATTCAAACCATGGAATTGCGTGTTGGCTAACATAGAATTAAGTTTTAACAGGCCAATATCCATCATGGTTGCCGTTTCTTTGGCTATTATGCTTGCTGTTGTTTTTTTACCCGCAATTAATGGGGTGGGTAGCAGTAATATAGCAGTAATAAGGTATAGTAAAATTTTCAATACATGCTTACCTTTTTTTGTTGTCAGCATAACCTCGGCCATTAGGTGCTACACCACCGGCAAGCTCTCCAAATTGCGGGGCTTGATAAAGTGTTTCTGGCGTTAGCCCCGTTAAATCAAAGTCGCCTATAAATGATTTATGTATAAAGAAAAGGTTGGCACCCGATAGTTCACTATAGACCAAATGATAACCTTTTTGTAAGCCAAGTTCATACAAGGCTAGCAAGCTGGCTCCTTCCTGTGCTGTTCCGCTTAATTCCCAGGCTTGTTGTTCAGCCACAATATATTTTTCAGTTGGCAGTATCGATGCATTACATTCCAGCAGAACAATGGCGGGTTGGTAATCGGTTAGCGCCTCCCACAGATAATAATCGGGGCCATCTACATCAATGGATAATACATCAAAATCTTTGGGTACGTTCGCGTCAGCAAATAACTGATTAATATTATCGGTTGTGATAAAGGCTTGTACGGTTTTAACTTGCTTGTTACCGGCATACAATTTTTGCAGGCGTGCAAAGAATCGTGGGTCAGGTTCTATTAATAGCGCACGCCAGTTATGGTCGCAGATTAGGTGTCGGCTATTACTCATGTGGTCGCCATCATAAGCACCAAACTCCACTATAAATCGATGGTGAGGAGGAATTTTTTCCAGTAAGGCCTGAATGACACCGTCTTCACCATGTTGTGAATAAACGCTTTTTTCTGCTGCTTCAAGTTCCTGTAGCAAGGGAGCTTGATGATTGCTCCAGCGCTTTGCATTCCAGGTGAAACCGCTGTGGGCTCCTTTGATAAAATAATCAGGATGACTGGGGTTGTTGGGTAGAATATGAAACATTCCCTGTTCGATTTTTATCGAGCAGTCAGCGGAGCTAAAGTAGGCTTGCCAAATGGGCAGGTCGCTGCGATCAACTTCTAGCTTCTGGCCATTACGTGTTTGCAGCGTTATTTTTTTATCGACGATGCCGCTGGATGCCAGTAAAGCCTTAAATGGCGTTACGAAATCTTGTTTTAGTTTATTAAACTTCTGCAAACTGAGTAGATCTTTGAGTCGTCCCGGGCGCATGCTTTATCCTGCTTGTTGGTATATTATTCAATCTAAATTCCACGTCCGCTTGCGGCGGGCACAAAACCGTTGGGGTTTCCAAAGGGGAGAAGCGGAGCTCTCCCCTTTGGTCGTCAGCGGGGTGCATACCCCGTTGACGATATATAATTGATTCCAAAGGGTCATGAATGAGGGTTGTACTTTACTTATTCCAATCCTGATATCATACTTTAAACTGTAATAGCAACATATATAAATTTTGCATAAAAGGGTTTATTTGCATACCATGTTTTGATTGTCACAGCATATTTTTGAGGTGGCCAGAAAATATAATTTAGTCAGGTTAAGTATAGATGAAAAAATATTATGGGTATGCGATAGCTAGCAGTGAGTTAGAGGATATTCAAAAAGTCTGCGTACTATGCTGGGGACGGCTGGGGGATGTTTTGCTACGTGTACCCGTTATCGAGGCACTAAAACAACGCTTTCCTCAAGCAGCTATTACTGCTGTTGTTGATCCTGTTGGAAAAAAGGCTTTAGAAAATCATCCTGATATTGCGGAGGTGGTTATTTTTCCCCGAATCAAGAAACCATTGCTGCGCTATATTATATCCACTATAAAAAATTCAACTTATTTGCATGCCCAAAAATTTGATTTATGCGTCAATTTGTATTCAGGTGGTTCTAGTCCATTGATTACTCGATTGACGGGAGCGCGGATCCGTTTGGGTTTTGACCATACTAAAGCCTTGCGCAAGGCGAATAACCTGTTAGTGAAAACTCCTGGGTTTTGTGGTCAGTGGACAAAGGCACTGGGTACTAAGCTGGAACCGCTTGGTGTGACTGCAAAACAGATCCGTTGTGGTAGTTCATTTTATTGTTCGGAGAAGGCTGATGCTTACGCAGAACAAACACTCCCTGATATGGATGCCGGTTATGTTGCAATGAACCTTGCTGCCGGCGAGATAGCGAAGTGTTGGCCAGTCGAGAATTTTGTCCGTTTGGCGGACAGAATTCATGCAGACTATGGGATAAACATTGTGGTGTTTACTAATCCGGGTATGGAACAATTTTCCGATGAGTTTAGACGTTTAGATACTAATAACACGCACACGGTTTTGCCGAAGATATCTCTGGATGTGGATGCAGCGGTACTCAAACGCTGCCACGCTGTTGTGACAGGTGATACATCCATTATGCATTTAGCTTTCGGAGTTAAATGTCCGAGCCTGATACTTTTTACTTATACACGCCCTGAAAATGTTGTTCCCGATGATTGCCCTTATATTTCCTGCTTCATCGAAGACACGGATAATATAAATGAATGTGGTAAACCATCTGGAAGCATCGAATTGTCAGTCGACTTTGTGTATAAAAAGTTTGCTGAACTTCTTTCTTCGAGCAAACCGTCTTGAGCTTGCATTGCTAAGTGGCCTAAATCGAAATATAAAAATTAATGCTCTATTTCAAAAGGCATAATGCTTATTACAATTCAAATTCAAGCGATTCCTTCTCGTGCGTTTTTTTCATTTTTGGCGGTTCACTCACTTTGTTTTTCTTCTGTGTTGATTTTTTGTTTTGCACGATTGCCGGGTAATTTATTAAATGCAATTCCAGTAAATTAACAATGCCAGGATACTGGCTATTATTTTTTGAGTAGCTGGATAGTTTTGCGTTAAACAGGAGTGGGCAGGCTGGTTTCTGGCTGCGTGGCTTAAATTGTGTATTGCAGGATTTAGGGCTATTAAACCATGAAATTACAATACGGTTTTGTTCTCCGCTAGTATCACTGTTTGTTTTGGATATGGCTTTAGCTTCCCCATATTTTTTTATAAGAATAGTCTTGGCACGTGTGAGTGTTGGAGGCATCCGTTCCATATTATCTTTAAATATAAATAGCTGAGTTCGATGAATAGACAGTAGCTGGTTAGCGTGAGGTGGCTTTGCAAAATCAAGAGTATACTTGTCAATCTTTGTGTTATTTTTTCGTATGGCGGTTATTTTTTCAACATAAGGTATTGAATTACTACCTTCAGAAAACTGCACAACATCGCTTATCGTAAAGTCATTCTTAATGTTATTAATAACGCTTTTGGGTGTCATGCCTAGTTTAATTTTTGCTATATCGATATCATTTACAAATGTATCTTTTATGTTTGAATAATAGGGGGACATACTGGTAGCGGAAGCCGGACGTTTTCTGTAATATGAAAATGTACCCTTCCCAACATTATTGACCAATGTTCCCAGTGCAAGTATTTTCTTTTCTTTGTAGTATGTTACGCGTTGGGCTTCTGATTGTAATGACGCAGAAACATTGTAATGTATGCCTTTGCGCTTAATGACAATAAGATCAGCACTTAGCTCCCACACGCCACTGTACTTAAATACAGGTTTGCCACCTTTTGTGGAAACAAGGCCATAGTTCCCGCTGCAGTTGCTGCAATTCTGATTATTTTCTCCAGGGTATCTTACTTTGGGGCCGGTTTTATTTTTGAATAATAGTATATGAGTTTTACTTGTTTTAACCGCTGCATCCGGGTTGGCATATCGTCCTGTAGTATCCCCCAGCCATTCCCATTCACCTATAATATCGGTAACAGAAAGCGCGTGTGCCTGAAAGCTAATTGAAAAAGTAATTAATAAAATTATACTGCGGATCATTTTAAAAACGTCCTTTGATTTTTATTGAAAGGCTTTTAGGTAATAATGTCCTCCTTTTTTGAATGTTCGTCAATATATTTAATGCTGCTTTTAAAAAAAATACAGTACATAACCGCGGCTGGCATCATTTAGTTTTTGAAGTGATGTTTTGTTGTAAATTTCCTGAGTTATTCAGTAAGTTATTAGGTGATTGTTATTTGCTATCATCCTCTGCTTTTTCTGCTTTTTCTGCTTTTTCTGCTTTTTCTGCTTTTTCTGCTTTTTGCTACTTGGTAGTCGTATTTTTTGCCATTGCTCATATTTTTTGTTTTTCAGAGGTTGTTTTGCCAGGTGAATTCAGGAGTAATAATAGGATATGAATGTATCGCTTATGTGAAGGGCTTTAATATATCGAAATCGGTGTTAGAGTAGCTATTAATCAATAATATATTATCAACGGGGTACACACCCTGATGACGAGCAAAGGGTTTTGTGCCCGCCGCAAGCGGCTGGGGATATTAGATTATAGTTGGCTATTTTTTTGATAAAAAACATAAGGAGTTCCGATGTCTTATACACCTGATAACATTGCAGAGCTGGAAGTGCTGATGCTTTATGATCTTTCTACAACTCAGGAAGGGATAAAGATTCATAAAACAGCCGAACCTTCTAAAATATCTGCTGCGCAGCGGCTGTTTGAAAAAGGGATTATCACTCAGGTTGATGGTGGTTACCTGACCAGCCTGGGGCGAAAGGCTGCCGAGCATACTCAGTTTCTTTATACAATGCTTAATGCTGGATAGGTTTTGGTCACTTCTGGTGAGTGGAGGATAACGGGTGAAATTCTATTTAGTACCTATCGGTGAACAGTTTAGTTTTCAGGGGCAGGCTTATACGAAGTCGGGCCCACTTACCGCATCGGCTGAAATGGATGGCAAGAGCAAAATGATACCGCGTTCAGTTAATGTTAAATTATTTAATAGTGCTGAACCAGCTTTGCAGGAAGCGGTGAAAGAAAAGTGCATTTCAGCCAACGATATTTTAACTGCAGTGAGCTCCTGCCATTCAGAATGCCTTGAGCACCTCGCGGGTATCCAGAGCGAGGTAAGTGACAGTATATTTAAAGATACAACAAGTAAAATAAACAAGGCTTATGATAAATTAATTTATCATATTAAGTCTTTGTCTCAATGAATATTACTATATGAACGCAATATCTATTCCGGGTTTTAGTGATCCTTTTAGTTCAATAAGTCATTTAGTCGCAGCTTTCGTTTTTTTTCTGTATGGGCTGCGGTTAATAGCACTTGCGCGTGGGCATCGTGGTGAGCTTATTGCGGTGATTGTATTTGTATTTTCGGTGGTATTTTTATTATCGATGAGTGGCGTCTTTCATTTACTTGACCATCAAGGCATGGCGCGTGTTGTTTTGCAACGTCTGGATCATGCTGCTATTTTTGGTTTAATCGCAGGTACTTTTACGCCAGTGCACATTATTTTGTTTAAAGGTTTCTGGCGTTGGGGATTTTTATTGATTATCTGGTCACTTGCCATTATTGGCATTACCTGGAAATCTATTTTCTTTAATGAAATGGCAGAATGGTTAGGTTTGATGTTCTACCTTGGCTTAGGCTGGGCGGCAATTTTTTCTGCCTACCATACACACAGGTTGCATGGTTTCAGCGTTATTAAGCCGCTTATGTATGGTGGTCTGGCTTACACTGTGGGTGCCAGCCTTGAATTTTTGCAGTTGCCTGTTGTTATCCCCGGAGCGATCGGCCCGCATGAGCTGTTTCATATTGCGGTGTTAGCTGGCATTGCATGGCATTGGCAGTTTGTAAACAATCTGTTAAAACTGAAATACCTGTAAGCAGGTTATTTTAGCAGCAGGTGATCTTTGGGTAACTGTTTTGAAATCCAGATGGCCAACTTGTGCCGCATACTTTTTTGCGATACCTGATCTTCTGGTAAAGGTTGGATAAGCTTATCGTGTACCAGCAGTCTGTAGATGTAGAGTATTTTTTCACTTTGCGCATCCGTTGGTTCAAAAATAGCTGCGCCTCTTAGCTCGGCGAATTTTACCCCTGTGTTAATCGCTAATTTTATTAATTCAGCTTCATTTTTTATTTTCTTCATGGTGAACCTTTGTGTGCAAGCCACGGACAAACAGTGTTACGAAAACTTTATCATATTAGGGGCATGCAGTACGGTTTATATACTTGAGTAAATTACTCATAATTTACCTTATCCACGTATTAAATCTCTCTAATATCTAATACCCAAGCAGTTTAGTAGACTATAGCTTAAATTTAAATATGGGCTATTACAGGCTTTATAATCAATATTTATATGAGGTATAGTATGAGTGCTCCAGAAGATATTCAGGATTCGCAAGTTTTACGAACTTTAACCATTTTAAGCGTAACATTATTTGGCTTTTTTCTGGCAATGGTCTTTTTGGCGCGCAGCATCGTTTATTAGGTCGTTTATTCCAGACATTTTTAGTGCTGAGAAGCTTCTTTTTCCAGTGGCTGAATTTAAAAACCGATATGCTGTAATGGGCTTTATCGGTTTTTTTTATGGGGGGATAAATGCACATATAAAAGCAGTGGGTTACTAATTCTAAGTGATTGAATCATATAATTTTTACTGCCTGCCACCCAAACTTAACGTAATGGGTAGGCATAGAATAATTAAAGTTAAAGTGCTGTTTGTTCGATATAACTTATTGGAAAATAGTAAAAATATCGGGTTTTATGTGCAACGTCGTCAGTTCCTTTCTCGTCTTTTAGCTTCAGCAACTTCGCTGTTGGTATTGCCTGCTGCCGGGGCGAAAGCCCGGCCTTTAGTACTGGGCATTTTTCCACGCCGCAATATTAAACTAACCTATAAATTATTTACGCCACTGGCACATTACCTGAGCCAGCAACTTGGTCGAGACGTTATTATTGAAACAAGCAAATCATTTAATGACTTCTGGACTAAGGTGAAGCAGCGGCGTTATGACATTGTGCATTTTAACCAGTATCACTATATCGTTTCACAGCAGTACTATGGTTATGATGTTATTGCTGTCAACAAAGAACTGGGCAGAGCAACTATTGCAGGGTCTTTGATTGTACGTAAAGACAGCGGTATTAATAAAATTTCAGATCTCCGAGGTAAAACTATTTTATTTGGTGGTGGCCGCCGTGCGATGCAAAGTTATATTGCGGCAACATGGTTGTTACGTCAGGGCGGTTTGAATGCGGGTGATTATGTGGAGAAGTTTGCTGTTAATCCCCCCAATACAATTATATCAACTTACTTTAAGCGTGCAGATGCGTCAGGTTCTGGTGATGTGGTGATGCAACTTGATAATGTTCGCCAACGGATTGATATTTCACAGTTAAAATATTTAGCAAAAACAAAGCCGATGGTGCATTTACCCTGGGCGGTTAAGAATAGTTTGCCCGATGAATTAAAATATAAAATTCGGACTGTTTTAACAACATTGGATAATAAAGACGATGGAAAAAAATATTAAAGCTAGCAAACTTGAATGCACTAGTACCTGCAGAAGACTCAGACTTTAATGCACACAGGGAAATAGTGACTGATGTTTATGGTAATGATTATGGAATATCATCTCTGGAATAAATGGACTAATCGTGACAAGATTCAATAGCCTTGCTTCCCAACTTTTTATTTTTATTGCCATCATTCTTGGAATTGCAATGAGTGTTAGTACTTATAGCCAGTACAATAATGAAGCTAATATTATAAAAAAGGCGCTTTATGACCGGGGTGAATCGCTGGCTGAATTACTGGCCTCAATCAGTGTTGAGCCACTTCTTGTGTTTGATGATGTGACGCTTGACAGCTATGCAAAATTTATTAGCAATCAAAAGGATATTGTTTTTGCTGCGGTGGTTAACGATAAAAATATTCCATTGACGCATTACCTGAATAAAGATAATTCTTATGTGGAGTCAATTTTGAACTCGAAGAAGATTATTAATATTCACTCTGTTATAGAAAATCTTCGAAATAACAAAAATATTTTATTTTTTGAAACGCCGGTTAAATTTGACGGAAAACCCTTAGCGAAGGCATGGGTGGGACTTGATCGATTACCGTATAAAAATTTATTTAAAAGTGCTTTACTTGAAATTGTGTGGGTTACCCTGGGAATTGGGTTGTTTGTTGGTGGTGCTATTTATTTCCTGTTTAAACGTAAAATATTCAAACCTGTCGCGATATTAATGCAGGGAACACAAAATATTGCAAATTTTAATTTTGATAAAGCAGTAAAAATAGAGAGAGCGGGTGAGCTTACACTTCTTGCTGACTCATTTGATAAAATGCGTTTACAAATAAAAGAAACAATGGAGTCCAGAGATTTAGTTATGCTGGAGTTGTCTGAGTTAAATGATTCACTGGAAGAGCATGTGCAAGCAAGGACGCAGGAGTTACAGATTCTTAATTTAAAGATTGCACATGAAGCCATGCATGACCCTCTTACAGGCTTACCTAATCGTGTGTTAGTAACAGAACAACTGCAACACGATATTGCACATGCTGAACGGACAAAAACAACGCTTGCTGTTTTTATTATGGATTTAAATAACTTTAAAGAAGTGAATGACACTTTAGGTCATCCAGAGGGGGATCGTTTATTAATTAATGTGGCACAGCGGTTGTTAAAGGCGATAAGAGAAAGCGATACTGTGGGTCGATTGGGTGGTGATGAGTTTGCCATGGTGTTACCGGATATTAGTGAAGAGGATGCAGTTAAAGTTGCCGATAAAATATTAGGCGAACTATTACCAAGCTTTGCTCTGGATAATCACACCCTTAAGGTGGGGGCTAGTATTGGTATTGCAATGTATCCGGAACACGGAGTGGATCATACTTCTTTAGTGCGGCTTGCCGATGTTGCAATGTATGAAGCAAAGAAAGATAAGCGTGATGTCTGTGTTTATCGTGCAGAACTCGATAAATATACACCGTTACGTTTATCTTTAATGGATTATCTTCATACGGCTCTTGAAACAAATCAACTGCAACTGTATTACCAACCGCAGATTTCTTTAATTGAGAAAAAAGTTGTTTCAGTCGAAGCATTAATTCGTTGGTATCATCCTGAACTTGGCTGGATTTTTCCGGATCAATTTATTCCTATTGCAGAAAACACGGGTTTAATAAATCAGGTGAGTGACTGGGTTCTTGAAGAGGCCTTTACGCAATGGAGAAAATGGCAGGATGAGGGTGTGGACTTACAAATTTCCATTAACCTGTCGGCACGAGACCTGGCGAATCCGGGGTTGCCCGCACGTATAGCAGAGCTGTGCGACAAATATAATATGTATACCAACGGCATTATTGCTGAAATTACAGAAAGTGCCATTATGTATAACCCGGAGCAGGTTATCGAAATAATGAATGAACCTGATATGCAGCGCTTACAATTTTCGATTGACGATTTTGGTACAGGTTACTCATCACTGAGTTATCTAAAAAAGCTATCCGTTGAAGAAGTTAAAATCGATAAGTCATTTATTACGGACATGGTTAAGGATGACGATGATGCAAATATTGTAAAATCAGTTATTGATCTGGTGCACAATCTGGGTCGGGTTGTTGTTGCTGAAGGTGTAGAGGATATTGAAACATTAACACAGTTGAAATTATTGGGTTGCGATAAGGTGCAGGGCTATTTATTTTCAAAAGCGGTTCCTGTTAATGAGTTAATGGCCGTTATTACAAAGATTGAACAGGCCTGAACCTGGCATATGTTGAGTGAGTTGTTGGGCAATAAAAATGTACGCTAATATGATGATTATATGCATGAATGGATTCAGGGAAAATGCCCGTTCGTGAAATTACAATGGAGTGATTTATCTTATGTTAGTATATTCTGGCAGGATATATGTTTTATTAAATCAGTTATTGCTGAGTATAGAATCAATAATAACGGATTATCATCAAAGGGTTGTCATATAATATAGTGGCTCAATTTTTAAAAAAATGGCTCAAGCTCTTAAGTATTGATAGCTCTGTGAGCAACGCAGAGAAGCTTGCGTCAACCCTTGGTGGTTTTGTCGGTATTTTTCTAATTAGTGGAATAAGTTTTTACTTTACCGGTGCAAGCGGTGCAGCTTTGATTGTACCCTCGATGGGCGCCTCTGCGGTGTTGGTGTTTGCTGTGCCCCACGGTAAACTCTCTCAACCCTGGGCCTTATTTGGCGGTCAGTTGAGTTCGGCGGTGGTGGGAGTGAGCTGTTATTATCTTGTGCCCAACGTTTTTGTTGCCTCAGGTTTGGCAGTAGGGTTGGCAATTGGTGTGATGCATCTTTTGCGTTGTATTCATCCACCTGGCGGGGCGACCGCACTGGCAGCGGTGATTGGCAGTGCTCAAATTCATGCTCTGGGTTACGAGTATGTGCTTACGCCTGTGTTTTTAAATACGGTTGTTATTTTTGTTACCGCTGTTGCATTTAACAGTTTTTTCCCCTGGCGGCGTTACCCGGTGAGCCTGATGCGTTTTGTTGACGTACCTTCTTTTGATGTGAAAAAATCATCGCGCTTTATTGATAAACAATATATCGAACGCGCGCTGGCGGATATTGATTTGGTTGTTGATTTAAATGCAGATGATTTGCAACGGCTATTTGCACTAACGCTTGAACATGCTGAAACACCTACGTTTTCTGCACAGCAAATTAAACTGGGTCACTATTATACGAACAGTAAACACGGCGCAGAGTGGTCGGTACGGCATATAATTGATGAAGCCACCTCTGACGACCCCAAAAAAGACATGGTCATCTACCGCGTTGTAGAAGGTCACGGGCTGAAAAGCGCTGACAGTTGTACACGCACCGAATTTGCTCGTTGGGCTGCACGCGAGCTCTTTCCTACACATTTAGAAAATAGCAAATGACCAGATTTATTGAATATTCTTTTGGTATTTGCTCACTAACCTGAACTCGGGATAAGACACTCAGAGGTTATTCACCGGACAGGAAGCCGGGATTATCCAATAAAGACCGTCTGCCGCAAGGACGCGGCAGTCGAGTCGCCATGGATGGCATGTTTTGCGTGTCTTTATTGGATAATCCCGGCTTCCTGTCCTCGTGGTGGTGGATTTTAATGACTCGTTTCTCTTATCCCGAGTTTAGGTTTACTAATAACGCTAAGTATTTGATAATTAGTTGTAACCTTTGAAAACTAAAATAATTTCCTGCAAATTACTTTCAAGAATATCATTTGAGGGTACATTGAGTGTTGCAATGACCTGTTGGATTCCCAAGGAGTTCTTTAGTGATTTTAGAAATATTTTTTGCTGTTGTTGAAAAGTCTATGCCGAACCAGCTTATATTTAAAAAGTCTGGTTCGGGTTTAAGGCTTTAGCGTAGGGAAGAGAAGAGGAGAGGGATAAGATCTACAGCCCCTGGTGGTGTTTAGCGGTACTCAGAAAAATAAATCCCAACCCCCAGTGTAATGAGCGCAACTTCAACGGCAGAAATCCATAGCAGCATATAGGTGATGCGCCTTCCTGTGGGCTTCATGGGGAGCCAGACATATTGCATATATAGTCGCCATAGTTTAATTCGCGACCAGCGGCGCCATGTAACAAGGTAACGTTGTAGATCGGTTGCCCAGTTAATCAGACTTTTATCAACTTCACCTAGTTTGCTTTGGCGTGTTTTCTCATCCAGGCGATCATAATGATCGGTGATAGTTAGCTTTGAACCCAGTTTGCCATCTTCAAGTTCAATGGCTTCAACTTCAATCACCGTACTGGCTTTAACACCGCTTTCATATTCTATTTCTAAACCATTGGGTCTTCTAGAAACAGTTAATTTGGTTTCAAATTCAAACGCAGTTTCCTGGCTAATATTGCGCCCAGCCATAAAATATTGTGAAGCACCTAATTTGTCCCATTTTTTAAATTCCAGCATGGGGTTAATGCGCAACAGGCGTTCTACATCCTGAATAAAAACCAGCAGTGCATCGATATGCAAGGGAGTATTAATGGACGCCCATGCCGCATCCTGGTTATCTATATTGCTATTTTGAGTATCTTCTATTGTCATCGTCGGGGGGTATGTTATATCAGTCATGAGGATAGGGTACCATTAAAACGGATGTTTGTAATGCACGTGAGACGGGTTGCGTCATCATGCGAGAGCGTAAACCGGACTTGCCTTTTGGGCGAGGTGAACCCACCACCACAAGTTCATATTTATGTTTTTCTGTTGCTTTAAGCAGGCATTCATCAGGCTCGCCAATAACAATTTCATTTGTGTAAGACAGGCCGCTGCCGTCGGCAAGTTGTTTAACGCGGGCAATATGCTCCTCGACCTCTTTTTCCAGCGTCGATTCCAGGTAGCGTCGAAAAGTATTGCGGGTGGAGCCATTATTTAACCAGTCATCACCGGTCATGCCTTGCCATAAGGTGGGTACAACAATTAAATGATGTAAGCCGGTATCTTGTGCATTACACATTTTAATGGCCATTTGTTCTGCGGCCATTGCGCCTTCTGTGCCGTGGCTCGCTAATAAAACGGAATTGGGTGCATTCATGTTCTTAACTACCTTAAATAAAGGGTCTTAAAAAAAAGCCGGCGCCCGCCCATGTTACTGGTAGGACGCCGGCGGTTGGTTTTAACGTAGCGTTAGTAAACTACGTAGACTGCAAAGGCGATTATCAATGCAAATGCCAGCGCCATAAAGTCTTCTTTACGGTCACTACCAAAGATAGATAATGCCGAACCTCGGTCGTACTTTTGTTCTTCTTCAGTCATTTTAATTTACTCCTGATATTATTTAATTATACTAAATGGTTGTTTGAATAAACATCATAACAACGACTAACGATAAGACAGCTTTAGTCAGGCCGACTATGCCACCGATAACGGCTGGCTGACCACCTGCCTGCTTCATCGATTTAAGGGTAATTTGCATACCTAAGCCAACTAAACCAAAGGCAAATAACCAGGTAATCCAGTCACGGAATGCCTTTATTTTCGCTGCCGTATGTCGTACCGCTTTATGTGCGCCTTTGAGAATTTTATTTGCTTTCTTCGACATCACTTTCGCGTTAATCAAACCACGAATTTGAGTATCGTCTTCAATCGACATGATTTTGGTGTTATCCATTAAGCGCTGTACTGCTGCCTTGCGATCAGCTCGCTGGATTTTGTCAAACTCAGCCTGAAGCACTGCAATTTTTTCTGTAGTCAGCAGTTTCGATGGTTTAACTTTTGCTGGTGAGTTATCGAAGTATTTGCCTTTGTAGTGCTGAGCAGGAGCAAATACACCCGTTGAAGATAAAGCGAACAGTAAAATAAAGCCTAATACAAACACGGGGAATTTTTGGAAAACCACCTCGGCTACATTTATTTTCTTTGCGCCTTCACCTTCTCGTTGCACATACCAGACAGCCAACCATAATACGATGATAGGTAATATCAGTACGCGTGTAATATTAAAGATTTCAGCAACCTTTAATGTTTCAATACCATCAGGCTGGAAGGCCAATGCGGCACCGGCGACTTGTGCAGAGTTCAGGATACCCGTACCTGCCCATGCGCCAAACTGCACATAGCTCATATCGAGTAATTGACCTACGACCGGGAACACGAACATACAACCGACACCCCATAACAGGATAGTACCAATGGTATAGGCAATTTCAACCGACTTGGCTTGTACTACCGGAGCAGCTGCAACGGTTGCCGAAACACCACATACGCCCATACCGGCAGAGAGTACGCCGCCCATTGAGTTAGGAATGTTGCGTCGTGCGCCAATCCAGAGCACCATGCCAACCGAACCCAGTACAAAGAAGCCAATCATAACAATAGACAAGCCACCGAGGTTTTTAAGTTCTGCCGCACTATATAAAGTACCCAGTAAGATTACACCGGTTTTTAAGCCCAGCCGCGATAAACGTACCCCGTTTTCTGCCCAGCTCGGGATCTTGAATACGTTGACAATGATTAACCCCGTCACAATACCAATGACAATGTAATTCAGTCCGAGTAATTTATGTATGTATTTCCCGGTGTCACCCACTTTACCCATGCTTATACTGACGCCTGCAATTTCAGGTGCAAGAAACCAGCGTACCAGCATGGCGATGAGCAAGATAAACATGCCGCCAGCAATACTCGATGAGTAGTAGTCCAGGCTGCCTTTTGTGTGTGTGCCGAACCATTGCCATAAACCGACAACTGCGGCCACGAGACCAAAGTATAAAGGGATGGATGTCAGTTCTGAACCGTACTTGTATTTTTTGCCATGCGCGAGATGCTCAATATAACCGGCTAGCATGCCACTATATGCTGTGTACCAGATAGCAAGCATAATAACGCCTATAATGAACAAGGCGGGTGATTTTTTGGTGTACACCATTGTTAGATCCTCCTAGTTTAGGAACAGTATTGTTATAATTCTAAATTTTCGCACGCTGGTTAATATGCCAACTTATTCCATGTGCTTTATGCTGTTATTCCTTGTGAGGTATTAATGCATTTTCTAGCCTTATAAACAATATCTGCATTATTATATTTTAATTAGCTAATTTACTTAATTTGGGCGCTTGGAACTGGATTGGCTACAGGAGATAATCGGTGTTGTTCGGGGAAAGTGTTGTCAACTGCATTTATTGATATAGATCAAGTCCTCATAAGACAAATGGGTTTGGGAAAAGTAGAATAAAGGTTGAGAATTTGAGCTATTTGAGGAAATGCTTACTAGATCTTCGCTGGAGAAAATCAGGGTACCGGGTTTAGTTAGTGCTTAACGGGTCTCTTTTGTAACTTGCGTTGCAGAGTGCGGCGGTGCATATCTAATGCTCTGGCTGCCGCTGAGATATTGCCGTCATGTTCCTGCAGGACTTTTTGTAAATGTTCCCATTCCAGCCGTTTTATTGACATGGGGTTATTCGCAAGTTGCGTTTCAATATCACCTTCTTCTTTACCAAACCCATCAATAATATCGTTGATATCAGCAGGTTTGGTCAGGTAGTGCTTTGCACCGAGTTTTATCGCTTCAACAGCCGTTACGATACTGGCATAACCCGTGAGGATAACAATTTTAATATCGGGTTCAAATTTGATAATTTTACTGACAGCCTCGAGTCCCGACTCCTGCCCAATACGCAAATCAACGATGGCGTAGTTAAATTTAATTTCATTTTTGTTTAAAACAGCACAGGCCGTTTCGATACAATGGCAGGCTGTAACATTGAATTGATGCCGGCTTAGGGCTCGTACCAGAACGTCGCAAAAACTTTCATCGTCATCCAGTAATAACAAATTTTTAGCATCACTTTCTTTCATAATTTATACCCGTTTATTTTATGATTCGTGGCAGATGAATAAGAGTCTTGCTGCCTTTGGGCGGGCAGTTTTGTTGGGAAATATTGCCCTTGCGGCGGCGTATTGCCGCATAAGCCAGGTATAAGCCTAAACCAAGCCCCAGTTCTTTTTCACTATAGGGTTGTTGACCAATCTTATCCAGCGCTTCATCTGATAAGCCCGGGCCATGATCTCGTATAACAATCTCAATATAGTCGGTGCTGTTTATAGTCGTGTAGTCAACAGACAGTTCGACAAATTCCGGTGAAGCTTCAACAGCATTATCAATAATGTTAATCAGTGCCAGACTTAGAGTTCTGTCAGTGTACAGGTTATTTGATTCATCCAGTGTGCAGTGAAAGCCCAGGCTAATACCGGGGTGCATATCCTTTACCTCGGTAATAATTTGTTGCAGATAGTGGCAGGCTGATTGTTGTTGATTATCAAATAAATTAGACGAAGCACCAACGGATGCGGATAAGTCCGCTAATGACTGCTTGCAACGGTTAATCTGTTTTTTCAGGTTGTTGATGTCTGCTGCAACAGCAGGCTTTGCATTACTCAGTTCATCTTTAATTTCATTCACAAGCAATGCCATTGTACCCAGTGGCGTTCCAAGCTCATGTGCAGTGCTTGCTGCGAGTGTGCCTAAAACAACAAGTTGTTCATCGCGTATTGATTGCTCGCGAGCCTTTGTAAGTTGTTTTTGCTGATGGCGTAAAGTGTTGCCCATTCCGTAAACATAATAGGTTATTAAACAGGCATTGAGTATAAAAGCCATCCACATACCAATGAGGTGTAAATTATATTCCGATGTCCCGTTGTGTGCATGTGATTCATTATGTCCGATGGGTAAGGGTTGGTAGAAAAACATCAGCAGGCTATAACAGATAACAGTAATGATAGCTAACAGCCACGCATAACGAACAGGCAAGATCGTTACCGTAATGGTCAAGGGAAAAAGAAAAAGCATTATAAAGGGATTGGTTGCACCACCTGTAAAATACAGGAGTAAGGCTAATGCCAGAACATCGAACATCAGGTGAATAAAAATTTCGTTTTCAGTAACAGGTTCTGAATTTTTCAGCCGTCGCCAGACAAACAGGTTAAATAAACCAAATAGCAAGATAATAAAACTGACATTGCTGACGGGTAAATGAATATCCAGAACATTAAGCGTAAAACCCACCGCAATTATCTGGCCGATAAATGCAAAGTTACGTAAGTGAAATAATCGCTTTAAATGGATGTGGTTAGCAGAGTTGGACATGACCTGGATAACATTCTTAATCTAGTGGCAGCAGCTTTATGATTTTAGCATATTGTGGCTACGCTGACTGCGGCAATTTGTCGCGCGGCACTGTGTCACATTCCCACAGTATTGTTAAACAACTATTCTGGCTCACGTACCCTTCTTGAGTGGAGATGTAATGGACGCAAGTTTTATTATTTCCAGTATTTTCAGGTTATTGTGTGGTTAAGTTGAATGTATAAACAGTCGAATATCTCTCTGTATGTCCTCGTTTCATTGCTACTGCATGTTCTGTTTCTTACCCAATACCAACAGCAAAATATACCTGCTTTTGAAAGTAACAATAATACTTCAGACCTTTCGCTGACAAACACGGTGCTTAGGTTGAGTTTTATATCGGAGGCTATTGCTAAACAAGAGCAGCCCAAAGACAGCACTGCAGATACAGTGAAGCAAAACAGGCAGGCTTATAAGCCAAAGCCAGACTCACTTTTAGAAAAGCCAGACAAGCCAGTTGTTGCCGAAAACAAACAGGCCGGGAAGCCTGCAATGAATAAAGTTGAAAATGATAAACACAATCAAAATCAACAGGAATACAGCCGGCCTGCCACCTCTGACAACGAAAGAAATGTATTTATTGAACGGGTTTTAACGGCAATTGAAAGTAACAAATTTTATCCTCGCCTAGCTCGCAAGAGAAATATGCAGGAAATTATTGACGTATCGTTTGATTTACTGGAAAGCGGTGATGTGAAGAACATGCTAATAACAGGGCGCTATAAAACCTTAAGGCATGCTGCACGTATGGCTGTGTTGAATGCCCGGCCTTTTGTAACTTTTCCTGCCAGCGTCAATTTCCCTTTCAATATTAAGTATTCAATGGCATTTAAACTGGAATAAATAAGGTGTTAAACATGAGTAATAAGATAAGAAGTCTATCGAGCGGTTTGTATATTTTACTACTTTTACCGGGGGGGGCTTTGGTACATGCCTCCAATAAGGTGAACGTAAAGAATGATGTTGTCATTAGTGTTACATCTACTCGTGAAGACAAGCCCTTGTCCGAAGTTCCGGCAAGTGTGGGTATTATCAATAAGCAAAATATAAAAGAAACAAAGCCTGCACATCCATCTGAAATTATGAATCAGATCCCCGGTGTTTATATTAATGTGACCGGTGGTGAAGGGCATATGACTGCTATTCGTCAACCCACGACAACGAAAGCCGTGTACCTTTATCTGGAAGATGGTATTCCAACACGTTCCACCGGTTTTTTTAATCACAATGCTCTGTATGAAGTGAATATCCCGCAATCAGAATCCATTGAGATTATTAAAGGGCCGGGCACATCACTTTACGGTAGTGATGCTATTGGTGGTGTGGTTAATGTGTTAACGGCGGCGCCTCCGTTGGAGATGCAAACATCAGTCAATATTGAAGCAGGTGATCATGCCTGGTATCGATTGTTAGTTGATACTGGAGACAGTGATGATGACAGTGGTTATGTTGCAAGTCTGAATTTAACCAGCAGTGACGGATGGCGAAATGACACAGAATATGATCGTACTAGTGCCAATCTGCGCTTTGATAATTTTCTGGATAATGGCGCAAGTTTAAAAACCATTTTTTCTGCAACCGATGTTGATCAGACAACAGCAGGTTCCTCACGGTTGTTGCGAGATGATTACCTGAATAACCCGCAACTTAACTATACGCCAATTTCTTATCGTCAGGTACAGGCATTCAGGTTGTCAACAGAATATGAAAAAGGCGGCAAGGATAGTTCACTGACTGTTACCCCTTATTTACGCCATATACAATGGCTTTATTACCCAACTGGTCACTAAGCTATGATCCATCTGTATATGAAACAAAAAATGATTCAATTGGTGTGTTAATCAAGAACAGAAAAAATATTCAAGGGGGGAATGCGGTACTTATATCCGGTGTTGATATTGATTACAGCCCTGGCAGTTATATACAACATGAAATATCCACAACAAAGGTTGGCAATACCTATACTGATTACACCCTTGGGCAGGTACAGTATGACTATGATGTTCTCTTTTCTGCTATTTCACCTTATGTGCACTATGAACATTCGCTATCGTCTGTTACCCGTGTTACAGCCGGTGCGCGCTATGACTTTATGCAATATGACTATGATAATAATTTAACAACCGTAACAGCGGGTTCACATCGCCGGCCTGCCGATACGGTGGTGGATTTTAATCATTTTAGCCCGAAGTTAGGCTTGACACATCAGCTCGATAAAAATACCAGCACTTTTATTAATTATCGTCATGCTTTTCGAGCACCGTCTAACACACAATTATTCAGGCAGGGGAAAGCAGAGAATACGGTTGCTCTTAAGCCGATTAAAGTGAACAGTTATGAAGTGGGTGTGCGCGGTAAAACAGCAAATAAACTGGGCTATACGGCCAGCCTTTATTATATGAGTAAGTCAGATGATATTTTAACCTACAGAAATCCGGACGGCACTCGTGAAACAGTTAATGCGGGGGAGACGTCCCATAAAGGGATAGAGGTTAGTCTGGACAAAGCTTTAACATCATCGGTTCAACTTAATGTCGCGGCAAGCTATGCTGTACACACTTATGAAGACTGGAAACCCAATAGCACCACCAATTACAGTGGTAATGAAATGGAGTCTGCACCAAGAACCATTACCAATACTAAACTGTCTTATCATCCTGTCGCATTACCCGGGTTAAAGCTTGAACTGGAGTGGGTGCATCTGGGAAGTTACTGGATGGATCAGGCCAACACAGAGAAATACAAGGGCCATGATCTGGCAAATATTCGTGTGCGTTATACTGTTAACAAAAAATCGACTGTTTATGGCCGAATTATGAATCTACTGGATGAAAAATATGCAACGGCAGCAAGTTATAAGCCCGCTGCATTTGGTAATCCAGAAAAATTTGAGTATGCGCCGGGTATGCCACTGTCATTATTTGTCGGTTATACACAAAAGTTCTGATGAGAAATATTTTATATTTACTGGCAATTATTCCTGCTACTTTTATGGCCTCCTGTTCAGTGACCGGGGTTAATGATGCCCGGCCACCTGAGCTGGCCACAGACTGTGAGCCGTTAAGGGTTGCCCAACACTGTGCAAAAACCATGAGCAGTGTATTTGATACGCATGGGCGGCTCTGGTCAGCGTGGGTAAGCGGGCAGTATTTGTATGTCAATTATTCGGATGACAAAGGTTTAACCTTTAGTCCGGCTGTCAAGGTTAATGCCGTTGCTGAGAAAATCGCAGCCGGCGGTGAACACCGGCCAAAGATTAAAGTGTCAAATAAAGGGTTTGTTTTTGTTAGCTGGACCAAAAAACTGGATAAACGTTTTACGGGTAATATTCGCTTTAGCCGTTCAGTGGATGGCGGTAAAAGTTTTACTACAGCCGTTACGGTTAATGATAACAGAGAAATAATAAGCCACCGCTTTGATACTTTAGGCGTGAATAAAGAAGGTGATATTTACATTAGCTGGCTGGATAAACGTGACAAACAAAAAGCGGATAGAGAAAACCGGTAATACAATGGAGCGGCGGTTTACTTTAGTGCTTCCTTTAATGATGGTAAAAGCTTTACTGAGAATAAAAAAATTGCTGATAATAGTTGTGAATGCTGCCGTATGGCGATGGATTTTGAGCCACAGGGGCTCCCCGTTATTAGCTGGCGGCATATTTATGGTAATAATATACGCGACCACAGTATTGTCAGCTTTAAAAATAAAAAGCAGCCCAATAAACTGCATCGGCTTAGTTTCGATAACTGGAAAATAGCGGGTTGCCCGCATCATGGCCCCGCTATCAGTATTGATAAGCATAATGTTTACCATGCGGTGTGGTTTAATAATGCAGAAAAACGCCATGGTCTATTTTATGCTAACAGTCATGACCGGGGGCAAACATTCCGTTCAATCTTGCAGGTAGGTAATTATGCGAACAAGGCAAGCCATGCTGATATTCTCACACTCAATAACGTTGCTTATATTGTCTGGCAGGAGTATGCGGCATCTCGTTATAAAATGTTTATACTGAAGTCAGTCGATAAGGGCAATAGCTGGAGTAAACCTGTACTAGCGGCAGAAACAGTACACAAGCCAGATTATCCTTTTTTATTAACCGATGGGCAGGCCGTTTTTTCTTCATGGCATGTTCCGGGGCGGCCTTATCGTTTGATTTTATTAAAGCAGAAATAGATGAAAAAATTTGCAGCTTTATTTTCTGTTCTGTTGTTAGTGATATTGCAGGATGTCGTTGCTAAACAGCTGGTTATTAAAACATTCTACCCGGAAAGTTACGCAGAGGTACTTGCCAATAATAAAGGTAAAGCCTTTATTTTATTATTCTGGTCTGTTGATTGTGCACCGTGCCTTAAAAAATTAAAACAGCTCAGTGAGGAAAAAATAGCTGTAAAGCAGAAATTTATATTTGTATCAACCGATGGCGATGACATGCTGGTGGATGTGGCTGCCGTGATAAAGCAGTTGAATCTGGAACAACAGGTGCATTGGGTTTTTAAAAGTGAACGGATTCCGGAAATAATCAATTCAGTCGATAGTCGCTGGTATGGGGAAGTGCCGAGGTATTACTATTTTGATAATAATCATCAACGAATACGTCTGCAGGAACTGAAATTAAAACAATAAAAAACGGCAACCTCGCAAAACAGTATTTGCAAGTGTTGCCGTTCTTAACAGGCAAAAAATTAAGAAGCTAATTTAGCCTTAATAGCATCAATTACCGCATCGCTTGATGTTGCATTCACTGCAACTAACATCCCTTCTTTTTTGTAGAAGTCAGCAAGTGGTGCTGTTTGCTTATTGTAAACGTCTAAACGGTTGCTGATGGCTTCTTCGGTTTCGTCGTCACGCTGTACAACTGGGCCACCACATTTATCGCATTTGCCTTCTTCTTTGGTAGGGTTTGATTTTACGTTGTAAATCGCACCACAATCGGTACAGGTACGGCGAGTGGTTAAACGATCCAGAATGACGTCTTTAGCAACCTGAATATCGACCGCCATATCCAGTTTTTCGCCCATGTCGGCCAGTAATTTTTTCAGTGCTTCGGCCTGTGGAATGGTGCGAGGGAAACCGTCGAGTAAGTAACCTTTTTTGCAATCGTCTTCTTTCAAGCGCTCGCCCATAATGCCCATGATAAGCTCGTCAGAAACCAGATCACCGGCTTTCATGGCCGCTTCAGCTTGCTTACCGAGCTCGCTACCGGCAGCAACTGCTGCACGTAAGATGTCGCCAGTTGAAATTTGAACAGAACCGTCTAATTTAGTTAATAATTTTGCAACGGTACCTTTGCCTGCACCGGGTGCGCCTAATAGAATTAATTTCATGTTTTTCTCTCTTCTTTTCTTAAGATTGGATAGCTGAAAGCGACATTGAATGCCGAGTTTAAAATTTGAGGCGCAAATGTAATAAAACTGGCTCGCGTGGGCAAGTGGTTTATGCGTGGAATTGCAATATTTTGCTTATTTTATGCCAAATTAGATGAATTTGGTCGTTTTAATGTATTTTACTGCACGATATTGGCTAATACGCCGGTTAATGAGTGTTTGTGCCGGTGGGGGTGAGCGAGCTCATTACCGCAGAGAGGGCTCGGTCGACCAGAGGAATATCATCAATAATGGTCGCAGTACCCCGGCGCAAATCGGCGGCCAGGCCGTAAAGGGTTTTGTCTGCGATGACATCAAATTTCCAGTTTAAAAAGGTGTATTCACCGAGTAATTCACTTTTCCATGCCAGTTTTGCTCGGGTTTTTTTGTTATTGTCGTCCAGGAATTCAACCCATTTACCCTGTTCAAGATGGCGGGCGAGTTCCAGATATTCATCCTGGGGTTGATCTTCGGGTGCTGTGTTGTCATCCAGCGAATAACCGGACAGAATAATGTCCTCAGTGATGAGTTTGTTAAAGCGGGTGTCGTCATCGGCTGAGTCATTGTCGCCGAGTAAACTGAAGTCGTCTTCCATGTCGGCTAAATGATCCGGTTGTTCTGAATTTGATTCTGCGGTTGGGTTTAATTCGGCTTCAGTCTGCTCTTCCTCTTCGATAGAGACGGCAAGCTCTTCCAGACTGGTTAATTCTTGCTCCATTTTCAAAATGGTTTGGTCGATTTCGTCCAGACTAAGATCGGTTTCGTAGTTCTCATCGGCTTCATAGTCTATTTCTTCTACAACAATATCAGTAAGCTGAGGAATAGTGCTTTGAACTTCTGATGGGACTTCTGTTTTTGCTGTTGCATCTGCACTTGCATTCGATTCTGTGGTTGGGTTGAACAGGAAGGATTCATGCGGTGTGCGTGAGGCTAAATATTCTTTGACGGACAGGCCTTTTATACTGGCCAGATGGAACGGCTCCATTTTTTCGAGTATCTCTTTAATTTCCTGTTCTGAAACCTCAATAACCTGTAGACCATTGCGTAATGTCATCACCAGCTGGCCGATAATATTCGCCAGTTTCTGGCGGTCGAGTGATGCATGTTTAGGTTGAATGGACCATTCAAGCACGTCAACAAAACGTACCTGGTTTTTCCATGTGTCACTGTTTTGGCCATTATTTAAATAGGTGTTGAGCATAACCCGCTTCCATGGGCCTTTAACCAGTTCAACCATCACGTCGGGTAAATGCTTGTCTAGCAGAATATCATCAATGGTGTCTTCAACCCATTGGTAAGCTAAAGCGTTGTCTTCTTTTTGTTTTATTGTCTTTTCAATTTTATGGCTAAGGGTTTGTTCAACATCATCATGTCGTTCAATAAATTCCTCAAATAGTTTAAGCTGTTGCTCAAAAATAACAATGTCATCCTCAAATTCATTATTAATGGTATTGACAATACGTTCGATTTCACTGATCAGGTTTTGTGATGCGATATCTTCTTCATCGACAATGCCGAGCGCTGCATGTGCCAGTTCGTTGAGCAATTGTCTGGCGGTGTTTTTATTGGTTGAGAAAAATTCTTTATCAATAATCGCCGCTTTTAATAAAGGAATTTGTAAGCGTGCAATATGCGCTTTTGCTGCATCGGGTATGTTTTTATCTTCAAGAATAAACTCAAACAACATCGAAACAACATCAATCACATCCTGATCAAGTGGATTCATCTGGTTAATAGAAAAACTATCATCCTGCTGCTGTAGTTGTTGAACAACATACTGTTTTAGGTTGCTGGTCGATTGTAATGTGACTTCTTCCATTTCTTCGCCAGCTTCATTGGTAGAGACAGAAACATTTTGCTGCATAAAATTATGCGGAATATTTTGCAGCTGTGTTAATGAGCCAACAAATTGAGGGGTTGAAACAGCATACGAAAAATTTCCTTGCATTTCTGCTGATGAGGCGGTGGTATTCATAGCATTGTTTCCGGACATCCCTGATGGTGCCTGTGACGGCGTTAACATATGAACATTGTTTGGCGGGGTGGCTCCTGCACCGGATACAGGTGTGCCGTTGATTGCAGGCGATTGGCCTGCTGCTATTGCAGCTTGCGTGTGCTGTTGTGCAAGTAACTGTTGGAATTGCGCAATTGAGGTGTCGCCCTGTGCATTGGCTGGGGTCGTTGCGCCGTAGGCCATTTGTCCTGCGTGTGGATGGTGGGCCGGATTCGCATGGCTTTGCATTGAGTTGAATTCAGCTTCGCCAGGTGCCTGATTTTCTTCGCTGGTATTAGACGGTGGAGCGATATGTTCTGATTTTTTAATGCGGTGTTTAAATTCAGGTAACACATCGGCGGCAATAAATAAATTATTGGCTTCATGCAATAAGGGGGAAATGCCGGCAACAATTTCCTGATCAAATAATTTTAAAATAATTAAACTTATTTTAAGTTCAATATCCAGCGTGGCGGCGGCTTTCATAAATGCATGGCAAATAACATCGGGGCCGAGGGGGTTGTTTTGTGGTGTAACGTCGGCATTTAAAACATGGCTTAAACGTTTTTCAATGGCGCTTAAGTCTTGCATGCAATGGTGCGATACTTTTGTGACGATATTTTTTATGGCGATATTTTCTTCCAGATCGGCATCTTCCACTAATGACAAATCATCTATCGATAAATTATCAAGCGACAGAGAGTCGGTATCTTTTTCGGGAACAGTGGTATTTTTTCTGTTTTTAAGATCGGAAAAAGCCTGGCGGATATAATCAAAATGCTGGTTTTCAATCTCGCTGCGTTTTAAGCGAATAATCCGCATGGAATCAAAGTAAGCAGTTGAGTCGGTGGTGGTGTCGGTTTTTTCTGCCAGTGCAAACAATGTGTCATCCGCATGGTCAAACATTTTTAGTAAAATGGATTTTACATGTTTTAAGGTTAGCGCTTCACAATGCTCAAACAATTTTTTGAAAATAACCTGCTGTTTGATATTGGGTTGTTTAAGCGCCGTGATATTGTCCGAATTTCTCATGTATGAACCCTGCTGAGTTTGCTGGGTTACACACGATGCAAAGTATTGAGCATTGAGTTGCAACCCCGCTATCATAGTTTTTGCCAAAATTGACACTGTAGACCGGAAGTTTTGCGTCCCCCCCTTTCGGTGAGGTTTGCCTTTTAATAAGTTATAGGTGATATCGGCAGAAATACGCTGAACTTTGGGATATAGTGTGATTTATGTGATGGAGTTCACAAATTAGTGTGGCACAAAATTTGCCCAACATTGGTGCGCTCACTGGCTTTTTTCATGGGTGGGCAGGTTCTGGCAATCCTGAATTTGTGAATCGAGTGCAAAAATATGCCAACTTGAAATATCAGATAAAGCCACTAAAAAACTTAAGTAAAAGAAAATGATACCGATAAAGCTGGCACACCTTTATATAACTGGACTGACTATTATTTATGCGCCTTTCATCTGATCAGCACCGCAGTCTGCGTCGTTTAATGGCGCTCTCATTCGCTCTTATTATGTTGATGAGCGGCGTTGCATGGTTTCATACTAACAGGAACATTGAATACAGTCAGATTGAATTAGCGATGGACAACAACAAAATTGCTGCAGCACTTATTGGCGATTTAATTGTAAATTTTCACCTGCTGGACTCCAGAATAGAGACATCAGGGGAAAGTGCGTTATCAAGTCTAAATAAATTATCGGTTACAGATATTTTAAGGTCGAATAGTTATTCCCGTATGCAGCTAATCAGCGATTACTATTTGAATGCATTCTCACTGCAGAAAATTAATTTAATTTTCGAGTCGGGCAGAATACTCTTTTCCACTAACCCCGGAGATATTGGCAAGCCCGTTACACCACAGAAAAATTTTAAGAAGGCTTTAGGTGGTGAGAGTTTTAGTTTGCACCTGCATGAGGGCGAAGGGCATAAGAAAAAGCACTCTATTGTCAGTTTTGTTCCTGTTTATAACAGGTTGAAATCTGTAAACGAGAGTGGAGATAAAAAAACACAGAAACGCAAGGTGATTGCCGTTGTTGAACTGGTTGTAGATAAATCACTATTAACGGAGCATATCCGATTTACACAGACGATAGTATTAATTGCATGGCTGTCAACCCTTGTGCTTTTAATTATGCTGTTTTTATATCTGATGAGATACTCAAACGATTTAGTGAGTAAATATGCCAGACAAATTGTTGCACAGTCAAAATCAGACAGTGTTACCGGGTTATTAAATCGGCACCATTTTCATCGGTTGTTAAAAAAGTCAGTCACAAGAACGATGCAGCAAAATGCAATATTGGCTTTGCTGCTTGTTGATATCGACCACTTTAGAGAATTGAATGCAAAATATGATTATTCTTTCAGTGATGAAGTTTTGAAAATTCTGGTGCAAAGAATAAATCGCTTGCTTGGGGCGGAAGATATTCTCGCGCGAACTGGTGATGATGAATTTTCGGTTCTTATTGAACACCCGGGTTCAATTGCAAGCATTCAGGGGCTTGCAAGGAAAATACTGGAGAAGGTGAATGACCCTATTCAGATTGATGCAAATTATATTCACATAACCTGTAGTATTGGAATAAGCGTCATTAATCAAGATGCAAAGGAAATGGAAGAGCTTATTCAACACGCTGATTCCGCTTTATATAATGCGAAAGATTTTGGACGTAATAATTTTCAGTTATTTAATCAGGATGGCGGACAGCGGCATATTAATTTTTATGAGCGACAGTACTCATTAAATAAAGCGCTTGAAGAAAATGAGTTTATTTTATTTGTTCAGCCAAAGATAAATGGTGCAACGGGTGACATAATTGGTGGTGAGGCCTTGCTACGCTGGGATAACCCGGACTATGGCTTAGTGCAGCCGCTAGAATTTTTGCCAGCGCTTGAATCAAGTGGCTTAATACATAATGTAGGTAAATGGGTTTTGGCCGAGGCTTGTAAAATGTGCAAACACTGGCAGCAACAGGGTTTATCGGGGATTACCATTTCAGTGAATGTTTCAGCATTACAGTTCAGGAAAGAAGATTTTGCTGTGTCCGTGAAAGAAGCTTTAACGAGTAACGGGCTGGATGGCAGTATGCTGGAGCTGGAGCTGACAGAAACCTGTTTAATGGATAATGTTGAATTCAGTTTGAATGTTTTAAATGCGCTGAAAGAAATGGGCGTTCGTATTGCTATTGATGACTTTGGTACAGGCTTCTCTTCTTTTGATTATTTAAATCGTTTTCCGATTGATGAGCTGAAAATTGATCGTTCTTTTATAAGTAATATACATGACCGTGCAGATAATGATCATGCTGCGATTGTTACTGCCATTATGTCTTTGTCTCACAGTCTACACCTGGATGTCGTAGCAGAAGGTGTTGAGACAGCTCATGAGTTGGCTTATATGAACGCATTAGGTTGCAAAACGGTTCAGGGTTTTTTGTTCAGCAAGCCTTTGCCGGTTAATGAGTTTGAAGCTTTATTAAAAGATAATGCCCCCATACTGAAAGTATTGGCTGAGGTGCGTAAAAATCTTGCTTGAAAGTATTAGCTCTGTTCTAATTCTTTTTTTGCAGAAAATTCCAGTTTTAATAACATCGACTGCATAAGCTTGCAGGTTTTGTCCAGTTCATCTTCAGACAGTGTTTTATCAATTTTTACCGGTTTACCAATACTAATCACGATTTTTGAAAAAGGTTTGGGGATAATAAATTTATCCCATGATTTGAGCTGCCAGTAGCGAGTCGCTGCGTAGGCAACAGGAACAAGCTCACTCTTTGTCAGTTGTGCCAGCATAATAGCGCCGGGTTTAAAAACATGGATTGGGCCGGTCGGGCCGTCTGAAGTATTAACCGGCGATATTTTATCTTTTGTTATTGCCAGGTATAAATCGCGTAAGGCTTTTGCACCAGTACGGGTGCTGGAGCCACGAATAGCAATGGTACCCCATTTTTTTGCAATTTTTGCCGACATGTCTCCATCGCTTGATGGGCTAATTAAAAAACCGATATTAACACCACGCTTTTTTAATTTAAGCATTAAATAAGCACCGTACACATGATGCTGATGCCAGTAAACCGGAATAAAAGGCTGTGCTGATTTGATTAAGGATTCAAGGTTATGTTCCCCCTGAATCTTAATAACTTTACATGTTCGCCATATCACATTTAAAAGCAGGCGCACTAAAAAAGGGGCAATATTCCGGGTAAACTTTTTTTTCTTTTTACGTGAAATCATTATTCCAACTTTAATTAAGGCGTTATATTTTTTATTTAAAAGTCACTGCTACCCCATAATAAAGAAGAATGCCGCCCAATTCATTCTCTTTTGGAGTAATATATAATATAGTATCGGCATTCCAGTATTCTATTTGAATTCGCCGTAAAATACAGTCAAACACATAACTTAAACAGATATAAGTATCTCATTTCCAACAATAAATGACCAAACCGTTGCAAGATAATATAAAAACCCCACCTGGCCCGACTGAAGCGTATGACATTAATACGAACGATGATTCTTTTGCCTTGCTTAAACAACTTTACCCACAATACGGTGACATTATACGGGTTAAATCTAAAACACGCCGCAGTGACAGTTACCTGATTAACAACCCTGAGTATATCAAGCATATCCTGCTAAAGAACTACCAGAACTATAAAAAAGGTGTTGGTTTTGAGCGGGTTAAGATGCTGCTGGGCAATGGCATTATTGTGAGTGATGGTGAATTCTGGCGTAAGCAACGCAGAATGATTCAGCCGGCTTTTAGTAAAAGCATGATAGCGGCACAGGTTGCCATGGTGCAGAAATGTAATTTACAGCAGATGGATAGATGGGCGGCCTTGTTGGGCTCGCAAGACAGCACCGAAATTGATATAAGTTATGAGGCCAGTGATTTGGCGCTGGATATTGTGTTGCGACTTTTATTCAGTGATGACGTGGACACACTGCTGGAACAGGCGGGTGAAAATCCGTTTGCGTTTTTAACCGAAGATCCCACCCGCGATATGAAAGTGGTGTTGAAGTACCGTTCTTTAATGTCTCTGTTACTGGAACTTATTCGGGCAAGGCGCACCACCACTAAAAAATACAACGATTTTGTTTCGGTCTTTGTCGATGCGCGCGATAAAGAAACCGGTGATGCCATGACCGACAAAGAACTGCTTGATGAAGTGATGACCATGATTGTTGCCGGCCATGAAACCAGTGCCATCACCTTAACCTGGGTCTGGTATTTTATTGCAAAATATGGCGATGTTGACAAGGCTGTGCAGGATGAATTGATCCGCTCAGGTATAAGTGGTGCTCCGGGCTTTAATGATCTGGAAAAGTTACCTTACATTAAACAAGTTACTGAAGAAGCATTAAGAATGTACCCGCCTGTCTGGCTCTTTACGCGCAAGGCCATTGAAGACGATCATGTTGGTGATTATTTTATCCCAGCCGGTGCCGATATTTTTCTTTCACCGTATTATTTGCATCGTAACACGGATTACTGGGATGACGTTGATGAATTCCGCCCGCAACGCTTTACTGCAGAGGAAGAAAAGCAACGCCATAAATTCTGTTATCTTCCGTTTTCGGCGGGGCCACGCCGTTGTATAGGTGATTTTTTTGCAACCGCTGAGATGCAAATCCATATTGGCTTGATGGCACAGGAATTTCGTTTTGAATTACTGGATGATAAAATTCCTGAACTTGAAACCAGTATTAATATGCGTGCAAAGCACCCCATTATGTTGAAAATAAGCAAAAGGTAAACCGCAGCAATGAATACATTCCAAACATTGACCGAAGCATTTAATGCGCAGTGTCAACATAGTCAAACCATTACCTATATTGAAGGTAAAGATAAAGAAACGGTAGTGAGTTATGCCGAGTTACAAAAACGTGCTTTAGGTTTGTTAGCGTATTTTCAACACCGTGGCCTGAAACAGGGTGATGAGCTCATTATTTTTTTAAAAAATAATGAACGTTTTATTGATGTGTTCTGGGCATGTATTTTAGGAGGTATTGTTCCGGTGCCAGTTGCAGTGGGCATTAGTGACGAACACCGCTCTAAATTATTTAAAATTTTTAATAAATTAAGCAATGGTTATATTTATATTGGCAGTGAAAATTTGCAACGACTCGAAAAGTATTCACAAGCGCAGGAAATGCAGGCTGAGTACGTGACACTTTCAGGTAAAGCCATAGAGCATGATGCGGTTATTGATATTGATGTCAGCATTGCCGGACAGGTTGCCAATGTTCGACCCAATGATATTGCTTTTATCCAGTTTTCATCCGGTTCAACCAGCGACCCGAAAGGGGTGCTGTTAACACACAAAAATATTATTACCAATGTTAACGCCATTGCCATTGGTGGCGGCTATACTGAACAGGACTGCACCTTAAGCTGGATGCCGCTGACACATGATATGGGCTTAATTGGTTTTCATATCAATATGCTGGTATGGAATATGAAGCAATGCATTATGGCAACGGATTTATTCAGCCGTCGTCCTTTATTATGGTTGCAAAAAGCCAGTGAACATAAAGCAACTGTTTTGTGTTCGCCTAATTTTGGTTATAAGCATTACTTAAAATCGTTAGGTAATAAAGAAATTGAACTCGATTTAAGTGCAGTGCGACTTATCTACAATGGTGCTGAACCTATTTCAGTGGATATTTGCGAACAGTTCTTGTTGCGCCTGGCAGCTTACGGTTTAAAATATAATGCCATGTTTACGGTTTACGGGCTTGCCGAAGCCACGCTGGCGGTTGCCTTTCCCAAACTTGCCACCGATTACCGGGCGATTCATTTAGACCGACATGACTTATTAATGGGCGATAAAGTGTCGATAGTGAATGCTGACCACCCCAATGCTGCCAGTTTTGCGATAGAAGGCCCAGCCGTAAAAGATATTGAGATTAAAATAACTGATAAAGATAATAATACTCTGGCCGCTGAGCATATCGGTGACATCCAGATAAAAGGCGCCAGTGTCACGCAGGGTTACTATTTAAATGAAGAAGCCAACGCCACGGCTTTAACCGGTGATGGCTGGTTAAATACCGGTGACCTTGGTTTTTTACACAACAATGAACTCGTTGTGACCGGCCGTACCAAAGATATTATTTTTGCCAATGGACAAAATTATTTTCCGCATGATCTGGAATCCATTGCGATGCAAAATGAACAACTGGAATTAGGCAAGGTGGTCGTTTATGGCGTTAGCCACCCGGAACAGCAAAAAGATGAACTGGTTATTTTTATTCTGTATCGTGCGGACATCAATGTATTTCCGGTATTAGCGCGGGATGTCGCCAAGTTGGTGAATAGTCAAACCGGCTTGCAGGTCGATACCGTGGTACCGGTTAAACGTATTCCTAAAACCACCAGTGGTAAAGTGCAACGGCGTTTACTGGCCGATGCTTATCTGGCCGGTGAATTTAACGATGTACTGCAAACCATTTATGAACAGGATACGAGTAATGAAGTTGTAGAAGAAAACCTGACTGCCTTGCAACAACAATTACTGGCCATTTGTAATGAGGTTGTTGAAGATAAAGCAATTCGGTCAGAAGATAATTTCTTTGACATTGGGATCAGTTCTTTGGCGCTCGCTGAAATACATGCCAGAATTGACGACATTTATCCAGACTTAATCGACGTGGTTGATTTGTTTGAATTCCAGACCGTGATAGAAGTCTCGAGATTAATTGAAGACAAGCAAGCGCCAGATTAATCCCCGCTTAATCTTTTTTTGTATCGGAAAGGCTAATGTTTTTCGGTGCAACCGAGCCTGCGGTTAATACAAACGTCATCGCTTCATCCATTGTCCAGTCTGTTTCAATTAATTTATCGGTAGCAACAATCTCCATATAACCGGAAGTTGGGTTAGGTGTGGTGGGCACATAAACGGCAGCCAGTTCAGTGCCGTCATTTGAATCTTTAAATACATGCGTTACAAAACCAACCGTTCTCATTTCCGGCGAAGGGAAGGCAATCAAGACTACACGGTTCAGACTATCTGGTTTTTGACGCAGTGCTGAAATTAATTTTTTTACTGAGCCATAAATGGTTTGCGCAACGGGAATGTGGTTGATTAGCCGATCAAATAAAGCCAGAATTCGCCGCCCAATAACACGGCTGGCAGCCCAGCCCAGTAAGTACAGGGCGACCAGCGTAAAAACACTGGCAATGACTGTCTGGAACCACGGAGCCAGCAACCAGCTTGAAATATGCAGGTGATTTTGTTGTATTGCCTGGGTAAAAACCTCAACCCAGGGCTTCCAGACCAACATAATATATGAAAAAAAGAAATCAAATACCAGCCAGGTAATCCACAGAGGAACAATGGTTAAAATACCAGTGATAACATAGCGTTGAATATTCATAACCTGAAACCTCTACGGGCGCTTTAGTGTAAGTTCGCGAGTAAAGCGCCATCATACTTTAAATGTGGCTTTAGTTTAACTACTTCCTCTAAGTGACTGAAATGTATAACAAGAGTGTTTTATTGCAAAAAAATAGTGATAAATATAACTTGCAGCCCCATAAAGGAAAGGGTAATTTCAATTAATTAGTTTGCCCAATAACTAAAAAAAGGTTTGTTACTCGGCACATTTGTGTGTGATGCGAGCCTGTGTTTTTTTTAGAATAAAAGATGTGAAGGGTTGGGGCATGAAAACCAGAAATACTGACACTGAATTAGAAACGTCAGAATCGTCTACGTTAACTGATACAAATGCAGATTCATCTGTCTTGCGTCGTGCCTTATCCTTAATCGATGAATTAAACACTTCTACAACTGGAAGTGTTGTCTTCAAACAGATAGAGCGTATTCTGCAGGAAGGTGAAGCTGAGCATGTTAAACGTGAAACGGTTTTACTCACTATCATTAAAAATTTCCTTACAACATACTTAAAACATCTTACCCCTGGCTCTTCTCTGCATTTGCAGGTTAAACTTATTCAGAAGCAATTACAGCAACCGCTTAGCAGTATGGAGATCCAGTCGTTACGTAAATTTATCGATATGTATCTGTTACATATGGCGAGAATGGAAGTGCTTGATGAACAAATTATCCGTAACGCATTATTACCTTTGCTTGACTATTACGGTGCCGCAAGAAAAGAACAACTTAACCATTCTGATTTGTTTGTGCCTGTTGAATCTGAACCCGTTGTTATCGGTAAAAATAATCCACTGGAAGATTTAATTGATGAGTTGCTGCCTAATTACAAGATAAATGCTGATAAAGACAATACAGATAAGAAGATGCAAGGCGAATATGAAAGTTATTTGTCTGAACAGGCCAGTAAGTCAGATTATGTGCGTAGCGAGCTAACCAGTCGAATTAACGAAACTGTTGCCAAACATGAACAGTTTGGTGTGATGTTGGAAGTGATTCGTAATGGTTTAAAAGAAGCAAATACCGTTGATGATATTGAAATATTGCGTGAGGCTTTAGTAGATGATGTTGATGGCTTGATTGATGCACACAAAGTGCTGCTACTAAATCTTGACGATGCAAAAAAGTATTTTCATATGATTGAAACGGATAGTCGCCATCTAAGCAATGAACTTGCTCGAGTGCGCCAGCTGAGTATCACTGATGAGTTGACAGGCTTGCCTAATCGCCGTGCATTTATGCGGCGACTGGATGATGAACTAGGGCGGGCGCAGCGCTACAATTTTAATTTGGCACTTGCAATGGTTGACCTGGATTATTTTAAACAGATCAATGACAAATATGGTCATCCGATAGGTGATCAGGTATTAAAGTGCTATGCAAATAAACTGTTCACCATATTTCGGCAACACGATCTGGTCTGCCGTTATGGTGGTGAAGAATTTGCAGTGTTATTTCCAAACACAAGTGAGCAGGGTGCATTAGCGGCAATGGAAAAAGTAAGGGATAAGGTAAAGCACAGTTTTATTGAAAATGGTCACGTTAAGATTAAGGTACCATCCTTTTCTGCGGGTCTGACATTATTTGCTGATAATGATACTGCAGCAACAATGATTCAGCGTGCCGATGAAGCTTTATATAATGCCAAATCAAGTGGTCGGAACCGTACCGAAGTTGTTTATAAAGTGACAGAGGAAAGTTCAAAAAATGAAGCGTCAAAAGATAAAGCGTCAAAAGATAAAGCGTCAAAAGATAAAGCGTCAAAAGATAAAGCGTCAAAAGATAAAGCGTCAAAAGATAAAGCGTCAAAAGATAAAGCACCAAAAGATGCATGCTAGAAAAATAGACAACTTAATGTTCCTCTAAATAATTAAAAATATCAAGTTTTCTACTATAAATCTCGGTTTTTACCTCAAATAATCCAAGTAGCATATGAAAAACATTGTCATGTGATATCGGCTGTTGTGCTTTTTGCTTTAGTTTTTTCAGGTCAATTCCCATATTTTTTCCGGCCCATAAAAATGACGCAACATGTGTTTGTGACCTTGGTGAAATAAAATAGGGCATACCATGCAGGTAGATGCCATTTTCTCCTAGAGATTCCCCATGGTCGCTTACATAAAATAAAGCTGTTTCATATTTCCCGGCGTTATTTTTAAGTAATTGTATGGTTTTTGATAAAAAATAATCAGTGTATAGAATGGCGTTATCATAACTGTTACTAATTTGTTCCCGAGTACAGTTCTCAAGGTTTTTATCTTTACAGGCTGGTGTAAAGTGTTCAAAACTTTTTGGGTAGCGTTTATAATAGGCTGGCCCATGGTTTCCCATTTGATGAAGTACAATAAGAATATCACCTTGTTGTTGATTAATATAATCCTGCAGGCCAACCAGCATGCCTTCATCACGGCATTCAATATCACAAACAGTATTGTGCTCTCTGGTTTTATAATTTTCCTGCCTGACACGTAGAGCAACACCTTTTGAGTCTGAATTATTATCTCGCCATAGAACATTAACACCCGCGTGAGAAAGTACATCAAGCGCATTTTCGAAGGTTTGCCCTTTCTCTTCAGTGTATTCTTCGCGGGTGAATTTTGAAAACAGGCAGGGAACGGACACAGCTGTTGAGGTGCCGCAGGAAGACATCTTTGTAAAACTGATAACCTCCTCTTTTTCAAGTAAGGGGTTCGTTTTTTTATGGTAACCATTCAGCGAGAACCGATCTGCTCTTACTGTTTCGCCAACAACAAGAATAATAAGTTCCTTGTCGGTATCATCTATTGGCGTTTTTGCATCTTGACCAATAGAGTTAAGAGGTAAACTTTTTACTTTGATACTACTGGAGATATATTTGCCTGTTGAATAGATATAAAAAACAGGATTAGTGTATAGACGTAGTATTTTATGCTCGCGAATAAAAGAAGCATAATATTTGCTAAAGCTGAAAATTATTAAAGTAATTGTGAGTGCCGCTATTAATACAAGTTTAGCCTTGTTTATTAATCCAGACTTAAAGGAATATTCCCTTACCTTGACCCTGTAAACAAGGTAGGAGGGTAGCACCCCCAGAATAAGAAAATATATAATAAGTTTGATGTTAATTAAGTCGAATGCCTCAGAGAAATTTGTTTGCAGAGTATTTCGTAGCATATTTTCATCAAGGATGATGTTATAGCTGTTCATAAAATAGCTGGCGACAGCGGAAATAAGTAATACGCTAATCAATACCGGCTTAAGCGTATATTTATAGCTCACGATTGCCAGAATAATGATAATAAAGCAGAGCAACAGGACAGCTAGCGAAACAATAAAGGCCAGGTTCGACAGACTAAGCGGGTATGTTTTTACGACATTAGAAAAAAATCTGACATTATTGAACAGTACCAGAAAAAGTGCAGTTAATATAACAAGGAAAGACGGGCTGATAGCCGGGAATTTTTTCACAGTGCACTTCTTAAAATGGGCTGGCTTGTCTAATCCATTAATTCTCGTAATTTATCACGATCAAACCACCAGTTATCTTCAACAATTGCACCAATAACCAGTGACATCCTTGGTAAGAACTTTTCTGGTTCATTAAGTTCCAGCTTAAGCCGCCAGATATCCAGTTCTTTTTGGGACTTAATACCACTGTGTAATTCGGCAACCTTGACTAAAACATTACGAGTGAGGAACGACAGATTTTCATGTTCTTTATCGGTTGCACGTAAGTCGACAACATACTGGCCAACAATGGCCGCCACCGCGGCACCGTCTGCACTGGATGGCATTTCATCAATTAAATGTGTCATCACGGCAAAGCTTGTTTCCGGGCTAATTGGAAAACTAACAGCCAGCCAGGCTGCCTGGCCTAGCGCTACAATGGATGCAGGCTGCTCAGCCTGATATAAAACCACTAATGCTTCAACGGCATCTTGCCAGGACTGGTGCTTAAGAAAAACATCAAAAGCAGCGCGAGCAACCTTCCAGCCTTCTTCGCCACGCTTTAAACCGACTAAGGTTTCCGCTAGATTAAGTTCGAGTAAGGCGCGGTCACGCGGGTGAGTTTGTTCGGGTAACTCATCAATGTGATCCTGATAGTTTGCTAAACGTTGCTGTAGCAATTCAGTGGTATTTTCACTGGCGGCTTCAAGGGTTGAACTCGCGTTATCCTGATTACTCATAGGGTTAAACCTGACATGTTTTAAAAAGAAACGTATTATACGGCTTGTTTATTTCTTAGCCAAATAAATGCGAACTTAAAACTGCATAAATGATAAATATAAGCCATAATTTAATGGTAATAGTTAAAAAGGACAGGTAATGATTGATTATGAAGCGGTTTTAATTCGTTTGAGCCTGGCTCTGTTAGCCGGTGCGATTATCGGGCTTGAACGTGCTTTTCATGGTCGCCCGGCCGGTTTACGCACCCATTCGCTGGTGTGTGTTTCCTCTTCTTTACTGATGTTACTCACCGTATACCAGTGGGATTTGTTAGCCGGTGTGCCGGTGGACACGATACGCGTTGATCCCACTCGAATGGCGCAGGGTATTATGACGGGTATTGGTTTTCTTGGTGCTGGTGTTATTATGCGTGAGAAATTAACTATCCGCGGGTTAACAACGGCCGCGTCTATATGGATGACAGCGGCGATTGGCATTTTGGTTGGAATGGGTTTTTTTAGTGCCGCTTTCTTTGCAACGTTTATGACTCTGGTTGTTTTAGGCGGTTTTGGCTGGATTGAACGAAAAATGCCAACCCGGCGTTTTGGTCATTTTAAAGTGAGTTTTAAACGCCAGGACATTATGGAGCGGGATGCATTGCTGCAATTTATTCATCTTTATAATGTGAAAGAGTCACATTTAAGTTTTGAGTTGAATAATGAAAGTAATTTGTTTGAATATCAAATGACAATTTATGCATACAATGAAAATGCATTTTATAATTTGTCAAATGCTTTAATGGAGAATGAGAAAATTAAAGAGTTTAGTATTGTGCCTACGGGTGACTAATTCAGTTATTCCGTTGGTTTTTTCCCGGTAGAAAAAATAACATTTACATCAAGCCAGATACCTTGATCGGTCATTAACTTTCTTATTTCATCAAGATGCCGGGAGCGAAATTGTGCAAACTGCATCACGTCAAGTTGAGTAACGAAGCCCCGTAATGCACTGTTCATAATAATTTCCCACCATTCATCTTCTTTTTTCAGATGGTAACCTAGTTGCTCACTATGAATTTGAATATCGGTATAACCGGCTTGTTCAAGATAAGATTCACAGGCCTGCATGTTGCTGAGCCGTTCTTTGCTGGTATCAATAACTACATCAAATTCAGCGAGTTGCTCGATAAATATTGTTATCAATTTACCAAATGCGCTGGCTTCAAAGGTGGTAAACATAAGCCGTCCATTGGGTTTTAGAACACGTAGCCATTCCTTTAAGCTGGCATGCATATCGGATAAGAAAAATATGCCAAAGCCACAACTGGCATAATCAAAATAATTACTTTTAAAGTCGAGTTTTTCTGCATCCATTTCATGCAGGTCAATATTGTTTAGACCGAGTTTTGTCAGGTTTTCAAATGCTTTATCCAGCATGCCGCTGGATAGATCGATGCCCTGTACCCGGCCCCCCGGCAGAACGGCTTGTGCCATTGCTGTAGCAACCATGCCGGTGCCGGTTGCAATGTCGAGTACGCGGTTGCCCGGTTTTGGTTTTAGATATTCGGCCATTCGGTCGGCGCACATTGGAAAGTAACGCTGTGCCGGGTTGTCGTAACCTGAAGCGACAAGATTAAAGTTACGGGTAATCGCCTGTTTTTGTTTCTCGATAAGCGGGGTTGAACGGGTTTGGCTGGCCATTGGGGACTCGGTTAAATTGATGGGAACTATGAGTATATGGGTCTATGTGGCGAGTATACCTAAAATTAATTTCTGAGTGAATGCTTATCGAGTTTTGTTCTGTGCATTCGACATGCTTTATTTTTGTTTAATAAATTTTAAAGCAATACAGGCTTCCTGAGTAAAATGTTTAAAGCTCTCAAAACTTTCATCATCAAGCGGTCGGTTGCTGGGTTGTCGGTCAGCATAAAACAGGCCGACTGTCTGGTTTTCGACCGAAATGGGTGCGATAAAAAATGTTTCGGTGTCAAGTGTTTTTCTCATCTTCTTGTCAGCGAGTTGCAGGCCTTCCGCATCATCTTTAATCCAGTAACTTCGGTTGTAAATTAATATTTGCTGCAGCAGGTTAGGTTTGTCCATTTGAATATTAAATACAAAGTCGTTTTGAATTTTATGGCTTTCGATACCAACTGCAATTTTTGCACGTGCTTCTGTTTTTGACGGGTTTATAAATACAAGTACGGCACGATCCATACCTATACCGCGATAAATACCTTCAAGCACCATGGTTAAAACGGTATTTAAAGCAGGCTTTTTACTAAGTATGCCTGAAAGCTCCCGCAGGATAGAAAGTTGCAGCATGTGGTCCGGTACTAAATACCGGTTTTGTTCTTCCAGTTCGGGGGGAACGCTGTTATCGGGGCGTGATGTGTCCATGCTGGGAATAAATTCTGCTGCGGCACGGGCACCAAATTCTCGCGCAACGTCTACCGCAGTCTCCACATTGTCATGAACAAATCGTGTTGTTTGTTCTAAATCTTTCTTTAAATGTTTTGCCAGCGCCGCGAGCGCCTTGTCTGTTTCTGGTGATTGCCAGCCATGCTCAGCGGCTGCGGCTATCGCATTACCATGCAGTATGTGTTGACAGCGATTATCCGGCTTTTTACAGTTATGCAATGTGTCGCGCAATAAGTCACTTAACTGCCAGTCCTCGGTTAATTTTTCAGTGAGTTTTTTAAAAGTAAAGCCCAGTATTTCATGTTGCATTTGCTCATAGCGTTCATCGGTTGTGATAAGCCGACTGTTAATGAGTTTTTCACTTGACTGGCTGTCGACACAGCAAAAAGTGAGTTCACCAATATTATAAAGAAGCGCGGCAATAAAAATTTCTTCGGCTGACTCATCGTTTAATGCCTCGGCTATCGCCCGTGCCTGTACGGCGGCATGAAAGGTGCGTGCCATTAACTTCATGATATGGGTTTCTTTGTTACCTTTTAATAAGGTATCAATAATGGCCAGAGAAATACTGATATCCCGAACTAAGTTAAAGCCCAATAACATGACTGCATGGGTAACGGTGTTGACTCGTGTATGTGACGGATTATAAATATAACTATTAGACAGCCGCAAAATACGGGCGGTGAGGTTAACATCTTTTAAAATGGCACTGGAAAGCTCCTGGTTGGAACTGTCTTCACGCGCAGTAATTTCGGTAATGGCAATCAGTGAATATTTAAAGATGGGGAGTTCACGCTGGCTGAGGTGATTAACCCATTGTTGTAGTTTTGTTTCGCTCATTGTTTTAACTTGCCCCTAACGTATTGATGTCTGGCTTGCTTTATTTTGTCGCGTGCTCGCCTTATGGTTTGTATATCGGCAAAAAGGGAGAAGTGTTGAGTTTTTAATCGTTTGCCATGTGTTTATCAACCTAAATAGCTGTTTTCAAGTATTTCACGGGTAAACCCCGGCCTTAAATAGAAGCCCAGTGGCAGTGTTTGGCAGCGTTCACCTTGCTCATCGTAGGCGTTGGTGAGGGCTTTTGCGTTGGCGGCTTTAGGCCGTACCTGTAAAAACTGGCCATGATGGGCGCTCAGTTGCTGCTGTTCACCCATGCAAAGTTTTTCCATTATTTCTTCCCAGTCCTGTTGTAATTGTTGAGCCTGGCTGAGGGAGGGTTGCCACAAAACCGCATGCCCCAGTTTACGTTTAGCGTATTCAATGGTTTTGCTGGCTTCATACGGCAGCCATAAAACCTGTTGCAGCTTCTTGTTTACCCAGGCTTGTTGCCAGGTTTGCTGGTTTAAAGCCATTAACTGAATATGGCAAACGTAGGTTGATTCCTGTGGTTGGCCGTTGGCATTCAATGGCAGTGTTTTCAGTTCAATTCCCAGCTCAGGAAAATCCGGCTCAGCTTTGGAGCCGGCGCTTGCGCCTAAAAATTTCTCGGCCTGTTGTCCTACCCAGCCTTTGGCATGAGTGGGGGAAACGGGTAACGGTGAGCAGGTTTTCCTTGCTAAATCAGCAAGACTTAATCCGGCAAGCTGACGGCAGTTATCAAGTAATTCCTCTACCGAAGAAGGTGCTTTTGCTTGTCTGCTTGCCATAGTGTGAGATATATCTCGGTTTATTGTGTTTTAGTTCGGCTATTATGCGTTATCGTTGAGTATATGAGTAGTGTCTGGGGGTTGTTTCAACCATTGTCTTCAGAATGCTGCCTCAGGGATACAGACAGTCTCAATTATTTATGGACAAATAAATGGAAACATTTCTTAAATTTTTTGATGGAACGCTCATTATTCTGGCGATTGTTTTATTTCTTGCCACGCTTGCTGTTATCTTTTTTCTGCTTAGCCGCGATAGCAACCAGCGGCGGATTGCATTTATAGATCGCCGGCGGGACAAAGCGCAGCTTATTTTCCCTTTTTATGACTGCAATAAAGAACTGGTCACTGAGGAGCGACGCCAGCCTGTCGACAGGCGTAAAGCACGTTCAATTCATCTGGGTAATGCAGCAGTTTAAACAGCGTTGGTGTTTTTTCGTTTTATGGCTTTGATTTTTATTTGTTGACTCTTTTCCAGTGGCCAGACTTACCCCCCTGTTTTTTGACTAAACGAACCGACTCGATGCTCATGGCTCGATCAACCGCTTTGCACATATCATAAATGGTGAGCAGGGCAATCTGGGTTGCGTGCAGGGCTTCCATTTCAACGCCGGTCTGGCCACTACAGGCAACGGTTGCCCGGCAATAAACTCGTTGCGTTTTACTCTCCGGTTCAAGCTCAATATTGACCTTACTCAGCATTAATGGGTGACATAGCGGGATTAGATCGGCAGTTTTTTTTGCCGCCATAATACCAGCAACGCGTGCAATGCCGAGTACATCCCCTTTTTTGTGGCCACCGTCAATAATCAGTGCCAGTGTTTCTTTTTGCATGCTAATCCAGCCTTCAGCGATGGCTTCTCGCGAGGTCACGGTCTTATCCCCTACGTTAACCATATGAGCATCGCCTGTGGCGGTGAAATGTGTCAGTTTAGTCATTATTTTTCAATACCTTATGGATTATTTGCCCGAAAACCCGGCATGCATGCTAGGATCCTGTACTATTATATCGTTTTTTTGAAACATTACTCTAGAGGGGAGAGAAAATAGCTTATGTCGATTAGCGTTAAATTTTTTGCCCGTTTACGCGAAGAACTCAATATGGACGAAGCACAGCTTGAGCATGTAACCGGTTTAACCGCTTTGCAGGTCTGGCAAAAGATAACCGGTCAACCGGCTTTACCACCTAAAACACTCATTGCTGTTAATCAGGAATATGCCAGCGAAGACATTGTCATTAATGACAATGACGAGGTTGCCTTTTTCCCGCCCGTAACCGGAGGTTAAGTATGCCCGTTTATATTAAAGAGGGTGTGTTTGAGCCATTCAAGGAAGTGCAGCAATACCAACAACAGCTTGAGGCCGATATTGGCAAAGGCCGGTACGGTGCAAGCACGGTTTTTGTTGGCAGTATGCGTGACTTTAACGAGGAACATGATGTGTCTGCGATGACGCTGGAGTATTATCCGGGAATGACCGAATCGGCACTTGAAGCTATATCTAACGAAGCGAAGCAGAAATGGCCGGTTTTAGATACACTGATTGTGCACCGGGTGGGGGATATTTTACCGAATGACTCTATCGTACTCGTTGCGGTCTGGTCTGCACACCGCGCCGCCGCTTATGATGCCAATCGCTATATTATGGAGGCACTCAAGTCACGTGCACCTTTCTGGAAAAAAGAAACCACGGTAAAGGGCGGTAAGTGGGTTGAAAAAAATACCCTGGCTTAACAGCAGTCTCGCTTGCCAATAAAAATGCCGGCATTTATACACCGGCAAAGGAGGGAACAATAGCCATAATTGGGTCAGGAATCTTTAAAGCCTGTTAACATCGATTTAGCCAGGTTCTGTTTTTGCTTTTTACTGGATAAAAGCACGCCACCAATATGAAGCGCAATCAGTAGTACGGTAAAATTAGCCAGAAATTCATGAATTTCTTCCCAAAACTCCTCGTTTGCCTTATTTGTATTACTGCCTTTCACTCTGTCATCGTCTTCTTCATGTTCAGATTCAGACACTTTTACAAAGCGCCCCTGTTGTTGGCTAACAATGCTTGTTGTCGTACTCGCAAGTGGTCCATAACCTTCATACCCATATACTTTTAAACCGCTATAGCTTGTTGCCAACAGGCTAATCAACAAGGTGATAACCATCCAGCCACCCGCCGGGTTATGGCCAATAAACTTTTTATCTGAATTTTCGCTATGCTTTGCTGAAAATAACCCTTTCATATAATCCATCACAGCAGCAGGGGGATAAATAAACTGATTAAAGCGCGCATAGTGTGTACCAACAAACCCCCAAGCAATGCGTATCGCGAGCAACCCAAGAATATAATACCCGGAGTAGGCATGCAGCAGGCTTTCTTCTTCTCCGGTCAGGTAGGCGATAGTAAACGCTAATACCAGCGTCCAGTGAAAAAAGCGTACCAGAGGATCCCATACATAGACTTTATTGCTCATTGTTTTTCTCCTTGTTCGTGTTTGTATATTGTTATGATGGCAGTGTTTGCACATAAATACATCGGACATATGGCGCATGATTGTTTTTTATAGACAGATGTCCCATGATATAACCACCTGAACCAATTATATATCGTCAACAGGGTATGCACCCCCGCTGACGACCAACGTGGGCGAGCTCCGCTTCTCCCCTTTGGAAACCCCAACGGTTTTGTGCCCGCCGCAAGCGGACGGGGAATTTAGATTTAATTAATAGACAAAGACAACTAAAATGATAATACGACCGACAAAAGAAACGATTTTAATCGCTGTGTTGTTCCTGGTAGGCATAACGAGTGGGCTGGATTTATTGTGGGATCTTTCCCATGGTGCTCCTTTGTCACATGTATTAAAAGAAGCACTGGTGGTTGCATTGGCATTTATGCTGCTTATGTGGATTCTCTATGAACAACGTCAGCAAGTTAGGCAAATAAAAAATTTAAAGCGAGAGCTGGCTGAATCAGAGCAGCAACAAGGTAAAGCCAATGGTTATATATTAAGTGCACGTAAACAACTCAATGAGGTGATCAGTAAACAGTTTGACGAATGGAAGCTGACACAAAGTGAAAAAGAAGTGGGTTGGTTGTTGTTAAAAGGCTTTAGTTTAAAAGAAATAGCGGCGATTCGGGATACACTTGATAAAACAGTACGTCAGCAAGCATCGGCTATTTATAAAAAAGCACAGTTGACAGGTCGGCATGCTTTTTCAGCCTGGTTTATTGAAGATTTGCTGTAAACAGTCACTCAAAAATAGCAATGTGGGTTAATAAAAAAGATAGATGATAAAAATAATCTGCATATGGAATAAAAAAGCTTTAATTTTTATCAGGTTATGCTAAAACATAGCCTGTGTAATAGACGAGTGAAAGGAATCAGAACTTGATATGAACGGGAGTGCATATTAAGTACAAAATACGAAAAATAGGGATAGCGAATTACTTTTAGAAACTTAGCCCCCAAGTAAGTTGTACTAGAGGTTCTTGATGTTAGTTATTGCTGTACTTTTGGTGTCAGTATGCATTCAATTTGTATCTGTATACTTTGCACTGCGTTTAATAAAAGAGATTGGTGGTAAACTGGTTTGGGTTACCCTGGCAAGTGCTATCTTCCTGATGGCGGTTCGGCGGAGCATTAGTTTGTATTATGCAATACAGACTTACCCCGTTGTCACTCAAAACTTACAAACTGAAATTGTCGCCTTAATTATATCCGCTTTTATTTTAACGGCAGTTATATCGATTGGCCCTTTGTTTAAGCACTTGCTCAGCTCTGAGCGAAAACTAACAGAACAAATGCAGCGCAACCAGATTTTTCTGGACACGACGCACGATGCTTTTATGGCAACGGATATTAACGGCCAGTTACGTGAAGTAAACCTGGCTTTTTGTAATACATTTAATTTTCACCCGGACTCCAGACCACATACATTTAGTGAGTTGCTTAGCTCGTCAAAACAGAAAGAATTTCACCTGGCCTGGGATGCCTTATTAAAGGAAAAACAGAATCATTACGTATTCAGTTATACCAGTAATACTAAGGAATTAATGCTGGAAATGAATGCAAAGCTGATTGAGAATAATGGTGAGCAGTTTATCTATGCTTTTATACAGGACGTAACGGAGCGTGAACGAATGGAGGCACGCTTGTTCCAGCAAAAGGAGCGGGCACAGGTAACATTGGAGTCTATTGCCGATGGTGTTATCACAACGGATAAATCCGGGCATATTCAGTTTGTAAATTTGGCTGCTGAAAAGTTGATTGGTAAGTCGCATACACACTTGAAACACAAGAAACTAAAAAGTGTTTTTTGTGTTGATTGTGGGCTAAGGGATAATTACTCACCGCCATTGCATACCTTGGTAAAAGAAAGTATTAAGCAACAGAAAACACTGACATTTTCAGAACAATATATAAAAAATTCCAATGGTCAAACACACTGTTTCGATGTAACCGTTTCTCCTCTTAAGAGTCGAGATAAAGTAACCACCGGTGCTGTACTGGTGTTGCGTGATGTGACAGAACTTCGCCAGATGGAAGAGGAGTTATCCTATCAGGCAACCCACGATCCACTGACTAGTTTAATCAACAGATACGGGTTCGAACTGCGAATAGCCCGCCTATTTGAATCTGCCAGGAACACTAAAGATGAACATGCGGTATTAAATATTAGCCTGGACATTGATCAGCTGCAATTATTGACCGACAGTGGCGGTCTTGATGCAAAGGATGAAGTGCTTATACAGGTATCCCATATTCTGGAATCCATTGTTGCGAAAAAAGATTGTGTCACACGTATAGACCATTCTGATTTCAAAGTGCTACTTGAAAATGTCAGTGTAAAAAAAGTAGAACAGGCTGCAAAAGAAATCATCAAAAAATTTATCGAAAAGCGTTTTGAATGGGATTCTAATCCATATGAACTAAATGTTTGCATCGGTATTGCAATGTTAACAGCAAAAACACCGGACATTGCCAGTGTCTTAAGTGCCGCAGAATCGGCATGTTATGTTGCAAAAAATAATGGCCGAAATCACTTCTATATCTATTCGGATAAAGATATATTGTCAGTTGAACGTCATGGCCATATCACCCGCTTACAGCAGCTACAAAGTGCAATAGAAGATGAACGGTTTAAGTTGTTTAAACAGCCGATTTTTAATATCGACGGTAGAGACAAGTATCAATATTGTGAAGTGCTTATTCGGATGGTGGGTGAGTCAGGTGACATTATTCCCCCGATTAATTTTTTACCTGTCGCAGAACAATACCAACTTATGCCGGTGATTGACCGTTGGGTTGTAAAGAAAACATTTTTTCTGATTAAAAATTCGAGTTTATTGGACGAGTCTCATTGCAGCATTAATTTATCCGGACAGACTTTAGGCGACAAAACATTCCTCGATGAAGTGCTGGTTTTATTTAAGGAAACAAAAATAGCCTATTCAAAAATATGCTTCGAAATAACCGAAACGGCATTGATTAGTAACTTCAAAGTGGCGCAAACTTTTATTTCTACTTTGCGCGCTCGTGGTTGTAAATTTAGCTTGGACGATTTTGGCAGTGGTTTAAGCTCCTTTACATATTTAAAAAACTTACCTGTCGACTATTTAAAGATTGATGGCAGTTTTGTTTTGAGTGTACTAAAAGATGAAAAAGATTTTAATTTGGTGAAGTCTATTCACCAAATTGGCCAGTTTATGGGAATAAAAACAGTTGCTGAATTTATTGAGTCCGATGAAATACTGGAGTGTATTCGTAAAATGGGAATTAACTATGCGCAGGGCTATGCACTAGGTAAGCCTGAAGAGATTCTAGAAGTTGCTAATGTGGCGTAACATGAGGCTGGTTATATGCCAGTGAGTCATCGACCGGTACGTGGATAATTTCAAATGCCATCAAGCCTAAATCTGCCATCACATAAGTGGGTTCAGCGCCCACCCCGCCAACCGTACCGGGGTTAATCATGATGGTTTCGGTTTGTTTAACCGTTTTAATCTGCTGAATACTGGCACGGTGATCGTGGCCACAGCAAACGAGATCCCAGTCACCTGTAGTACTCATTGCATGGGCATAATGTGGGTAGTGGACTAAAAAAATTTTTCTGTTCGTTAATGTAATGCCCGCATCCTGACCATGATAATGCAGTTGATTATCTGTTTTAGACGCCAGCATGGCCATATTGAAGGTGTCACCGGTATTGTTTCCGTGGATAACGTGAATATCCAGCCCGAGTGGTAATAAAATGCGTAAAGTGGTGGGAGCCACAATGTCACCACAATGCAATACGGCTTCGGCACCTTTGGTTATGGCATGTTCAACTGCTTTTTTTAGTAAAAAACGGTTATCGTGGCTGTCGGATACAATACAAACTTTCATAATATTTGCTCTGGCTTAGAAGCAAGGTTTCTCTGGTGCGTTCTGGTAACGCTCAATGGATGCGATGACTTCCGCTTTGGCTGCTTCTGCGTCTGCCCAGCCTTCGATCTTGACCCATTTACCTTCTTCTAAATCCTTATAATGCTCAAAAAAGTGAGAAATCTGATCGAGTAACATGCCCGGCATGTCTTTATGTGTTTCGACATCTTTATAAAGTTTACACAGTTTGCTAATGGGAACAGCCAGCAACTTTGCATCTTCACCTGCTTCATCGGTCATTTTTAACATGCCAATTAAACGGCATTCAACCACCGAGCCGCTGATAACCGGAATAGGGGTAATCACCAGAACATCGGCCGGGTCGCCATCATCTGATAGAGTATGGGGGATATAGCCGTAGTTGCAAGGGTAATGCATGGCGGTGTTCATAAAACGGTCGACAAACATGGCGCCGGTTTCTTTATCCACTTCATATTTAACCGGGTCACTGTGAGAGGGGATCTCAATAATGACATTAATCTCTTCTGGAACATTCTTACCGGAGCTAACGCGATCTAAATTCATAGTATGCCTCGAAACAGTGCTTATAATTGGCGAAAGCGGGCGAGTTTAACATTACCCTGTATAAAAGAAAATGCTAATATACTAAGGGCAATCAGGGGTGAAAGCCTGCCAACACTCAAATCACTAGAATCAGCCATTAAGTCGGCCAGTTTGCACATTTCTTTACCTTCTTTTTTGATATAGCTCATTGACTTAAGCGAGTACAACGACTAATTTAATTCGTTCTATTGTGAATTATTTTTTGTTGTATTCAAATATTTTAAAAAACCAGATAAAGCCATTATGGAGTAAAACCAATGAGAATAGTACTAATCGGAGCGCCGGGCGGCGGCAAGGGGACACAAGCTAAATTGCTCGTAGAAAAATATAATATTCCACAACTTTCAACAGGTGACTTATTGCGTGAAGCGGTGGCTGCGGGCACCGCATTAGGGCGTGAAGCAAAGACAGCAATGGATGCCGGCGGGTTAGTTTCTGACGGTATTGTGCTGGGGATGATTCAGGAACGACTGGCTCAGCCCGATGCTCAAAATGGCTTTATTCTGGATGGCTTCCCTCGCAATATTATGCAGGCAGAAGCGCTGGATATCATGTTGCATGAAATGGGTAAGCCCCTGCAAACCAGCTTATTGATTGATGTTGAATTTGATGTGTTGATGAAACGTTTAACCGGCCGTCGAACCTGTGCATCTTGCGGCCAAATGTTTAACTTATATACGTCACCCCCGCGTATTAATGGCCAATGTGATAAATGTGGTGGTGAGCTACTGCATCGTGCGGATGACAATGAAGATACCATAGCCAATCGTTTAAAAGTATACGAAGCACAAACGGCACCGTTAGTGGATTACTATCGTGGCCAGGGTAAATTACGAACGGTTAAAGGCACAGGTGAAATTACAGATATCTTTGCATCGATTGAACGTGTTTTAGATACCATACCTAAAAACACGGCGGTGGAGGAACCAACCGTTGAAATTGTGGTAGAAACACCCGTTGAAGAAAAACCGGCTGCGAAAAAAACAGCGAAGAAAAAAGCAACCAAAAAGAAAAAAGCAGCCAAAAAGAAAACAACGGCTAAGAAAAAGACCAGCAAAAAGAAAACGACTAAGAAGAAAGCAGTAACGAAGAAAAAAGCCAAAAAGAAAGTGACCAAGAAGAAAACGAAGAAAAAGGTCGTTAAGAAAAAAGCCAAAAAGAAAGTGACCAAAAAGAAGGCGAAGAAAAAGGTTGCCAAGAAAAAAGCCAAAAAGAAAGTGGCTAAAAAGAAGGCGAAGAAAAAGGTTGCTAATAAAAAGGCCAAAAAGAAAGTGACCAAAAAGAAGGCAAAGAAAAAAGTAGTCAAGAAAAAGGCCAAAAAGAAAGCGGCTAAAAAGAAGGCAAAGAAAAAAGTAGTCAAGAAAAAGGCTAAAAAGAAAGCGGCTAAAAAGAAGGCAAAGAAAAAAGTAGTCAAGAAAAAGGCTAAAAAGAAAGCGGCTAAAAAGAAAACGAAGAAAAAGGTCGCTAAGAAAAAAGCCAAAAAGAAGGCTCGCAAACGTTAAATAAAACGTAATGCGGTAAAATAAAAACCGACCTGATCATGTCAGGTCGGTTTTTTAGTGCCAGTTTTTTTCTTTACTGGTACTTAACTTATGTTGTTTTTATCGGATAAATAAAAGGCAAAGGCACAGTACTACAAAGAAACAGGCGAGCTCGTTAACCGTACAGGTTGCCGTTTAGCACCCCAAGTCCCCGGTTGCGCTTCAAACACACCAGCAACTTTTGTAGCGCAAGATTGACATTTTCCCTCGGTATCCAGGTGCCACTGGCCTAATTTATACCAGTCACGTTCAATCAATAACTTGCCACATTGATGGCACCAGGTGCTGTCAGCATCACGGTTGTGCACATTGCCGACATAGGCGTAGTGAACGCCAGCTTTTATTGCGATATTTCTAGCCAGGGTTAATGTGCTTGCGGGAGTGGAAGGTGTGTTTGTCATTTTAAAATCGGGGTGGAATGCACTAAAGTGCATGGGTACATCCGAGCCTAAGTTTTCCACCAACCATTCACACATTTCAGTCAGCTCCTTTTCAGAATCATTCTCGCCGGGAATAATCAGGGTGGTGGTTTCCAGCCAGCAGTTTGTTTCATGTTTAATGTATTTTAATGTTTCCAATACAGGTTCGAGGTGCCCACCGGTTATTTTGTGATAGAACCGATCGGTAAAAGCTTTTAAATCAACATTGGCGGCATCCATCCACTGGTAAAATTCTGCGCGGGGTTCCGGGTTCACATACCCTGCGGTCACTGCAACGGATTTAATATTTTTTTCATGACTGGCTTTGGCAACATCAATCGCATATTCATGAAAAATAATAGGATCGTTATAGGTAAAAGCCACACTGCGACAGCCATATTGTGTTGCGGTATTGGCAATTGTTTCCGGGCTAGCGGCATCGGCAAGGGTGTGCATTTCGCGGGACTTACTGATATCCCAGTTCTGGCAGAACTTGCAGGCCAGATTGCATCCGGCAGTACCAAAGGAAAGAACCGGTGTGCCGGGTAAAAAATGGTTGAGTGGTTTTTTTTCGATGGGATCAATGCAAAAACCACTGGAACGCCCATAGGTAGTGAGCACTAGCTCATTGTTCTGGTTAGCGCGCACAAAGCACAAACCCTGTTGTCCTTCGTGCAACTTGCATTCACGTGGGCATAAATCACACTGCACGCGCCCATCGTTGAGTATATGCCAGTATTTTGTTTTAACGACTGAAGAATTTGCCATTATTGCTATTTAAACCTCTATCTTGTATATGGTGGTTAAAAAAGACTATTGCAAGTGTGAAAAAAAGCCTTATTATATAATTAAGTCTGATCACACACGATTGTGGTTTAAAGATGGAAGGAGCGGCATTATGAGTAAAACAAGACTCTCTGCGGTTGCCGGACTATTTTACCCGGTCGAAGCCGATATTTTACAGCAGGATATCCATCAATATTTAGAGCAGGCCAGGGCGACACCCCCAACCGTTATTCCCAAAGCCATTATTGTTCCGCATGCCGGTTATGTTTATTCAGGTGAGGTTGCCGCTTCGGCTTATAAACAGATTATTCCATTTAAAGAACAAATTAATCGTATCGTGTTGCTTGGACCTTCTCATCGAGTAGCCTTTGCCGGATTAGCAGTGCCTGAGTCAGACATTTTCAATACACCATTGGGTGATATCCCCATTGACAAGAATGCCATTACAATATTATTAGCCATGCCGCAGGTTATTGCTTCGGAGAGAGCGCATCGGGATGAACATAGCCTTGAAGTGCAACTACCTTTTTTACAGGAAATTCTGGGCAGCTTTAGTCTGGTTCCTTTAGTCGTGGGGGAAGCTGAAAGGTTCGACGTGGCTGAAATTATCAATCTGTTTCTGGATGATGATAATACTTTAATTGTTATCAGTACGGACCTGAGTCATTACCATGAATATAATGAAGCCAATAAGATAGACCGTGCAACCAGTGATGCGATTGTGCACTTACAATCGGAACGGATTGGCTATGAGGATGCCTGCGGGCGCAATGGTTTAAATGGAATGCTCACAGTGGCAGAGCAGAAACAGCTTACGGTTGAACTGTTGGATTTAAGAAATTCAGGTGACATGTCGGGTTCAACTGAACGTGTTGTTGGTTATGGTGCTTATGTTGTCTATTAATCTATCAAAAGATGATCAACAAGCCTGTATTGATGTTGCAAAACAATCTATTTTGCATGGTTTGCAAAGCGGCTCTGCTCTGGATGTTGTGACAGAAAATTATGCCCGCACCCTGCAACAACGGCTGGCCTGCTTTGTCTCACTGCACAAGCAAGGGCAGCTACGAGGTTGTATCGGTTCGCTGGAGGCTTATCAACCTCTGATTAATGATGTCGCCGAGCATGCTTTTGCTGCTGCATTTAATGATCCGAGGTTTCCTGCATTGCAGCAAAAAGAGTTTAAAGATCTTGATATTGAAATATCCGTATTAGGTCAACCCGAAGCAATGCAGTTTAATAGTGAAGAAGATTTGTTGCGCCAGATACGACCGGGAACTGATGGGCTTATACTTGAGCACCGTTACCACCGGGGCACTTTTTTACCTTCGGTTTGGGAACAACTGCCGCAGGCTGATGATTTTCTGCAACACTTAAAAGTTAAAGCTGGGCTGGATAAAAACTGGTGGCATCATGATGTAAAAATAAGCCGTTATGAGACATTTTCGTTTTCATAACAGAGTTCCCTTAATTATCGAACATTATGTATAAAACGTTCAATCCACATAGCCACTTTGCTCCAGAACCACTCTTTTATTTTTTGGGTTCGGGGACGTGCTTTCCAGTGTTCCCTGTCTATTTGTTTTGAATTATCAAAACCTTGTTCAAAAAAATGACAGAGCTGCCTGGTTAGTTGAACTGACTGTATTTCAATGTTTAATTCAAGGTTAAATTTCTGATTCCATCTGTCTAAGTTACTGGAACCAATGCAAGCCCAATCATCACACAGAATGGCTTTAGCATGTATAAATCGGTTCTGATATTCAAAAATATGCACCTGGTTCTTAAGCAAGCGGCTATAGCGTTGTCTTGCTATATGGCTTACCCATGGGTGGTCTGAACTACTCGCGCCGGGAACTAATAAGCGTACATCACAGCCGCGATGGGCGGCTAATTTCAGTTGGCTACGTAGTTTACGAGTGGGGACGAAATAAGGCGTTGTAATCCAGACCCGTTGCTTTGCTTTGCGTATAGCGTGTAATATCGCACGCTGAATTTCATTACGGTGCCAGGTTTTAGAGGTTAACAGGCGGCCTTGTTCTATATTAAGAAAGAGGCTGGATGCATTAAATTTTTCTTTACAGTCCATTATTTCTTTCTGGTTAAGTTTTCTTTGTTGTTGAAATAAATAAGCAGCATCAAGTGCTAATGGGCCGGTTATTTTAAGCACAATATCCTGCCAGCTTCCCGGGTGTTCCAGTGGAAAGTTATAGTCATCACAGATTCCAGCACCACCAATAAAAGCATTCTCACCATCAACCACAAGTAACTTGCGGTGGTCACGATAAAGAAATTTGATTAAGTGGTGATTCCGTAAAGGGTTAAAAAAATAGACCTGAATGCCGACATTCTGCAGTCGCTGCCTTTCCTGTATGCTGAGCTGTTTTGAACCATAAGCGTCGAGGATCATGAGGACTTCAATGCCACGTTGTCTAGCTTGAATAAGTGAGTTGATAAATTTTTCAGACGTCAGGCCAGTTTCAAAAATATACTGGATAATGTAAATATAAGACTGTGCTATTTCTATTGCTTCGAGCATGGCAGGATAAAATTGGCTGCCCTCACTAAAAAGCCTGTACGTATTATTTTCTTTTGGCGTGTAATTGTATTTATAGCAAAGATAACACTGGCTGCGTTGCTTTATTTTATTGATAAGCCGTTCGGGCATAAGTGTATAGTTATTTGTGAGTAAGTTTCAGTTTGTTACTGTCGCTTGATAATGTTATATCACCGTTCAAAAAGTCGGCCACTTGTGTCCCTGCCAATTGCTTACGCCAGCCAGATAACAAAGTAATGGGCTCGTCATTTATCAGCCATTTTTCAAGATCTTTTCTTGAGCATAGCATACTGCTGGCTATTTTTTCCTTTGCTGCGCAAAGACGCACAATGGCCATCATACAATCTATTAAAGCATCTTGTTGTATTGTGGTTTTCGCAAACTTAGGCAGTGTGGGCCATGTTTCCTGTGGGCGTTGTAACGATTCTTTAATAATATTTATTAATATTGCGCCGGACTTTTTAATAATGCCATCGGTTAAGCCGCGTATTTTTTCGAGTTTAGATGGGGAATCAGGTTGGTGTTGCGCCAGACTGAGTAATATATCGTCACTGAGTATCCATTTGCGGGGTTTGTCAGATTGAATGGCGCGCTGCTCACGCCATGCGGCCAGATCCTGCAATATAGCACGTTGTCGCCCACCGAGCTTGCTGTGGCCTTTTACTTTACGCCACATTTTTTCAGGTGAGACCTGAAAGGTTGAATCTGCGGTTAATAATTTAAAATCAGCGTCTAACCATTGCAGGCGATTGTTGTTTGCAAGCTGCTGGCAAATAATGTTGTAAATATCGCGTAAATAAATAACATCATTGATAGCGTATTCAAGTTGCTCGCTGCTTAGTGGGCGCTGCGTCCAGTCGGTGCGTGCATATTTTTTATCGAGACTGACTTTAACGATAGCGTTCACTAAATTGCCATAGCCAATCTGGTCGGCATGGCCGAGCAGGCTGGCTGCAATCTGAGTATCAAACACAGGTTTGGGTGCAGTTTGGCGTAGATTATAAAATATTTCCAGGTCTTGCCTTGCCGCATGAAAGACTTTGGTAATGGATTCGTTATAAATAAGTTCGAGCAGCGGTTCGAGGTTTGTAATGGCTAATGGGTCAATACAGGCGAGCGTTTCTTCGCTGGCAATCTGAATAAGACACAGTACCGGTGCATAGGTTTTTTCGCGAATAAATTCGGTGTCAATAAATAACGTGGTGGACTCTTTAATTGAATCACAATAGGTTTGTAAATCATCATTGGTGTCGATATAGGAAAACGAATGATTTGATACAGTTTGGTAGGTTGTCGGCATAATGGTTCTTTTAATGGGCTTTGTTTGTCGTTAAGATAAGCTGATTATCACACATTAGAGACCATTGCACGAATAGCGAGAAGTCAGATAACGGCGTTAAAAATCAATTCAAAATACTCATTTACTTCGTGTAAACTCCGCTTTTTCGTTGATTTTTGTCTTGTTCTCTAACTTCTCGCTATCCATGCAAAGGCCTCAGTTAATATATAGAGACTCCTATGCATATTCATATACTCGGCATCTGCGGCACTTTTATGGGCGGGCTTGCGACTCTGGCGCGTGGTTTGGGGCATAAAGTCACCGGCAGCGATCTCAATGTTTACCCGCCAATGAGTACCCTGCTGGAAGAACAGGGGATTGAAATTATTCAGGGCTTTGATGTTGCTCAGTTAAAACCACAACCGGATGTGGTGGTGATTGGCAATGCGCTGTCACGCGGTAACCCGGCGGTGGAGCATGTGTTAAATAACAATATTCCCTATACATCTGGGCCTCAATGGCTGGCGGAGCATGTTTTGCAACAGCGCTGGGTGTTGGGTGTTGCGGGTACGCATGGCAAAACAACAACCAGCAGTATGCTCGCCTGGATTTTAGAAGCCAATGGAATGAAGCCGGGATTTTTAATTGGTGGTGTGGCAAAAAATTTTGGTGTGTCGGCCAGCTTAGGCGAATCTGACTTTTTTGTGATTGAAGCCGATGAATATGACACCGCCTTTTTTGATAAACGTTCCAAGTTTGTACACTACCATCCACGCACCGTGATACTGAATAATCTGGAATTTGATCATGCCGATATTTTTTCGGATATAAAGGCCATTCAAACCCAGTTTCATCATTTGATTCGAATCGTACCGGAAAATGGTTTAGTGATTTACCCGCAGGACGAAAAATATTTAAGCGAAGTGTTACAGCAAGGTTGCTGGACGCCTACCGCCGTTTTTTCTGATAACGAAAAAACAGAGGCCGATTGGCAGTGCCACGCGATTAAAGATGATTACTCCCAGTTTGAAGTCATTTATCAGAATAAGAATTTGGGGATGGTAAAATGGGAACTCATTGGCCGGCATAATATGTTTAATGGTTTGGCGGCGATTATTGCGGCGCGGCATATCGGCATTACACCAAACTATGCTATCGAAACACTGGCAAAGTTTGAAGGTATTAAACGTCGCATGGAAGTGCGTGGTGTGGTGAACGATATTACTGTGTACGATGATTTTGCACACCATCCCACGGCAATAAAAACAACGCTGGATGGTTTGCGGCGGCAGGTGGGTGCGTCTCGCATTATTGCCGTACTGGAACCACGTTCAAATACTATGAAGCAGGGTGTGCATGCAAAAACACTGGCGGACTCGTTACAATTAGCCGACTGTGTTTTTGCGTTACAGGCCGATAATTTGCAATGGGATTTAGCAGAATCATTTAAGGTCTTAAAGCACAGTAACGTTGAAAGCAGAGTGGATGTTTTATTGGATAAACTGGTTGCAATGGTTAAGCCTGGCGATCATGTGCTGATTATGAGTAACGGTGGTTTTGCCGGAATCCACCAGAAACTATTAAATATGCTAAACTAAAGTTTTTAATCCCAAACTGAGTTTCATTGAGTGAGTCATTCCGCCCCGATAATTTTAGCCATGACCGGTGCATCCGGTGCCTGCTATGGTCTGCGTTTATTAGAAATATTATTAAAAGATGGCCGACAGGTTTACTTTTTAATTTCCAAAGCGGCACAGGCTGTCTTTGCAATGGAAACAGAGCTGGATATCCCTTCGCGTCCCCAGGAGGCGCAAGCCTGGTTAACAGAATATTACAAAGCAAAGCCGGAACAGATTATTGTTTATGGTCGGGAGCAATGGAGTTCGCCGGTTGCTAGTGGCTCGCATAAAGCTGAACATATGATTGTTTGCCCTTGTACAACAGGCACACTCTCGGCCATTGCACAGGGTGCCAGTAACAATCTTATGCAACGCGCTGCCGATGTGATGATTAAAGAGCAACGTAAATTAATGCTGGTGGTTCGGGAAATGCCGTTCTCGGCAATTCACCTGGAAAATATGTTAAAGCTGGCACAGCTGGGTGTCACAATTATGCCTGCCAATCCAGGGTTTTATCAGAATCCACAGGGTATCGGTGACCTGGTTGATTTTGTGGTTGCCCGAATTCTGGATCACATCGGGGTAGAGCATTCTTTATTACCACGTTGGGGGCTTGGGGAAGGTTCTACCCACTGATTTCAGCGCAGAGCTTGACAGAGTAAATAGATCAATCTTAAATGTAGTATTGATGCAGTATAAAAGGGCAGTCGTTTACCAATGAGCATTCCATTGTTTCCACTGAACACCGTTTTATTTCCGGGTGGCCCATTACCTTTACGTGTGTTTGAACCGCGTTATCTCGACATGGTCAGTCGTTCAATGAAAACACAAACTCCAATTGGTGTCATATTAATTAAAAGTGGTGATGAAGTCGGGCCTGCACCGGAAGTTTATAATATTGGCACAATGACGACGGTAACCTACTGGCATAAACGTAGCGATGGTTTGTTGGGCTTTACCTTAACGGCAACGCAGCGTTTCAGAGTAAAGAATGTGCAAGTGAATGATTCACAGTTGCTAACAGCCGATATTGACGTTATTGAAAATCTTGCGCCTCTGGAAGTGAATAAGGACAACCGGTATTTTGTTCCGATATTAAAGCAAATATTAGATCAACTCGACCCGCCTTTTAAAACAATGGAAAGGCATATGGATAATATTGAATGGATATCTGCACGACTAATTGAGTTATTACCAACCGCTCTGGAAGAAAAACAGACATTGCTGGAAAGTAATGATATAGAAGAACGCCTTATAAAGATTGAATCTATATTAAAAGATGTCAAGCATTAGAGGTTGTTACTTTATAAGTAGTATCTCTCCATGACGGCTATTGTCTGCCTCTAAATTAAGTGAATAGCGGCGCACTTCATAGCTTGCACCAAGACCATTTCGAAGAACATCAAGGGCGTTAGTAAACGTATCAATGGTTGTTAAATAATTAAGAAAAGGTGCGCGGGTTATTTCTGAAAAAGCCACTTCTCCTATCCATAAAGGCTGCTTTGAGTCTTTTCCTTGTAGATAATATCCGGATGGCCACAGTCGGATAATGGCCAGCCGTTTATTGGCAACTTGCTTGCTAAAGGTAAGGGTATTGTATTGGCCATTATGGAGGTGTTTTACAATGGGAAGCTGCCGGGGGCTATCAATATCCTGCAACCAGTTAAAATACTTTGCCGTTACATTGTTGACCTGTTGCCAGCCACTGGCTTTGAGTGTTGTAATAATAACAGCTTGATCTGCCGCCCATTGTATATTCAGTGGTTGTTTCCGTCGGCCTCTAATGTCATTCCTGAAGTGGGGCAGGATTTCCCAGCCAGATTCAAGCCATGCATTGTAACCAATAATAAATTGGGTTTTTTGCGGGTAGGTTTTTTCTGCGGGTATTTTAATATTATTGTTAAAAATAAAAGCAAGCATTACAAGGCTCACAATGCTTATAAGTATTATTGATAGTGGTTTTTTAGTTTGAATATTTTTGACTGGGTGACGCCGGTAGGCTATCCCCAGAACAGAAACCCACAGGAGTCCAAAAAACAAATGTCCCAGTAAAATGGAAAAATCTTGTGTACCTGAATAAAGCTGAGCGAAGGCAATGGCGAATAAGAATAAAATAACCAGAGTATAAATAATAAGGCTCGTTTTGCCACTCAGGCCTTTAACAAAATAAATGGCCATAAACCCATAGACACTGACGGTAAGCATAAATAAAGAATGTGTCATTCCCTGATAATGTTGAGAAAAAGAATTAAACGACAGGCTGAAAGTGTTAATCAAATATAGGGTTACCCAGGGTAATACCAGCGCTGCAACCATAAAGGAGATGGCTTTATAGTTTCGGTTGTAAAAATTCCATATTACGAACAGGGCAACGCCACCGAACACGATATCGTAGTTACCAAGATAGCCAAAAAAACGGACAATCTCATTTGTAACAGGATGTTGCAGCAATACCAGTTGTTTATAAATAAAGGTATCAATATTGTTAATAAATAAAGTATTGAATAAATAATGGTTAAGAATAATAAGAACGAGACTACTGGTTAATAATAAAAAACCAAAGCCGGTAATGCCCCGAACTTCTGAGCTTTCCGGGTTTACAAGACTGTTAGGCATCGAGCCGATAATGGGGTGGTTACGCGCCCAGATAAGCAGCCGATAAGACAAAACATCGGCCTGTGGTGCGAGCCAGCCATAGATACTGCGAACAAGGTGAACAGTGATAAGTATCAATACAATAGCTAGCACAATTAAAATAGCCAGTTGGCCTGCAAACTCTTTTGCTAATTGCAGTGACATGCCAAAGATAATACCGGGTAACAGGTAAAGGGGTGCCCAGGCCATAGCGGAAAGAACATTAGAGATATAAAATTGTGTTGAAGGCATATTCGACATGCCGGCAATAGTGGGTACGATGGCGCGTAAGGGGCCAAAAAAACGACCGAAAGCTACACTCTTTTTACCGTGCTTTTTAAAAAACGTTTGCCCTTGTGAGATCAGGGTCGGGTAGCGTGACAATGGCCACATTCGTTGTAACTGTTGCTGGTAATGCCTCCCCAGCCAGTAGCTCAGGCCATCGCCTGCAATGGCGCCAGCGGTGGCTATTAGTACGGTTGGCCAAAAGTCGAGATGCCCTGTGGCAATCAAGGCACCAAAACCAACCATTAGAAGGAATCCCGGAACAATCAGCCCGATAACGAGTACGGATTCCCCCATGGCGACAATAAATATAAAAAGACTGACCCAGACTGTGTTCTGGGTCATCCAATTAAGAAGTATTTCTAGACTGTCGATTGTCATAATGCGAATATATTAACGTGTTTCAGGTTCTTTAGTGAAGCATTGTGCGCATATAAATTAAACTATGTAATGTTGTCCAATACTCTGATTCTATAATAGAAATATGTATAAAAAATTTATTTTTTTATTGTTTGTGATGCCGCCATTATTCCTGAATAATGTGCAGGCAGAGTTTGCTACGCCTGTTCAGAGTCCGGCCATGGCATTACAAATGCCTGGCTTGTCCATGAGTTGTGAAGCCGAACCTGTTTTTAATGGCCGGGCATGTATTTATGAAGTCAATAAAGAAGCTAAAGAAAGCATTGTTCTGGTGCATGGTTTAAATGCCGAAGCAGCCAGATGGGCTGCACAAATTAAAGTATTAAAAGATCGCTATCATGTTATTAGTTTTGACCTGCCGGGTTTCGGTCAATCCTCCCGTGGTAATGAATTGTATTCACCAACAAACTATGCGCGATTTGTTCGCTACGTTACCCAGAAATATATTGGCAAGCCTTTTTATCTGGTGGGACATTCAATGGGTGGGACGATAGCCTTGCGTTATAGCGCCATGTACCCTGCTGATGTGAAACGCCTTGTGCTTGCAGATGTAGGCGGAGTGCTGCATCAATATTCTTATGCAAAAAGTATTGCACTTAAATGGTTTAAGGTTTTGCAGCGCGTGACTAACTGGGCTATTCCTGGTTTTGAAGATATGCCTATTATGCATGAACTGGCGAATACTTTTTTTCAAAATCTTGACTGGCTGCCGATTGATGTACGTGATGCGCTACAGATACCGGAGTTACGCCGTATTATTTTAAATGGTAATTCCATTCCAATAGCCAGTGTTGCTGTTTCTACTGAAGATTTTAGTGGTACTATTCGCAACAATAAAACCCCAACGCTGATCATCTGGGGTGCATACGATCTTGTTACCCCAATAAGAACAGGAAAAATATTACAGGTGCGAATGCCAAAGGCCTATTTAAAAGTTTTAGCGCGTTCGGCTCATTCATCAATGACCGATCAACCTGAGGCCTTTAACAAATTAATGTTGGCTCATATTGAACAGATGGACACCGAATTGAGCCATCAGCATTGGCAATTTCCACTATTTGAAAAGTCGCAACGAATTGGTAAGTGCAGCAATGAATTTGAAAAAACATTCACAGGTAACTATCTGCGTATTGAGTTGGAGAATTGCCGTAAGGCCATTATTAAAAATGCAAATATTGGTTCAATTATGGCAAAAAATGCTTCGATTGAAATTGAAACAAGCCAGATTATTTCAAAAGATATTGCAATCACCTTATTTGATAGCAGCTTGAATATAACCAGTAGTAATATCACGGCAAATATTGGTATCCAGACTGTGCGCAGTTATATTGATGTTGCTGGTATTGATTTTAAAATAAAAACGGCCGCAGTTAATAATTTTGGTCAGAGCTCTGCGGTATTTTCAGTTTGTACGGTTAACGGTAAACCTTTGCATCGCTATAAGGATTTTACTTTGGAAGGCAGGATTTAATTAATCTGAACTAGGGATAAGACATTCAGAGGTTGTTCACCGGACAGCAAGCCGGGATTACCCAATAAAGACACGCAAAACATGCCATCCATGGCGACTCGACTGCCGCGTCCTTGCGGCAGACGGTCTTTATTGGGTAATCCCGGCTTCCTATCCTCGCGTTGGTGGATTCTAATGACTCGTTTTTCTTATCTCGAGTTCAGGCTAATAATACAGATTAAAGCGTTTTAAATACGGCCTCTGCCGCGTCCAGTGTTTTTTCAATATCCTCATCCGTATGTGCGCTTGAAACAAAACCGGCTTCATAAGCCGACGGTGCAAGGTAAATTCCCTGCTCAAGCATGCCGTGATAAAAACGCTTAAAGCGTTCAACATCGCATTGTGATACTTCGGCAAAGTTGCTGACCTGTTCAGCATCGGTAAAGAATACACCAAACATACCGCCCACTTCATTGGTGGTTAAACCAATGCCGTTTGCAGTAGCACGTTTTTTTAAACCGTTGGTAAGCGCAACGACTTTTTTATTCAAACGTTCATAAAACCCCTTGCGGCTGATTATTTCCAGATTTTTAAGGCCTGCGGCCATTGCAACGGGGTTGCCGGATAAAGTGCCGGCTTGATAGATAGGTCCGCTGGGTGCAATCTGTTGCATAATTTCGCGTTTGCCGCCAAAGGCACCCACCGGCATGCCTCCACCAATTACTTTACCTAAGGTGGTTAAGTCCGGCGTTACATTGTAATAACTCTGCGCGCCACCCAGGGCAACGCGAAAGCCGGTCATCACTTCATCAAAAATTAATACCGTGCCGTGTTTTGTACATTCTTCTCTGAGTGCTTCCAGAAAACCGTTAACAGGAGGAATGCAATTCATATTGCCAGCAACCGGTTCAACTATCACCGCTGCGATCTCACTACCGATTTCATCGAAGGTCTGTTTAACCTGTTCAATATCGTTATAGTTTAAAGTAAGGGTGAGTTCAGCCAATGCAGCGGGTACGCCGGGGGAAGTGGGTACGCCCATGGTCAATGCGCCGGAGCCAGCTTTAACCAGTAATGAGTCGGAATGGCCGTGGTAACAGCCTTCAAATTTTATAATTTTTTCTCGACCGGTAAACCCGCGAGCCAGTCGCAATGCACTCATGGTGGCTTCGGTGCCTGAGCTGACCATACGCACCAGCTCGATGGAGTCAACAATCTCACACACTTTACATGCCATGGTTGTTTCAAGCTCGGTGGGTGCGCCAAAACTTAAACCTTTTTCCATAACGACTTCAACCGCGGTTAAAACATCCGGGTGGGCATGGCCAACTATCATTGGCCCCCACGAAGCCACATAGTCGATGTATTTATTTTTATCTTCATCGAAAACATAAGCGCCCTGTGCCGACTTGAAAAACACCGGGGTGCCACCGACGCCATTAAATGCACGTACCGGTGAATTAACACCACCGGGAATACATTGTTGTGCTTGAGCGAATAAAGTCGAAGAGTTGGTTAATGAGGTTGACATGAGTTCAGTCCTGTTTAAATAGTTGTGAAAAATTCTGCGCCGATTTTTTTATATTGTCTTGTGCAAAAACAGCATGAATAACCGCAAGCATGTCTGCACCTGCGTTTATGAGCGTGCGGGCATTTTCAATGGTTACTCCACCAATTGCAACTACAGGTAACCGTAATTGTGCTTTGGCCTGATGGAGTATATCAATTTTGGCTGGCAGGGCAGCGGGTTTTGTATGCGAAGGATAAAATCGCCCAAAGGCAACATAGTCTGCTCCCTGTAATTGCGCGGCTTTTGCTGCTCCTAAGTCACTATGACAGGTTACGCCTATTATTTTTTGTTTACCAAGCTGTTCTCTGGCTGAGCGAATGTTGCCATCGGTTTGCCCCAGGTGTACGCCGTCTGCATTAACGGCCAGAGCCAGGGCGATATCATCGTTAATAATAAAAAGTCGCTGCTGTCGCTGACATAAAACTTGCACTGCCTGCGCTTCGTTAAGCTGTTGTTGCTTGTTGGCCGTTTTATTTCGATACTGGATAATATTTGCGCCACCATCAATAGCTTGTTCAATATTTTCGATAAGCCGGGAACCGCATAAGATGGGATCGGTGATAACGTATAAGCCCTGTAATTTATTTTTAGTCATTAATGTGTTTGCCAAGTCGATTAGGATGATACTGCCCTTGTCCTAATTTAACCGCATGGCGAAGCGTTGAGTCGGTATAAGCCTGCGCTTTTTTAGAGGCATTTTGTATGGACTCATTTTTGGCTAGATATGCTGCGAGTGCCGAGGCCAGTGTGCAGCCCGAACCATGATACTGGTGCGGTAGTCGTGTCCAGCGCAAAACCTGTGGCTCAGAGTTTCCTGTTGAATATAAGGTATTGATAATTTCATCTGGGTTGTTTTCATGTTCACCGCTAATTAATACGTGCTTGCAACCGAGTTCGAGCAAGGACGCAGCACAGTCGGCTAACGTTTGTTTGCCGGTTAAGAGTCGTGCTTCTAAGCTATTGGGTGTGATAATAGTGCTGTACGGAATAATTTTTTCACGCATGGTGGCTATTATTTTTTCTGTCGGGGCATTGTCTGCGGTGAGCTTGGTTCCTCCGCCAGCATGCAAAACAGGGTCAAAAATAATAGCAAGATCAGGGCGGCTTTTTAGGCTATCTTTAAGGGTAGCCGAGACAATATTTATTATCGCAACGCTGGATAGTAAGCCGAGTTTAATGGCTTTGGGCTGAATGTCTTTTAGTAGTGTGGCAATTTGTTGCTGGATGACAAGCGTATCGACGCTCTGGATTTGTACAACATTGTGTGTGTTCTGTACCGTTAAACAGGTAACAACGGGTAAGGCATGTATTTGCAAACTGGACAGGGTTTCAATGTCGGCTTGAATACCTGCACCGCCTGTTGGGTCTAAACCGGCAAATACCAAAATGGTGGAAGCTTTGCTGGTCTGATTGATTTTACTGGATTTATTGGGCTTGCTAGACATAGGCCAAATTGTAACATTGCTTGCTCGATTGTTTTTATTTATGCTCAAGTGACTAACTAATTATTTCGAAGGTGTTTTATGAGTTTTAAAAAATACGAATGCGATATTTGCGGCTTTATCTACGATGAAGAACTGGGCTTGCCGGAAGAAGGCATTGCACCGGGAACAAAGTGGGATGATGTACCGGATGACTGGCAATGCCCTGATTGCAGTGTGGGTAAATCTGATTTTAATATGCTGGAAATTGCCTAGCGTTATGTACATTTAGTGTTTTTATCCTTAATGTTTTTTCTGGATTGGCCGATATTTTAAATAGGATAACGGTTTTTTTGCATGAAGTGAGTGCTTATTAACTCGTAAGTGTATGTAATTTATAAATTTAAGGTGAATGTTAGATAATGTCTAGTACATCGGCGGCAACGCAAAACATCGAACTAAAGTCACTCGTTGAGGATATCCAAGGGCTTGTATCGCTTCCCGAAGTGGCGATTAAAATTAGCTCGATGGTGGACGATCCTAACGTGTCGGTTGATGAAATTGGCAAGCTAATCAGTCAGGATCCCGCTTTAACGGTGCGTGTTCTTGCCATTGCAAATAGCCCTTTTTACGGGCTTTCTGCCGAAGTAAGCACCATTGCCCGTGCGGTAACGGTGCTTGGTACCAAGCAAATTACCGATGTGGTGTTATCAACCGCGACCACCAGTGCTTTTGCCGGTATTCCCATACATGTGATTTCAGTGGATGATTTTTGGTACCACAGCCTGTATTGCGGCTTGTTGGCACAGGAGCTATCGAGTAAACATAACCCACCCTTGCGTGATTCGATGTTCGTTGCTGGGCTTTTGCACGATATTGGCCATTTGGTTATGTTTAATAAAATTCCCGAGCTTATCCACGATGCGCTATTGCGTACCGTGCAAGGCGAATCCTTACCTTTATATATGGAAGAGCGTGAAGTGATTGGTTTTGATCATGCACAAGTCGGTGCGGCACTGGCGCGCGAATGGCATTTGCCTGCCTATTTAGTGGAATGTATCGAATTCCATCATGAACCTGAAAAAGCACAAGATTTTAAATTGGAAGTAAGCCTAATTCACATTGCTAATGCGGTTGCCGCATTGCCTTACAGTGATGATATTGATGAGTCCGATTTGCAATCAATCGATGATACCTGTTGGAAAATAACAGACTTAACACCGGCGGATGTTCAACAGGCCACCGTTGCCGCACAGGAAAAAATAAACGAAATGAAGAATATTTATTTCTCCAAATAGTTTACTTACGGCTTCACCACCACCAGAATTATAATTAAAAACAAAAACACCACCGGTACTTCGTTATACCAGCGATAAAACACATGGCTACGGGTGTTCCTGTTGTGTTTAAAATCCTTAAGCAGTTTTCCACAATGAAAATGGTAGCCGATTAAAAAAATCACACTGGCCAGTTTTATCTGCATCCAGCCGGCATCTGCAAAGTTTTGCCATGCATAGTCATACAAAAGCCAGCCACCAAACAGGGCGGTAAAGATAAGCCCCGGTGTCATAATGCCGTAATACAGTTTTCGTTCCATCACCTTAAAGCGTTCAATACTGGTAATATCGTTTGCATCACACATGGCATGGTAAACAAATAAACGCGGCAGATAAAACAGCCCGGCGAACCAGGTCACCATAAAACTAACATGCAGTGCTTTAATCCATAACATGGTTACAAGGCTCTTTAATTTATCTTCTTAATGTCGTTGGCTGGTTGCAGCTTTTGCATTGCAGTTGTTTTATTACTTAACGCAAGTAGCTGCTGTATGTGTTTTTCAACAGCATACATATCAAATTCACCAATTTTTTGCCGCACAATGGTGCCGTTGGGCGCAATTAAGAAAGTTGTTGGCGTTAAGCTAACATCACCAAATGCTTTAATCGCCTGCTTGTTAATGTCCATAGCAATTGTATAGGGTAATGCTTTTTGCTTTGCCATTTTCATTACGTGGTCAGGTCGGTCGTAGGGCATCGAAATACCAATCACTTTTAAACCTTGTGCTGAATATTTATTGTGTAGCTCAATTAAGTGCGGCATTTCCTTGATACAACCGGGGCAGGAGGTTGCCCAGAAAGTAATAAGCAGGGGTTGACCGCGTAATGAGGTAAGCTGGAGCTTTTCGCCTTTAATCGTGGTTAATTCAAGACTAGGAATGACTTTTAAACCCGAGGGTGAAAACCACAAATAAACCAGTAAGCTAACAAAAACAAGCGCAAAGCCTGCAAGTAATTTATCTTTTGTTTTTAAATTCGACATAGTTCATTACGACCGTGTTTTAGATTCTTTGGTGTTGGCTAAATATACTTCAGATAAAGCCTGATAAATAGGGGTAGGGCAAACCAGCTTCGAAAAACCTTTGGCTATTAAAGCCGTTGCCATTAGCGGCAGCAGAAGCGATGAGTTGGTTGTCATTTCCATTACAATCACAAATGCGGTAATGGGTGTTTGTACCACGCCGGTAAAATACCCCACCATGCCTAATATTATAAGCGATGCCGCCGGTAAAAGCGGAAAGTATTCCGCCAGATTGGCGCCGAAGCCTGCGCCTATTGATAAGGATGGCGCAAAAATCCCACCCGGTATACCACTTAAGTACGAGGCAATGGTGGCAAGCAGTTTCATGAACGGGAAGCCAGTGGTGGCTTCACCACCATCTATTAAGTGTTTGGCTTCATGGTAGCCGGTGCCAAAGGTCAAGCCATTGGAACTATAACCTAATATGCTAATCAGTAAACCGCAGACAAAGGCCAGATAAACAGGGTGGGAGCAGGCAAAGTGGAGCAGTCGCTTCGAACCGTGGATTAACGTTAAGCTAAACAAGCCCCCCAGTATACCGCCACCGATACCGCAGATAATAATCGCTATCCAGGCATGCTGGTTTAATGGCAGTACCGCGTTGCTATGCCCGAAATAAGTATATTCACCGAGAATAGCAATGGCGGTTAGCCCGGCTAAAATAACCGCCAGTAATAAAATATTGTTGAGGCGGCGCTCAAAATTACGTGACATTTCTTCAATCGCAAAGATAATACCGGCCAACGGCGTATTAAAAGCCGCCGAAATTCCCGCCGCACCCCCGGCAATAATCAGTGCCTTGGCCATATGCTGGCGTTTAAAACCCCGATGGGTATGCAAAGAATAAATAATGGACGCGCCAACATGTACCGTGGGGCCTTCACGACCAATCGAAGCGCCACTGAACAGCCCCATAATGGTCAGCAGAATTTTACCAAAGGCAATTTTAAGCGACAGTACTTTTTTTCGCATTGCGTGGGTCGGCATTTCAAGTGCAGCAATCGTTTGAGGGATACCGCTGCCTTCGGTGCCAATAAATACATTTTTCGTTAGCCAGGCAATCAACGCCAGGCTTAAAGGCGGAATGGCTAAGGCTACCCACGGGTAGGCTTTAAACAAGGCCAGAAACTGGTGGTCAGCTTGTTGTGCCGCAATCGCAAAAAAAGCCGCTACAGCGCCTACAATCAGTGCACTGCCCAAAAAAATGAGCCGTTGCTTGTTTTTTTTAGGTGAAAATAGCTGGCGACGAGTTTTTATAAGATGATGACGCATTATCGCGGCATTTTATCATGATTTTGTAGCTTTTATATACCATCCTGGCAGACGCCAAAAAACCAGCGCAAACTGCATTCCAGTTTATAAGCATATGTTAATAAAGGTTTTTTACTTGACCTTGCTGCGCACGCTCGGTAAGGTAACGCCACTGATGCAAACAGGCATTAAAAATAACAAGGGTGAGGGTAGAGGAGCCTTTTATACTAAACGACATAGAAACAAAAATAAGAGCGTTAGTATTTATTAGGAATAATTATAAAAATAAAATGTACTCACAAATTTAAGCGGCTTCGGCCGCTTTTTATTTGCCTGTGTTTTTTATGATTATCAAATTTATTGGGGGGCAGGTCTTGCCCCGTGCCTTTTTTGCAATTTGCCCATTTTAACTTAATAGAGTAGTACCTCTGGAACCAGGGCTCATCTGGCTGAAATGCAAAAAACAAGGCCTATCCCAAGCTAAAAAGCATGAAGCCACAGGGTAAAAAGTTTATACTTTGTTTTTTGAATATATTGCATAAGACTCGAAGGAAATCCCCATTATGTCCGACCAGAAGAAACCCGATCAGCCACTTAATAAAATTAGTGCCAAAATAACCCAGCAAAAGTCGCAGGGTGCGTCGCAAGCCATGTTGTATGCCACTGGTTTGACCGAAGAAGATATGGATAAAGCCGAGGTGGGCATTTCCAGCGTTTGGTATGAAGGCAATAGCTGCAATATGCATTTAAACGATTTGGCGGCCAAGGTAAAAGAAGGCGTGCAGGCTGCCGGTATGGTGGGGATGCGTTTTAACACTATTGGTGTGAGTGACGGTATTTCGATGGGCACCGATGGCATGAGTTATTCGTTGCAGTCCCGCGATCTGATTGCCGACTCAGTTGAAACGGTGATGAGCGCACAGTGGTATGACGCGAATATTTCGATTCCTGGTTGTGATAAAAATATGCCCGGTGTATTGATTGCGATGGGGCGGCTGAATCGTCCATCGTTAATGGTTTATGGCGGCACCATTCGTGCCGGACACTATGGCGAAAAAACGCTTGATATTGTGTCGGCTTTTCAAAGTTATGGCGAGTATATTGCTGGGCGTATCACCGAAGAAGAACGTCAGAGCATTGTGCGCCATAGTTGCCCTGGCGCAGGTGCCTGTGGCGGCATGTATACCGCTAATACCATGGCAACCACCATCGAAGCGATGGGTATGAGCCTGCCGTACAGCTCGTCAACACCGGCTGAAGATCCGGGCAAGTTGCAGGAATGTTTAAATGCCGGTGCGGCAATTAAAAACCTGTTAGCCAACAATATTTGCCCGCGTGATATTATGACCCGTGACGCATTTGAAAATGCGCTGGTGATGCTTATGGCTTTGGGTGGGTCGACCAATGCAGTCCTGCATTTAATTGCGATGGCCCGAGCAGTGGATATTAATTTAACCATCGATGATATACAGGCGGTCAGTGACCGTATTCCATTTATTGCGGACTTAAAGCCTAGCGGCAAATATGTAATGGAAGATTTACAGGATATTGGTGGTATCCCTGCGGTAATGAAATACCTGTTAGACAAAGGTTTACTGATTGGCGATTGCATGACCGTCACAGGCCGAACTATTGAAGAAAATTTAAAAGATTTACCAAGCTTAAAAGGTGGTCAGAAGATTATTATGCCACTGGAAAAACCGATTAAGGAATCTGGCCATATTCGTATTCTGCGTGGTAACCTCGCGCCCGGTGGTTCGGTTGCAAAAATCACCGGTAAAGAAGGCTTAACCTTTACCGGGCCGGCGAAAGTGTACGATGCAGAAGAAGAAATGCTCAAAGCCTTAGAAGATGGTCAAATTGTAAAAGGCGATGTGATTGTTATCCGTTACGAAGGTCCCAAAGGTGGCCCCGGTATGCCCGAAATGCTCACGCCAACCTCGGCCATTATGGGCGCAGGCTTAGGCAACGATGTGGCGATGATAACCGATGGCCGTTTTTCCGGTGGTTCGCATGGTTTTATTATTGGCCATGTGGTGCCTGAAGCGCAGGAAGGTGGGCCGATAGCCTTAATTAAAAATGGCGACATAATCACAGTTGATGCAGATAAGTTAGTATTGGATGTGGACGTGGATGAAGCCGAAATGGAAGCTCGCCGCAGCCAATGGACGATGCCGCCATATAAAGCAACACGCGGTACGTTATTTAAGTTTATCAAGTTGGTAAAAAATGCATCAGAAGGCTGCGTAACGGACGAATAATTTACAAATATTTAAACCTCAATGGGCACATTTTTGCGTTGTGTTCGTCGTGCCCGTTGTGGTTAATGATTTATTCAATTTTCCCCCTGAACTCACAGATAGAATTAATTTTCAGATGTAAGCAGTTACTCACATCTAAGCCTTTGTATTTATGGTATTTAACCAAATGATTATATGGAGCTATATTGCAAAGTTTTAGCTTGTCAATATGCCACGTACATAAAGTATTTGGTAAACTGGTTACCTGTTACTGATACAAGAAGTTAAAAAACCAAAAAATTTCATGCAGTGCAGGGGAGAATTTTTATGTTTACTTCGTACACACCGGTTGTTGGCGAATGGTATGTAAAAAGTACAGGCAAACTCATTAAAGTGAAAATGCTGTCATATTTTGAAGAAAAGGTTGAACGCATTGTCATTGAATATCTCGATGGAACGACACAGATGTTGGCGTTTAACGATTGGTTAACCCTTGATCTTAATAAACGTATTAGTGATGTGAGTCGTAGTATTGTTTTACGTTAAGCTTGGAACCTAATTTCTAGCGCATCATATCAACGTTGTAAAGAAGCCCGCATGCGGGCTTCTTTTGATTCCAGCAATCAATATTTATGTGAGCAGCCTGGATGAAATAAAATGTAATCCGGGGGATAATGTTCTGAACTTCCCGGATTCTGCTGCACTGCATCCGGGCTAGATTAATACTCTCGTGGAATCAAATTAAGGGCTTGCCGCTATGGATCTAAATGCACTAAAAAAACAACTCCGGGATTTTGCAGAAGAGCGGGATTGGCAAGGTTTTCATGCGCCTAAAAATCTGGTGATGGCAATGAACGTCGAAGTGGCTGAACTGATGGAACACTTTCAATGGCTCAACGAAGAGCAAAGTGAAAACCTCGATGCAAAAACCTTTGATGACGTGCAATATGAAGTGGCCGATGTGTTTATTTATTTAGTTCGCCTGGCTGACCGGCTTGGTGTAGATTTGGATGCAGTGGTAGAAGAAAAAATAAAACGTAATGCAGCAAAGTACCCCACAGACAAGTGTAAGGGAAGTACGGCGAAGTATACGGAGTACGAGTAATTCTCTTTATTCTTTTTTGTTTAGTAACTCAATTTCATAGCCATCAGGATCTTTTACAAAGGCAATAATGGTTGTGCCTGCATTCATTGGTCCGGCCTCACGAATAATGTTGCCGCCCTGTTGTTTTATTTTGTCACAGGCCGCATATACATCATCCACTTCAATGGCTAAATGGCCAAAGCCATTACCGAGTTCGTATTTGTCGGTGTCCCAGTTGTGGGTAAGTTCAATTACGCTGTTGTCTTTTTCATCGCCGTAACCGACAAAGGCGAGGGTGAACTTGCCATCGGGGTAGTCTTTTTGCCGCAATAATTGCATACCGAGTATTTCAGTATAAAACTGAATTGATTTTTCCAGATGACCAACGCGGATCATGGTGTGAAGTAGTCGCATAGTTTGTGGCCTTTTAATTTATTTCCTGTTCTAACTTTAACTTTTTTTCGAAGCTTAATACAAGTGCTGCACCAAAGCCTAAAGCCACGGCAAACCAGAGGGTGGACAAACGGCTAATAAGTGCTGCGGCAATGGCGGTTGCAGTATCGGCACCCAATAATGTGAGTAGTAGTGTCATGACTGCTTCGGTCGTACCAATGCCACCGGGAATAAAACTGGCAGCACCGGCCAGTAAGCTAATAGCGTAAATGCCAATACTTTGTTGCAAGGTTATATCGATATTAAGTGTTGTTAAGATAAAGTAAAACGCCAGCCCCTGAACAAGCCATGCAGTGCTGCCAAGCAGTAATCCGAGGTAGATGGGTTTATAAGCAAACAGTGTTCTGGCGGTGGTAAATAGGTGGCTTAAATGTTGTAGCAGTGCACGTGCAGGTTGCCAGAATATTGTATTTGCGGCAGCACTGAAAGCACGAGTGACAAAAGTTTGTCGCAGTAGTGGTATAAAACTGACGACAACAGCAGCGCTGACAATGACAAAATAATGGTAATTGTGAGTGCCATCTTCAAATTGAAGTACTAACAGGCTAAGCAAGGCAATCACAACTACATCCAGAAAACGCTCGGTAAAAAACATAGCCAGTGAACGGGTATAGGGAACAGCATGTTGTGCAAGGTAAGTGGAACGAATGGTTTCACCAACCTTTGCGGGGGTAAGGGTGAGCGCAAAGCCGGCCATATAATATAAAAAGTGCAGCGTTAAAGGGATGGAGTGTGTCAGGTAACGTAAATAATAGTGCCAGCGGATAAAGCGAAGCAGATAGTTGCTAAAAGAGCAGCCCAGAATTAGTAGCCAACTGAATAGGCTCATCTTTGCAAAGGCCGAAAATACTTTTTCAGGGTCGGCAAATAAGACCATTGCAATGTATAACACGCAAACAAAAATAAGAATAATGGATAAGTTATGCTTATTTTTTATTAATAATGTGTGAATGATGGATAGCATTATAATTTCTATTGCTTTAATTGGCGTGATTTTTGCTATTACTATTTTTAGTCATAGTATTATAAGTAATGGTAATTAAACAATGGAATATAGCATGCAATGGATCAATGGGCATAGCCCTCGGCAGAGCAAGGAAATTATGCGTCACTATATCCGGCACCCAGTCGATATTCCTATCGAAGTGATTCCGGAAAATAGTCCGTTGGCTTTGTCTCACAGCGTTGGCGCTGCGGTAAAAATTGAAAAAATGGAAAATGTCAGTTTTGGTGGACTCATGTTTCAGTCTGCTATTCCATACGCTCAAAATAAAGTGATGCGGGTAAAAATAAGCAGTGTGAACCCTGAGTTTGATGCACATGCAACGGTAAGCTGGTGTTGTAAGTCCGGCAAATACTATTTAGTCGGGCTGGAATTTACGGATAAAGACAGTGAATTTAAAATACGTATGGTCGAGCAGGTTTGCCATATTATGCATTATCGAAAGCATATTTTTGCAACCGAAGGTCGGGAATTAGACAGTGGTGAAGCTGCAAGAGAATGGATTGCACAATATGCGGCAGATTTTCCAAAACAGTAGGGTTGCGCTACACGAAATGGCTTTAGATATAGTTATTGTTCGGTTTTTCGCGGTATAATCACCTTAATGTTTTAAACTTACCAGGCTTAAATTTATTATTTTAGGGGATTTGTGATGGCAACAACGGTTGATGAGCTAACTGTAAATTATGAAGAAGATGGTCGCATTGTTTCAAAAGAATTAGACAAGGTTATCCTGACGAAAGGTGCCTGGTCGACTATTATTTTTCGTTATCAGGATTTAGATCGCAAAACGGATGAGTTTGGTCCGGATAAATTCAGTATTCGCCGTTATCAGAAGCGCAATGGTGAGTATCAGTATAAATCGAAATTTAATATCTCAAGCCGCGATCAGGCCACTAAGGTGGTGAATGCGTTAAATACCTGGTTAGCAGAAGAGCCTGATGATAAAGCCGAAAAGTAAACCTGAAAAAACAGGGTAGTGAGTAACGCTAGCTGTGTGTAAAATGTACCTGTTCTGTATCAAGGCTTTGTGCCATAAAAAAAGAATGGGCAAATTCGGTTAGTGACTCAGGAATAGCGGAATAAATATCTACATTGGCCAGATCGACATGGTCTTTTATCAGGCTTGAAAGACAGGCTGAAAATACATCCTGACTCGGTGTTTCGTTGTGACTAAGATGGGCAACATTGATTGCGGTATATTTAAAATTATCCAGTGCATCATTCCATGCACGGCAAATATTATGCAGGTAAGGTTTTTCGGCCTGGGTGTTAATCCAGTAAAAATGAATATATTCGGCTGCTTCCAGGCTAAGTGCATTTTCAATTAAACTTTTAACTGGAGCAAATCCGGTATCCACCGCGATAAAAATAATCGGTTTCGTTGAATCTTTATCTAATACAAAGTGGCCACTTGGGCCGTCTACTTTTACGGTGTCACCGGTTTTTAATTCATTATTAAGGCAGTGGCTAAAGGGTGAGCTATTGTTTTCAATGTGGAACTGGATAAAAGACTCATCACACGGGCAGCTTGCTATGGGTAATGTTGCTATAATTTTGTCTTTTAATTTAAGTTCAACTTCCTGACCAGCTAAAAAACGCAGCCGTTTTGTTCGTTGCGTTTTTAATGTAAGCACAGAGACATACTTGTTTAGCGGTTCTATTTTCTTTACTTTTGTAGACAGTGACTGTTGTGGAATATCTTCTTCGCTGCCTGCAATTTCGGCTTCAATTTCAATATCGGTAACGGCGGTATTCGAGCACATTAAAAAATAGTTTTGAGTTTTTTCTGCCTCAGGAAAAGCATATTCATGCTGCTTTGTTTTTTCAATTTTCCCGGAGATGAGTTTTGCCTTGCACTTGCCGCAATTACCATTGCTACAACCATAATTGAGTGCACTCCCTGTCGTTAATCCGGCTTCAAGGATAGAATTTTTTCCTTCGACAAAATACTCAAGCCCGCTGGGAATAATATGTACCTGGGCGGCCATAATGCGTAACAAGTCATCTTTTTGTATTAACGGCGCTATTTGCGGGGTATTGGTTGTGATGTTTTTATCCGTCTTGTTTAGCCATTCTGTCAGCGATTTATAAATAGTAGCAGCATCATTATTTTTATTTGACTGTTCTGCAATATGGTCTTGTAATTTATCAAGTAATTGTTCGTTGTGGTATAGCGCTATTTTGGTTTCGGCTAATTCTTTACTTAAGTTAGCAAGGCGTGACGCAAGTGTGGCTGTATCGGGTGTAATCAGCTTTTGAAATTTTGCATAGCGGGCACGCTTAAGTGCATTGGCGATAAATTCTTCGATTCGTTCAAACATCTCATCTTTTTCAATCTCGGAATCCGGGTATAGTTTTACAAGTTGTGAGAGTTTGATCTTGCCTTCAAAACTGGTGAGTTCACCATTTTGAATATGCTTCTGGATAATACCGCGGGGTACACCTACAATGGATGCGGCTCGTGATGCTGAAAGTAGTCTGGCCATAAATTCCTTATAATATGCAAGATTAAAGTGTTTTTTTGCGTGAGTTCTTATATATTGGTACATATATATCAATTGTCAAATCGTCCTTTCTTTAGAAAAGAAGCTACACTGGTATAAGCGCTGGTATTAATATGGGTATCTACATGGAAAGGTTCGGGATCATTTCTTTGCTTTTTGTTGCAGCCGTTATGGTGAATATGGCAAATGCGGCGCTGCCCGATCTTGAATTTAGTTTGCATAAGAACGGGCCTGCAAATATTGAACGTGCCAATAGTGGCCCAACCCTGCTTGTTATTGGAGGCATCCAGGGGGATGAGCCGGGTGGCTTTACTGCGGCTTCATTACTGGTGACACACTACAAGATTACAGCAGGACAGGTCTGGATTGTTCCTAATCTGAACTTTGAAAGTATTATAAAAAGATCCCGTGGTGTGTACGGCGATATGAACAGGAAGTTTTCAAAATTAAAGCAAACCGATCCTGAATTTGAAACAGTTCAAAAAATAAAGCAAATTATCACTTCACCGGATGTCGATATTATCTTAAATCTGCACGATGGCAGTGGTTTTTATAACGAGCAATATATTGATGCCCTGCATAACCCGCGACGCTGGGGGCAAAGTCTTATTATTGATCAGGCCAAAATTGAAATGCCTGGTATTGGGATATCAGGTATTGAAAATACAGAAGCAGGGTCAGTCCAGTTCAATCATTTAGAACAATTAGGTCGGCAGGTTGTTGCTGATGTTAATGCTGCTATTCCGCAAACGCTTCACCAGTATCGTTTGAAAAACACACATACTGCACTTGGCAACAAAGAAATGGAGAAAACACTCACCTATTTTGCCATTAACCACGCAAAACCAGCTTTCGGTGTTGAAGCAAGTAAACATTTTTTAACGCATAAACGTGCCTATTACCATTTGCTGGTATTAGAAGGTTTTATGAACAATATAGGTATTAAATTTGAGCGCAAATTTAATTTAGCTGAGGCTGATATTAAAAAAGCGATGTACGATAAGTTGCAGCTTGCCTTTTATAATAAGAAAATAGTTCTAGATGTTGCCAATGCGCGTAAAAGATTAAATTATGTGCCACTAAAAAAGAATGCAGATATTGCCTATATTTCCGGTAATCCATTGGTTGCGGTTGTGAGTAAAAATAACCGTTTTAATGTGCGTTATGGTAATCGAAACTTAACTTCGCTTAAACCGTCATATTTTGAGTATGATGATTCTCTGGAAGACATTAAAATATCCGTCGATGGAAATATCAAAAGTATTAGTTTGGGTAGTACGGTTGATGTACAACAGGATTTTAACGTTCACTCAATAGCTGGTTATCGTGTTAATGTGATTGGTTTTACCCGCAAAGGGGTGAGAGATGAAAGTAACCAGACCATTAAATTAAAAAATATACGAAGTCGTTTTTCTGTGGATAAACAATCAAAAATATTTCGGGTAGAGATTTATCAGGGAAAGAGATACTGTGGTATGATTTTAGTGCGCTTTAATGCCTTAAAACAAACAACCTTAATAGACAACGAAAGCCATTCAATAGCATAAAGAAATAAGAACCGAAAAATAATAACAGGGTTACATTGATGTCTGAATTACTTTCTTTGCCTTATATGCAACAGTTTAAATGTATAGCGGATAAGTGTGAAGATACTTGTTGTCAGCATTGGCAGGTTAGAATAGATAAAGCACACTATCAGAGTATGCTGGAATGGGTAGGTGAGAACCCGTTACAGAAAAAACTTTTTTCTACCTCCGTATTGTTAAATGAATCAAATATTGCATCGGATAAAAGTTATGCTTATATCCAAATGGATGATAATGGCTATTGTCCTTATTTAAACCCACAACAGCAATGCACCCTTCATATAAAGAAAGGAATTGATATTCTTTCTGATATTTGCGCCTTTTATCCAAGAATTATTACCGAAAAAAATTCAGTGCTGGAACTGAGTGGTGCTTTATCCTGTCCGGAAGTGGTTCGTTTGTGCTTGTCAGCCGACATTAACAGCCATGTTATGTTAAGCGCGGATAATGCCATTCTCCCACCAAGAGAAGATGTACCTGTTCATCGCACATTAATTACAGATGATAATAGTTCGGTTTATGAAATCCATTTTGAAAAAGTACAACAAACATTTATCGATATTATCCGTATGGTTGATTGCGATTATTTTACTCGATTATATATTTTAGCGAGTTACTCACATTCAATTTCAACCATCTATTTTGATCATTGTCTTTCACTGGATTCAGACGCGCTTGAAAATTACCGTCTGCATGTATTCGACCCGGACTATAAGCAGTCCGTTAATCACTTTATGGGACAGTATGAAAATGATCAGCCTCTTGCCTGTATTGTGATTTATTCGGTATTGTTATTAAAGCAGCAACAGGCGCCGGACGAAAAATTATCTACAATGGTTGCGGAGGTTTTTAATGAGTATGCGCAGCAGTTAGGCTTTTCAAGTTATAAGGATATTGAAAATGCAGCTGATTATGCCACTGTATTTCAAAAACGATATCAGATGTTTTCCAATAATGTTCACCATCAGATTGAAGATTATTTAACTAAATATTTGTTAAACTGTTTTTACCGTGAATGGTTTATTACGATGCCTAACGCATTTATTTATATTCAGATGTTGCTGGTACGGGTTGCTATTATTCGCTTTATTATTTATAGCCGTATTTTACCCGGAATGACGGCGGAGCAAATTAAAGAAATATCTGTCGAAGTGATTTATCAGTTTGCTCGCGCGGTTGATCATAACCTGCCTTTTTTGCAGGTTGTGTATGAAGCTTTAAATGAGCAGCAAATGTTACATTTTGACTATTCAACGCCGCTTATTAAATTTTAAACCTTTCTTATTGTATGTCATTAAATTCTTCTTTTATTATCAGTCTGTTACGTGAATACAGCACTTTTTGTTAAATATTGATAAAATAGCAGGCCTATATGGTAGTCCGAGGTTTGTGATGGAAGAATTAAGTAAAGAAGACAGTTTGTCATTAACAAAAATGATAATCGGCATTCTTGAAAGCTGGGGTTTGAATGCTCGCCAGCAACACACCTTGTTAGCTTTTTCGAATAAGGTTCCTATTCGTGGCATGCGCCGCTTCCAGCAAGATCGTGCATTTCCTGATGAAGCTGAACTGAATAGCCGGGTAGAGCATATTGTGGGCATTCATCATGCCTTGCATACAACCTATCCACATAACCCGGCGATGGGTGCATTATGGATTAAAACAAGTAATAAACGTTTTAACAATCAGTCACCGATTAAATTGATGCTCGAAGAAGGGACAAAGGGTGTTGAGCGAGTTCGGTCGCATCTGGATTGTGCTTATGACTGGCAGGTAAACCCGTAACGCCACAGCAATATCATCGTTTTATTTTTTTCGGCTTTTACGTTTAGGTCGACCTTCATAGTTTACAATCGAACGCACCAGGTTTTCATAGGGAAGGCATTGGATAGTATGGTGTTTATTTAAGCTGTCAGTGAGTAAAGTATAAATATCCTCTATCTTTTTGCCTTTTCCTATTTCGACATTATTGTCTAATGCTAAGCCAATAATACTGCCCATCTGAACTTTTATTTCCTTAGCATGGGGGAGTGGGCCGCTGTGATTTTGTAACTTCAGTGCGAATAAAGATTTAGAACGTAAGATTTGCAAAAAGGAAGTGCAAAGATTGCAAGCATCTTGTGCGTGACATGCAACCGCCTCTCGGTCGGCTAAGCGGATTTTATTTGCCTGATGGCAACTTGTCTGGCGGCTGTTAATGGCTTTTTCATAAACACACTGGCGTGTGATGATATTTCGATAGGTGTTACGGTACTGATCTTCGTCCATGTGATAGTAATCTATTTATTTTTCCCACTCTTTTACAACAGTATCTGGTCGTTTTTCATGTAAGCGTTCTTCAGCTTCAATGACATTGTCGGCAAAAATAATTCGGTATGTAATATCGGGGTCAGCTTCCGTTTCTACCCGTCGTTCTTTTGCCTTTTGTTTAGCTTCTTTATATATTTTATACTCACCAACTTGTTCAATATTTTTCACAAGGTTTGAAACACTGGGTAACATTTTATAAAGAAAATAGGGCATGGCAACAGAACCTCGGTTAATGGATTATGGTAGATTGCAGTAATAATACTTATTTTAGATGGTTTTAGTGAATTATTGAAGTATCCTCAAGGTGATAGAGTAGCTTACAATAAGATATGAACGATAAGGCTATTAAAAACAAACATTTGCTATCAATTGTTGAGTTGGGTGGTTACCCTGATTTCAGTAAGGTTTACAAACAGTATGGGCTGGAAACCGAAACAACCAGCTCGATGCGTAAAGCAGTTAAACTTCTTAAAAAAACATCACCGGACATTATAGTTGCAGAATTTAATTATCAGTCAGATTTTCGTGATAGAACCAGCAACCTTGAGACTTTGTTGGCGGTATTGCAGAAGAAACCGCAAGTAAAACTGATTATCTTTTATGAAAAAGAATTTTCTCACCAGTTTGAGCGAGTAACCAGCCGCTTTGACCTGCCTTTTACTCTACCTTTCCCGATTGACGAACCTGCTTTATCTAAAATGGTACAACGCTGTCTTGCTGATTAAATCTAAATTCCCCGTCCACTTGCGGCGGGCACAAAACCGTTGGGGTTTCCAAAGGGGAGTAGCGGAGCTCTCCCTCATTGGACATCAGTGGGGTGGATACCCCGTTGACGATATATAATTGATTCTGTACCGTTAATTAAACACGTCTTCAATAATTTCTTTTATTTCATCTGATGGGTCGTTGGCCATGGTATTAATAAAATTATTTAAAGCCAGGTGTGTATTGTTGCCCAACTTAAATGCACTGTAAATAAGCGATAACAAATAAACAAGATCAACGCGAATAGCATGGTTACTCGTATTCGTGGCTTCGATTAGAGACGATATCATTTTATCAGTCTGAACTGTTTTTATAAATTCATTGCTCAGTGATTCAAAAAGAGCGGTAATTCCAATTCTAACCTGCATTTTTATTGTCGAGTCTTGAGCAAGTTTAATAATATTTAACCAGTAACCGGGTTTACGCTCAATAAAGTGCTCGACTTGGCTTATCTGTCCGGCCATAAACAAACTTGCAAAATAATGGCTGGCAAAGTCTCCTTCTTGTTGGGCTAATACCCAGCCATCTAATTCTGCTTTTTTTAATTTACCTGGGAATTCAAAATCTCCAACCTGAATAAATGGCACACTGCGAATATGAGGGTAAACATTTGTGTTAGCAAGCGCGTTTAAGTTAATTATTTTTAATTCGCTAATATCTTCATGTTTAACAGCCGCTGTTAATAGCCCAATTGCTTGTGCGCAGTGCAGGCAGTGGCTTGAGATAAATAACTCAATGGTTAGTTTTTTTGTAGACATGATGTTCTGAATTGGGCAATTAGATATCAGGCTTCAATATCCGGTATGAGTAAATTTTCAAAGTAATGAATTTTTTCTTTTAACCTTAATTTACGTTTTTTTAGCCGGGTAATTTTCATTTGATCGACCATTTTCGCCTCGGTCAATTTTATAATGATTTCATCAAGATCACGGTGTTCATTAATAATCTCAGAAATTTGATGCTGTATTTTTGCCTGATCTTGCGGGTCTATTTGCATGGTCTATTGGGTATGTCATTAAGAATAGTAGGTGTAAGTATAATACATCTTCTAAAATATTCCCCGAAATTGGCTTAAAGAATAAAATAGCGAGGGTGATTATTTTTCCGGTTCGTCAACCGGTTTTGCTTTGGCAGATTTGATGTCGGTTATTGATACCACCACGTTTTTAGGTGCTTCATCAATATATCGTGGGCGGCTTGCACTTACATCACTTGAATGACCCGACAATTCAACTTCACGCACACTAATGAGTTTTAAGCATTCGCGCATATTATTGATAGTGGTATCACAGAGCGGGTGGCGTAGCCCAGGTCGGGTAAAAGTTTCTTTTGCAATATCGGTCAAAATGCGTTTCATCGCGGTTAAAATTTCCTGCTCGGTAACTTGTTGATCTGACATTGAATTGTACCTTTATCTACATATTTTACGAAAGGTCTATTTTAAATGAGTTTGCTTTCACTTAATAGGGATAGACTCAATTTCTTTCCTGCCTGTCTACGTAACATTTTGGCGAATATTAAGGACTTTGATGATAAAATGATTCGATTGCCAGAATAAGAGCAGGAACAAGTTTTAATGCTGAATACAGAATCTCAATATCGGTTAGTTTTTTGTACTAACTCAGATATTCAATTAACTACATTGCTTAACGGTTTGAATAACATCGGTTTTATTGGTAAGACCGTTTTTGGCTCAAATGCCGAGCAAGAATACTGTGTAGGCGATTCTTTTTTACAGTCGTTGACGTTTATGGGCTGCTCCCCGTATGTTGAATTTGAACCACCTGCGCAGTTAAAACCGGACGGTGTAGCAGACTTTTGTTTTATTCGTATTTTAGCCGCAAAACAGAGCAGCACTTTATACCATGCAGAACAACTGGATAATTTAAAAACTATTCCGCGTTGTAAGCACTGCCGTAAAGTTATTGGTGGCTGGGCTGAGCAAGCCACTGCTTTGAACACATCAAATCACTGGCAACTCAATTGCCCGTCTTGTGGTGACGGTTTAACTCAGGATGATCTTGACTGGCGTAAAGCATCGGGCAGTGGCAATTTGTTTATTGATATTGTTAACGTGTATTTGCAAGAAGCAGTGCCAACCGATGCCTTTTTGCAACAGTTGGAAATGATTTCGTCTTCACCCTGGCAGTATTTTTATACCAAGTCAAATATCAAAACAAAGTTGCTTGACAGGCAATAGATTCTAACCCACACTCGAGACATGACAAATTTTATTTCGGCCTTCCTTATGAGTAACTGTCTCGGCTCAAAACCGGTGGCGTGGGTGCGAGTCCGTCATGTAATGAGGCTGGAGGTATTCGATTTAGTTTAGAACTTAGTAATAATCCCGATACCAAAGGCCACCGTTTAATCACCGTGGCCTTTTTTAGTGCCAGTTTCTTTTCCTTACTGGCACTTATGATGTATTCGTTGTGCCAGTTTCTTTTTCTTACTGGCACTTATGATGTATTCGTTGTGCCAGTTTCTTTTTCTTACTGGCACTTATGATGTTTATTGATTTTTTAGACCCATATAAATTTTAACAGGAAATTAAAATGTCTATCCCTGCTGCATATTTAGGAATTATATTGATCTGGTCAACCACGCCACTTGCCATTAAATGGAGTGGTGAGAGTGCCGGTTTTCTGGTGGGTGTATCTTTCAGAATGTTTATTTCCGTACTGGTCTGCGCGGTAATCATGTCGTTTATGTCTCGTCGCTTACAATGGCATCGTCAGGCGCTAAAAGTTTATTTTGTTGCATCGATTGGTATCTTTGGTTCGATGATGAGTGTTTACTGGGGCGCGCAATTTGTTGAGTCTGGTTTGATAGCAGTTATTTTTGGTTTAACTCCAATAGTGACCGGTTTGTTTGCGATTGCATGCTTAAAAGAAGAAGCCTTTAGTTTTACAAAAGCAGCGGGGCTGCTTTTAGGTATTATTGGAATTGCAATGATATTTTTACGTGGTGTTTCTTTTGGAAGTTTATCCATTCTTGGAATAAGCGCTATTTTTGTTGCGATGTTATTGCATTCCGGTAGTACAGTATGGATGAAACAGGTGCAAAGCAATATTAAATCACTCGATGCGGTTTATGGCGGGCTATTGGTTAGCTTGCCAATGTATGCGATTGCCTGGTTGCTATTAGAACAACCCTGGCCAGAAACACTCTCAGCGAGGTCGCTTATTTCTATTAGCTATTTAGGCTTAATGGGATCGGTGGTAGGTTTTATATTATTTTATTATGTATTACAAAATATTTCGGCTAGTCGGGTTGGTTTAATTCCACTGTTCACGCCAGTGTTGGCATTAATATTAGGCAGTCAATTTAACAATGAAGTGATACCGTTGATAGTTTGGCTGGGTTCAGGTTTGATCTTGCTTGGGATGAGTATTTACCAGTGGGGGCATCATATTGTGCGGGTTAATCCGGTGACTGTCGATGGTGCGATTGAAACGGAGTATGACTAATAAAATTTTTTAACCACAACGAACACGGAGGACACAACGCAGTAATTAAAACGTTGTGTACCCAAAACGCTTTGCGGGGCAGGCTCTCTTTCGTGTTCGTTGTGGTTAATTGTTTTTGATATTAAGATTTATAGTGTGTCACAACATACTCGTCAACAATTTGTTGAAACTCTTCTGCGATATTATCGCCTTTTAATGTCACGGTTTTTTTACCATCAACATAAACGGGTGCGACGGGTTTTTCGCCGGTGCCAGGTAGGCTGATGCCTATATTGGCATGTTTGCTTTCCCCCGGGCCATTAACCACACAACCCATCACGGCAACCTGCATGCTTTCTACACCAGGGTGTTTGCCACGCCACTCGGGCATTTGCGTGCGCAAATGGTTTTGAATGTCTTGCGCCAGTTGCTGAAAATAAGTACTGGAAGTGCGACCGCAACCAGGGCAGGCAATAACCGGTGGCGTAAAGGCACGTAAGCCCATACTCTGTAAAATTTCCTGTGCAACAATCACTTCTTCACAACGGTCGCCGCCGGGCTTGGGCGTAAGGGATATACGAATGGTATTGCCAATACCTTGTTGTAATAAAATAGCCAGTGCGGCGGTTGAAGCGACAATACCTTTGGCACCCATACCCGCTTCGGTTAAGCCAAGATGTAATGGGTAATCACACTTGCTGGATAAGTCCTGATAAACCGAAATTAAATCCTGTACGCCACTCATTTTACAGGAGAGGATAATTTTATTTTTATCTAAACCAAACTGTACCGCTTGCTCGGCACTTTCCAGTGCGGAGGAAACAACGGCGTGGTGCATAAGCTGAGTATTGTCCAGTGGCGTAGCTGATTTTGAATTTTCATCCATTAGCCGTGCGAGTAAGGCTTGATCCAGACTGCCCCAGTTTACCCCGATGCGTACCGGTTTGTTATAGCGGCAAGCCACTTCAATCATACTGGCAAATTGATCATCACGTTTTTTACCTTTGCCAACGTTACCGGGGTTAATACGATATTTATCCAGTGCTTCGGCGCAGGCCGGTTCAGATTCCAGTAGTTTGTGGCCATTAAAATGAAAGTCACCCACCAGTGGAACATCGCAACTCTGAGCTAGCAGTTTGTCTTTGATAAGCGGGACGGCTTTTGCCGCTTCAACGGTATTGACCGTGAGCCGGACAAGTTCGGAGCCGGCCTGTGCCAGCTCAAGTATTTGTTTAACACTGTCGGCTATCTGGGTGGTATCCGTATTTGTCATGGATTGCACTGCAACGGGGTGTTCTGAGCCAATAAAGACATTGCCGACTTGTACGGTTCTTGTTGTGGGGGGTATTGCTGACATGAACTTAATATTCCCGGAATTTATATGGGCTGTATTTTAGCACCTTGCGTGGGTACAGTTAACTGTTCCTGCATGAGAATCGTTTAAATAAACGGACAAAAAGCCCTGAAATTTGTGAGCTAAACGGAAGTGAACAATGATATAATGCTGCATTCGTCACCTTAGTAATAACGTATTACAGAATAATTAAGTTTTGGGAAAGTGTATGTCTAAATCATCAGAAGCAAATAAATTAACTCTGGCTGAACAGGCCGATCGTCATGCTTTGTATCAGGAATCGGTGCAGGCACCAGAGGCCGAAGTCGACTTTTTTGAGAAGACATTTAAAGTATTACGCAATCGTGATGCGGTCTCTATTCGTGAAGATTTTTGTGGCACCGCTTACTTAGCAACGGAATGGTGTAAAGGCCACCCCGAGCGTACGGCGATTGGCGTTGATTACGATGAAGAAACCCTGGAATGGGGACGTAAGCATAACCTTGAACCGGCTGGTGAAGACGTTGCAAAACGGGTGACTTTATATAAGGACGATGTGCGCAATGTGTCTGACGAGAAAGTCGATATCACCTGTGCTTTTAATTTTAGTTATTGTATTTTTGAAACCCGTGATGAATTACGCGACTATTTTGCAAAAACACAAAAAGGTTTAAAGGATGACGGCATTCTTATCCTGGATCTTTTTGGTGGTACAGAATGTGAAGATGTTCTGGAAGAAGAAACGGAACTTGAAGATCATCCTGCTACGTATATTTGGGAACATGTTTCATTTAACCCTATCGATGGCCATATGGCCTGCGCAATTCATTTTGAATTTGACGATGGTTCACGATTAGACAACGCTTTTAAATATGAATGGCGTCACTGGTCAATTCCTGAAATTAAAGAATTATTGTTGGAGTCAGGGTATAAAAATGTGCGCGTCTATTGGGAAGAATACATTGATGCCGATGATGATGACGACGAACTCGAAGGCACCGGCAACTATTACGAAACCACCGAAGTCGAAAATCAGGAATCATGGATGATTTATCTAGTGGCAGAAAAGTAAAGCGGTAGGCTAATTAGCCTGTGTTTTTTTCAGCCTCATAAGGGCTGTGACGAGTGCGATCATGGTCATGCATGCGGTATTGCACAAAATCACTGGCATGCTCAAAGTGCATAAAAGGATTGCCCTCTATTTCTTCATGCATACTGCATGTTTCCTTAACGGCGTAATTGTGCCCCGGCAGGATCAGAGTGGAAGCGGGTAGTTCTTCACCCATTTTCTTTAATGTGGCGTACATTTGTTCTGGATCGCCGCCGGGTAAATCACAGCGGCCGCAGCCAAACACAAACAGGGTGTCACCGGTGATAAGGTCGTTGTTTACCTTATAGCAGGCTGAACCGGGGGTGTGGCCGGGGGTGTGCAGGATTTCAATGTCGGTTTCACCTAACTGGAAAATATCACCGCCGTGGTGCAAGTTTGGCTTGCCAATCTCCTGTCCCCAGAACCGGGCTTCGGGTTTAAGTAAATGGAGTTGGGCATCGGTTTTTTCTAAAATAGCCGTTACGCCGTTGATATGGTCGTGATGTGAATGGGTAAGTAATATATCGGTTATCTGCACACCTTTTTCGGCGGCGAGCTGAAAAATAGCATCAACATCCCAGGCCGGGTCAACCACGGCGGCGCGTTTGGTTTTTACGTCCTGAATAAGGTAAATAAAATTTTCCATTGGGCCTAATTCAAGGGTATCAATATGGTAAAGTGCGGTGTTTTTCGAATTTGTATTATTTGGCATAGCATAGAGTATAGCGATTTTAGCTATTGTAAATAAAGGTAAAAAGTAAATTAGAGTCATTCATTATGGAAGCATTATTCTGGCAACAGCGCTGGCAGGAAAATAAAATTGGTTTTCATCTGGATAAGGTGAATCCTTTATTAATTCAATACGTTAACAGGCTTCAACTGGCACCGGGTCAGCAAGTGTTTGTGCCTTTAAGTGGCAAAAGCCATGATTTAATCTGGTTAGCTGAGCAGGGTTACCGGGTGCTGGCGAATGAGCTAAGTCCGGTGGCAGTGGAAGCTTTTTTTACAGAAAATAACCTTAACCCCAGTCAGATGCAAAAAGGGGGTTTAACATTTTACCAGTCGGGTTTAATTACCTTTGTGTGTGGCGACTTTTTTAAGTTAATTCCCCCGCAAATGGTGAATGTAGCAGCGGTGTATGACCGGGCTGCACTGGTCGCGATGCCTGAAGAGATGCGAGCCGGTTACAGCAAGCACCTTCATTTGTTGTGCCCAACACAACCCCGCTTGCTAGTAAGCCTGGAATACGAGCAGTCCAAAATGGCCGGGCCCCCTTTTGCTGTGCTGGAAAAGGAGATTCGTACTGTTTATGCAGACGGGTTTAAGCTGGATTGCCTACAGCGCAATGATGTATTGGCCGAACATGCGCATTTTGCGGCAAAGGGGCTCAGTGCCTTGCATGAGTCGGTCTATATTTTGCATCACCTTACAACACAATAGGACATTATTTGCTATTGCTAACGGGGCGATGCTTATATAATTAACACTAACAGTTTGGTTTTTTACCAGGTGCGGTTTTGATGTTTTTGAGACGTTGTTTTCCAATATTTTTCAGTCTATTAGCGTTGACTTTTTACAGTCATTCTATTAGCGCGGGCTACTATGTGTATCAAATGCCGGATGGTAGCCGAGTTATAACCGACCGCCCACAACATAACCGTACTGCAAAATTAGTCCACAAAAGTCGGAAAATTGGCGGAATTGGTCTAACGGTGACAAATACCGTTGTGATTGAACCTGCAGACGGTACCGATAAATTTGATGACCTTATCAACCTTGTGTCGAATAAGCACGGTATGGATCCGGCGTTGATTAAGGCGGTAGTGCATGCCGAGTCTTATTTTAACCCGAATGCGACTTCGCGGGTGGGCGCATCCGGTTTAATGCAACTTATGCCCCGCACGGCCGAAATTTACGGTGTATTTGATTTATACAGCCCAATGAAGAATTTAGATGCAGGCGTTCGTCACTTGCGTTATTTGTTGCGCCGCTACAAAAATCATTTAAGGCATGCACTGGCGGCCTACAATGCGGGCGAAAAAGCGGTGCGCTTTTATAATGGTATTCCACCTTACCGCGAAACTCAGCAGTATGTTCGAAAAGTTATTCATTATCATTCGTATTATCAGAGCCAATATCGGCTATAGCCTTTCCCCCTTGCCTTGCTGTTTTCTGTGGTTAAAGGTTTCTTAAATATCTGCTTTAAATGTATCGGCGGACGGGTATGATAATGTCATGATTATTCATGTTGATATGGATGCCTTTTACGCTTCGGTTGAAATAAGAGAACAACCTGAACTGGCCGCTTGCCCGGTTGTGGTGGGTGGTCGTGAAGGCCGGGGTGTGGTGGCGGCCGCAAATTATAATGCACGCAAATTCGGGGTGCGCAGCGCCATGCCGATAGCCGAGGCTAAACGACGCTGTAAAAATCTGGTCTGCTTACCGGTGCGTATGCCTTTGTATGTGGCAGCCTCACAAAAAATTAATGAAGTTTTTTATCGCTATACGCCCGAGATAGAACCGCTGTCGCTTGATGAAGCCTTTTTAGATGTCACCGCAAGTGAACATTTATTTAAAAGTGCAGAAAATATCGGGCAGATGATTAAGCGCGACATATTAAAGGAAACCGGACTGGTTTGCTCTGTGGGAATTGCTAACAATAAATATGTTGCCAAAATTGCATCGGACATTAATAAACCCAATGGTTTTGTTTATGTGAGTAAAGATAAGCAGCAGCCGTTTCTGGATCCGTTGCCGGTGAGCCGCTTGTGGGGCGTGGGGAAAGTGACACAACAGAAGTTTAGTCAATACGGTATACAAACCATTGCCGATGTACGCCGCCAGTCGGCGGTATTTATGCAGTCTGTTTTTGGAAATCTCGGCCAGCATTTTCTTGAATTAGCCAATGGCCGCGATGGTCGCCGAGTAAGTTCAGAGAGAAAAACAAAATCAATTTCACATGAAACAACCTTTGAGCAGGATGTTGATGACATGCGTGTTTTACGCGCCTACCTTGCTGATCTGTGTGAGCAGGTTGCTGCAAGGTTAAGAATGAAGCACTACCTTGCGAAAACGGTTAATATTAAACTACGTTATCCTGATTTTAAAACCATTACCCGCGCTGTGACACTCGATAGCCCCGATAATAATACGGATATCTTACTACAACAGGTGGTTGCTTTGTTTAGTAAAGCAATGCAGCAGAATAAATCGGCCATTCGCTTAATCGGTGTGGGTATGTCAGGGTTAATTAAAATAAACCAGTTAACAGAAACTAATGAAGCGCTACAATTGAACCAACAGAACAAACAGGCTGATATGTTCGAAATGCAAAATGACAATAGCGTATTAAAGAAACAAAAAAACATTGACAAAATAGCAGACGCAGTAAATCAGCGGTTTGGAAAAAAAACAGTACGGCGTGGTCGTAGTTATCATAAATAGGCTACCCATATAATGATTGTTAACGGAGAATAAATTGGCTAAAAAAATACAACAAGCAACGCCCAATACCATTTATCTTAAAGATTATAAAGCGCCGGAGCACTTAATTAAAACCGTCGATATGGTTTTTGAACTCGATGCAAATAAAACCAGGGTGACTTCGACCTTGCAGGTTAAAAGAAACAAGGGTGTCGATGAAGCGACTGATTTTATTTTAAACGGGCAGTCGCTTGAATTATTGACCGTACATTTAAATGAACAACCGTTAACAGATGCAGATTACAAACTAAGTGATGAATATTTAATTATTTCGAACCCTCCTGAATCCTTCACTATTCAAACAGAAGTCACCCATTCCCCAGAAAAAAATACCGCACTGGAAGGTCTGTATGCATCCAGTGGTATGCTCTGTACACAATGTGAGGCCGAAGGATTTCGGCGTATTAGCTATTTCCCAGATCGCCCCGATGTGATGGCTGAGTTTACAGTAACCTTGATAGCCGACAAACAAAAATACCCGGTGCTGTTATCTAATGGTAATTTAGTGGACAGTGGCGAAAAAGAAAATGGACAGCATTGGGTTAAGTGGCATGACCCAAGTTTAAAGCCCTGTTATTTATTTGCACTGGTTGCCGGCCAGTTAGTTTATAAACAAGGCTCTTTTACAACGCAGTCGGGCAGGGACGTGGACTTGCGAGTCTACGTTGAAAAAGAAAATAGTCATAAAACAGACTTTGCGCTGGCTTGTTTAAAGCAATCAATGTTATGGGATGAGCAAACCTATGGTCGCGAGTATGATCTGGATATTTTTATGATTGTTGCGGTAAATGACTTTAATATGGGTGCAATGGAAAACAAGGGGTTGAATATTTTTAATTCATCCTGCGTGTTAGCAAGCCCGGAAACGGCGACCGATGCCGATTTTTATAATATCCAGAGTATTATTGGTCATGAGTACTTTCATAACTGGTCAGGCAACCGGGTGACCTGCCGAGACTGGTTTCAACTCAGCTTAAAAGAAGGCTTCACTGTTTTTAGAGATCAGGAATTTTCTGCCGATTTAAATTCACGCGCGGTTAAACGTATTGACGATGTCAATGTTTTGCGCAACCACCAGTTCGCACAGGATTCAGGACCGCTCGCACATCCTGTTCGACCAGATAAGTACATTGAAATAAGTAACTTCTATACGGTAACCGTTTATAACAAAGGTGCCGAAGTGGTGCGTATGCTGCATAACCTGGTCGGTGGTGAAGGTTTTAGAAAAGGCACCGATCTTTATTTTTCACGGCATGATGGACAGGCAGTTACAACAGAAGATTTTGTTGCAGCAATGGAAGAATCTAATCAACGTGATTTGACTCAGTTCCAGAACTGGTATAACCAGTCGGGAACCCCTGTGCTAACCTTTGCCGATAATTATAATGTACAACAGCAAAGCTATACGCTTAATGTAAAACAGTCCTTTGGGCAATTAGTTGAACAGGCTAATAACAAGGCCTTCCATATTCCAGTTGAAGTGGGTTTATTAAGTTCAGATGGCAGCGATATGCTGCTTAACATAAAGGATAGTTCTGTTTTTAATGTCACGAGTACGGTATTGGAAGTAACCGAACTGGAACAGTCTTTTGTTTTTACTGATGTAAAAGAAAAACCACTGCCATCATTATTACGCGGGTTTTCTGCACCGGTTAAAATTGAATACAATTACAGTAATGAACAACTGGCTTTTTTAATGGCCAGGGACAGTGACGAATTTAACCGTTGGAATGCTGCGCAGCAATTAGCCATTAATTTGATGCTATTGCTTATAGAGGATGTAAAGAATAACAACCCACTGGCGGTAGACGACTTTATTCTTAATGCCTTTAAAGCTGTTTTAGACGATAAATCATTGGATAAGGCACTGGCCGCACAGCTTCTCACGCTGCCGTCCGAAAGTTACCTGGCCGATCAATGTGATATTGTGAATGTAGATGCTATTCATCAGGTAAGAAAATTTTTACGTCAACAAATTGCAGTGACATTAGAAACAGAATTAGAAGCCTGTTATCACCGCAATGTAACACACGATGATTATGTATTTAATGCCGAAGCAATGGCGCAACGCAGTTTAAAAAATCTGTGTCTGTCTTATTTGGCGGAACTTGAAACTGAAAAACATTTGCAGGGTTGTTATCAACAATTCCAGACTGCCAACAATATGACCGACCAACTGGCCGCAGTTAATATACTGGTCAATTATGAATGTGAATACCGGCAGCTTGCACTAGATACGTTCTACGAACAATGGCAGTTTGATAATCAGGTAGTTGAAAAATGGCTGACAATACAGGCTTCGGCCGATGTGCCTGATGCCCTGGGTAAAGTTAAACGGCTAATGCAACACTCCGCCTTCTCCATGAGCAACCCCAACAAAGTACGTGCTGTTATTGGCCGTTTCTGTGCAGGCAATGCAGTGGCTTTCCATGCGGAAAATGGCGAAGGTTATATTTTTTTAAGTGACCAGGTTTTAGCCTTGGATAAAATCAACCCACAAATAGCCGCAAGGTTATTGCAAATAATGATCCGCTGGCAACGTTACGACGGAAAACGCCAAATCTTAATGAAGCAACAGTTTAAGCGCATATTAAAAACAAAACCGTTGTCGAAAGATGTTTTTGAGATAGCATCAAAAGCCATTGCGGGTTCAGCTTGATGAAGGGTGCAAGTTACTACTTCCCTTGCGCCTCTTTTAACTCCAGCTCCTGTAACTCATCCTCAAACAACTGGTCACGCGGTAAGCGAATGGCGATTTGGCCATAGGTATAATTACGCACGTCCGTGAAAATAGCGGGGTCGATATCTTCGAGTTTTTCTACTGAAATTAATTGCTCACCGGCGGCAGCACTGTTCACATCAAAAAAGTTAATGGCTATGTCGGAGTTATCGATTAAACCAAGGCTGGGGCCCGGCGGGGTAAGTTGCGGGTATACTGAGCGGGCAGCATTAATAAAGCCGCCTCTTTTTAAGTTAAGCACCAGTTGCCGTCCCGGCCAGCCAAAGTTGCCTTGCTGAATATTAAAGATGGCATAAAAGGCGGTGATGTCGGCATTGTTGATATCGCCCTGCGTATTCGCTCGAGCAAACAGGTTGCCATTGTTAATGACTATATCCAGTGATGGGCGAACCGGTGAAGTGGTCACAGTCATTGCGCCTTCGTCATAGCCGCTGTCAATACTGCCAGCACGAACGGTCACATCACCGGTATTGGTAAAGCTGACATCGCCAACGGCCTCGCTGTTACCGCCTGGCGTTGTTCGGGTAAAACTGTGCAAGCGGATAATATCAACCGCTTGTGTATTGGTTAAATTAACATTGCCACTGGCGGTGGTGTTGCCCTGGTCGATATTTTGTACATCGAGGCTGGCGGTATTGGTGGTGGCATTAATGCCATTGCTGGCCAGTAATTTAACGCTGGCGGCGGTGAGGTTGCCTCCGGTAATACTTCCCCCTGCGGTTAAGTCAATGGTGTTGGCGGCATTCAATGCGCCGAGTGTTAAGCCGGTGGCATCATTCACGGTGATGTTATTGGCGGCGGTGGCGGTTAAGGTGCTTTGGAAGTCGGTATTAAGCAGCGTAATGTTGCCATTGCCTGCGGTTAAATTGGCTGTGCCGGTAACGCTGTTCGCTGCACTGCCAATATCAGTAATGTTGCCTTGCGCGGTGAGTGTGAGATTGGTTGCCGTTGAAACGGCGGTGCCGTTTGCGCTGCCATCACCGATGTTGATAGCAGAGGCATTATTAATCGCTACATTGCTGCCAGTGAAAACCAGGTTGTTAAAGTTATGGCTAGCGCCGCCTAATTGAATCGCACCCGCACTGCTCAATGTCGTTAAGCCAGTGACGCTAATGCTGCTGCTGGCCGCTTCGGTAATGTCGCCGCCATTGGCGGTTGTTATGGCTAAACCGTTGGCGCTAATATTGCCAAGTTGAATGCCGTTTGTATCCGCTATATTTGCATTGCCGGTCGTGCTCAGGTTTAAATTATTAAAATCATTGTCGGCATTGTTTAACAGAATATTACCGGCACCCGCATTAAAGGTCGCCGTTGCACTGTTGGTTAAAGCCGCGGTTTGGGTGATGTTGCCATTGGCATTGATGGTTAAGTTGCCGGTGATATTTGATTGCGTGTTGACCGCATCACCAATATTAATGCCGTTTGTATCATTGATAAGGACGTTGTTAGCACTGGTAATCACGACACTGGTAAAGTCATGCACATTATTGCCTGCGATACCTGCACCCAGAGTAATGTCACCGCCAGCACTTAATGTGGCCAAGCCACCGACGGTAATATTACCTGCATTGTTGGTGATGGCGCCACCGGCAGTCACACTTAAATCACGTGATACGTTCAGGGCTTGCAAGTCCAGTGCACCCGTATTTGTGACTTTTACATCCCGTAAGGTTCCCGTGGTATTGGCTAAAAAGGAGACGCCATTAAAGCTATTGCTGCTATTTTCCAGCACAATATCCTGACTGGCATTGACCATAAAGATGGACGTGCCCGTGACCGTTAAACCATTGGTCCCAACGCCCGTTTGTTGAATAATACTGTTGCCACTGATGGCAGACAGGACTAAGTCACCCGTTACCTGGTTGCCAATCGACTGGTTTAACTGAATGTCGGCATTGTTGGTTAACCGTACATCGCCAGCGGCGGTGGAAAAGTCAATGGCGCCAATAAAAGCATTCGCATTGTTTTGCAAGGTGATGCTGCCCTCTCTTGCGGTTAGGTTCACTGCACCGGCACTGCCCGTGCTGGTTTGTTGTATTGCACCCACTTGCTCTATTCCAGCATCACCGGCATTCAGTGTGAGAGCACCCGAACCCAGCGTGGAGGTGCCCAGTCGTAAGGTGCTGGTATTATAAACGGCCACATTATTTGTGCCGCTGTTCGTTAGTGCAACATTACCGGTAAAATTATTACCCGTGTTGTTTAAATTAATCACCCCATTGCCGGCATTAAAGGTGGCAAGACCGCCATTGGCTGCCTGGGTGATTGCGCCGCTTTGGGTAATACCAACGGCATTAACCGTCAAGGTACCGGTGCCAATATTGGAGGTGGCGAAGTTAAGGTTGTTACTATTGGTAATAGCAACATTACCTGCGCCATTGGTGAGTGCAACCGTGCCCTGAAAATCATTAGCACTGTTATTGAGTGTGATGTTGTTATTGGCATTGCTGAACGTTGCATTGCCGCCGATTAGTAATGGGGCATTGGTGGCTAGAATGGCACCTTGTGTATCCACATCAAGAGTACCGCCCGTTGAAATGCCATTATTTAAGGTAACCGTTGTGCCTGCTGCGGTTGTGGCTAAATTAACGTTGCCCGAGGTGGCGGTCAGTTGTGCACCGGTAGTGATGTTGCCTGCAGTTGTAATGGTGATATTGCCACTGCCTGTGTTCACCAAACCACTCGCATTGCTAATAAAGTTGCCGCCACTCACTGTGACATTACCACCATTGCTTACAATGCTATCATCAAGGTTAATTTGATTTACGGTGGCTGAACCGCCTGTTGAAATTAAATCAACATTACCGCCATTACTGGCAATTTGCCCGCCCGAGGTGATGGTGCCGATTGAATTAATCGCAACCGCACCGGCATTAATGTTGCCGGTGCTGGTATAGCTTGTAGATTCAGCCACCGTGACATTGCCACCGTTCGTTGCAATATTGCCATTAAGCGCAACAATGCCGCCCGTGGTAATGGCAGTGTTAGTATTAAAGTTAACCACTGCGTTGTTGGTGGTGATTTGACCTGTGGAGATTAAGTTGCCTTGTGCATTAATGGAAACGATTCCACTGCTACCACCGCCGCCTGTATTAGTCGTAATAGTGCCACTGGCATTGCTGTTATAGGCTGTGCCTGCGTTTACTGTGACGGCGCCATTGTTGGTGGTGATGGCATCGTTTAAATTGATTGCGCCCCTTGAGTTAATGCTAACATTACCATTGCTGTTACCATCCGTATTAATGGTGCCGCCCGCTAAGCTGGTAAAACTGGCTGAATCCGTCACTTCAACTTGCTGGCCATCGGTTATAATACTGTTGCCCAGGCTAATCGCGCCATCGGCTGTTATTGAAACCGTGCCGGTATTGGAATTTGCTTGATAACGATCATTACCACCACCCGGCCTACTAATATAGGGCTGAATCGTTGTATCGATAGAGGCTGTCGTTGTGATTGTACCGCTTGTTGTTGCTCCCTGGTTAGCCACTAGCGATACCGCACCACCATCTGTCAGGATATTACCCCCGATACTGATTGAAGCAGGGTTAGCCGCAAGCCCGGTGGTTGTAATAGCAACATCACCCCCCCTAAGGCCATTTCCATTGCCTACACCATAATTATTACGAACCGTGTTTATTTCACCACCGGATGAACTAAAGTTAACACCCGTTGCGGTAAAGCTGCCACCGTTGGTGCTGATTTGTGCATTGGTTAGATTGACATCGCCGCTGCCGGTGTTATCTGAATTAGCATTCAGAACAAGGTTGAGGGTTTTTGAGGGGCGGGGTCGACCTGGATTATTATCATCCAGATCGGCTCTTATTTGTTGAGCAATAATACTAATATCGTTTGCGGCATTAAGTGTTAACGTGGCACTGTTACTACCTGTGTAAATCAAATTCGTCTCTAAAATAATATTTCCAACATCCGTGCCTGCACCATCCGTTGAAATGGTAACATTGCCATTATCTAGCCCATCATAGATAAGGCCAACCGATAATGTAGAGTTACTGATTGTGCCATTAAAAACCACATCAGGATCATTCGGGTTGGGATTAGGGAAAACAATATCACCCGCAGTATCAACAATCGCAATGTTATATGGGTCAATCAACCATTCACCACCCATGCCGTTTGCGGCAGATGTATCCGGTGCACTTGTTATCTCAAAGCCTTTTAAACCCGAGGTTTCGATAAAGCCACCGTTGCCGCCATTAACACCGCCACGCGCAAACAGCTTGCCATAAATCCGGGCGCTATCCGTGGCAAAGGTAATGAGTTTACCGCCATTGCCATTATCTGTTGCACTGGCGTTTACGCTTGAATTTTCACTTAAGTAAATAAACTCCGCATTGCGTATTTGTTTATTTTGCCCGGTTTTATCGCCGCCGATTAAAATAGTGCCTCCACCATTGGCTCCCGAGGCATTCACTTGTGCGTTATCAAATAAGCCAACATTATTACCAAGTACTTTTACATTGCCGCCTTTGCCGGAATTAATAGCACGTGCCGATGTATTACTATTTTCCGTTAATAGCGTGGTATCGGTAGCATGCAGTTCGATATTACCGCCGTTACCATTTTGGCTGTCGGCTTTAATGTTACCGCTGCTGGTAACGTTTTTGCCCACCATTACAATATTACCGGCAGTGGCATTGGGTTCAGTTACACTCACATCAAGCGTACCCGTATTAACCACATCGGCACCACCACCTAATGTAAAAGTACCGTCAGCATTAACAACGGCACTGGTCGCTTGCTCCATATCACCGGTATTCACGGCGCTTGAAAAAATATCTCGGCTAACACTGGCGGTGAGTAAAATACGCCCGCCTTCAGCATTAATGCTGCCACTATTTAAAACAGCAGGATCGATACCCAATTCATTTTGTAAAACTTCCTTAGTAATTCTCACGCCGAGTAAACCGGTGTTATCAAACGTAACAACAGCGGCTTTACCCGCTGCCATATTCACAGCGCCGAGTTTGGCGACTATCATGCCATCATTTCTAACTTGCTTGCCGAGCAAGGTCACGTTGCCGCCGGTAGCCACATTAATAATGCCGCTATTGATCACAAACCCATCAGTACCCGCCACTTCATTAAAAATATAATTACCGTTCATAAAGTCACTGGGTTTAATATCTAAACCACTGGCCATTAACCCACCCACATTAATGGTGGCGGTGGGGCTAAAGAAAATACCATTGGGGTTCACCAATATGACTTGACCATTGGCGCCTATCTGCCCGCGAATGGTGGAGGCGTTATTACCGGTAATACGGTTAAGTGAAATTGAGCGGTTATTCGGTTGAATATATTGCACCCGTTCATTTTGTTGCACGTTATAACTTTGCCAATCAATGGCCATGAGGTTGGTATTTTGCTGAATAGTTGTATTTAAACCCGACTGGTTGATTGAACCACTGCCGCCAACAACCTGGCCACCTTCGGGTGCGGCATAAGTATTTGAAACCAAACCTAAATGAAAAAATAAAAGGCTGCTAAATAAAAAACTATTTGGATTTAATTTTAGAAAGGCTTGTGTTTTCTTTGCTTTATCCATGATTATTTGATCCTCTGCTGTATTCGCATCTAGGTTCCTTATTTTCACTTCAGATAAGATTAATACTGCTAATAGCTAATTTTTATCTTTTTATAGACATCAAAATATACTCACCAGCTATTTACACCATCAGCAGTAAATGCAAAAAATGTTCGATTTCCTAAATAATATTGGCCATTTGCTGTTCTTACCCAAGCCACAATAGTATGAGGACCACCTCCACAGTGAGAACGCATGCGAAATGTTAGCTCAGTGATATTTGCGGTTGGATCCATCGAATAACCAGCAACAAATATATAATCATTTTGACATTTTTCATCTATCGACCCATCGAGATCGTAACCAGATTCAGGAAGTTTTAATATGAGTACTTTCTCGACTGATTTAAGAGTAAAACCTACTGTTATTTGCATTTGGTCATTTGACATATTTGTTACTGCTATTTCTCCATCTTGCCAGTCCTGGTTATCAACATTCACTTTTACATTACTATGTTGGTATGATTTTAGTGGTGCATTAAAGAACTTATTGAATTCTGCTTCAACGGGAGTTCCTGCAATAGTTGGGTGAATCGTTAAAATTAAAAATACAAACAAATTCAACCTTATAAAGTTTCTCATTTTCGATAGGCTCCTTTGCTGCCTATTTTAACTAGCTTGGTTGGGTCATCTTCCAGTACTGTATTTCTATCTTCTGCTGCTTTAGGTATTTCACCTGTAATAATATTAATAGTCTTTCTCATCTTAGAGTTATAATATGTATATCGTGGTTCTTTCCCTTTTTCCATCCTAATGGGATTTTCAAGGTTAATTACGGCTTGTCTTTCATGTTTAAGCTGAAAATCAATTATTTTCATTTCATTAGACTTTCTAAAAAAACGAGTATGTCCAAATTCATGATGGATAATAGCAAGGTCATATTTTCGTTCGCCACCTTTGTATGGAATATTATTTGGAAAGTTCTTTGTTAGACGAATATAATCCAAAGCACCGCGTGCTTCTTGCCCATATACACCATCATCATATTGTACTTTAAACACTCTTCGTTTTTGTAAAGCTGCTTTTTTATTATCTTGCAATATTCGGTAAATGGTTGCTGCCCCATAATTTGTTTCGGAGTAGGCTTTTAATTTTTTATAAACGGGTAAATTGCTGATATTATTTGGCCAAGCGCCGGGTTCGATAAAATTATGTTCAAAGTTAACTTTAACAAACTCTTTAAAATTTAATTGCCTGCTCATTAAGGATTCTGGCACATGAAAGACTTCGCCATTCACGCCTTTAAATAAATTTCTTGCGTATACGTTCTTTCTATAAATGGCAATACGTTTATTACGTAGTTCAAGCTGCGATAGCTTGGCGGTTTGTTTTTCTTTTGTCGTAGCGCTCATTCTTTAATTCCTATCCTTGAAATATATCTTTCTATGCTAGTGAAGAACACTTTAATTAATTTTCTTAAATCTTATGCAATACCAAAATTAAGTTGTTATCGCGTTAAAATAGCAAAAATTGAGTTGGTACCATTGGTGGTGGCATACCACATTTCGGTGCCGCTGCCTGTTGCATCAACGGCGACCACGCTGGCAAAGCCTTTATAAAATGTTGATGAGTCGGTTGGTGTGGTGGCTATTGTACAATCTAGTGTATCGCTAATTTGCTCGCCAGCTAAAGGATAAATATTTTTAGGTAAATTCGATGTTAAATTTCCAGAATGTTCACATACGATAGTAGAACCTGCTATTCGAGAGCTGTATAAGTAGCTACTATCAGTATTAACACGAACATCTGAGGTTTTCATTCCATTGATAGCCATTTTAACACTACCTGCAATGGGCGACCTCCATTCACTAGCAAGGAATGAGCGAATTCTTGTATACGTCGCCACATTATTATAAGCCGTAGAAAACGAGCCCTTAATACTTCCCCCCACAAAATCCCCGCTACCTGCAAAGGTCAAGTCAATACTGGATGCAGGTACCACGGTACCACTGACCACCACGTTATTCGCTACCATTACCCCATCGCTATACACCGTGGCCGTGCCTGCAACATCCGGTGTAACCGCGGTAATAGTGCCTTCGTAAAGCACATTGGTGCCAATGTCAAAAAAGATAAATTTTTGATTCGGTAAGTCGCCATACACCATACCTTTAATATCGGTTAAGGCTTTATCAATATCGGGGTTCTTAAAAGCAGCGCTGCCATCGCCATTGGTGGTGAATAAACCTTGTGCATCCTCAATGGCTGGCGGCGGTGGTGGCGCACTACCCCCGCCGCCACCACAACCCACGCCGATAGCGGCGATAAATAAACTCATTAATATTATTACGAAAAATGGAAAGTGCTTTGTTGTGTGAGTGGCCATGGAAGTACATCCTTATCTTTGTCAGGTCTATATATAAGGAATGTAAAAAAATGCATCCCTTTATTTTTATGTCCCGAAGTTAACAGATAAAATAAATGTGCGCTATGCACGGTTCTCATATTTTTAAATACAATGGATAAGTTGATTATTTTTTGAGCAATATTGGAGGCTGTGTAAGATATGGCCTACAGGATATATGTATTTATTTTGTAACTATTCAGCGTATTTCACCCCAAAATAAAATAGATTCGTCAGGCTCAGGTCCTGACGGTGAAATTTTGTCTGTGAAGCAACATGATGGGTTGCACGTTGCTCCACCCATCCTACGTGGGGCTTGATATGCGTAGGATGGGCAAAACCCATCATGCACGGGCTATTTTATACGGTTCAACAGCACGCGCGGCATCGTCGGGGGTGAGCCAGCTATCGGGGCGAACGCCTTCAAAGATTAAATCCGCGACGGTTCTTACAAGGTATTTGCCGTTGG
>JAJRZT010000099.1 GCA_024275115.1 Gammaproteobacteria bacterium
GAGGTGGCTCTTCTCGTGGATGGTCACATATAGGTGTTATTAGCGCGCTGGCTGATCAGGGCGTTGTGCCCGATATTGTTTGTGGTACTTCCATAGGCTCATTAGTTGGTGCATCTTATGTATCAAACAACCTTGAGAAGTTAGAAGAATGGGTGTGTTCACTGACCAAATTTGAAACAGCCAGGTTTTTTGAAATTAACACATCACTGAATGGTTTCGTTAATACAGAAAGGCTACACCATTTTTTAAATAAATATGTGGCTAGTGATAATTCAGTAGTAGAGGAGCTTGCTAAACAATATGCTGCTGTAGCAACAGATTTAGAAACTGGCAGAGAGGTGTGGTTAACGGAAGGCTCAGTGTTAGAGGCCGTTTGGTCGTCTATTTCGCTACCTGGTCTCTTTCCGGCAATTAAAAACAATAATAAGTGGCTTGTAGATGGTGGATTAGTCAATCCAGTTCCTGTTTCAGTCTGTCGAGCGCTAGGTGCTGATATTGTTATAGCAGTAAATTTAAATGGTGATACTGTTGGGAAACATTTTCAAAAGCCAAAAAATATAATAAAACAAGATACAGGTGTTGTAGACAAAATCACTGATTTAGTCACAGAATATGCAGCTTCGGTATTTTCAACAACAAAAGCTGAAGATAAACCACCGAGCCTGTTTGAAGCTATCGCTAGCTCAGTCAATATTACGCAGAACAGAATTACAAGGAGCCGTATGGCTGGAGATCCTCCAGATATTTTACTTTCTCCAAAGCTGTCACATATTGGACTATTGGAATTTTATCGTGCAAAAGAAGCTATAAGTGAGGGGGAAAAATGTGTTCAAAGAATGTTGCCTGAAATACAGCACGTATTAAGTATGGCCTAACAAGAGAGGGGTGTAAAAATCTCCAACTAAAATACCTGTTAGTATTGGGTTAGTCCTGAGATTGCTGATTATTTTTGAGCCCAGGGAAAATGGCAAGGCCGTATAGACAGCTTTCAACATTGGCTGTTGCCTAAAAATGAGGGTATAAATGCATACATCAAAAAAACCAATTGGGTTCTGGTCGGCTGTCTCAATGGGAATAGGTGCGATGGTCGGCGCAGGAATTTTTGCACTGCTTGGTGAGGCTAGTGCAATTTCTGGAAGTGCTGTTTATATTTCATTTATCATCGGTGGAATCATAGCCTTATTTAGCGGCTATTCATTAGGAAAGTTAGGGGCGCGCTATCCTTCGTCTGGCGGAATAATAGAATACTTATCACAATCCTATGGTATTGGTTTTTTTACAGGAACGATGGGGATTATGTTGTATTTCTCTGCGATTGTTTCCTTAAGTTTAATTGCCAAAGCATTTGGAAATTATGCCGCCACATTTTTACCGGGTAATGAAGTATCACAAATCTGGCATCATTTTTTTTCAACTGGAATTATTGTTTTATTTGTTTTCATTAATCTTAAAGGAGCAAAGGATGTTGCTGTTTGGGAAAGAATCACGGTTGGAATAAAATTTACTGTGTTGGCAGCTCTATCTATAGTAGGAATCATTTTTATAAACCCAGCGCTATTGTCACCTGCCTATTACCCACCAGGCAATGACATCTTTTTTAGTTTGGCGATTACCTTTTTTGCTTTTGAAGGTTTTCGGGTTATCACCAATACGGCAGAAGATATGCCAAACCCTTCTAAAACACTCCCTAGAGCCATGATGACCGCTATTTTATTGGTTATGGTGCTTTATGTTGCCATTGCATTTGCTGTTTTTGGCAATTTGCCTGTTGACAAAGTTATCGCAGCTAAAGACTTTGCTCTAGCAGAAGCGGCATTACCTATATTTGGTCAGGTCGGTTTCACTGTAGTAGCCATTACGGCATTAATTGCTACGGCATCTGCCATTAACGCTAACTTATATGCTGTAACTAATGTGACTTATCAGTTAGCTAAAGATGGCGAACTTCCTGCTCAATTTGGTAAGCCCATTGCACATAGCAGGGAAGGGTTAATTATTAGTGGTATTTTAATTATAATCTTATCTCTTTTGTTTAATTTATCTGAAATAGCCGCTATTGGCTCAATATCAATTTTATTTGTTCATACAGTGACTCATATTGGACATTTAAGAATTATTTCTAAAACAGGAGGCTCTGTTATCCTGGTTTTTATTGCTGCTATGCTAAGTTTTATTGCCATGATACTTGCCCTTATTTATGTCAGCAAGAACTCAGATTCTATTGTATATATTCTTGTCGGGTTTATCCTGGTCGCTTCAATTACAGAAATATTGTTACAACAAATAGCAAAAAGAGAAATAAAACCAAGAATAGTATGATGCAAATAAGGCTAATACGTTGCTGCGCTTCTCAGATCTGATCAAGGGCTTTACCACCCCAGGGGCGCCCCTCAACGACTAATTTATACATTTTGTATGTACACCAAAGATCGAATGCGGCAAATGCATCACTTAGGCTGTAGGGTTTTCCGCTATGGGTAATTGTTTCTTCTGCTCGCCATTTATCAAGGTGATCCTTGCAACAGAAGAAATTAGTATTGATGCACACGACTAGATAGTAAGGTGCGTCACTTGGGATACGATCCTCAATCCAGATCCAGATATCCTCAGGTGAGTGCCCTGTAATTTTGCTGCCATCATCATTGTAGTTAATTGAAATTTCATGGTCGCAGTATCTGCATGCTGATCGGATGTCTATCTTACGCTCCAGGGTCGGTGCGAGTGTTAGTGCGTCCATGGCGCAAGGCGAATATGCGATACGCCCACCATCTGGACGTACGATTTTATGAATGGTTGGAATCGCAGATACTGGATAAAAGGCAATGACATTATTGAAAAAAGGATCACGATAGATTCCGGCAACGCTCTCGAATCCGTCGAGCACCTGCTTGATTACTTCCTGCGGTTGTTTTGTTTTATCTGCAACTTCTTCAAGTGATGGCATCCTGCCTGCTTCCAGTAAGGTGTCACTAATATAAACATAGACATTGCGCATAACCGGGCTAATCATCGAAGGATCGATAGGGCCGCAGCACTCCTCGCTCGAGTTGTTTTCATTGTTTGTCATGCGTGTTCCTCTTTTATATTTCTTCAGCTAAGACTATCACTTTTTGAGCTGCCGTAACATTATTGATTAATAATATTTGGTATCAAATTATGCTCTCGCGACATTTTTACTTTATAATTTAACCATACGAGCGTTAGGCTTATGAAAAAATATATCGTGGCATTGCCTGTAATTTTATTTTTGCTTTTCTGGGCGATACCTTTTATACCCAATGGGTTTATCATTATAAGCGAAGGCAATGAACCCTGGTATACACCGTACACTAGTGTTACATTTATCTTTCTTTCAATCTTCTTCTATCCAGCAACATTTGTTTTTGAATTATTTGCTGGTAAAACATTGGGAACAGGCTATCATTTAGTAGTTTTCATATATCTATAGCGCTTTCATTTTTGTATAAATAAGGGATCGGGATACTTCGAAAGAAAAAGTAAAGGAGTAATTATACAATAAAAATTAGAAACTCATTGTTGTATATGTATACCCTGAATACCTTTGTGGGATAAAAAAATAGCGCGGATGTATAGCAAGCTTAATAATGTGGAGGGCGTTCATTTGCAGGTTGTTCGCCACCACCTGTATCAGATAAATTCTGTAGTCGATCCATTAAGTGCTTACACATTATTTCTACTTTATCGATTTGCTGTTGCTGCCGATAAATTTCATCGTTTAATGCCTGAATCGTGTGTTCCTGATATGCCAGCTTGGTCTCAAGTTCGGTTATGCGTTTATCGGTCATTGTTTTTACCTAAAAAGGCAGTTTAACTTATAGCTAAACTGCCTTTTTTATTCTTTAATTAATCTGTACGATTTGTAATATCAATTAAATGATAACCAAACTGCGTTTTAACTGGGCCATGAATTACACCCACTTCACCGCCAAAAACAACATCGTTAAACTCTTTTACCATTTGGCCAGGCGAAAACTCACCCAGGTCACCACCACTTTGACCTGACGGGCAGCTTGAATGTTCTTTTGCCACATCTGCAAAATCAGCACCACCTTCAATTTGGGTTTTTAGTTCAGTGCATTTTTCTTCTGTATCAACCAGTATATGCCTTGCGCTTGCTGTTGCCATTTTCTTCTCCAGTTAGTTAAATTAATTTGGTTTAAAAAAGCTAATTTCTTTGTTTAATAGTGTTGTTAAATTTTCAACTTGCTGCCGTGTATATTTTATTTTTGCGGTTATTCCCCAAACCACGCCCGGCCAGCAACCGTCCTGCTCGGTTCGTGCCACTAAATGAAAGTGCATTTGCTTTACTATATTACCAATCGATGCAAAATTAATTTTATCAACGCTGTAATGGCTTTTTAAAAATCCCGAAAGCACATTCACCTCTTTCAATAGCTGGCTTTGCTGTTTTTCGTCAAGCTCATCAATATCAATCGCTGTTACACCGATTGGAACAATGACAAACCAGGGGATCTCTGCATTGTTCATTAATAATAAAATACTTGCTTCGCCAGATAATTCGTTTTTTGTACCTACCCAGTGCAAATACCCCAGCAGAATACCATCATTAGTAAGGCGTTTATCGAGTTTAAAATTTACACTACTCAAGAATGTTCACCGCCATACCTACTTCAAACTCGCCCATGCTTTCAGCTATCACATTCTGACCAAACAGGATTTTTTTGTCCTGCTTACGATAAGTGCGTAATGTTTTAAGCGGTTCATCGCCTTTAATACCCGTATCAGGGTCAATCGTTGGGATAACGCAGCGTTTGCAGGGTTTTACAACCCGTAAAACAATATCGCCGACTTTAATTTTTTTCCATTTATCTTCAGCAAAAGCTTCGCAACCTTTTACTACTATATTAGGCCTAAAGCGACGCATTTCAAGGCTAGCTTGCGAGCCCGCTTGCAAAATGCGCGTATTTAAATCCTGTAACGAGGCTTCAGATATTAATAAAAAAGGAAAGCCATCACTAAAAGCAGTGCGGTCACCTTGCTGTGCAAAATCCAGATCCACCTGGCGAAATTCCTCTTCTGGGAAGTACACTAAACGACAAGCTTGCTGTAACAAAGTGGATAACCAGTTCGCTACTTCATCACCACAGTCCATGCCATTGCATTGATCGTCCCAAACAATGACTTGTTGTGTTCGCTCTAAGTTTGTCACTGTTACGGCGCACGGCGACATATCAGGTGCATTTAAAATGACCCCATTGTCAATTAACGATACCGAGATCAAACACATTGATGCTAATTGGCGCTGGGTTAGGAATTTCCCTCTGTCATCAACAACCATCCAGCGCCTGTCCATATGCAAACCAAAGCTGTCCACTTTTGCTGCCGTTACCTGTAATTGCGCGCAAGACTTAACCGGGTAAATTGCTAGCTCACTTATTTCTATCGCCGATTTTATTTTAGTGGCCATTATTTTGCGCTCTTAATCTTATTTAAGATTTGTTTAAAAAAATTTACACCTTTTTGTTTTGCTCGCTCTATATTGCGCACCGGTATCTTATCAGCTTCATCATACGTTTCCAGAGCCTTTTCTAAAGAACTTTCTCTAATCAGATGTAACATCGGGTAGGGCGAACGATTTGTATAATTTTCCGCTGCCACCATTTCTGCACCATCAAAACAATAATCTGGATGAAAGCTGGCGAGCTGATAAATACCGGTATAATTTTGCGCTTCTAATAATTGATTTGCCAGTTCTAAAAAATCCAGATAATCATTGAAATCAGTCAATATGTTCGAATAAATAATAAGCGTGGTTTCAATTTCCTTATCGTTATCTAAGCGCAAGCATTCATCGATTAATACTGACAAACTTTCTTCTGTCTTTTCAGACTCAACCACTTTGTAAAAAAGACTTTGCTGATCAAATACTTTTTTTGCAAATGGGCAAAAGTTTAAGCCAATAATAATATCGGCCACCCATTGCCTTGTTTGTGAAATAACAGCGCTATTACTAACTTGTTTTACGGGGCTCATCTTCAGGAAACCTATTTTAATAGTGCTTTTAATGCTTTAACCACGGCCGGATCATCCCAGTGTATTGCTGCGTTTACACCGTACTTAATCTTACCATCGGGTGCAATTACAAATGTTGAGGGGAAAACCAGTACATTCCATTCGCTGGCTTCTTTACCACTGGGGTCAAGCAATACCGGAAAGTCGACATTGACTTTTTCCATAAAACTTAAAATAGTTTCTTTGTCTTCCCCATAATTAATTGAGATTAACTCAAATTTTTCGTTAACCATTAATTGACTTAAATTGTTAAGAGAAGGAATTTCCTGTACGCAAGGAGGGCACCATGTTGCCCAAAAATTAACAACCGTTACTTTATTCTTATAATTGTTTTGTGTATGCCGCTTACCAAAAACATCGATGAGATCTAAATCGCGTGGCTTTGGGTTTGCTTTATAGGCTTTTAGTTTTATATCCAGTGATTTATGCGGCACATTGTCTTGCTGCTTTAAAATAGCAGCTTGCTTTGGTTTTTTTGTTTTAGAAAGTAACTTGATACTTGCCAGAATTTTTCCCGGCATTAAATCTATCTGCTTTAATGTTGCAACCTTATTATCTCCACTATAAAAAAGGCCGGTTACACCTTTTAATAATCTAAAATAAACGGCTGCCCCACCCACTTCTAATTTGGCCAGCAATTCCTTTGTTTGCCAACGATTACCTCGTTTGCTGCCCTGAAAAATCATTATAGGTATATTGGTTGCTTCAGTAATACTTACAAACGCTGGCTTTAAGCCCAGCGCCGGGACTCTCGAATAAAGCTCAGGCGAATAAAGAATGGCACCATTTAGATAGAAATTTTTATTTTCCGAATGCTTTAACTGCCACTGTCTGGCCGCCCTTAATACAGGAATTGCGCCATAAGAACGCGTTAGCAGTGTGATCCTTTTTTTCGTTTTTTTATGCGCATATTCAATTAAACCTGTCAGATATTTGCCATCAAGTTTGCGCATTGTTGCCGTGCTTTTTTCCAAAAACAGGCTTTCAGCCAAATCAACATGCCATGTTTCCAGGCCTAACTCACTCAACCTTTTTGACATATCAATGCCACGCTGATCTGTCCCATAGCCTGGTGCAACCCAAATAATTAAGTCTTTATTATTTGAAACTGTATTTTTTGGTTTTATTTTTTTTATTGACAGGCTCTGATTTGCTACTTGCACCTCTATTTCTTCGTACTTAACTTTAGCCAAGCCCGTAGAACAAAGAGTAAAACTCATTAAAACAATTACTAATAAATTGGTTAAAGAAAATTTAATCACGCTCACTCATTAATTCTTCAAGTTGTTTTTTGCGTTGCATTTTATCCAGTGAGCTTAAACGCTCAACCTCACTATAAAACACCTTATAGTCACTGTTGGCCTTTTCAAATAATCGCTGAAATGCCGGCACCCAGTTATTATACGTTGCCACCAATGCCAGGTATGCATTATTCAAACCTTGCAGCATCCACTTGTCATATCCACTGTAGTTATTCCATTTACGCTTAAAAATTATATATGAGGACTGTAAGCGTAAAAAAGTTCTTACTTTAGCGTTTTGCATTTGCTGAGGTGATTGCTTACTTTCATACAATTCTGTTAATTCCTTGCGCGTGTTTTTTAATATACTTTTAAACTCTTTATCTCTCTTTTTGGCCATTAAATACTTTTTAAATTTTAACGGCTTGTCTGTTTGCTTAAACCAGGCTTTAATGCCTTCAAGTTCAACACTGGTTGCAAAAGCTTCATTAAAAGCGGTATCGTTTTCAACGTATATTTCCTGATGTGCCAGTTCATGAAAAATAATACCGACTCGGTACGCTTCAGACTTATACAGCATAGTGCTTAATAATGGGTCGTCAAACCAGCCCAGCGTTGAATACGCTTTGGTACCGGACACATGCACATCCATTCCCTGGGCTTTTAAAGTTGCTGCAAATTTATCAGCTGCTTGTTTCGAAAAGTAGCCTCGATAACTTACGCAACCAACTATTAAAAAGCACCATTCTTTTGGCTTGATCGAATAGGGCGGGGCTGCAACAACCGTCCAGACAACATAGTCACGCCCGACATTCACATAGTTCCGATAGCTGTTATTGTCAGGCAACATTAAAACTTTACTGGCAAAATCCCGCGCCTGTTGTGCGTTGGTCAAAAAAGCTTTTACCGATGAATCTGTTTGTGGGTTATCAATTACTTCCTGAACAGGCTGTTGCTTGTTAAGTAGTTCGGCATGGCCTTGTATTTTTTCCCAGTAATAGCCCGCACTTGAGCAGCCCTGAAGCAAAAGGCTGGCGACTATAATAAGGAGCGATTTAGTCATACCGGGTTTATTTTCCAATGCAAAAGCTCGAAAATATCTCTCCCAGCAAGTCATCGCTGCTATATTCGCCGGTAATTTCAGAGAGAGCCTGCTGAGCCTGCCGCAGATCTTCTGCCACCAACTCACCGGCTTGAACTTCAACTAGCTGCTTTTTGCTTTGCTGCACATAATCATGCGCCCGCTCTAAGGCATCCAAATGCCGTCGCCGTGCCAAGAAGGGGCTTTCACTGGTTTTTTCAAAGCCCATGCTTTTCTGTAAATGATCCCGCAAGATATCCAGACCCTGGGTGCTTTTTGCCGATAGCTTAATGTGCTGCTGCTGGCCTTTAGTTGTTATTTCTGGCGCTTGTGCGGATAAATCAATTTTATTGTGAACCACCGTTATCGGCAATCGCGCGGGAAGCTGCTGTAAAATGGTTTTGTCGGCCTTGGTAATGCCATCACGGTCATCCACCAACACTAAAACTCTATCTGCCTGTTCAATTTCCAGCCAGGCGCGTCGGATCCCTTCCTTTTCTACGGTATCCGCTGATTCACGCAAACCGGCGGTATCAATAATATGCAGCGGTAAGCCGTCAATATTAATTTCTTCTTTTAATACATCGCGCGTGGTACCGGCTATTTCGGTCACAATGGCCGAATCCCGACCAGCAAGTGCATTTAACAGGCTCGATTTACCGGTATTTGGCTGCCCGACCAGCACCACTCGCATGCCGTCACGCAACAACACCCCTTGCTGTGCTTCTTGCATAATAGCGCCAAAATTCTGCAAGATAGCCTCTATTTGCTGCAATATCTTACCATCAGATAGAAAATCGATTTCTTCTTCGGGGAAGTCAATCGCCGATTCCACAAACATTCGCACCCGAATAACCGCGTCAACAAGGGAGTGTATTTTGTCTGAAAACACCCCTTGCAGGGATTGAATTGCTGACCGTGCTGCCTGCTCGGAACCGGCTTCAATTAAATCGGCAATGGCTTCTGCCTGGGTTAAGTCCATTTTGTCATTTAAAAAAGCGCGTTCGGCAAACTCACCTGGAGTCGCCAGTCGCGCACCCAAAGCTAATGTGCGCTTTAACAACCTGTCCAGCACCACTTTACCGCCATGACCTTGCAATTCCAGCACGTCTTCACCCGTAAACGAGTTGGGTGCGACAAAATAAAGTGCTAACCCCATATCAATGGCTTCACCATTCGCATCAAGAAAAGGGCCATAATCAGCAAAGCGTGGTTTAGGAATTGATTTTAGTAGTTTTTCGCCTATTTTACTGGCATTTTTACCGGAGATACGCACAATGCCTACGCCCCCCAACCCCGTCGCCGTTGCAATAGCAGCAATGGTGTCCTGTTCTACGCGAGACTCGGGCTGGGTTGACATGGTGTTTATATTCTCAAGCAGGTGATTGCGCGGTAGCGGCCATTAGCTATCAATTTACACGATCATTTTCTTATATTGAAGGACTGATTAACAACAGGATAACTCTAACAGCAAGGTAGAGCCTATACGGATGAGCCCTGCTTACCCCTAAAAAGAAAAACACCCGACATAAACTATTATGCCGGGTGCCGATGCCTTATTAAGGTTTAAAGACGCTTTTCCCTTTCTCTTTAATCACTTTATTGGTGATATACCATTGCTGTGCAATCGACAATATATTATTCACAACCCAGTACAATACAAGACCCGCCGGGAAGAACATAAAGAAGACAGTAAAGACCACCGGCAACATCATCATTACTTTTGCCTGTATGGGATCAATGGGTGTTGGGTTTAGTTTTTGCTGAATAAACATACTGACACCCATTAATAATGGAAGTATGTAGTAGGGATCTTCGGCCGACATATCCTTAATCCATAAAATCCACGGCGCCTGGCGTAATTCTACACTTTCCAGTAATACCCAGTACAGGGCGATAAAGACAGGAATTTGTACCAGGATCGGCAAGCAACCCCCAAGTGGGTTTATTTTTTCTTTCTTGTACATTTCCATCATGGCTTTATTCATGCCAGCACGATCATCTGCAAAACGTTCTTTCATTACCACCATTCGTGGCTGCACGGCTCGCATTTTTGCCATCGACTTATAACTGGCTTCAGACAACTTATAAAACACAGCCTTGATTAAAAGGGTTAAAAAGATAATCGCCCAGCCCCAGTTACCCACCACGCCATGTATTTTTGTGAGCAGCCAGAAAATAGGTTTTGCAATAACGGTTAGTACACCATAATCAACCGTTAACTCCAGTCCTTCAGCAATTTTTTCTAATGCCGCCTGATCTTTAGGGCCAGCATAAAATACTGTATTAAATGTATAGTTTGCTCCAGGGGTGACCACGGTTTCATTTTTATCTCTAAAGCCGATGGTATAAATAACATTTCTCGGTTTATAACTGGTGTAATAAATTTCTGCTTTATCTTTTTCAGGCACCCATGCGCTTAAAAAATAGTGCTGAATCATCGCCGCCCAACCACCAGTAATGTCTCTTTTTAAATTACTGTCCTGCATATCATCAAAGCCAATTTTTTCATAACGCTCGTCCGGTGAATAAATAACTCCGCCCATATAGGTATAAATAAACTGCGACTGATCAACTTCCGATACTTGTGTGCGTTGTAGTTGATAATACGCATTACCACGCCATATTCTATCGGTTTTATTTTCTACTCTTTGCTTTACATCAACCTTGTGACTACCGCGATAGAAAGTATATGTTTTAGTAAACTGCACACCATCTTTGCTCGTCCAGTATAAATTCACATCCATTGAATCTTTTGACTCAGCTAATATATAGTTTGTGCGCTCTGTTTTATAAGTATCTAAATGGTTAGGTGCTGCAACAACGGAATTAGCATCGGTTCTTTTGCCGGTAAAACCACTTTGAGCAACAAAAATCCGTGGTAATGTTTCATTCATTAATAAAAAAGGATTTTCGGGTTCGTTTAATTTTGCTGGATAGTCTAAGAGTTTAATCTGACGAATATCGCCGCCCACTGTATTAATGGTTACATCCAGAACATCGGTGACAACATGAATAGCCTGGCCATGTTTAAATATCTCTCTGGACTGTTCAGCCGGCACTGCAGAGGAAGAGGAAATAGCGCGGGATGTGACGGTTGATTGCTCTAGCGCAACGGGGACTTCACCGCTTGTATTTGCTGACGAAATACCTGGATCTGATTGTGTTTGTGCCGTACGTGCAGTTGCAACTTCTTTAACTGCATGATCCTGCTGCCATGCATCAAACATTAAAAATGCAATAAATGCCAAAGCAACAAATAACAGCAAACGTTGTTGTTCCATACTCTTTTACAACCTTTTATTTTTAAATTTATTTATGTTCATCTTCACTCAGCATTTTTCTCTGTTTCTTTTCTGGAACAGGATCAACACCCCCTTCATTAAAAGGGTGGCAACGGCCTATTCGTTTTATTGCCAGCCAACCGCCTTTTACTAACCCATGCACTTTAATTGCTTCTTCTGCATAACTTGAACAACTTGGATAAAACCGGCAACGCGGCCCAAGTAATGGGCTGATCAAATAGCGATAACCTCTTATAATTAATAAGAAGGGATATTGAATTGCTTTGCTAAATGTTGCCATTGTTGTTCAAGTACAGTCCGAAGTTGCTGAGACGTTGCGCCATTGGCAGCGTGTTTTGCAAGTACAACGATATCCAAACCCGCTAATTGTACCTTATGTTGACGAAAACTTTCTCTAACAATACGTTTAAATCGGTTTCGGCGAACGGCGAGTTTAATATTCTTTTTGGCAACTGCCAAGCCCAGCCTTGCAAGCTGAATTTTTCCATCAGAATTGTTATAGCTGGAATTTTTTCGTACAAGAATAAGTAAATAAGCATGATGACGCTTATAGGGGGTTTCAAAAACATGGCTAAATTGTTTTGCAGTGAGAAGGCGGTTAGCTCGAGAAAAAGACCCTGTTTTTCTATTTGCAGACAAATCAGCATGTTGTTGATTTGGGCAGGGCGCACCCACAAGCTTATCCTTTGCGGACATGGGGGTTCTTTAACTCAATAATTAAGCGCTTAAGCGTTTACGGCCTTTTGCACGGCGTGCATTGATAATTGCGCGACCACTGTGTGTTGCCATACGCGCACGAAAGCCATGTGTGCGAGCGCGTTTTAATGTACTAGGTTGAAATGTGCGTTTCATTTAAATATCATCCGTTAAAAATCAATAAGTTACTAGCGACCCGTTTCGATTAAGTTTTCATCAGAAAAGGCACGCAAGAGTAATGTTTATCGGCCGGACTGTCAACAGGATGAAGAACTAAATCTATAAAAAACCCGCTTTATCTGCAGCTTTAATCTCAGCCGTAAGCGGGCCAGGGAATTTAGATTTATCGCACGATAACTGTGGATAACTTTTTTCTCTGATGTTAAATTAGGGCCTCGATAAAATGGCTGAAAAGATAATTACGATGCCTTCTTTATCTCCTAACACACTAAATTTATTATAGTTTTTCCTTATTTTGAGGTAACACGTGCAATCACTCTGGGATCAATGTCTCGATCGCTTGGAAGGCGAACTTTCGCCTCAACAATTTAACACCTGGATACGCCCATTGCACTTTGTGCTGGACAACGATGCAGCTCGCCTGTTGGCACCCAATAATTTTGTACTGGATTCGGTAAACGAGCAATTTATTTCCCGAATTAATGAAATTATCAGCCAGCTCGACTCCTCTTTTCCCGCACCAATAAAAATTGAAGTGGGCAGCCATGAAGCGGAAGCACTCGAAGGCCAAAACCAGAATTATACGCCAGTAAAAAATCCACCCAGCTCTTTTCAGCGCAAAAACGGCTTAAACCCCAATTTCACCTTTGACTCTTTTGTTGAAGGCAAGTCCAATCAAATGGGGCGCGCCGCGGCAACCCAGGTTTCTCAAAACCCCGGTACCGCCTATAACCCGCTCTTTATTTACGGTGGTGTGGGTCTTGGAAAAACACATTTAATGCACGCAGTGGGCAATTTAATTAAAGATCATAACCCTAGTTCTAATGTGGTTTATTTGCATTCTGAACGATTCGTGTCCGACATGGTGAAATCGTTCCAGCACAACACCATTAACGAATTTAAGCGTTATTATCGCTCGGTCGATGCTCTGCTTATCGATGATATCCAGTTTTTTGCCGGGAAAGGGCGCTCACAGGAAGAGCTATTTCATACCTTTAATTCCTTGCTCGAAGGCAATCAGCAAATTATTATGACCTGTGATCGTTATCCAAAAGAAATTGATGGTTTAGAAGAACGCTTAAAATCCCGATTTGGCTGGGGCTTAACGGTAACCATTGAACCCCCAGAACTGGAAACACGCGTGGCTATTTTAATGAGCAAAGCCCAGCAGTCGAATATTGACCTACCTGAAGAAGTCGCTTTTTTTATTGGTGAGCGAATACGCTCTAATATCAGAGAACTTGAGGGTGCCTTACGTAGAGTAGTAGCAAACGCTCACTTCAGCAATAAAACCATTACCCTCGATTTTGCTAAAGACGCGTTACGCGATTTATTGTCATCTCACGATAAAATGGTTTCGATTGAAAACATTCAAAAAACGGTCGCTGGCTATTACAAAATTCGTGTCTCAGATATGCATTCCAAGCGTCGAACCCGCTCGGTCACTCGCCCTCGCCAACTGGCAATGGCGCTTTGCAAAGAGCTAACAAATCACAGCTACCCTGAAATTGGTGATGCATTTGGTGGACGTGATCACACCACTATTTTACACGCCTGTCGTAAAATTGAAGAATTGAAAGAAGAAGATCCACGGATCAATGAAGATTATCGTAATTTATTGCGAACGTTGAGCACATAATTTAGAAAAGAAATAAGTTGGGGAAAAAAGCTGAATTTAATTTGAATAAACTGTGGATAACTATTTTAAGTCGATAAATGTAAGGTTACCCACCTTTTATCCACAGATAACAAGATGTCTAAATGCTAGTTATCAACAGACATAAATTCACTCTAACCGCATGATTTTAAAAAGAGATCTAGAGTTATTGACAGAATTTTTCGCCCTAATAATAGTAATAATAATGATATATATAGATCTATTAATTAATAGAACCTCTACCTAAAAAATTAGTAAATTAAGATAAAGTTAAAGTTAAAGTTAAGAAAAAGGACAAGTAAATTAAAATGAAAATTAGTTTATCACGTGACCATATTTTAAAACCCCTCCAACATGTTGCTGGTGTTGTAGAAAGAAAACAAAACTCACCTATACTTTCTAATTTGTTACTTAAGGTTGAAAATAATCGTTTATCACTCACTGGAACAGATTTAGAAGTTGAAATGATTATTAATACCCAGGTTGAATCGGATGAAACAGGTGAAACCACTATTCCAGCTAAAAAGTTTTTAGATATTTGCCGAACCTTACCAGACGGAGCAAAGGTAAATATTAATATCGATGCGAATAAAGCGGTTATCCGTTCGGGTAAAAGTCGTTTTACTTTGTCTACGCTGCCAGCCAACGAATTCCCGCAAAGTGATGTACTTAATGTTTCTCAGGAAATAAGCTTAAAACAGTCCACCCTTAAGAAATTAATCGATCAAGTTCAGTTTTCAATGGCACAACAAGATGTGCGCTACTACTTGAATGGCTTAATGCTGGAAATTGATCTTGAACATATTGTGACGGTTGCTACTGATGGCCACCGCCTGGCTATTTCTAAAGAAAACATCAAGACGGGAATAGCTGAAAAACGTCAGATTATTATTCCTCGCAAAGGGGTGAGTGAGCTCTCAAAATTATTGGAAGATTCCAATGAAATGGTGACTCTGCAGCTTGGGGATAATCTAATTAAAGTTACCCTGGGCAATATTACTTTTAGTTCAAAACTAATTGATGGCAAATTCCCGGATTATAATCAGGTTTTACCAAGTGATAACAATGCTATTTTAGAGTGTTCACGTGATGTATTAAAACAGGCGTTTAGCCGGACATCTGTTTTATCGAATGAGAAATACCGGGGGATGCGTTTATCACTCAGTGCGAATATGCTCAATGCCACCATTAATAATCCTGACCAGGAAGAAGCAGAAGAAGAAATTGAAGTGGTTTATTCGGGTGATGAGTTTGAGATTGGTTTTAATGTTGCGTATTTCCTCGATGTGCTTAACACCATTAAAGACGAAAACGTTATTATTAAATTTAAAGATGCAAATTCAAGTTGTGTAATACAGGCAAAAAATGATGACAGTGCCAATTACGTTATTATGCCGATGCGTTTATAAGTTTCTTGATTTAATTACTTCTTAGTGAGTATCACCCAGTTATCAATGCATTCTGTTCGGAACCTGGCTGAATGCAAAATTGAGCCGGATGCACGTTTTAACCTTATTGAGGGGGTGAATGCGAGTGGAAAAACCAGTTTTTTAGAAGCTATTTATTTAATTAGCCAGGTTAAATCATTCCGCACACACCGAATCAATCATATTATTCAATATAAAAAGCCGGAATTACAGGTTGTTGCTAAATACCAGGATCATACTGAATATACCCATGTAATTGGTTTAAGCCGCAGTCGAAGCACCACTAAAATTCATTTAAACAAACAGGTGATTAACTTAAGTTCGAAGCTGGCTGCGCTGGTACCGATTCAGGTTATTACACCAGAGTCGCATCGCTTATTAGAAGACGGGCCAAAATATCGCCGCCAATTTATTGATTGGGGTGTGTTTCACGTGGAACACGGGTTTCTACAAACATGGAAAGACTATCACCGAACACTGCGTCAGCGGAATGCGGCACTTCGGCAAAACCAATCTAAACAGCAAATACAAAGCTGGGATCAACCGCTTACTGAGGTCACACAAAAATTTCATCAAGCAAGGGTTGAATACATCGATGCTTTAGCGCCCATTGTCAAATCTTATACTGAGCAGTTGTTTGGCGAAGTGGTTTCGTTAGAATACCTTTCAGGCTGGCCAAAAGGTGAGGGTTTTACCGAAGCCCTGGAAAAAAGTTATGAGCAAGATTGCCAGTTTCGGCATACTCGAGTAGGGCCACATCGAGCCGATCTTAGTATGAAGTCGAATGGTATAACGGTTCAAGTTGGTTTATCTCGTGGGCAACAGAAATTACTGGTTTGTGCGCTGCGTTTAGCACAAATTCAATATTTACAGCATCTGTCACAACAATCGTGCATTATTTTAGTCGATGACTTACCGGCAGAACTGGATAAAGCCCATCGGGATCGCTTAATGGCGCTGTTGGATGAAACGGATGCACAAATATTTGTGACAACAACGGATGCAAAGTTACTGGCTGTTAACCCACAAACATCAAAAAAGGTGTTTCACGTGGAACACGGGAAAATAAAAGAAGTGGTATACTAAATGCAATTCTTACTGGATGGTTTAATTTGAACGCATCGGTAAAAATAAATTAATAAAAGGTACAAAGATAATGGCTGATCCGACTTATGATTCGACAAATATTAAGGTTTTAAAAGGCCTTGATGCCGTTCGAAAACGTCCTGGTATGTATATTGGCGATACCGATGATGGTACGGGTTTGCATCACCTTGTTTTTGAAGTGGTGGATAATTCAATAGATGAAGCATTGGCAGGGCATTGCAGCTCGGTGGATGTGATTATTCATGCGGACGGCTCGGTTTCAGTTAAAGATGATGGCCGTGGTATCCCAACCGATATTCATGAAGAAGAAGGCCGGTCGGCTGCCGAAGTTATTTTAACGGTTCTCCATGCCGGCGGTAAGTTTGATGATAATTCATATAAAGTCTCAGGTGGTTTACACGGCGTGGGCATTTCCGTTGTTAATGCTTTATCTGAAACACTAAAACTGACTATTTGGCGTGAAGGTAAAAAGCACGAGCAGGAATATTCTAATGGCGATCCTGTTGGCGCTTTAGCTGCTGTATCTGATACCGATCGTACCGGTACAGAAATTCGTTTTTATCCTAGTCACGAAATTTTTTCGACGACCGAATACCATTACGATATTTTAGCAAAACGTTTACGCGAACTCTCTTTTTTAAATTCGGGTGTTTGCATTACCTTAACGGATGAGCGAGATGACACTAAAAACGATAAGTTTGAATACATTGGTGGTATTAAAGCGTTTGTTGAGCACTTAAATAAAAATAAAACACCACTGCATGAAACCGTTTTTTATACCAACACCCTTAAAGATGGGGTAATGGTTGAAGTCGCCATGCAGTGGAACGACTCTTATCAGGAAAACATCTTCTGTTTTACCAATAATATTCCGCAGCGCGATGGTGGCACCCATTTGGCTGGCTTTCGGGGTGCGCTAACACGCAGTTTAAACAACTACATTGAACAGAGTGGTATCGCGAAAAAAGCGAAAGTTAATGTGAGTGGAGATGATGCGCGAGAAGGTTTAACCGCGGTTCTATCTGTAAAAGTACCGGATCCGAAGTTTTCATCGCAAACTAAAGATAAACTGGTGTCCTCTGAAATAAAAGGGATAGTTGAATCCACGGTTGGTGAAAAGTTGCAGGAATTTTTACTGGAAAGCCCTACAGATGCAAAGGGTATTGCCAGTAAAATTGTTGATGCAGCTCGCGCGCGTGAAGCGGCACGTAAAGCAAGAGAAATGACCCGCCGAAAAGGTGCGCTGGATGTAGCCGGGTTGCCGGGTAAATTAGCCGATTGTCAGGAAAAAGATCCAGCGCTATCTGAGTTATTTTTAGTGGAAGGGGACTCTGCGGGTGGTTCTGCCAAACAAGGCAGAGATAGAAAATACCAGGCCATTTTACCGCTTAAAGGCAAAATTCTAAATGTTGAAAAAGCACGCTTCGATAAAATGCTATCGTCAGTTGAAGTGGGCACCTTAATTACGGCACTCGGTTGCGGTATAGGCCGGGACGAATTTAATTTAGCCAAGTTGCGTTACCATCGTATTATTATTATGACCGATGCGGATGTCGATGGCTCACATATCCGCACCTTGTTACTCACTTTTTTCTATCGCCAAATGCCGGAGCTGATTGAAAACGGTTATATCTACATTGCGCAACCGCCATTATATAAAGTTAAAAAAGGTAAACAGGAGCGTTATGTAAAAGATGATGGCGAGCTTAATGAATATCTGTTGCAAATCGCATTAGATAATACCGAATTGTTTGTCAGTGCTTCTGCTCCGGCGATGTCGGCACTTGCCCTGGAAGAATTAGCAAAACAACACGTAATGGTCATGCAAAGCATTAACCGCTTAGCACGGCGTTATTCAGCGGATGTTTTAAAAACAATACTAACCTTGCCAGTTGTGAATCAGGATGATTTAAAAAATAACCAGCAGATGCAATCCTGGTTTGAACAGTTGTATGAAAAAATAAAACTTGATGGCAGCTTACAAATTAATATTGAATTTGAAGCACAAACAGAAGCAGGTGAATGGCGCGCCAATATTATTCAAACTCGACACGGGATTAATTACGAAAAAGTAATGAAGCCTGATTTTTTCGAGTCCGGTGAATATGCAGCAATGAAAACATTAACTGAGCAACTCGATGGTTTACTTAGTGAAGATGCCTATGTGAAGCGCGGCGACAAACAGCAAGCCTTTAATAATTTTGCCGATGTGATGCGCTGGTTAATGGAAGAATCAAAACGCGGTTTAAATATTCAACGCTATAAAGGCCTGGGTGAAATGAACCCCGATCAACTTTGGGAAACAACACTGGATGCAAACAACCGTCGTTTACTGCAAGTGCGAATTGAAGACGCCATTGCAACCGATGAAATCTTTACTACCTTAATGGGCGACCAGGTTGAACCACGCCGTATCTTTATTGAAACCAATGCGCTTAATGCGAGTAATATAGATATTTAAATAAATAATTGAATTTAATTAGGCTGAATAAACCCGGGTGGGTTAACCTGTTTTTGTATAATATTTAACCGTTTACGAGCTGCATTAACCCGTTTGGGTGATAGACAGCAATAAATAAAAGAATATAATTATTGTGATTTTATAAAAAATCATAATTTAAATATTACATTACATGGAAGCAGCTTAGCAATTGGTATCCAAATAGTCTGTTCTAGGTTGTTAATTCACGCTAATTAAGGAGATTGAAATGAATAAAAAATACATATGGGTTGCTTTATTTGCTATTTTAGCATTTTCAACGAATGCGAATGCATCGTTAGTTGGAGATTCTGTTCTTGTTGAGTGGTTGTATCCTGATGGCGCTACTGTTTTAACTTCTGATACGGTCACTGTTGGTGCTGGCAATGAAGTTATTTGTAATGGCTCGTCTACGTTTGGTTGTTCTTTCGGTGGGTATGGTAACGGCGATGTTACTTTTGATATTGCTTCTTTTTCTATCGGCATGTCACTTGTAAATGGCGCTACTACTTTTGTTTCTACAACATATAATGGCTTTAAATTTTCCGGGTTAGATTTTTCAGACGGTTCAATTTTAACAAATGTGGTTTTAGATACTAATATTGCTGGCCTTGATATGTCTCGAGTTGCTTTTGGAAGTGATTTTGTTCAAATCAACATGCAATCTCTTCAAACAACTGACAGCTATTGGAATCTGAGCCTTGTTACTACTTCAACTTCTGTACCAGAAGCATCTAGTATTATGTTACTTGGTTTAGGTCTTGCTGGTTTAGGCTTTACACGTAGAAAAAAACAATCGTAATTTTAAAATAATTGCAATAAAAGAGGCCCTGATTATTTTCGGGGCTTTTTTTTGCCCGTAACTTTTTAGTTAGTTTGGAGTATAGTTACAATAACTCAAGAGATGGTTGTTCTGGTGGTGCTATTTTCATTTTTAATCGTATATGTACATGCGAGATGTACGGGTTAATCTATAATGATGTGTATACAGTAAATTATAAAGCGGAGCCTGCATGTCCTATATTCTTGATTTTGCACAAATCGGGTTAAAAGATATAAATCAAGTGGGCGGTAAAAACGCATCACTTGGTGAAATGGTTGTTAATCTTAGCCAAACGGGTATTCGTGTTCCAGCGGGATTTGCAACAACGGCCGAAGCCTACTGGCACTTCTTAAAGGATAACAATCTTAAAGATCGCATTGGCGATCAGTTAAAAGATTTAAACACCCACGATATTTCATCACTCACCCGCACGGGTAAAATTATTCGAAACTGGATCATGCATGCGAAGATGCCGGATGATCTCATTGAGGAAATTCGCAGCGCCTATAAAAGTTTAGGCGGTTGTGCGGTTGCTGTGCGCAGCTCGGCAACTGCGGAAGATTTGCCTAATGCTTCTTTTGCCGGGCAACAGGAAAGTTATTTAAATATCAAAGGTTTTGAAAACCTGATTGTTACTTGCAAGCGGGTGTACGCTTCCTTGTTTACCGATCGGGCTATTTCTTATCGGGTCGATCAGGGTTTTTTGCATATGGATGTGGCTCTATCGATTGGTATCCAGAAAATGGTACGTTCCGACTTAGGCAGTGCGGGCGTGATGTTTACCCTTGATACCGAAACCGGTTTTCGGGATGTAGTCTTTATTAATGCCGCCTACGGGTTGGGTGAAAATGTGGTGCAAGGGGCGGTTAACCCAGACGAGTTTTATGTGTATAAAAACACACTGCACAATGGCAACCGTCCTATTATTAAACGCCAGTTGGGCGATAAAGCGCTGAAGATGATTTACGCCAGCGATAATGCTGCCGGTCTTTCGACACGCAATATCCATGTGCAACAACCGGACAGAAATCAGTTTTGCTTAACCGACGATGAAATTTTAGAGCTTGCCGATTACGCAATTAAAATTGAGCAGCACTATAGCTCGCAAGCCGGCGCGCATAAACCCATGGACATTGAATGGGGTAAAGATGGCGAAGACGGCAAACTGTATATTTTACAGGCACGGCCTGAAACGGTGCAGTCACAACAAACCGGTTCGCTTATTGATAGCTATAAACTGGAACAACAGGGCGAAATACTCACTAGTGGTAAAAGTATCGGCAGTAAAATTGCCCAGGGTAAAGCGCGGGTTATATTAGAAGCCAGCTTTATGCATGAACTAAAACCGGGTGAAGTGCTGGTAACTGATATTACCGATCCGGACTGGGAGCCGATAATGAAAATTGCTTCGGCCATTGTTACTAATCGCGGTGGTCGAACCTGTCATGCTGCCATTATTGCGCGCGAATTAGGTATTCCCGCCATTGTTGGCTGCAATGATGCCACCCACCGAATAGAAAGTGGTGAAATCGTCACTGTTTCGTGCGCCGAAGGTGATAGCGGTTATGTTTATCGAGGTAAGCTAGCTTTTAGCCATAACCAGTATCAGGTGGACACCAGCAAAAAACCACGCACTAAATTGATGCTCAACCAGGCCAATCCGGAAAAAGCGTTTGAGGCCTCTTTTTTACCCGCAGAAGGGGTGGGCCTTGCGCGGCTGGAATTTATAATTAATACAATGATTCGAGTGCACCCGCGAGCCATTCTTGCTTATGACGGGCATGGCACACTGGATCCAACCGTCCGCGCAAAAATAAAGTATCTGAGTCATGGCTACTCGAATCCACGCGCATTTTACGTGAATAAGCTGGCTGAAGGTATGGGTACGATTGCAGCCGCCTTTTACCCGCGCCCAGTTATTATTCGTTTAAGTGATTTCAAGTCGAACGAATATGCTTCTTTAATTGGTGGCCAGGTGTTCGAACCAAAAGAAGAAAATCCCATGATAGGTTTTCGCGGAGCCTCTCGTTATCCGGAAAAAAACTTTCGCGAATGTTTTGCAATGGAATGCGATGCAATAAAACAAGTCCGCAATGTGATGGGCTTAAGCAATGTGTCCGTGATGATCCCGTTTGTGCGTAGCATTGCTGAAGCAAAACGTACGTTGGAGTTGATGGGGCAAAACGGGCTTAAACGCGGTATTGATAATTTGAGTATTTATTTAATGTGCGAACTCCCCGTTAACGCACTGCTAGCCGATCAGTTTTTAGAGTTATTCGATGGCTTTTCAATTGGCAGCAATGACTTAACCCAACTTACTTTGGGTGTTGATCGGGATTCGGGGTTATTAGAAGGTTTTGATGAACGCAACCCAGCGGTAAAACAGCTCATGTCGTTGGCAATAGAAGCTTGTAAAAAACAGAAAAAATACATTGGCATTTGTGGTCAGGCGCCATCCGATTTTCCAGAAATAACGACCTGGCTGGTAGAGCAAGGTATCGAAAGTATTTCACTCAACCCGGATTCGATATTGCCAATGTATGACGTGGTATTAAAGGCTGAGCAGAATTTAGTTTAGAAATGAAGGGATATTTGAAAGAAATATTTGCTAGAGTGACTGACAATAATGGTTAATCCACGGGGAGTGTAATGGAACCATGACATCGACTTTCGCTGATGTTTTTACTGAAATGGCCGTTCTGCTATTAGTGGCTGCGGTTGTCGGCGCCATTGGTGTGCGGCTACGTCAGCCGCTAATTGTTGCTTTTATTGCGGTTGGCATTCTGGTTGGGCCATCGGTTTTTGGTTGGGTGTCGGCAAACGATCAGGTCGATCTGCTGGCCAAACTGGGTATTGCACTGCTGTTGTTTGTGGTTGGGCTTAAGCTGGACTTGCACATTATTCGCTCCATGGGCCCGGTTGCGCTGGCCACTGGGCTGGGGCAGGTTTTCTTCACCTCCGTTGTTGGTTACTTTATTGCTATTGCTCTGGGGATGACTCCGGTGACGGCTCTTTATGTGGCGGTGGCACTCACCTTTTCCAGCACCATCATCATTGTTAAGCTGTTGTCGGATAAACGTGAGGTGGACGCACTGCACGGGCGCATCGCTATTGGTTTCCTTATCGTTCAGGATATCGTGGTGGTGTTGGTGATGATTGGATTGACTGCGCTGGGTGAAGCAGGTGATACGGTTGGCCTGGGTAAGGAGGCACTTGCGGTTTTGATTAAAGGCGGGTTGTTTATTATTTTTATTGGCCTGCTGATGCGTTATGTGTTGACGCCGTTACTGCACCAATTGGCTCGTTCGCCCGAGCTGTTGGTGCTGTTTGCCATTGCCTGGGCGGTGGCGCTGGGCGCAGCGGGTGGGCATCTGGGTTTCAGCAAAGAGGTGGGGGCTTTTCTCGCTGGCGTATCGCTGGCTTCTACGCCTTACCGCGAGGTTATCGGTGCGCGGTTGGTAAGTTTGCGGGATTTTCTGTTGCTGTTTTTCTTTATCGATTTAGGTGCCGGGCTGGATTTGGCGATGCTTGGTACACAGGTGGTTCCGGCTATTCTCCTTTCATTATTCGTGCTCATTGGTAACCCGTTAATTGTTATGGTTATTCTGGGTGCCATGGGTTACCGCAAACGCACCGGGTTTCTGGCAGGCTTAACGGTAGCGCAGATCAGCGAATTTTCCCTGATACTGGGGGCGTTAGGCCTGAGTCTCGGCCATATCGACGCTGCCACCATGGGCCTGATTACCCTGGTGGGGTTGATCACCATTAGTGCATCCACCTATATGATCCTCTACTCGCATCCTCTTTATGAGAAAATTTCCCCCTGGCTGGGTGTATTCGAGCGTAAACGGGCGTATCGGGAAGAAGATCAGAATACGCAAGAAAGCGAATACGATGTCATCCTGTTTGGCCTTGGTCGATTCGGTACCCGAATTGCGCGGGAACTGCGGCAGCGAGGCCATCGGGTACTGGGTGTGGATTTCGACCCTGAGCTGGTACACAGGCAGGAAGGGCATGGCTATACAGTGCGCTATGGCGATGCCGAAGACCCGGAATTTCTTATTACCCTGCCGCTCAAGAAGGCGAAGTGGGTTTTAAGCAGCTTGCGAGAAACGCCCGTCAACCTTGCACTGTTGCATGGTTTACGGGAACAAGGTTACCGTGGGCAGATAGCGGTTACGGCCCATTTTTCCCAAAATATCGAACAGCTAAAAAAAGCAGGAGCCGACAAGGTGCTGATCCCGTATGCGGATGCCGCTGCCGAAGCCGTTGACAATCTGTTTGATACCACACCCTCCCTGAAATAGTGGATATTTTTGACGATATAGCAATAAAAACGTAATTTTGCACGGTTTATGCGGGCTCGAGTCTAAAATGTTGCTTTGAGTCGGTTTATGCTTGAATCTCAAGGTCGGTTATCGAGGGCTTCTGATTACGATGAACTGAGCAGCTACACAGAACTATTGACAGGGTTCTTGTTTCTATTGTTTGCAGCTGCAGAACGGGGTTGTCGCACAGCCCCTATTTATTTTGAATTTTAAATTGTCCAACGAGCTGCTGTAACTCATTAGCAAGGCGTGATAGATCGGTACTGGCAGCGGTGGTTTGTTCTGCACCCGTTGCCGTTAGTTCAGATATTTGGCTTATGTTGACCACATTTTTATTAATTTCTTCAGAAACGGTGCTTTGTTCTTCCGCTGCCGCAGCAATATGGGTATTCATTTCATTGATACTGCCAACCGCCCGGGCAATGGCATCAAGTGAGTTAGCGGCTTCCTGAGCCATATCTGCACCTCGTTGTGCCTGAGCCTCGCCCCGCTCCATAACGCCAACGGCTTGTTTTGAGCCGCTTTGTAGTTTTTCAATCATGGTTTCAATTTCGGTAGTCGATTCCTGTGTGCGGCTGGCAAGGGTTCGTACTTCATCGGCAACCACTGCAAACCCTCTGCCCTGCTCGCCAGCTCGGGCGGCTTCAATAGCTGCGTTTAATGCGAGCAAGTTCGTTTGTTCGGCGATGCCTTTAATTACATCAATGACACTGCCGATATTTTCGCTGTCTTGCTCAACAGCGTGAATAGCCGCTGCTGCATTTTCTACTTCACTGGCCAACTGCTGAATAGCCGTAGCGGTTTGGCTAACAATTTCTTTACCGCTTTGCGCTTCATTGTCTGCACTTGTAGCCGACCCTGATGCGTTTTGTGCATTTTGTGCAACCTCCTGAACGGTTGCCGTCATTTCATTAATAGCGGTAGCGACTTGATCCGTTTCTATGCGCTGTTTCTCAACATTGCGAGCACTGTCCTGAGCCACAGCAGAAACTTCTTCTGAGGCGGCTGCCAGTTGAGCAGAAGAACTGTAGACCTGCTGTATTAAAGCTTCGAATTTTTCTAGCATACGATTAAAAGCATGGGCCATTTCACCCAGCTCATCTTTAGACTTAACATTGCTTCGTAATGTGAGGTCATTGTTTTCTTCAACGTTTTTCATTGTATTGCTTAAACGAATAATAGGCCGTGTAATATTCTTTGCAAAGAAAAACCCGAGCCCCGCACTAATGGAAGCAATGATAGCAAATAGAATTAAAGATACTTTTAAAATAGTATTGCTTAGCATTTTAATGGGTGCAAAGGCTTCTTGCTCATCAATTTCGCTCATTAAAGCCCAGTTTAGCCCTGGAATGTTAAGGGGGGTATAGGCGGACAAGACACTAATGTCGCGGTAATCATTAAATATTTCAAAACCTGTTTTACCTGCTAAGGCGGCTTTGCTGCCCTGTGTTTCAATTTTTTGCAAGCCAATATTGCTGCCTTTAGCGTCCATAGAAGACAGAATGGTGTTATTTGTGCCGACTTGCTTCATTAAATTAAGGAAGGCTTTTTTATCTTCAATTAAGAAGCGGCTCATGCTGCGTGCTTTAAAGTCACTGCCAACGAGATAGGTTTCACCCGAATCCCCAAGACCAATTTCTTTCCACTTTTTAGCACTGGTCATAATTTCATTAATACGTCCAATTGGCATTTGAAAAATGAGTACGCCGATTCGTTCACCACCTTCAAAGATAGGAGAAGCAATGAAGGAGGCGGCACCTTCATAGGAGGGTGTATAGGGTTTAAAGTCAATTAAAATAACATCATTTGCGGCTAGCTTATTGGCGGCACGAAAGGCTTCACCAATACCGGTTTTGGCATAAGGGCCATCCATTAACGATGTTGTGAAATCCAGCTCTTTAAAAACGGAATACATAATATCGCCGCTTTCAGCATCGGCCAGAAAAATATCATAGTATTCAAACTCTTCAAGAAATTGTCGAAAAGCGGGATGATATTGATTGTGAATCCTGCTGTATCGGGAGCCATCCTTTGGATCGGCCAATTTATGTTTATTGCCCAGCGGATTAGGGTTGTTTTGAATGTAGTGGTACTGCAAGGCAATAGACTGATTATCCAGTTGTTTTAGTAAGCCCATAACGTCGATTGTTTTACCATTATTTAAATTGCTGTATTCTTTGCCAAACTCATTTTTGTAATATTTTGCAATTTCATTTCGCATTTTATTAATGTCAGCATTTTCATCAACAAAATCATAAGAACGCTTAAACTCAGTCATTGCGGTGATAGTCATACGGCTATTGGACAGAGTGAGAATTTGGCTGCGGATTGTTGCAAAATAATCTTCAATTTGAGTTTTTTTTGTATCACGAATTGAAATAAGCTGGTTTTTTGCTGTGTCTTCGAGCGCATTACTTGCTGTGCCGGTAGAAATGTTTTCCAACACCAAAATGGCAACGGTGACCGGCACAATGGCCAGGCTGCAAGCCATTACAACCAGTTTATTTTTGATATTCATAGGGTTTATCCTTAAGTAGGCAACGCATTTTAATTAACCGGGTCTTTCCTGTTTTAATAATATCGACTATTCCCGCAATTTCTTTAATGGTTTTTCTGGATTAATTTATAGGGTTGAAGCGGCCTGGGAATAGATATGAATATAACTTAAGGGATTGTTTTAAATAGCTAATCGAACATATGTTATCTGCTTGTTAGCAAATTTTACTATAGCGAAAGGTGTTTGATTTGTGGATGCCTGGGTATGAATATGTAATTTTCTTTATTTATAGTTAACCTGAACTCGGGATAAGGCATTTAGAGGTTATTCACCGGACAGTAAGCCGGGATTATTCAATAAAGACACGCAAAACATGCCATCCATGGCGACTCGACTGCCGCGTCCTTGCGGCAGACGGTCTTTATCGGATAATCCCGGCTTACTGCCTCGCTTTGGTGGGTTTTAATGACTTGTTTCTCTTATCCCGAGCTCAGGTTGGTTAAGATGTGTACTGGTGATTTTTTCTATAGCAGGTAAAATAGGCAGTAACCTTCATTTGAATTCACCAGGCAAGTTAATCCCATTATGTTTTATCAAGCTCATGTTTTACCAGGATAGTTTCGATGTCATTGTAGTCGGCGGCGGTCATGCTGGCACCGAGGCTGCGTTGGCGGCTGCGCACATGGGCAGCAAGACCTTGTTGCTGTCACATAATATCGAAACGCTGGGTCAAATGAGCTGTAACCCGGCGATTGGTGGGATTGGCAAAGGCCATTTAGTCAAAGAAGTGGATGCGCTCGGTGGTTTAATGGCAAAAGCAGCCGATGCGGCTGGCATCCAGTTTCGTATTCTTAATGCCAGCAAAGGCCCGGCAGTACGTGCGACCCGTGCACAGGCCGACCGGGTTTTATATAAGAATGCAGTGCGCCATGTTTTAGAAAACACCCCGAACTTAAGTTTGTTTCAGCAGGCGGTGGATGACCTGATCGTTGAGAATGACAGGGTTGTCGGCGTGGTGACTCAAATGGGTTTAAAGTTTAAAGCTAAATCTGTGGTGTTGACCGTGGGTACTTTTCTAGGCGGCCTGATTCATATCGGGATGGAAAACTATCAGGGTGGCCGTGCTGGTGATCCGCCATCGAATGCGTTGTCACAGCGTTTACGCGCCCTGCCATTTAAAGTGGACCGATTAAAAACCGGTACCCCGCCACGTATCGATGGTAAAACACTGGACTACTCCGTTATGGAAGAGCAACCGGGTGATAAGCCTTTGCCGGTGTTTTCCTATATGGGCAGCGCAAAGGATCATCCACAACAAGTGCCCTGTTATATTACTTACACCAATGCAAAAACACATGATGTTATCCGTGGTGGACTGGATCGCTCGCCAATGTACAGTGGTGTTATCGAAGGTGTTGGGCCGCGTTATTGCCCGTCGATAGAAGATAAGGTTATGCGTTTTGCCGACCGGGACGCACACCAGATTTTTGTTGAGCCGGAAGGCTTAACGGTAAATGAAATTTATCCCAATGGCATTTCAACCAGCCTGCCCTTTGATGTGCAATTTGATTTTGTGCGCTCGATAAAAGGCTTTGAAAACGCACATATTACCCGCCCCGGTTATGCGATTGAGTATGACTATTTTGATCCGCAAGATTTAAAAGCATCATTGGAAACCAAATATATGCACGGCCTGTTTTTTGCCGGGCAAATAAACGGCACAACTGGTTATGAAGAAGCCGCCGCGCAAGGTTTAATTGCCGGCATGAACGCAAGCCTGCTTATCCAGGGTAAGGAGCCGTGGACACCAAGACGCGATGAAGCTTATATAGGGGTGTTAATCGACGATTTAATTACGCAGGGCACCATCGAGCCGTACCGTATGTTTACTTCGCGTGCAGAATACCGTTTGTTGCTGCGTGAAGATAATGCCGATTTACGCTTAACAACAAAAGGCCGTGAGCTGGGTTTAGTGGATGATGAACGCTGGCAGTTTTTTGAAGCCAAACGTGAAGCGATTGAAGCCGAGCAGCAACGACTTAAGTCAACCTGGGTGCACCCCAGTAAACTTGATAAAGCCAGTGCAGAAAAAGCACTGGGACAACAGATTACAAAAGAAGCGACCCTGCTGGATTTATTACGCCGCCCGGAAGTTTCTTACAATGGTTTAATGACGCTAGTAGAAGCGGGCAAAAATAAACCGCTGAACTTGCCGGCCGGTGTGATTGAGCAAATAGAAGTGCAGGCAAAATATGCCGGTTATATCGATCGCCAGCAAGACGAAATCGAAAAACAAAAACGCCATGAATTAACCCGCATTCCGGAACAACTCAATTATTCGCAGGTCAAAGGTTTGTCTACGGAAGTCTGTGAAAAATTAAAGCGCATTAAACCACAAACGGTGGGTCAGGCGGCGCGGATAGCCGGTGTTACACCGGCTGCGATATCAATTATTCTGGTTTATTTAAAAAAGCAGGCTTACCAAAGAAGCAAGGCAAGTTAATATTTGCTGTGTGTAAGGGCAGATTTTATCTTTATATATTGATATGGTATGTTGCGCGGGATAAAAATAACAAGGGAGAATAAAATGAAGAGTCAAATTAAAACGTTTTTAGTATTAGCAGCGGCACTTCCTTTTTTTATTGTAAACTCAGCAGTGGCAGATAACGAAGGCCATGACGAAGGTCTGATTTCAAAAAAGAGCAACTACAGTGTTAAAGAAACGCTAGATAAATTAGAAGCCGTTTTAAAGAAAAAAGGTATTAGCATTGTATTAAGATGGAACCATGCAGAAAAAGCAAAAGGCGTGGGCATCCCATTACGTCCAACGGAGTTGTTAATGTTTGGTAACCCAAAATTAGGCAGCCATATGTTTACCGCCAACCAAACATCAGGTATCGACTTGCCCCTAAAAGTACTGGCATGGAAAGATGAAAAAGGCCAGGTCTGGTTAACTTATAACGATCCTGCATATATAGTTAAACGCCATCACATTAAAAACCGCTCAAAGATTCAGGCAAAGATGGCCGGAGCGTTGGATAAGTTAACGAATATTGCGACAGGGAATAAATAATCCATGTGTGCTTTAACAGAATGGAGTAATAATTTTTAGATAGTACGGTTAATATTTTCTGAATTCCCCTCTTCAGGGGAATGACGGTGGATGCAGGAATCGAGATTACAATAAATCTGTCTCCTTTAAGCTCCCACTCTCGTCATTCCCGCGGAGGCGGGAATCTAGAATAGTATAAAAGCGCCTCACCGCGGTAAGGCCGCAATTTATTTAAAGACATACCAGAGAGCAATTGTTTCTAATATTAGCGGATATTGGTTCTCTGGAGCCTATTTTTACAGCTTACTGCAGAGTTTGTAGGGTTCGACCAAGATAACCCTGACCGATATTAGCTGGATAATGGATTAAATAAGTGTAATATTAGAATGATGAGCTTATTAGAAAAATTAAAAAATAACCGAAAAGCACTGCTTGCTATTGCGAATAAAAGAGGTGCTTCAAACGTTCGCGTGTTTGGCTCGGTCTCCCGAAAAGAAGAAACGGCCAACAGCGATGTCGATTTTTTAGTGACTTTAGAGCCTGAACGCAGCCTTGTAGACTTAATCGGTTTGCAACAAGATCTGTCAACTTATTTACTGCGTAAGGTTGATGTTATTGCTGATGATGGTCTCAATAAATACTTACGAGATAAAATTATTCATGAGGCTCTGCCTTTGTGAACAAAGATCGCTCTGTTTATACTAAGCATATCTACGATTGTATTTGCCGAATTGAAGAATACACCCAAGGTGGCCGTGAGGAATTCTTTTCTGACCACAAAACACAAGATGCGGTTATTCGTAATCTTGAGGTAATAGGCCAAGCGATTAAAGATTTTGGCGTAGAAGATTTAATGGTTGATTTTAAAGATATCCCCTGGAATGAAATATCGGGCATGAGAAATATACTGGCTCATCAATATTTAGGGGTGAGTATTAACACGACCTGGGCGGTTATCGAAAAAGATTTACAACCGTTAAAAAAAGCAATAGAAGATATTAACAAATCAATGGGATAACCCGTAGCGCCGCGGCGTCATTCCCGCCTGCGCGGGAATGACGGATTTTAGATTATTCCAGACAGTAGTGCGCGGAGGCGGGAATTCAAAATAATATAAAAGACCCTCGCCGCGGTAAGCCGCGCAATTTGGCTTCGAGTTTTTTCTTCGCCAGCTTTTTTTGTAAAGCACATACTAGGGGCTGTTGATCTTTCATCTATTGTCTGATTTTGGCTAATTTTCGCCCTGCCTGCGTTATTTTTTACTATCAATGGAGTGCATTGATACGCAAAAAATGCCTTGTCAGGACAAAAATTATCTCAAAATCAGCCTAA
>JAJRZT010000100.1 GCA_024275115.1 Gammaproteobacteria bacterium
GAAGATCCTCCGCTTTCCCCCGTAGGGCGTATGCGGTATTAGCGTGGTTTTCACCACGTTGTCCCCCACTACTAGGCAGATTCCTATTTTATACTCACCCGTCCGCCACTCGTCGCCTGCTAGCAAGCTAGCATCGTTACCGTTCGACTTGCATGTGTTAGGCATGCCGCCAGCGTTCAATCTGAGCCAGGATCAAACTCTTCAGTTCAATCATTTTGATTGCTTTTAGTATATGAATAAGTCCATATATTAAAGTGCAATCTACTTTTCGCAATGAAAAGATCTAGCATCAAAAAAACTACTAACTTAAAACTACTATAATAGGTTTTTAATGTAGGTTACTTTACATCGACTTTTTTGGCATTGCCAATCATCGACATAAGTACCCACACAAATTATCTGATTAAATTGTTAAAGAACAGGGCTAACATTTTTCGTTAGCGCAGACCTTCAATTATAGAAGAATATCTGCTCCACCGTCAACCAATTTTTTAGGTTTTTCGTTTCAAGAAAAGTTGTTTTTCAACTGCTTCCCTTGTGTGGAGGCGCGCATTATACGCACACAATGAAATCCGTCAACACTTATTTCAGTTTTTTTGCATATAATATAAAGCCGCATGATTATGCGGTTCTTGGGGAGGAAAAGAGGCTGAATTTGTTAGCAACAACAGAATTTTAAAAATATATTATATATCGTCAACGGGGTATGCACCCCGCTGACGACCAAAAGGGAGAGCTCCGCTTCTCCCCTTTGGAAACCCCAACGATTTTGTGCCCGCCGCAAGCGGACGGGGAATTTAGATTTAATTTTGTGCCTGTTTGGCTTTAACGATTAATTCTTCGACAGGAGCCGGCTTCGCCAACGCATAGCCTTGCGCATAATCAACCCCTATTTCCCCGAGCGCGCGCATAATTTCTTCATTTTCGACAAATTCGGCCACGGTTTTTAAGCCGGCAACATGCCCAATGTTGTTTACCGCCGCCACAATGGCCGCATCCATGGGATCTTCGAGCATATCGCGAACAAAGCCGCCGTCGATCTTAAGATAGTCCACAGGTAAGCTTTTTAGGTATGAAAAAGAACTTAAACCCGCACCAAAGTCATCCAGTGCAAACTGGCAACCCAGTTCTTTAAGTTGCTTGATAAACTCAACCGTACTGGCAAGGTTTGTAATGGCCGCCGTTTCGGTCACTTCGAAACATATTTGCTCAGCTGCTAATGAATATTTCTCAAATTGTTCACGCAAAAAATCAAAAAAAGCCTTGTCACTTAATGAGGTACCGGACAGATTTAAAAAATATGTCGCATTTATTAAGTCCGTGTTTGTTTGTGTAATCTGAACAATACACTTGAATGCTTCTTTAATAACCCAGCGATCAATCGAAGGCATTAAGTTATACCGTTCTGCAGCAGGGATAAAAGCGCCAGGTGCGATAATTTCACCCTTATCCTTTAGCCGAACAAGGAATTCAAAATGGGTTGCAAGGCCTGACTGACTATTCACGGGTAACATCTTTTGCTGATAAAGCGTGAAGCTATTGTCGTTTAATGCAGCATGAATTCGGGATACCCACTTCATTTCACCATGCCGGCGGATCAGGCTGCTGTCATCTTCACTATAAAGATGATAACGGTTACGCCAGGCGTCTTTCGCTGCGTAGCATGCCATGTCGGCTGCACTCAACGCTTCGGTCATACCTTGATCGGCGTTGGTTAACATCACCAGGCCAATGCTCGCGCCGACTTTAAATGTCTGGTTTTTCCAGACAAAGTGAGATTCTTTTACTTCTTTAATCAGGTTATCGGCAATAAGTTCGGCATGATCCTGCGGGCAATTTTCCAGAAGGATACCGAACTCATCCCCCCCTAAACGCGCCAGCGTATCGCTTTCTCGAATGGGTTTATGCAAAATAACAGTGAGTTGCCTTAACAGCTCATCACCCGCAACATGGCCACAGGTGTCATTAATAACCTTAAATTGATCTAAATCGAGGTAGAGTAATGCATGATGCCCTTCAATCGAATTTAACCCATACAAAACCCGCTTTAAGCGCCGCTCAAACTCAGCCCGGTTAATCAGCCCCGTTAAAGAATCATGGTAGGCCATATGCCGAATGGTATCTTCAGCGCGCTTGCGTGCGCGCCGCGTTTCAACGTCACGTAGTTCTCGCTCAATAGCAGGTGCTAAACGTACAAGATTATTTTTCATAATATAATCTTGCGCGCCCGCTTTCATTGCGGCAACGGCAATATCTTCACCAATACTGCCTGACACAATCACCACCGGCAGGCTTTCATCAAACTCTTTAACCTGCTTTAGCGCTTCTACCGAGCTAAATCCAGGAATATTGTGATCGGTGATCACAAGATCCCAGTTACGTGTTGTTAGTGCATCTTCAAGCTCTTTGCCGTTTTCGACGCGTAACAGATCTGTTTCATAACCGGCCTTTGATAATACACGCCGCATCAAAATCACATCATCTTCAGAATCTTCGACAACCAATAAGCGTAAATCTTTTTTCATCGAAACCACTTTATTGATTGGCAACAATCGGGGGCGAAGGAATATTAAGCTCAAGCCAGTAGTGGCTAACCTGCTCGATTACTTTTGAAAAATCCAGAAAATCCACCGGCTTACGTAAAAAGCTGTTTGCACCGAGCTCATAGCTCACCAAAATATCTTTTTCTTCATTTGAGGTGGTTAATATAATAACAGGGATATACGCCGTTCTTGGGTTAGCTCGTACATATCTTAAAAATTCATGGCCATTTAAGCGCGGCATTTTTAAATCCAGTAAAATTAAGTCAGGCAGTGAGCCCGCCACAGCCTTGTTTGCACCAGAAGCCGGTAAATTGGTTTCAATGGATAAATATTCCAACGCCTCAACACCATCGCTCGCAACATCAACACAATTAAACTCCGAATGCTTTTTTAATGCACGGCGTGTTAATAGCTCATCATCCGGATTATCTTCTACCAGTAAAAGTCTCTTTTTTTTCATTATCTTAGCTGTAAAACCTTATATCTTTTAAATTATATAAAAACTGAGTAATCCACTAAACCTAACACTATTTATAGCTTAAATGAGTATGAATGCCTACTTTTAAATTTGTCATAAAATGCCCTGATTAAGACTGAATCTAAATAAATAATAATAATACACGGTAAGGGCTGATTAATAGTTGAGAAAGCGTAAGGATTTAGTATATAGTTAGCACCCCAATAACTAGATTTTAGGAGCCCAAAAATGCAAGAACGGGAAGCAAAGTTACTCTGTAAATCTAATGATTTAGTGTCTATTTCGGTATCAACCAATAATTCTGGATGGATAATAAAAATATTAGAAAAAAACAAGCATGATCCTGATTATTTAATATCAAAACGGTCGACCGACCCACGTTTATTTAAGACATCCGATGCGGCATTAAGGTGCTGCAACCGAATCGGCTTTAATAAAGTGGAGGTATTCTTCGGATAACGCATATTTTAAAGAGAATTATGAACAAAATAGCCAAGCCAGTTGTTATAACTGGCTTTTTTTGCGCAAACACAACCCGAAACTGTACTTCTGGGTGTAAATTTAGTACATTAGCACATTGCCACCCAATTTTTGTTTTTTGGAAATATGTTATGAACGAACGTGATGTACGCTTACTGTTTGAAGCCGGCCATTGGTCTGGTGCATCGGTCGTTTATATTGCCGAAGACAAAGCCTGGCGGGTTTATATCAATGCGCTGGAAAAAGATGAACAAGAAACACTCACTCTAAAAACAGGCTCCCCCAGGAATTTTAAAACATCCGATACAGCGATACACTGGTGTCATGAAATTGGCTTTAAAAAAATAGCCGTTCACCTCTCTCCTACCATGCCAGCCAGTCAGTATAACCATCAGAAAAGTCTGAAGATTGTCTTAATTGAAGACAACTCAGACGATATTGAACTGACTTTACGTGTATTTCAGAAGCTCAATGCCAATATTGACGTGCTGGTACTGGAAGATGGTGCCGAAGCCACCAATTTTCTTTTTGCCAAGGGAAAGTACCAGACCAGGCAAAAAAGTGAACTACCAAGAATTATTTTGCTTGATTTAAAATTACCCAAACTCGATGGCCACGAGGTGTTAAAGCAAATTCGTGCCGATGATGCGACCAGGAATATTCCTGTTGTTATTCTATCGAGCTCACTGGAAGACAAAGATATTCGTTTAAGTTATGAGCTTGGCAGCAATAGCTATATTAACAAGCCCACTGACTATGCCGCATTTTCCAGTGCATTGGAAGAAATTGGCCGTTACTGGCTAAATATAAACACCGCTGATTGCAACGATACTTAAACCAGGCTCACTCTAGCAAAACGCCGTTTCCCTACCTGATAAACATGCTCGCTACCGACCTGTATTTTAATATCACGCGAGGCTACTTTTTCACCGTCTATTTTAACCGCACCTTGCTTAATCATCCGGCAAGCATCGGATGTACTGCTTACCAAACCGGCTTCTTTTAATAGATTAGCAATGGGTAATTCACCGTCTGCGGCGCTGATTTGTTTCTCTTCAATATCATCCGGCATCGCACCCTTTTGAAAACGCGCAATAAAGTTCTCGCGCGATTTCGTAGCAGCGGCCTCGGAGTGAAAGCGAGCAATCATTTCTTCTGCCAACAGAAATTTAATATCCCGCGGGTTCGCACCCTGCTCAATTTGTTGTTTAAACCCTTCTATTTCAGACAACGGCCTAAAACTGAGTAATTCAAAATAGCGCCACATCAACTCATCGGATATTGACATTAGCTTGCCAAAAATTTCATCCGGCGCTTCATCAATACCGATATAGTTACCCAAAGACTTCGACATTTTATTTACACCATCGGTGCCTTCGAGCAGCGGCATGGTCATCACAACCTGCGGTTTTTGGCCATAGTGTTTTTGTAATTCGCGCCCCATCAGTAAATTAAATTTCTGATCAGTGCCGCCAAGTTCAACATCGGCCTTCATTTCAACAGAATCGTAACCTTGTATTAAAGGGTATAAAAACTCATGGATTGCTATTGGCTGCCCGGAATTGTAACGCTTATTAAAATCATCCCGTTCCAGCATGCGCGCAACAGTGTGCCTTGCAGCTAACTGAATTAAATTGGCCGGGCTCATTTTATTCATCCAGCTTGAGTTAAACATCACCGTTGTTTTGTCTTCATCCAGAATTTTAAAAATCTGCTGTTGATAGGTTTTGGCGTTTTCTTCGACTTGCTCAACCGTTAAAGGCGGACGGGTTGCACTTTTGCCGGTTGGGTCACCGATCATACCGGTGAAATCACCAATTAAGAATAAAATTTCATGCCCTAAATCCTGAAACTGGCGTAACTTATTAATCAATACCGTGTGGCCAAGGTGTAAATCCGGTGCGGTTGGATCAAAGCCGGCTTTAATGCGCATCGGTTTGCCGATTTTTAAGCGTTCAACCAGCTCAGTTTCAACTAAAATTTCATCGCAACCACGCTTTAATTGCGCTAATATTTCTGTTTGGTTCATTTCGTTACTCAATTCTTAAAAGTGCGGCGTACTTTACCATAAGTACGATTCTTCACTGAGCACTTTTTTAGGACTTGGCCACAACGCAGAATCAGGCGTAAACTGGCCTTTTCGCTGTATCAAATTTGACCAAAAGACAAAATCACGCTATCGTATAGGAAGAAGTTTGAAAATGAAAAAAGTGAGTAAATTCCGTGAATTACAAGCCGTTCTTAACGCGAGATTTTAAGTCCATGAACATGGATGAGCAAGCCCCCAAAAAGTGGAATAAACTGCACTGGCTAGTGTTGGCTGCTGCCGTCACTTCTATTAGCACTTTACTGATTTTTGTATCCAAAGATGTGTCGGCCAAACGCAGTGATTCACTCACTGCTATTCCAGCGACAACCAGCATAGCGCCCGCCTCAGGAACAACACAAATTACCTTACCCTTATCTATTCCGTCATCTATATCGGGCCAGCCCGCTGCAATCAAAACCGCGGCGTTAATGCAAAGCGCAGCTGTGCTGATTAAGTCTGAGCAAACACAAATTAGTCCAGCACTGCCAACAACACAGAAACAAACAATAACAAAAGATAATACTTCACCATTATATGTCTGGCTCGATGAAAAAGTACGGCGAGGTGACTCACTGGCGCATTTATTTAAACGCCATAAATTAAGCCCTCAAGATTTACACAAAATTATGCAACTGGGTAAAGTAACCCGCCCATTAAAATATATTCAACCGGGGCAAACCTTTAAGTTCCGGCTCGATGAGAAACAGCAACTCATTGAAATGGTCTACCAACAAAACCGTTTTCAATCGCTGCGTATCGAGCGTCAGGATGAAGGCTTTGTTGCCAGTACTCTTTCACGGGTTGCACAAAAAAGACAGCAGCATATCTCCGGAATGATTCAGTCCTCTTTATTTGTTGATGCTAAAAGCGCCGGTATGAATGCCGCCCTTATAATGGATCTGGTTTCGATTTTTGGCTGGGATATTGATTTTGCACTCGACTTACGCAAGGGTGACACCTTTTCACTTCTTTATGAAGAACATTTTCTGGATGGTTTGAAAATTAAAGATGGCAATATTCTTGCTGCCCGATTCACTAATCAGGGGCGTACTTACCACGCTGTTCGTTACACCGACCCAAAGGGCAACAGTAACTACTATACCCCGGAAGGTTTGTCCATGCGCAAGGCTTTTTTACGCACCCCGGTTGATTTCAGACGCATTAGTTCACGTTTTGGTAAACGCAAACATCCGGTTCTAAACCGTATGCGTTTGCATAAAGGCGTAGATTACGCAGCTTCACGCGGTACACCGGTTAAAGCATCCGGCGATGGTAAGATTATTTTTCGTGGTCGCAAAGGGGGCTATGGCAAGGCCATTATCATTCGTCATGGCGGTCGCTACAGCACCTTGTATGCACACCTGAATAATTTTAAACGTGGTCTGTATAACGGCAAATTTGTTAAACAGGGGCAAATCATTGGTTATGTCGGTAGCACGGGGCGCGCAACCGGCCCGCATCTGCATTATGAATTCAGAATTAATGGTGTACACCGTAATCCACTTACCGTTAAATTGCCTAATGCCGCACCGATTAACAAAAACTTTAAAATAGATTTTAAACAGCATGCCGTAAAACTGTTGGCACAACTCGACGCACATAATTTTAAAGTTGCGGCAAATACTTATACTCAAGCATTCTAACGGCACAAATGTAAATGGACGCTTAGCATCATGCCTGACTATTATATTGGATTAATGTCAGGCACCAGTATGGATGCCATTGATGCCGCACTGATTGATTGCAGCAACAATAAAATAAAACTCGTTGCACATTACTCCCAAACCTTCGCCAGTGAAACACGCAACCAAATTAACGCGTTATGTCAGGGTTGTGATAACGAATTACAAAAAATGCAGCAGCTCGATATTGAATTGGGTAAACAATTTGCAAACTGTGCCAACCAGTTACTTAAAAAGGCGCAACTCAACGTTGCCGATATAAAAGCCATTGGCAGCCACGGGCAGACCTTACGCCATTATCCTGAAGCCACCATTCGTAACAGCTTGCAAATCGCCGACCCAAATACCATAGCCCAACTCACAAGCATTACCACGGTAGCCGATTTCCGCCGCAGGGACATGGCAGCCGGTGGCCAAGGTGCACCACTGGTACCCGCTTTTCATGAACAACTTTTTCGAGATGTTAACAACAACCGTGTTATTTTAAACCTCGGCGGCATTGCCAACATTACCATTTTACCCGCCGATAAAAACAAGCCGGTTATCGGCTTTGATACCGGCCCAGCCAGCACCTTAATGGACTACTGGATTGGGCGACAGGAAAATAAAAGTTACGATGATAAAGGCGCATGGGCAGCCAGTGGAAAAATAAACAGCGACTTTCTGCAACAATTATTAAGCGATGAATTTTTTAAATTGTCACCACCTAAGAGTACCGGCACCGATTATTTTAGCCCCGGCTGGTTTAGCGAACACTTAAAAGCTTTTCCTTTTTTATCTTCTGAAGATGTTCAAGCTACACTCTGTGAATGCACCGCCGAGTCTATCGCCAGGGCAATAAAAGAATATGCCAATGATTGTGGTGAGGTTTTTGCTTGTGGCGGTGGCGCACAAAATAATTTTTTAATGAGCCGCTTACAAGCTCAATTAGAAAGTATCAAGGTAACAACCACGGATGCTGAGGGTATCGCAAGTGGATGGATCGAAGCGATGGCCTTTGCCTGGCTGGCAAAACAAACATTAAACAAGCAACCCGGCAATATCAGCAGTGTAACCGGAGCAACACAGCCGGTAATCTTAGGTGGAATTTATCATAACTTTTAACAAGGATTTAACGTTTATTGATATCCACGTAATGTCGGTTAGGCTCACCGGTATAAACTTGCGTGGGTCTGAAGATCCGATTATCGCCTAACTGCTCGCGCCAATGTGCCAGCCAACCGGCTGAACGCGCAATCGCAAAAATCGTGGTGAACTGATCAGCAGGAATGCCCATTTCGGTGTAAAGAATGCCCGAATAAAAGTCAACATTCGCATACACACCTTTTTTAGCCAGGCGATCTTCACAAACTTGCTCAACCACTTTTGCAATTTCAAAAGCCGGGCTAATGTCTCCTCCTCTGGATGCCATCAAGTCGTCGACCAGCCCCTGCAAAATAGTGGCACGGGGATCTTTGGTTTTATATTCACGGTGCCCCATTCCCCAGATAACGTCTTTATTTTTTAATTTGTTATCAATATATTCTTCAGCCTTGTCCGCCGAACCAATTTCAGCCAGCATTTCAACCACCCGCTGGTTGGCACCACCATGCAGTGGGCCAGAAAGCGCACCAATGGCCGCCGCAATCACACTATAAGGGTTTGCCAGTGTGGAAGCATTTACTAACACCGCAAAGGTTGAAGCATTAATGGTATGTTCGGCATGTAAAATAAGGCAAACATCCATTATTTTTGCCAGCATGGGATCGGGCTCTTTGCCGGTTAACATGTATAAGAAATTTTCTGCGAAAGATAAATCAGAGCGCGGTTTCACCGGATCATAACCATTACGAATATGTTCCCACATGGCCACTATCGTTGGTAAGCGTGAAATAATTTTAACCGTTGTATTGTGGATATAATTTAAATCATCGCATTGCGAGTCACCGGTTAAACACTCTGACCCGGGGTAAAACATACTTAAACTCGCAACAACGGTTTGCAGCATTTCCATCGGATGGCCGGTGGCGGGTAAATTTTTCATCAGACCGCGAGTGTGAAATTTAATGTCACGATCATCAATAAGCTGTTGTTTAAATTCTTCAAGTTCGAGATGTGTTGGCAAACAACCATCGAGTAATAATAATGTTGTTTCTTCAAAACTACTGTGTTTGGCCAGTTCTTCAATCGGATAACCACGATAAGCAAGGATCCCCTTCTCACCATCAATGCTGGAAATGTTTGATTTTGTTGCAGGTACGCCTGCTAAACCCGGTAGATATTCACTCATTGCGAACTCCATGTAGTCAATTCAATTTAATAGAATAACAGAAAATAACACTGGGGTTATCGGCAAATGTGAAATTTCATCAAGTTTAGGTCAATAGCTAGCAGAGCTGAAAGCTCAAAAAATGACGACCACACTTTGGGGGGGGTAACTCCGAAGCAATCCAGCTAAAAAATTGATACCATATCAATAGCACATGAAAACTAACCGCAAACACATTCAAATATACCTGACACTCATCAGTATTCTGCTGTTTGCGGGGCAGTTCAGTGCGCTCACTCACTCCGTAGAACACCCCTTTCATGCTGCCGATAAATCATGTGAGATATTTGCGCAACTGGAAAAGTCAGGTAATGGGTTAATTTTTACCAAAGTACCGTTAACAGCCCAAACAGAAAGCACCTCAGCCGACACAGGAAATAGCACCCGCCCAGCATCCTCTCTGCAAGCAATATATTTTGCTCGTGCACCGCCTTATTTTTCGTAAAACCTTAAAATTATTTTGTAATACGGCACAACTATTCAAGTTGTGTCTAATTTTTTTCGTTATCGGAGAATTTATAATGCGTAAGACAATGCTTACCGTGGCCATCGCCACCACAATAACAAACTCACTATCAGCTAATACTGATCATCATTTAGCGGCATCAAAAAACAACCGCTTTGAAAATATAAAACTGGGTGCCAACCTTGATCTCTTTGCTGCATCAAGAGACTTTGGTACACAAAGCGGTAAAGCCGAGCTAAAAATTCGTGAAGTCGAGTTATCACTTGAATCTCAAATAAACCCCTGGCTCTACGGGATGATATTTTTAACAAAACCAGCCGATGAATCCCTTGATGTTGAAGAAGCTGCGGTTATCGCCGAACTTGGCAATGGCTTTCGATTAAAGGCAGGGAAATACCGCAATGAGTTTGGTTTGCTTAATACCATTCATGAACCGGAAAGACCACAAATTTCACTGCCCCTGCCCATTGCCGAGTTTTTAGGTGAAGAGCAACTACGTGAAGCCGGTGCCACTATCGGCAAAGTTGTCGACTTTGGAAATGGCCATCGCGCTGGCGCGAGTTTTGCACTGCTTAATAGTGACAATGAAGTTGCCTTAAATAAAGCCCAATCAAAAAACAAAGCCTACTCCGGGAAGTTATATTATGGCTATAAGTCATCTTCAACAGCCTATCAACTCGGGTTCAGTATGCTCACGGGAAAAAATGATGCGACGGGCAGTTTAAGCACAAATCTACAGGTATTTGATTTTAGCTATTTTCTGCAGCCCGGCTATGCATCAAAGTATGATTACTCCGCTCGGTTGATGTTGCTTGGTGAAGTGTTTTATAACCAGCGGGAAATAACATCAGGGAATACAAACAAAGCACAGGGTTATTGGGCTGTCGCAGACTACCAGTTTATGCCCGCACATCATATTGGTTTAGGCCTGGAATCTGCCGAAGGCAGGCTGGATCAATCGATTAAATCTAAAGCCTATTCTATACATTACAGTTGGTATTACAGTTCGCATGGCCGGTTGCAACTCGAGGCGCGTCGTCTGCGTGTCGATAATGGCGATAACGGTCTTGAAATCCTGCTGCAATGGAATATCGTGTTGGGGCCACACAGCGAAAAACCGTTTTTGAGCATAATGGAATAAATATCTGTAGCATATCTAACAATCACTAAACCGTAGCAAGTGAAACTTCACACATGGATGTGTGCTTTACAATGCCCCAAAAAAGGCAGCATTATCGGGCTTTACTCACACAGGGTAATCAATTATATATCGTCAACGGGGTATGCACCCCTTTGGAAACCCCAACGGTTTCGTGCCCGCCGCAAGCGGACGGGGAATTTAGATTAAATCGAAAAGGATGAACCGCAGCCACAGGTTGTGGTCGCATTGGGGTTATTAACCACAAACATTGAACCTTCCAGGCTTTCTTTATAGTCAACTTCCGCACCCAGCAGGTATTGCAGGCTCATGGGATCAATCACCATTTTCACGCCGCTGTTTTCAACCTGTGTATCGCCGTCCTGCACGTTTTCATCAAAGTTAAAACCGTACTGGAAACCAGAACAACCGCCGCCTGTTACGTAAACACGCAGGTTCAGATTCTGGTTACCTTCATCTTCAATAAGTTGCTTTACTTTTTTTGCCGCATTATCGGTAAAAGTAATGGACGGATCAGCTTCAGCCATGGTGTTCGCTCCCAAATAGAATATCAATAAACACTTATATTATGAGGGTTGCCCCCGCCAGATTCAAGCAATACCGTATTAATTTACTAAGGTATATTCTATCAGTACCTTCCGGAAAAAGGCAGGAGCCCAGATAAGGCTTTGATATTGCAGACTAATTCTACTTATTTGATTTTTTATCATCGGTTGAGCTGCCCACACTCTCTGCACTCGGTTTTAAATGCACCACCGAATCTTCCCGATGCACCAGGTTACCATTCACTTCGGCGCCCATAGCCATCTCAATCAGGCTGTAATAAACATTGCCGTGCACCCGCGCTTCTGAAGCCAGTTCGATATGCGTTAAGGCATGCACATCGCCAATCACCGTTCCGTTAACAACAACATTGGGTACTTTAACTTCACCTTCGATGGTGCCACGTTCGCTCAGCGTAATCACCGAATCGGTGCCCTCTTCCGCGATAACATTACCTTTAATCACGCCATCGACATGCAAGCCACCTTTAAAAATGACGTCACCATGAATTTCGGAATTCTGGCCAATTAATGAATCAATCTGTGCCGTTTGCTTTGGTTTTTTCTTGTTTCCCCACATACTCACTGCTCTCCGTTTTTGGGCCAATCAAATGTCTTTTCTATCATATCCTGCTGCCGTCCGCGCGGGAAAATGCGCAAAATAATACGTGCAGCAACAAAACCATCTGGGATTTCGATATTACCCTCGATATTCTGAAAATACTTGAATTTATAATTTAATTCGTTGATGCGCTTCGCGGTTACATTACGTAACTTTAATACTTTCGCCTGCCCGTCTTGCAGGCCTTCAAAAACCAACTGAACCTTGCCACGTGCAACACGATCATTTTTTAATACCTGAGACAACACCACTTTATAACGATAACTGCGTGAATTGCCATTTTTCTCAAAAGTGAATTTTTGCAAACGCAAACCACGCGAAGCATCCCGTGGCGATACAATGCCGCGATAAAAAGCCAGCTCTTCTTTTAGCTCCAGAATTTCAGACTGTAATGCTTTTAAGGTGGTATATAGTTCATTATAGGCTTTCTTTTCGATTTGTGCGGCACGCTTTAAAATCGCCGTTCCTTCACGCAAAGTTTCAATTTCGGCACTAAGCGCATCACGATTTTTTGCAAAACTTTCTTCACTGCGACGTGCATCGGCACTATCAAATCGTGCACTATAACGCCCGAAGTCAAATGCCGACCAGCCGGCAATAAGTAACGCGATAACACCCAACACCCAGATTAAACGAGTAACCCAGGGGCGATGCGCTTTTACAACTAAATTCATATTTTAACTAAACCTTTAAGGCATTAACGCAACGGCATTTAAACCCAGCGTTTCATCTAAGCCACACATTAAATTCATATTATGGATGGCCTGCCCCGCCGCCCCTTTTACCAAATTATCAATAACTGATAAAATCACGACCGTATTGGCACCTTGTGGTTGGTGCACCGCTATTCGGCACGTGTTGACACCTTTTACTGAGCGTGTTTCAGGGTGCGCGCCTGCTGGCAACACATCAACGAACGGCTCATTTTTATAGCGTTCAGCAAACAGTGATTGTAAATCACTATTCGACGTTAATTCTGCATAGCAAGTCGCATGTATGCCACGAATCATCGGCGTTAAATGCGGCACAAAAGTTAAACCGACCTCGGCACCGTGTGCATTTTGCAAACCCTGCTTAATTTCAGGTAAATGGCGATGCCCTGCCACCGCATAAGCTTTCATGCTTTCACTGCTTTCAGCCAACAGCGCACCTACATTGGCACCACGGCCAGCACCACTCACGCCTGACTTGGCATCGGCAATTAAACGCGACACATCCACAATACCCGCTTCAATCAAAGGTAAAAAAGCCAATTGCACCGCCGTTGGGTAACAACCGGGGTTGGCCACCAGTTGTGCGGTTTTAATCTGTTCCCGATTTACTTCCGGTAAACCGTAAACGGCCTGCTCTAATAATTGTGGGCAGGCATGTTTGCCGGTTCTAGAGGCATCCTTATACCAGTCCGTCCAGAGAGCTTCGTCTTTTAAACGGAAATCCGCGGCTAAATCAACTAACTTAACCCCTGCGTCCAGCAACTCAACCGCATGCTGCATCGCAATGCCATTAGGGGTGGCAAAAAACACCAAATTGCAGTCTTTTAAAGGCGCATCGGCCGGGTCAGAAAAAGCAATATCAATATGGCCACGTAAATTTGGAAATAAATCCGATACCGCCAGGCCTTTTTCTGAACGTGAGGTAATGCACGCCAACTCCGCTTGCGGGTGCAGCGCAATTAAACGCAATAATTCCACGCCGGTATACCCTGTTCCACCGACCACGCCTATTTTTAACATCCAAACACCTTGAAATTAATAATATTTTCTAGAGAATTATAATATCTTTATTTTAAACAACAAGATACGGGTAAATGCATTATCGCATAATATTATTTAGACACAGCTTCACAAGCATAAAACGGTTAGGCACATTAACCACCACATCGAAAAGTCAATATATGAAAGGCACGGGGGAAGACCTGAGCCTGTCAACCGTATAAATTCGGAATTCGCTGGATACTTTAACAAAGAAGCGGTTGACAGGTTGGAGCAGATTATTTTAAGTTGGTTTTCTGGTGGAAATTTTAACCACAGCGGGAACCTACCCCCATAGGTGCACGCCCATCAACATTTGGCCAACGGAACTGCAAGAGGAAATACGAAATGGAAAATAAACGGAACAATACACTGATAAATATTATGGGAAAACTCCTGCTCGGCTTGATGCTGGTATTTGCAATGCCATCCGTCTGGGCGGCAGAAACCATCACCTACTACCACAACGATGCACTGGGTTCCCCCATCGCCGCCACGGATGAAAATGGGAAAATCCTCTGGAAAGAAGACTACCACCCTTATGGTGCGCGGATCCGTAAAGAAAGTACCGATTCAAACCAACAATGGTACACCGGTAAACACCATGAAAATGATATTGGCCTGACGTATTTTGGCGCACGTTGGTATGACCCGACCATCGGGCGGTTTATGGCCATCGATCCAGTTGGGTTTAAAGAAAGCAATATTCAATCGTATAATCGGTATGCTTATGCGAATAATAATCCGTATTTGTTTGTGGATCCGGATGGGCGAGAATCTGTAGCGTCAGTTAAAGAGCGATTAAGTACAGGTAAAACTTTACGGCATCCTGCTGGCGGTAATAGTTCCAGTTTCCCTGCTACGATGAATCCTGTTCCTGGTTTTGAACCTCCAATGTCAAGCGGTGAGCTTATTGGAATAATTGGTTCATTTGCCAGTCCTGCTGGTGCGGTTAGGCAAAGTGTTAAATGGGGCGCAGGGAAGTTTGTTACAAAGAGTGCAAGCTCATCTGTTAATGGGCTTAAGCTCCAAAAGCAGTTAGCTTCCCAAGAGCAGTTGGGGCAGCTATCCAAAGGTGGTGGAACTGTCATTAGTCAACCAGCTAAACAAGCAAATCGAATAGCAGCACAGACCGGTCGTAACCCTGCAAATATTCAGAAAGTTAGTTCTGATGTGAGGGTGGCGAAAGATGGGCAGCAAATTCAAACTCACTCATTTCGGGATGCTTCCACAAATAAGCTTATCGAACCTAAGACTATAATTGGCGACTGAGAAGGCTTATAAAACCATGGAAAAAATTGAACGAATCCATTCGGGTTGTGGAAAACAAATAATCGAAGTAGTGAGAGATAGTGATGGTTCTTACTTGCTTCACAAATTTGTGCGTAAATATGACTCTGAAGAAGAAAAAACATACGAGGTCAGAGAACGTCCAGATCCAACTGGAAGGTTTGGAGATCTTGATAGTGCTGTTAAAGAGGCTAAATATCTACTAGGCCTAGCAGAGAATAAAGAGGATTGAGCTCATGTATATGGCCCTCCGTTTAATATCATTATTTATATTGAGTGTTTGTTTTAGCCAGGCTTGGGCTTCAGTTGCAACTCCAAGCTTTGAACTTTCACACCCAGGGGGGCACACACCCAGGGGGTCAGGTCTTGCCTTTTGCCTTTAAGCGGTACCGCCGTCCACAAAGGCTTATTCTTTTACCTTTTGAGCATACTAACCTTGCCTGATTATGAATAGCACACCCAGGGGGTCAGGTCTTGCCTTTTGCCTTTAAGCGGTACCGCCGTCCACAAACACCCACGGGGTCAGGTCTTGCCTTTTGCCTTTAAGCGGTACC
>JAJRZT010000101.1 GCA_024275115.1 Gammaproteobacteria bacterium
GTTAATGGTGGCGTTAATGCTGTTTTATTATGTTTAAAGCGGTTTGTAGAACCCTTGTTTGTAGTTTTGCGGATTCACAGAAATGAATATTGTATTTATAATGAAGGCGAATTTATTGATTTATTAGCCGCTATGAAATAGTTAAGAATTGGGTCGTAAAGTTTATAAGGTAGGGGTGTGTTATGAAAGTTGTACATAAAAATAAAGCGCACTTAAAAGAGTCGGGTTTTGTGCTTTTGATGGGATTGCTTATCTTAGTTTTGGGTGCCGCTGCGTGGTTTGGTACTCAGGGAAATATTCGTTCTGAAGGTATGAAGCAAGATGTGCAGGGAGGCTATGTTTCGACATTACAGCTGGTGAAAGAACGAATGTTAACTTATGCAATATTGCATCCAGAGTTGTTTGATTCAACCCCCCCAGGAACCCCGCCAGGAAGCCCAAATATTGATTTAGATCTTCCTGGAATAGGGTATTTTCCTTGTCCTGATATTTCAGGAAATCAACAGTCCGAGACAGGTAAAGAATGTTCCCGTTCAGGCTCTTTGTATGCAATGGGATGGGTGCCTCAAAAAGTGATTAATAGAAATTTTTCTTTTTTACCTTCAAATCTACCGCGTGAGAATAGACGATATTGGTTTGCGGTGGATGCGCGTTTTTTAGTGGATGGTGAGGCTTATCGATATGGCTCAGTAGCGAATCGTTTTGCGCCTTTAAATATAGACACCCCTTCTAAGGTGGACATGAATGATTTTCGTAATAATTGTGATATAAATCCAACCCCTACGTGCCAATTTCCCTTAACATTGGATGGAAGGGGAGACATTGTAATGGTGTTGTTTTATTCGGGAGAAGTGGTTGAAAATGATACGCGCTGGGTTCAAATTGTAAATGCAAACTCGTCTATAAACAGATATTTAGAGCAACCTAGCCTATTGGTGCCTGCTGAATATAATTTTCCTGCTGAACAGGGGGCTTTTATCTCTCACGGCAATGGTGACTTCTTTAATGATGAAACGATTCACATGAGTCGTTCTGAATGGGATGCTGCTCTATTGAGAAATGGCGTCGCTTCGTTTAATGATGAGGTGATTGCAATTACGCGAGAGGAGTGGAATGCCGCCATGTTGAGCCGTGTAGCAAAGGATGTCACCAGCGGGGTTTCGGCTACGCCAGGGGGGAATGGAATTCCCGATTTATGCGAATCAGTGAGTTCAGATAATGCAGTCGCTGGACAAAACAGTTGGTTTAATAAGTGCCTTTATAGGGGGGGGGCTCCTAAGTATTCTTATGGTGGCGCGGGTTGTGAACTGGGTGATAATCACTTGGATAGGAATGCAGAAGGGCAAAATTGGCGTGATGCATTAGGGTGTCCTTTATGACTTCTTTAAACAATAAAGCAAACAATAAAGGGTTTTCATTGCTAGAGCTTTCGGTTGCATTAGTGGTATTGGTTATCTTAATGGTAACAACGGTTAATATCGTTAAAAGCACGCGTGAATACGACCATTTGCTCAATAATGATGTTTATATGAACGAAGTACGTAGTGCGTTAATGATGTTTGTACGAGTTAATAGTTTTCTACCTTGCCCTGATTCAAATGGTGATGGAAAAGAAGATCGGCAGGGAGGTTCTAATTTTGAGTGCACAACGGCTCAAGGTAAAATTCCTTACCTTGATTTAGGCGTAGCCGCAACAGACGTTTGGGGGCAGCCTTTATTGTATGCGGTGAATGCAGAGGCGGATAGTAGTGGCCACCTTGGTTTTGCCGACGATAAAGCGTCTGCTCGTTATTTTGATCGCCGAAACCCGCCAGCATTTAGTTTGGATACCTATCCACTTGAAAAGGACGGTAGGAAAAATTATAGAGTATGCGGTGAAATTACTTCGTTGAATACTGGATGTTCTTCAACTGGAACAGAGAATGATGAAATGCTTGAGTTCGCTGCCATTGCGGTAGTGGTTAGCTTTGGAGAGAATGGTGCAGCGGCATGGCATGCCTTTGATTCGAAAAATCGTGGTGGGCTGGATGACGCTGAATTTGAAAACGTAGATGGCGATCAACAGTTTTGGAAGGGTTCTGGTAGTAGACGAGAGGGGCAAACATTTGATGATCAGTTATTTTGGATTTTGGGCGGAGACGTTAAGTACGCCATTATTTCATCGGGTGGTCAATTATAAGATGAGAGTTTTTAAGGGAGCGAATCATGATTAATTTAAAAAAACAACAAGGTTTTACCTTGGTTGAACTGGCAGTTGTGCTGGCAGTTGTGGCCGCCTTGGTGGTTGGTTCGGCGACGCTTTTTAGTGAGCAAAAAGTGAATGTAGATCGGGATGTTAGTCAGGTTAAATTAGCAACGGTTAAAGTGGCTTTGCTTCGATTTATGGAGAAAAATGATTACTTACCTTGTCCTGATACCAATGATGAGGGTGAGCCAGGGTTTGGAACTGAAAATCGTTTTAATGCCCTCGCAACCCTTACCGTCACTTCTGTAAGCGTGGCGACCTGCTCAAAAAATTCTGGAACGGTTCCTTTTGAAATGCTTGATTTATCCTTAATGGACGTAAAGGATACTAATAAAACTTTATTTCATTATGCCGTTACTCAAGGAGTTTCTGTTGCCAATGATATTGCGAACTGCCCTCAAGATTCGGCTTGCTTTTTTAACCGTAATATTGCACCCGCCTTTAATTTTAGCACCGAA
>JAJRZT010000102.1 GCA_024275115.1 Gammaproteobacteria bacterium
AAATTAAAAAACCCTGAACGCTGGAGTGGTGAAATACGAAACTGGGATGAGATAAGCGAAGTTTATCTTAACCCGGAAAACGAGAAGAACGTGGCGGCATAATTTTAAACTTTAGGCGACAACTGTCTTGAAAAACGCCGTTCTCCGGCTGGTAAACAGAAAGCGGCTTGTGTGAAAACATGGGGAGTTATTTTGCAGAGAGTTTTCCAGTTTTATTCTAAAAATACTTTAGAAACAAGCCTTAATGGCCGCTAATAAAAGCATATTGGCCAGACTTGCAATTAAGGTGTCCTCAAATGAGGGGTTTATCAAATCATGTTATTCGTTCCGTAGGCAGACAGGCTGAACCTGTCATTTCCCCTATGCGGTATAGGCACATTTTTAGTGCGTGTATAGTCTCTTTGCTTTTATACTTGTTGGTGTCTCCCTCGCTTTTAGCCGCAATAACAGCGGAAAAAAGCCCGAATGATGTATATATTGAGGTGCAACTGCTAGCAGATGATTTACGCGACCTAAGAAGACAGAACAAAATTTCGACACCCTGGCCACGTGTAAAAGTGGAGTCCGGGCGCAAACCTCAGCATGTGTTTCAGAAGGCGTTAGAAGTACTTGGTGAAATCAACAGTTATCGTCTCAATATTGCAAAAACAGGGGACATTACGGTGCCCCGCTTCCCTGGCAGAGACATTACCCCCAATGAAGTGTTCAGTGTGGTTGTTCGTTTGCGTCAGGAGCTGGCTTTACTGCTGAAAAAAGACAAAGTTGGTAAAATAAAAAAGAAACCAGTGCTTTTAAGCAATAAAACATCGAATCATGTTTATGCGGCACTGTCAGAAGTATCCATTGCCATTGAAGAAACGCTGGGTTTACGTGGCGTAACCCCTTCGGAAGTTTACACACGCAGCTTACAGGTGATCCGCCTGGTGCAGTTTTTACGTCGTAGTCAAAGCCTGCCTCAGAACGTACCTGTGCCTGAATTGACTCAGGGAAAATTACCTAACCATGCCCTGGCTTCTGTTTATAAATTACTGGAAAAGATCAGTCTGGCAGAAAAAAACTTATGGATGGCCCCGCTTAAAATACGTGTCCTACCCCGGCGGGTGATTACCCCAAGCGATGTATTTGATGAAATGGGGGTGGCGATTGCTGAATTGCAGAGTATACAGTTTCGTCTTGGGCTGGAACGTGACTTCCCTGAGCCCGAACCACAGGAAGGTAAAACCCCCGACGATGTGATTCAAAATACCCGTTGGGCGGCGGCATTATTACCGAGCTTTGCGCTGGACAAGACGCTACAACAATATGACCGCTCGGCATTGCTAAAAACCCCTAATCATGTTTTTTCAATCAGTGAACATATTATTAAAAAGCTGAAACAATATCGCCGCTTGCGGGGTATTCAAATTATACCGCGCAAGGCGATTAAAATTACAGGCATGCAACCGCGTCATGTTTACAGCAAGACTCTGGAAATTCTTGAAAAGGTAAGTGTGTTACGTCAACGACAAGGCCTGGGTGAGATGGCGGTACCACAGTATCCACTGCGAATAATTACCCCTTCTGAAGTTTATGATTTAACCTTACGTCTGGATAATGAGCTGGAGCTCATTTTTAAGCAGGAGGCGATGGACACGGTATTATGGAATAAAATATTAAATCAGGTGGGCGAATATGAAGACAAACAGCCCAGTGATGTTTACCGGAATATGCAGCAGATTTTGTATTTGCTGGATGTTATTTTAGGCTCGGAAGGTTCCACACCGAATGACGTATATAGAGAAGTACTGACGATTAAACAGGACATCGAACTGATTGCGAAAAGCCTAGGCGAAAAAATCCCGGTCAATCTATGGAGTGATATTAAATTAAAACCACAAACACAACCGCGCGAAGTATTGTTAAAAGCGGCCGAAGTACTCGATCTTATATTCCAGGCAAAACGCCGTGCAGGGATGTTTGGTTTACACCGGATTAAATTGTATGCTGGTGACATAATCACGCCAACCGATGTGTTCAAGCAGGTACGGTTGATTGAAACAGAGTTAACTGAGCTTAAGGTTTTTATCGGTATTGATGTGATGCCGGAGCCTGTGCCAAGGCAGCAAAATAAAACACCGGCCGATGTCTTGCGGGTTCTGGAAGGTATTATTACCAGTTTAAAAATAATTTTGCACCAGAGCGGTGCTGTACAATGAAGCTTTCTTTACCCACTCGATTCGCTTTATTTGCTTTTGTGATTGCCGGTGTTGGCGTTCTTGGTATCTCGATTTATAGCTATAAAGATGCCAGCGCCTTATTGCGCGAGCAGAGTGTAGAACGTATGGCGGGTGAGTTATTGCGTTTGACGAATCGTTTTCATGACAATATTGATCAGATGCGTCTGGATGTACAAGGTATATCAACCTCGGACCCTGTTATTGGTTATTACCGTGCGGCTGCCGGAGATGGTTATGACGATAAACGCAATATGACACTGGGACTCTGGAAACAACGGTTGGCACTTGATTTTAAAATACTTTTACAACAACGCCCGGACTATCTTCAAATTCGTTATATCGGTATTGCGGATGGTGGCCTGGAACTGGTGCGAGTGGAACGTCGTAATGGTAAGATCATTATTGTTAATGATAAAAAACTTCAGGCCAAAGGTTCGCGTGATTACGTACGTGAAACGATCCGTTTGCAGCCTGACCAGCAGTTCCTGTCTAATGTCGAACTCAATAAAGAACATGGCACAATAGTTTTGCCCTTACAGCCAGTGATGCGAGTTGCCGCGCCTATTTTTACAACCGATGATGGGATATATGGTGTGGTTGTTATTAATGCAAATTTTGAGGCACTGGCAAAACCTTTTGATTCGGCACCGGCCGATGTTACCTTTATGCTGGCTAATGAAGACGGTGATTATTTATTTCATCCTGACCGAGACCGCCGTTTTACTCTGGAGATGGGAGGGAAAGCAGGGATGAAAAAAGATTTTCCGCAGTTCCAGCAGTTACTGGAAATTCAGGAGACATTTGAATTCCTGGATCTGCCTGAGCGTTCAGCCAGTCTTATACATTCTCATTTGCGTTATAACCCCCTGGATAAAACGCAGCATATTCTGGTTGCTGCATTGGTGTCGCACAGTGTTATTGAAGGCGTATCGCTGGGCTTTGGCCAGCGCCTGGCGGTTGGTGTTATTTTTGTTGTGGTTTTAATTAGTATTATTATGGCATGGCTGGCACAGCGATTAACGCGGCCAATTAAACAGCTCACCACGGTAGCCGATAGAATAGCCAAAGGGGATGATGTTCTCATTCCCGCAACTGAACGCACGGATGAGTTGGGTTTGTTAGCCAAATCATTTCAGACTATGTTGAAGCACCTGACTCACTCACAACAGGAATTAAAGGATTTAGCTGGTAGTCTGGAACGCAAAGTCGACTTACGTACCGAAGAGCTGGAAGTTGCATTATTACAGGCAGAAGCGGCCAGCCAGGCTAAAGGAGACTTTCTTGCGAACATGAGCCATGAAATTCGAACCCCGATGAACGGGGTCATTGGTATGACCAACCTGTTATTAGATACACCGCTTAATAATGAACAACATGGGCAAGCCATGACGATTAAACGCAGTGCAGAATCGTTACTGGCTATTATAAATGATGTTCTCGATTTTTCTAAAGTTGAAGCCGGTAAACTGGAACTGGAATTGCTCGACTTCGAGTTAGACACGATGTTAGCGGATTTTGCAGCAACCATTGGTTTCAAAGCAGACGAGAAAGGCCTGGAACTTATTTGCCCGGCTAACCCGATATTAAACCGATGGTATAAAGGGGATCCGGGGCGGATCAGTCAGGTGCTGACTAATCTGGTGGGCAACGCCATTAAATTTACCGCGCAAGGTGAGGTTGCTGTTTTTTATGAAGTCGAGGAAGAGCAAGACAACTGCAGCCGATTATGCTTTCGAGTAACCGATACAGGCATTGGCTTAGACAAAAAACAACAACAGTCTATGTTTGAACGTTTTACTCAATCGGACAGTTCGACCACGCGTGAGTACGGTGGTACCGGTTTAGGTCTCGCCATTTGCAAGCAACTGGTTGAGTTAATGGGCGGTGAGATTGGGGTTGAAAGTGAGCCGGGTAAGGGTGCAACTTTCTGGTTTACGGTTAAGCTTGATAATATTGATGCGCTATCACCGCAGCCGTACAGAGGTGATCTTAAAAACGAGAAGCTGCTGATTGTAGAGCATAATGCCACCAATCGTCAGTTACTGGATCAGATGCTCGATGGCTGGCAGGTAGACCATGATGTGGCTGAAACGGGGCAGCAGGCTATGCAGTTCTTAAAGATAGCGGCAGAACAAGGTAAACCTTATAGTCTTATCTTGATTGATATGCAGCTACAGGATATGGATGGTATTCAGTTAAGCCAGTTAATGGATAATAATAGCCAATTGCCTGTGATTAAAAAAGTCGTGTTAACCCGTCGTGGGCGGCGTGGCGACGCAAAAGAAATGCAGAGGCTTGGTTTTGATGGTTATATTTCCAGGCCGGTGAATCAGTCCGAACTTTATAACGTGCTTATTCAAATTATGGGGCTGGGTGATGCAGAATTATCATTTCGTAGCCGCTTTAAGGAACGAGAAACACCGCAGTTTAATGCTCGGATATTAGTGGTGGAAGATAATTCTGTTAATCAGATAGTGGCCGAAGGTATGCTGAAGCAATTTGGCATTCATATCGATCTTGCCGCTAATGGTGAAGAGGCCATGCAAGCGCTTGAACAGTTCCCTTACGACCTGGTGTTTATGGATTGTCAAATGCCGGTCATGGATGGCTTTGAGGCAACACGTAAGATTCGCAGTTCTGAATCAAAAGTCAAAAGCCACACGCTTCCTGTTATTGCGATGACCGCAAACACCATGCACGGTGATCGTGACAAATGCATTGCGGCGGGCATGGATGATTATATTGCCAAACCGGTTGAGCCTTCTAAATTACAGGTAATACTTAAACGCTGGTTACCTGTCTATTGTCATAAGCAGATTAAAGGTAAGGGCGAAATGGTTGCAGCCGCTATTCAAACGGAAGATGCTCGTATCGATGAAGCAGCTATTCCCATTTTTAATTACCAAGCCTTAAGCCAACGTTTGTTGGACGACAATGAGCTGATAACAAAGGTCATCACCGCATTTTTACAAGATATCCCCCAACAGCTTGAAGAACTAAAACGGGCTGTCGAGACCAACGACATGCAAGCAACGGCAATGCTGGCGCATAAACTTAAAGGTGCTACGGCTAATGTGGGAGGTATGGTGTTGAGTGATTATGCCCGTAAAATAGAATTAGCAGCAAAAGCAGGCGAAGATGATAGTGTTAAGAACAATATGCAAGCAATAGAAAAAACCTTTGTGCAACTTAAGAGTGCAATGGAAGAATATCGGCTATGAAATTATTAATTGCCGAAGATGATGCCACTTCACGTTTAATGCTGAGTTCGGTTACGGCTAAGTGGGGGTATGACGTTGTTGTTGTCGAGAATGGTGATGCTGCCTGGGAAATTTTACAGCAGCCGGATGCGCCACTTTTGTTGTTGCTCGATTGGGAAATGCCCGGACTCAATGGGCTGCAATTATGCAAGCGTATACAGCAACTCGAAAGTAATAATCCGCCCTATATTATCCTGTTAACTTCTCGCCGTGAAACCGATGATATTGTGACGGGGCTTAATGCGGGTGCTAATGAATACATCGCCAAGCCTTTTGACCATGCTGAATTAAAAGCTCGGCTTGATGTTGGCAAACGCATGTTGGGTTTGCAAACTGAACTTGCTACGGCACTGTCGCGTTTACAACTTACCTCGAGTGTATTTTCGTCTACGCTTGAAGGTATTATTATTACCGATCCCAAAGGTTGCATTCTTGAGGTTAATGATGCCTTTACTCATATTACTGGATATAGTCGTGAGGAGGTTCTGGGGAAAAACCCACGTATTTTATCATCGGGGCACCAAGGGGAAGCATTTTATAAAGCGATGTGGAATGAAATACTGAATAATGGAAATTGGTCCGGTGAAATATGGAATCGACGTAAAAATGGCGAAGTCTATGCGGAGACACTAAGTATTAGTACTGTGGCAGATAAACAAAAAAACATTGAGAAGTATGTTGCTATTTTTTCCGACATTACGGTACAAAAATATAACCAGAAAAAACTTGAACATATCGCACACCATGATGCATTAACGGACTTGCCTAACCGGTTGTTATTCACCGATCGTTTAGAGCAAGCAATGCTTTATGCAAGGCGACGTGAACAGTGTTTTGTATTAGCGTATCTTGATTTGGATAATTTTAAACCGGTTAATGATACTTACGGTCATGCGGCGGGTGATCAATTACTGGTTACGATAGCAAAGCGCATAAAGTACTTACTGCGTGAAAGCGACACGCTTGCCCGTCTGGGTGGTGATGAGTTTGTTATTATTGTTAATGACCTTAATCATTGCAAAGACAGTTTGCCGCTTATTACCAAAATCCTGGAGGCGATCGAGCAACCTGTTCGAGTCGGTGAGTTAACGCTTCATGTAACAGCGAGTATTGGTATCAGCTATTATTCAAAGACTGTTGCGGTAGATGCCACTCAACTTTTGCAGCAGGCCGATCAGGCGATGTATAAGGCCAAGCAGGCAGGAAATAATCGTTACACTGTTTTTGATGGAACAAAAGAAGATTAAAACCTCTCCTGTATTTTTAATCATACACTCCTGCGGTAGATTTCCGAACAAAGTTAAACATTTTTGATTCTTTAATAGTGAACGCTTACTATATAAATTAGCCTGGAATGAGAGGCTATTATTATTATGGAATGGGGTTCGCTAGAAGAAGTGGGGCTGGTTATAAATTGCAACTATATGCGGGAGGGTGCTTTGTGCACCGAAAATGTAGGCATTTGTCGCTGCTTGCCTGAAATTTGCCCTTTTCAAGGTGAATGGGTTTGTGAAAGGGGGCTATATGCTATAAGGTTGCTTATTCTAGATAGTGGGCTTATATAGGTAGATCCAGATCAGTTTACATTTATGGAACTTTAGCTAAACTATCTAGTCATAAGAATTCTAGTCATAAAATTCATAATGAACAGATATTTGATATTTTAATGCCGCATTTGATAAAAAAAATAAGCATACTCTTTTTAGTTGTGTCTCTTGGTTGGTTTCCTATTCAGGTTACTTTTGCAACATCGTTTGTTATGTCTGGCAGTAATACAGTCGGGGTTGCAGCCCCCACAGTCACAGCGCTACACGCCGCTCACAAAAGTCTAAAAAACAATGACAATATAAAACAATCCATGGCTCATTGTAATAAGCACAAGAAGCTTACGGATTGCTGTTCCGGTGATTCGGCATGCGGGCAAGATGACCGGGATTGTGGTCATTGTCTGCATTTTATTGCGATGATGCATGAGCGGCAGCCGGCAATCATTCTCCCACTTTATGCTGTGCAAAATAGTTATGCTTATGCACTTAGCGGTATAACAAATATATCAGCCTATCGCCCTCCGCGGTAGCATCCTCCACTCCCCAGATTTATTTTTCTTTTGTGATTAGATTTGTAGCTTTTATGGCTGCAGATTGAAAGCGTTACTTATCTTACCAATTAGGAGCATATTATGCCCTTTGTAGTTAAACAACATGTATGGATAGTTGTATTGACCGTCTCTTTTCTGAGTGTAGGCAATGCCTTTGCAGCACCAGGCGGCTCGAATGCATTAATGCTCGAGCAGGCCGAAAAAATCGCCTTAAAACGTGATGCAGTGCGGCGCGCAATTAAGTCAAAAGAACAGGCTTTTCGAGAGCTGGCGGTGGCAAATAACGCATTGCCCGATCCTCAACTTAAGTTGGGAATAATGAATGTTCCAACCGACACTTATAAAATTGATCAGGAACCCATGACGCAGAGCCAGATTGGAATTGTGCAAATGTTCCCACGAGGCGATACATTGGAAATACGTTCCAGCCGTGCCAGCCACGTTGCCGATGGCCAACTATCAAAGTGGAATGATCGAGCGCTAGTTGTTCAGCGAGAAGTTCGCTTGAGCTGGCTGGAGTTACATTACTGGAATAATGCCGAACAGGTTATTAGCAAGAACCGTGGACTGTTTGAACAACTGGTTAATATTACTCAGTCAAACTATGCGGCAGGCAGGCAGAAACAACAGGATGTAACCCGGGCACAGCTGGAGCTGGGCTTGCTGGTTGATAGAATCATCATGATTAAAAATATGCAGGAAAAGCAACACGCAAAATTAGCACGCTGGTTGGGTGAAGAATATTTAACCGCTGACATAAGTGTTGCATTTCCAGAGTTTGAAAGCTTAAAAGCAAAGCCGGTTATTTTTTCACAACTGGCTTCACATCCTAGTATGAGGGTAGAAACTGCCCGTGTCGCGGTAAATGAAGACGGTGTACAGCTGGCAAAGCAGTCCTACAAACCCAGTTGGATGGTTGATTTAACCTATGGTTTTCGTGATGGCAATAATGCGAATGGCAGTGAACGTTCAGATTTCCTGTCGGCCATGGTTAAATTTGATTTACCGCTGTTTACTGGAAACGATCAGGATCGAAAAGTAGCTGCAAGTAAAGCTAAATTAATGGCGGCACAGGATATGCGTGAAGATAAATTACGCCGCCTGCAGCGCATGTTGAATGATGAATATGCAAGTTGGCAACGTCTAACGCAGCGCATGGATCAATATTCCAATATTCTGGTTTCTAAAGCGAAGCAGAATACCCGGGCGGCACTCAATGCTTACCAAAGTGACCGTGGTGACTTTACAACGCTGATGCGGGCAAGTATCACCGAACTGGAAACACAATTAAAAGCCTTACGAATACATGTAGACCATATAAAAGCAAAAGTAAAAGTGCTTTATCTTTCTGGTCACTCTACAGGAGAATCAAAATGAAACGGATAGTAGTTATTAGCGTATTTTTATCTTTCACTATTTTACTGAGCGCGTGTAGCGGTGATGAAACCGCAACGTCAAGCGACGCTGCAATGGACAGCAGTGCAGCAGACAAAAAAGAACGTAAAGTTCTTTACTGGGTTGCACCGATGGATCCCAGTTACCGGCGCAACAAACCGGGTAAGTCACCTATGGGCATGGACTTAACGCCGGTTTATGACGATGGCGAAGACGGCACGGTGGTTAAAATAAATCCGGCGGTTGTTAATAACCTGGGTGTGCGTACTGCTCTGGTTGAGCAAGGCCGACTTGGTCGGTTGATTAATACCGTTGGCTATGTTTCTTATGACGAAGCCAAGTTAAGCCATGTGCACTCAAGAACCGATGGCTGGATTGAAAAACTCTACGTTTACTCTGAAGGTGAAAATGTTAAGAAAGGTGATATTTTATATAAGCTTTATTCGCCTACATTAGTCAATGCACAGGAAGAATATCTACAGGGCTTGCGCAGTGGTAATAAAATATTACTGGCGGCATCCTTTGAACGTCTGGAAGCATTAGGGATATCAAAAGCTCAAATTAGTGAGTTACGCCGCACGCGTAAGGCACGGCAGACAATTGATATTTATGCACCTCAGGATGGCATCGTGGCGCGTTTAAGTGTCCGTCAGGGTATGTATATAAAACCCGCAACTGAAATTATGAGCCTGGCAGATTTGTCCAGTGTATGGCTGTTAGCCGATGTGTTTGAAAAACAAACCGCCTGGGTTAAAACAGGTAATACTGCCGATGTACGTTTATCGTATTTACCAGGGCGTGAATGGGAAGGAACGGTTGAATACATCTACCCCGCACTGGATAAAAAAACTCGTACCTTAAAAGTACGCTTGCATTTTGAAAATCCAGATGAGGTATTAAAACCTAATATGTTTGCCAAAGTGCGTATTTACGGTGGCTTTAAAGATAACCTTACCTATATACCACATGAAGCATTGATTCGTACCGGTGATGAAGAGCGGGTTATTCTTAGCCTGGGCGAAGGCCGTTTTAGTTCACGTGTTGTGATTGCGGGGATGGAATCAGGTGACTGGGTTGAAATAAAAAAAGGCTTGACGCCGGGTGAGATAGTTGTTGTTTCCGGCCAGTTCCTGATTGACTCTGAAGCCAGTACCAAAGCCAGCGTAATGCGTATGGGTGAAGGTGATGCTGGTAAAACAGAAGAAAAGTCAGACTCAGGAAAAGTGGGCCAGGCGGTGATGGGAATGGGTAAAGTAAAAAGCATTATGGCCGGTCACGGTATGCTAACACTGGAACATGAACCGATTGAGGCTTTGGGCTGGCCTGCGATGACGATGGATTTCACAACCGTAGACGGTGTGGATTTATCAAAAATCAAGGTCGATCAAGCCGTTCATTTTGAATTACAAAAGCAAGCTGATGGCGACTATAAAATCACTGTCATCAAGCCAACTGAATAAACCCGGTTGAATAAAGCTATATGCTAAATTTAGGAGTAATAAAATGATTGAATCAATTATTCACTGGTCCATTCGCAATCGCTTTATGGTGTTAGCGATGACGGCTGTACTGGTTGTTGCCGGTATTGTGTCGATTAGGTTGACACCGCTGGATGCCATTCCTGATCTGTCGGACGTGCAGGTTATTATTAAAACCAACTTCGCCGGGCAGTCGCCACAGGTGGTTGAAGATCAGGTCACTTATCCATTAACAACGGCTATGTTATCGGTGCCAAAAGCAAAGAACGTGCGAGGTTATTCTTTTTTTGGTGACTCGTATGTGTATGTCATTTTTGAAGATGGTACCGATCCGTACTGGGCGCGTTCACGAGTACTGGAATACTTAAGTCAGGTAACCAGCAAGCTGCCTGCCTCGGCACGCCCGGAACTGGGCCCGGATGCAACCGGTGTGGGCTGGGTATATCAATATGCACTGGTTGATCGAACTGGCAAAAATGACTTGTCGCAGTTGCGTAGTTTGCAGGACTGGTTTTTGAAGTATGAGCTGCAAACAGTGCCAGGTGTTTCTGAAGTTGCCACCGTTGGTGGCATGGTCAAGCAGTATCAAGTGGTTTTAGATCCTGATCGTCTGCGCGCTTATAAATTACCTTTATCTAAAATTCGTATGGCGATTAAGCGTGCTAACCAGGAAGTAGGCGGCTCCGTTATTGAAATGGCTGAAGCTGAATATATGATTCGTGCAACGGGTTATTTAAAGAATGAAGAAGACATTCGCCAAATACCTTTAGGGGTTAATGATAATGGTGTGCCGATCTTGATGAAGGATGTAGCGGAAGTACATGTTGGCCCACAATTGCGTCGTGGTATTACTGAACTTGACGGTGAAGGTGAAGTGGTTGGCGGTATTGTTGTTATGCGTTTTGGCGAAAACGCCATGACCACCATTCAGGGGGTTAAGGACAAACTTGAAGAACTTAAAAAAGGTTTGCCAGAAGGGGTGGAAATTGTTGAAACCTACAATCGTGCTTCATTGATTCAGCGCGCGGTCGATAACTTAAATGCAAAACTGGTTGAAGAATTTATTGTTGTGGGACTGGTTTGCATTATATTTTTATTCCATTTTCGTTCAGCATTGGTCGTTATTTTATCCTTGCCAGTCGGTATTCTAGTCGCTTTTATTGTTATGAAATCTCAGGGCATGAATGCAAATATTATGTCATTAGGGGGTATTGCGATTGCAATTGGTGCGATGGTGGATGCGGCCATTGTAATGATTGAAAATGTACATAAGCATTTTGAGAGAGAAAAAGTCACTGATACAAACCGCTGGGAAGTGATTGCCCGAGCATCGGTTGAAGTCGGGCCGCCGTTATTTTTCTCCTTGCTGATCATCACGCTGAGCTTCTTACCTGTTTTTAGTCTGCAAGCGCAGGAAGGGAAACTGTTTGCACCACTTGCCTATACTAAAACATTTGCGATGGCGGCTGCCGCCGGTTTATCGATTACACTGGTGCCGGTGTTAATGGGTTATTTTATCCGGGGTAAAATTATCCCCGAAAAGAAAAATCCAATTAACCGGGCTTTAATTGCTATGTACCGACCATTTATTGATATGGTATTAAAATACCCTGCACGTGTTTTACTGGTTGGTCTTGCTACCGTTGTTTCAGTCATGATACCGCTCTCTCATATTGGTTCGGAATTTATGCCGGATCTGGATGAAGGTGATTTGATGTACATGCCAACGACCTACCCTGCTATTTCAATTGGTAAAGCACAGCAACTCCTGCAACAAACAGATAAGTTAATCAAGTCTGTGCCGGAAGTGAAAACGGTGTTTGGTAAAATTGGTCGTGCAGAAACGGCAACCGATCCGGCACCTTTAACCATGATTGAAACAACCATTCAGTTAAAGCCAAAGAGCGAATGGCGTGAAGGCATGACAACTGAAAAACTCATGCAGGAGTTCAGGGATTTAATCAAAATACCGGGGTTAACTAATGCCTGGGTTATGCCGATTAAAACACGGATTGATATGTTGGCAACGGGTATTAAAACCCCAGTGGGTATCAAGGTGGCTGGTTCGGATTTAAAAGTAATCCAAAAGATTGGTAAACGCCTTGAAGAAATCATTAAACCGATTCCGGGTACCGCCTCTGTTTATTCCGAGCGGGTTGCCGGTGGGCGTTATGTTGTTGTTGATATCGACCGGGTAGCCGCCGCACGATTTGGTTTAAACATTGCCGACGTGCAGGATGTTGTAAAAACAGCGGTAGGTGGTATGAATGTTTCACAAACAGTGGAAGGCCAGGAACGCTACCCGATTAATGTGCGTTACCAAAGTGATGTGCGTGATTCATTGGCAAAATTGCGTCATTTACCCATTGTGACGCCAATGGGCGCAAATATTCCATTGGGTGAAGTGGCCGATGTACGGATTGAATCAGGCCCCGGTTTAATCAAAAGTGAGAATGCGCGTCTTAATGGCTGGACACTGGTTGATATTCAGGACCGAGATCTGGGTTCTTATGTTGCCGAAGCCCAACGTGTTGTTAGTGAGCAGCTTGAACTCCCTGCGGGTTATTCACTGGCATGGTCAGGGCAGTATGAGTACATGGTTCGCGCCAAGGAGCGTTTAAGTGTGGTGGTGCCGTTTACGCTGCTTATTATTCTGTTCTTGTTGTATATAAACTTCCGAAACATGACTGAAGTGTTAATTATCATGGGTACCTTACCGATGGCAATGGTGGGGGGTGTCTGGTTGTTATACTGGTTGGACTACAATATGTCGGTTGCTGTTGGGGTTGGCTTTATTGCCCTGGCGGGTGTGGCGGTAGAAATTGGTGTGTTGATGCTGGTTTATTTAAATCAGGCCTACAAACGCTTGCATCAGCGTTCTGAGCGTGAGCATCGCTTAACATTGGATGAATTGCGTACAGCGGTGGTTGAAGGTGCATTAATGCGTGTGCGCCCTATTATTATGACGGTTGCAGCTATCTTTACGGGGCTATTACCCATCATGTTAGGCAGTGGCACGGGTTCAGAAGTGATGCGACGCATTGCGGCACCGATGGTCGGTGGGATTATAAGCGCGACAGTTTTAACTTTAGTTGTAATCCCGGCGGTATTTTTCTTGTGGAAGCGGCGTGAAGTCAGGAAGAATTAAATTTTTGCCTGACTGTCTGGCAGGTTGTCATTTTATATATTGTTATTAAAATGGGAATATGTCGGTTCAGATTATTATTCTTTTAACCAATACCCCGCAGCTTTGCTGCGGGGTTCTATTTTAAAGCAGAGAACTAAAAATGAAAAAAATGTTATTTGTTTTATTTATCAGTTTTGTACTTGTATCGTGTTCCAAAGAAGAGTCATCCAAAGGCAAGCAACCGGCTGTTTCAGCCGATACGGCAGTGTCTGTTCAATCTGTAGTAACTAATGTGGCACCAGTCCCTGCTTCTCAGGCCGATTTTGATTTTACAAAGATTGCCTTAGGTGGCAAGTTGTTCAAGGAAAATTGTGCACAATGCCATGGAAACAATGCAGAAGGAACACCAGACTGGCGCAAACGAAACCCGGATGGAACATTAAAACCGCCGCCATTAGATGGCACGGCTCATACGTGGCACCATCCGAAGGAATTATTAATGTCAATTATTACCACCGGCACACTTAACCAGGGTGGTGGTATGCCGGACTGGGGTGATAAATTGTCACAACAGGAAATAGACGCCATTTTAACCTGGGTTCAATCAAAATGGCCGGAGGAAATTTACGCCGACTGGCTTGAAATTAACCGGCGCTAGCACCATAAATAGTACTGGATTTAATCTTTTAGGGTTGAGTCTATCGGGATTGAATTTTTGAATTAATAGCGAGGATAAACGCATGTACGGATTTAGTACTACATTTTCAGGTAGCTTTGACGATGCCATTACAAAAGTAACCGATGAGTTGCAAAAAGAAGGTTTTGGCGTTTTAACCGAAATTAACGTTAAAGCGGTAATGAAGAAGAAGCTGGATGTTGATAAACGTCCCTATACTATTTTGGGTGCATGTAACCCGGTGCTTGCAAATCAGGCGATTACGGCAGAGCCGGATATTGGCTTACTGTTACCGTGTAATGTAGTGGTACGTGAAGAAGAAAATGCTGAGATCACCGTCGCTTTTATGGATCCGTCAGCGGTATTAACGCTGGTTGAAAAAGACGGTATTGCTGAATTAGCCGCTGAAGTAAAAGTACGTTTAGAACGTGTTCGTGATGCTATTTAATCTAGACAACAAGTTGATAACGTGAATGCTGTGGTCACGCTGCCTGTTTAGGATAAAGTACGCTTAACATGGTATGCAGCTTAGTTTGCATTTCAGTATTAATTTCATTCAGTGCTTCTTTATCCAGATCAAGCAGTTCAAGTGTCCCCGGGTGAATAATCTGGTTGTCACCGGTTATGGCGGTGTCTTCCTGTGTATTCGCAATAACATTGGCGACCTTTAAAATCGCTGTCTCTACTGGGGAATGCAGTGCCGCTTTATTTGTTTGTTGCAGTTGAATGGGCTCAATAAAGGAGTCAGGCAAGCGCCATTTTCGAATAAGTGCAGCGCCTAAGTCACTTTGGCTAAAACCAAATACATTGATTTGCAAATCATGAAAAGGTTTTCTTGAGTCACGCGATAGCTCCAAAACTTGCCGGGTGGTAGCCGGTGCAGCCAGCGCCATAATAAGCAGGCCAATGTCGTGCAATATACCGCAAGTGAATAAACGCTCACTGTTGGAAAGGTTAATTTTTTTTGCAATGAGTTGCGCTGCTGTTGCCGTGGCGATACTGTGAGACCAGAAAATATCCGGGCTCAGGATATCAGAAGGTATGTTACTGTACTTATTAATAACGCAAGTGGCAAAAACAAGATCGCGTAACTGACGAATACCCATAACCGTAATGGCCATTGGGATGGTTTCGATTGATGATGGAAAGCCGTAGAAAGGGCTGTTAACAATTTTAAGCAAGCGTATTGTTAGCCCGGCATCTTTACTGATAACTTCACCGATATCGGCAACACTGCAATTAGGGTCGTTAACCATATCGTTTAGTTGAAAAACGATTTCGGGTAGAGAAACTAATTCGAGGTTATCGCTTAAGAGTGAATCGGGCGTAAGTGTCATGCTTTAGTAGTTCCTTCATCCTTGCAGGATTTATATCATAAGGAATAATGTCTTATGAGTATAGAACTAAATAGGCCGATAAGTATGTACTTGTTAATACAGAAAAACCCAAAAATATAATATCGGACTTAAATTAAGAGTCTGTGTTCTTTATTTGTAGGCATTAACCTACATGCAATGGCTTAAATTAATATTAGAGGATTAGAAATGATAAATACAGCACTTACTTTTTCAATTAAAGGCATGAAATGCGGAGGGTGTGTGTCGGCGGTTGAGACAGCCTTAAATGAACTCGGTAATGTTGATGACATTACGGTGAGCCTTGAACAGCATCAGGCAAGCGTTTCATCTTCACGGCCAGCAGACGAAATTGCACAGGCGATTACAGCGGCAGGGTTTCCTGCAACGGCTATATAAAGTTCACGCGTTAATCAGGAGAACCGGATGCCGGTAAAACGTTTTTCAATTGGTGGAATGAGTTGTGCCGGTTGTGTTGCCAGTGTTGAAAAAGCATTGCAGGCCGTCATGGGGGTTGAATCCGTTGCGGTTAATTTTGCAGAACACACAGCTGATATCGAGGGTGATTTTTCGGTTGACGGTTTAATTAAGTCGGTTCAGGAGGCAGGTTATGATGCTGCTTTACTTGAATCTGAAGACGATAATGCCGAAAAAGAGGTCGCCGAGTTTGAGTATTACCGCGTACTGGTAAAAAGGTACGTACTTGCTGCGCTGGTTGGTGTACCGCTTTTTGTTTTAGGCCTAAGTGGTTTATTGCCTGAACTAACAACCACCAGTGGGCAGCTTATCTGGTTTATTATCGGTGTTATCACCGCTTTTGTTATGTGGTATTCCGGTGGGCACTTCTTTAGTGGCGCATGGAAGTCTTTCAGGCACCACAACGCAAATATGGATACACTCATCGCTTTGGGAACCGGCACAGCATGGCTGTATTCAATGGTCATTGTCTTTTTCCCTGGCATTGTTCCAAGTCTGGCACAACATGCTTACTTTGAAGCAGCGGCGATTATTATTGCATTGGTTAATTTTGGTGCGGCGTTAGAAATTAAAGCCCGTGGCAAAACATCGGAAGCGATTAAACGCTTAATTGGTTTACAACCTAAAACGGCCAGAGTGATACGTGACGGTGTTGAGCAGGATATTGAAATAGCCAAAGTCGGGCTCGATGAAACCATCCGAGTACGGCCTGGGGAGAAAATTCCATTAGATGGTGTGGTGATAGATGGCCAGTCGAGTGTTGATGAATCCATGCTGACTGGTGAGCCTTTACCGGTTAGCAAGAAAAGTGGCGATAAGGTCATTGGGGGTACGTTAAATACACGCGGCTCATTTTTATTTCAAACTAAAAAAATCGGCAAAGACACCGCGCTTGCGCAAATTATCGAGCTGGTACGCAAGGCGCAAAATTCAAAGCCGGCGATTGGGCGGCTGGCCGATAAAATATCATCCTATTTTGTGCCAACGGTGATGATTATTGCTGTTGTTGCCTTTTTAATCTGGTTTAATTTTTCAGGCTTGCCCGTCAGTTATGCTGTTGTTGCGATGATGACGGTATTAATTATTGCCTGTCCCTGTGCATTGGGCCTGGCAACCCCCATTTCAATTATGGTGGGAGTGGGTAAGGCCGCCGAACATGGTATTTTAATTCGTAATGGTGATGCGTTACAGATGGCAGGTAAAATTGACACCATTGTGCTTGATAAAACCGGCACGGTTACTTTGGGTAAGCCTGAACTATTGCAGATACTACCGGCTGGAAAATTAAATTCTTCAGAACTTTTACAATTAACCTCGAGTCTGGAAGCGGGCTCAGAACACCCTTTGGCTCAGGCGGTTTTGGAAAAAGCGGTAGCCGAAGGGGTGGAATTATTAACAGTTGAAAACTTCGAGGCAATAGAAGGTTTTGGAATAAAAGCGAAAGTAAAGGGTGATATTGTTTTTCTGGGCAATGAAAAGTTAATGCGTAGAGAAAATATAGCTCTGTCAAACTGGCAGCAGGAAATTATAGATTTGACTGAACAGGCGCAAACCCCGGTTTTTGTTGCCCGCGAGAATGAACTGTTGGGTTTGTTGGGTATTGCCGACCCGATTAAAGAAGACTCGAAAACAGCAATTCAACGATTCCATCAGGCGGGTTTGAAAGTGGTGATGCTAACGGGTGACCATAAGCGAACCGCCGATGTTATTGCCAAACAAGTTGGTATTGATGAAGTTATCGCAGAAGTTTTACCAGCAGACAAACAGGAAAAAGTAATCGAGTTACAGCAGCAAGGTAAAATAGTTGCAATGGTGGGTGATGGTATTAATGATGCACCTGCTCTGGCGCAAGCCGATGTGGGCTTTGCGATTGGCACCGGAACCGATGTGGCAATAGAAAGTGCCGATATCGCATTGATGCGTGGTTCGTTAAACAGTGTTATGGATGCCATTCAAATATCAAATGCAACGATTAAAAATATCTGGCAGAACTTATTTGGTGCCTTTATTTATAATACTTTGGGTATTCCTGTTGCCGCTGGTTTATTATTTCCCTTGGTTGGCGTGCTGTTAAATCCAATGATAGCCGGTGCAGCAATGGCGATGTCATCGGTTACCGTGGTTAGCAATGCAAATCGTTTGCGTTTTTTTAAACCCGGCGGGGAAGGTTGAAAATGGATATAATTGTTAATGTGAGTGGTTTTATATTGATAGGAATGATAGTTTGGTGGTTTTGGCTGTCGAGTAAGGCTTAAGTTTTAACTGAAAAAAGGTATTAATATGTCCTGGTGGGGAAAAATAGTTGGTGGTGGTTTTGGTTTTTTAATGGGTGGGCCATTAGGTGCTGTCATGGGCGCTGCCTTTGGACACCAGTTTGATAAAGGTATGAAGCAGGATTTTGATGGGCTTGGTTACCAGGCCCAGGAACGAACACAGCTTGCTTTTTTTAGTGCCGTCTTTTCGGTTATGGGGCATGTTGCCAAAGCTGATGGGCGTGTTACCCCAGATGAAATAGAAGTGGCACGCACAATGATGCAGCAAATGTCACTCGATGAGCAGCAACAGAAAGTTGCAATTGAATTATTTAATCAGGGCAAGCAAAATGATTTTGATTTAGACGGCGTATTGCACCAGTTTAAACAGGAATGCCGTCGTCATGCCACGCTGCTACAAATGTTTGCCGAAGTATTATTGCATGCAGCTTATGCAGACGGGTTGATGCACCCAAAAGAAAAAGAATTACTTAAGCATATTACGCTTACTTTAGGTTTTTCATCCATTAAGTTTAAGCAGCTTGATGATATGGTGCGCGCACAACGTAGTTTCCATCAGGGTAGTAGCGGGCAAGGTTATCAGCAAGCGCCAACACGCGACATGCTAAAGGACGCTTATGCAATGTTAAATGTATCCGAGTCATCAACCGATGCCGAAGTTAAAAAGTCTTACCGCCGTTTGATGAACCAGCACCATCCTGACAAATTAGTATCCAAAGGAATGCCAGAAGAAATGGTAAAAATGGCAACCGAAAAGACCCAGGAAATTAAAGCGGCTTATGAGTTAATTAAGAAATCTCGAAAGTGAATAGGCAATTATATTTTTAACCACAATGGGCACAAAGAACACAACGTAAAAGATATTCTCATTGTGAGAATAACACGGCTATGCTTTTATCAGGCTGATAGGTTACTGCATTACATTGTTTTTTTAATCTCTTTCGTCGTGTTCTTTGTGCCCATTGTGGTTAAAAAATTATAAATACCGCCCAGCAGCAGCCACAATAACAACAATCAAACCAAGCACGGTATTTGTTCCCACCAGCATACGGATCTGATTTAACTTTTTACCCGCTTCCGGCCAGTTTTCGCTGGCAACGGCTTGTTTTAAACGTTTGTACGGCGCAAAGAAAACATGCATATACAACAAAATCATTACAATGCCCAGTCCGTTCATTGTATGGATAAATCGGGGTGCATTTTCAAAGCCCTGATAAAAATCAAACACCATGATGTAGCCGGTTACCGGAAGTAAGATAACCGCTGCCCATACATAGGGGAAAAATCGGCTAAACACCCCCACCCATAATTTAAGGCGAACCGGTGGTTCGAGTTGCGCTGCTGCCGTGGGGCGTAAAACAACATAAGCAAAAAACATACCTCCAACCCAAATAACGGCGGCAAGTACATGTAGTGCAAGTAAGATATATGATGGCATTTTATTTTCCTAAGTTAATTTTATAGCATTAATTATTTGAGGGCGCAGCCTCCTGCTTGTTTGCTGCAGGGTTGTTTATTTCTTTGCCGGGTGCATTTTTTAAAAGCCACAGGCGGATTATTTTTGCGAGCTGCTCGGTTTTGCTTTGATAAAAGTGGTCAGCTCCTTTTATCATTATTTGTTTGTACTTTGGGTTCGTCTTTAGTCCGGCCTTTAAACGTTTTTTAGAAAACCGAAGTACCGAGTCCAGATCCTGGCTGCCATAAATATCGAGCACGGGTATCTCCGTAATCTCCCCCAGTTTTTTTACATTATTCAGTTCTTTACTTTTAGGGTCGTTGGGCATACTAATCGCAATATAGGCACGCACCGCAGAGTCAGGTTTTGTTGTTAGATACTGATTTGCCATGGTTGTTCCCATGCTATGTGCTGCAATAACGATGTTTTGTATGTTCTTTTGCTTTAAAAATTGAACCGCCGCATCAAAGCGGCTGTTTACTTCTTTGAGTAAAGGAATGTAATCTTTGCTGGTTTTGTCATTGCCTAAAATAGGCATTTGAATACTGAGCGTTGCCCAGCCATGATCGGGTAACTCGGTGCGAATGGGCAGGATCACGTCGGGCCAGTTAGGGTGCACCCCAATGCCATGCACCACGATAAGCCCCCCTTTGGTTTTTGGGGTGGTCGCTTCTGTAAACAGGCCGAGAAACTTATTTTTACCGTCTTCTAACCAGACAGCCTCGCCAACCATAATGCTGTCAACGATTTGATCGGCCCAGCGCTTCTCTTTGGCTAAATCAGAAGCTAGCAGAGAATGGCTAAAAACCAGCAAAAAAACAGAATTTAACAATAAAATCATATATTTATAATTTTTCGATTTAAACATTTTACTCACCATTGGAGTGACTAATCATTTTTATACTATATATATGTCTTTTCTGTGACGCAATTGTTCATGCAAATGAGTCCGCTGAAAGGCTGAAATAATTGGCTTAATCAGGTAAAGTGTCGCTTCCAATTTTTTCGTGGCCAGAGTCGTACTAAAAACCGTTCAATTTTCAGGTTATGGGGTATTCTGGTTAAACACTATGGCTGTAACAGCTTAACTATTTAGAGGCGACTACTATGGCAGACTTTAAAATTGCCCCATCTATTTCATCAGCAGACTTTGCGATCTTAGGACCTGAAGTTGATAATGTTCTTAAATCCGGTGCTGACATTGTACATTTCGATGTTATGGACAACCACTACGTGCCCAATTTAACCATCGGCCCATTGGTTTGCGATGCATTACGCAAGCATGGCGTGACAGCAGAAATTGACGTGCACTTAATGGTGAAGCCAGTGGATCGTATTATTCCTGATTTCGCTGCCGCCGGTGCAAGCTATATTACTTTCCACCCGGAAGCATCTGAACATATTGATCGTACATTACAAATGATCCGTGAATTAGGTTGTAAGTCTGGTTTGGTATTTAACCCCGCTACACCGCTTGATTGTTTAAAACATGTGCTGGATAAAGTCGATGTTATTTTATTGATGTCGGTGAACCCGGGTTTTGGTGGCCAGAGCTTTATCCCTGAAACTTTAAACAAGCTCCGAGAAGCGCGTAAAATCATTGATGACAGTGGTTTTGATATTCGCCTGGAAATTGATGGCGGCGTTAAAGTGGACAATATTCGAGAAATTGCTGAAGCAGGGGCAGATATGTTCGTCGCCGGTTCAGCCATCTTCAATGCGAAGAACGACAAAGATGCCAATGTTTATGACACCGTGATTAAACAAATGCGTGACGAGTTAGCGAAAGCGTAATTAAATTAACCACAACGGAGAGCCTGCCCCAAAGCACTTCGTGGGGCAGGCTCTCCGTTGTGGTTAATTGTTTAAAAATATATAAAGCAAAAACATGATTAAAAAACCCGAAATGATCCTGATCGATGTTGACGGAACCCTGGTCGACAGTGTTCCCGATCTTGCCTATTGCGTAGACGAAATGATGAAGCAACTTGGTATGCCTGTACATGGCGAAGCCAAAGTGCGCGAATGGGTGGGCAATGGTGTCGAGCGTTTAATCCGCCGCGCTTTAATCGGTCAGTTAGACGGCGAACCGGACGAGGTATTATTCGACAAAGCCTATCCCATTTTTATGGCGCTGTATGCCGAAAACACCAGTAAGCGCAGCTCGCTGTATCCTGGGGTTACCGAAGGTTTGGCCTATTTAGAAACATCGGCTATTAAGCTTGGCTGTGTGACGAACAAAGCCGCTGAATTTACCGAGCCACTACTGAAAGATTTAGGTATTTTTGGCAAGTTTGATATTGTCATCAGCGGCGACACGCTGGCAAAGAAAAAACCCGATCCCATGCCTTTATTGCATGGAGCCGAATTTTTTAATGTAAAACCTGAAAATGCCATGATGCTGGGTGACTCGGTGAGTGATGTTAAGGCTTCCCGCGCAGCAGGCTTTCAGATAGTATGTATGTCGTATGGTTATAACCATGGCGTGGACATTCGTGAATCAAATCCCGATGCGGTGATAGATAGCATGGTGGAATTACAGGATTTACTCGAAAAAAATTAAAACCAGCAAAACAAAGTTGAAGAAAATGAAAAACAATTTACACAACAATGAATGTTGGCGAGGCCAGTAGCCAAAGCAAATTTTTTTATGTGTAACTATTTTCATTCGGGATTTCAACATGATGGAACACCAACAAATAACAGAATCCATTTTTACTGACCTTGCGCAGCAGGGGTTCAACCGTATACCTCTTGTGCGTCAGGTACTCGCCGATTTAGACACGCCTTTAAGCACTTACCTTAAACTGGCCAATGGCTCGTATTCCTATTTATTTGAATCTGTTCAGGGTGGCGAAAAATTTGGTCGCTATTCTATTATTGGTTTGCCCTGTCGTCAGCAGATCCAAATCTTTGGTAAAAAGATTGGCATTTATAAAGATAGCAACTGTATCGAAACGATTGAACATGACGACCCACTTCAATGGATAGAAGACTTCCATAAAAAATTTAAAGTAGCTGAACTGCCAGACCTGCCAAGATTTACCGGTGGCCTGGTGGGTTATTTTGGCTACGATACCATTCGCTATATTGAACCACGCTTAGGCGACTGCCCAAATGATGACCCGTTGAATGTGCCTGACATTTTATTAATGGTCTCGGATGAAGTGCTGGTGTTTGATAATCTGGCCGGTAAACTATTTTTAATTCACTATGCCAATCCTGAAAATAAAAATGCTTTCAAGAAAGGTTGCTCGCGGTTAGAAGAACTTATTGCACAGTTGCAAAACAGTGCGCCGCGTATCCCGTTAGCAAAACCTTCTATCGTTAAAGAGTCTGATTTTAAATCCGGCTTTACCGAAGAAAAATTTAAACAAGCGGTGCTTAAAGCCAAAGAATACATTGTCGACGGCGATGTGATGCAGGTGGTGTTATCGCAGCGCATGTCTATCCCTTACTCTGCACCGCCGCTGGACTTGTACCGTTCATTGCGCAGCTTAAACCCGTCGCCTTATATGTATTATCTGGATTTAGGCGATTTCCATATTGTTGGCTCGTCACCGGAAATATTAGTACAGGTAGAAGATGATATGGTCACGGTACGACCTATCGCGGGTACCCGTCCGCGAGGCCAAACCACTGAACAAGATATGCAGTTAGAAAAAGATTTGCTGGCTGACCCAAAAGAAATTGCAGAACATTTAATGTTGATTGATTTAGGCCGTAACGACATTGGCCGCATTGCACAAACCGGTACAGTCGAAGTAACCGATAAAATGGTCATTGAACGTTATTCACATGTTATGCATATTGTGTCGAATGTTACGGCTAAAATAAAACCCAATATGTCGGCAATGGATACCTTGCGTGCAACCTTCCCGGCAGGGACTTTATCCGGCGCACCTAAAATTCGTGCAATGGAAATCATTGACGAGTTAGAGCCGGTGAAACGCGGCGTGTACGGTGGTGCAGTGGGATATTTATCGTGGAATGGTAATATGGACACCGCCATTGCTATTCGCACTGCGGTAATAAAAGATAAGGTATTACATATTCAGGCCGGTGCGGGTGTCGTTTATGATTCTGTGCCGCAAAGTGAATGGGATGAAACCATGAACAAAGGCCGTGCTGTATTTAAAGCGGTTGAACAAGCGGCTGCCGGGCTGGATGGTTCACTTAAACAGGGCGGAGCGCGTAAATAATGTTATTAATGATAGATAACTACGATTCATTTACCTACAATTTAGTGCAATATTTTGGTGAGCTCGGCGCAGAAGTGAAAGTTATACGTAATGATCAAATCACTATAGCCGAAATAGAGAAATTGAATCCGCAGCAACTGGTTATTTCCCCTGGCCCCTGTACACCCAATCAAGCGGGTATATCCGTTGAAGTGATAAAACATTTTGCCGCTAAGAAACCGATTCTGGGTGTTTGTTTAGGGCATCAAAGTATTGGCCAGGCATTTGGTGGCAAGATTATTCATGCCAAGCAAATCATGCATGGCAAAACATCCATGATTTACCATGCGGATAAAGGCGTATTTAACGGCTTGAATAACCCATTTGAAGCGACCCGTTATCATTCCTTAGTGATTGAGCAGTCAAGTTTACCCGAATGTTTAGAAGTGACCGCATGGACAGACAATACCGACGGCAGCATCGATGAAATCATGGGTATACAACATAAAGAATACTCCATTCAGGGAATACAATTTCATCCCGAATCGATTCTGACCGAACATGGTCATGATATGTTGAGGAATTTTTTAGAGAATAAATAAAAAGTACTATTATTGCGAACGACAGCGCGGTAATGCCATGAAGGATAACCACAGGTACAAAAAAATGAACATACAACAAGCCATCCAACGCGTTCTAGAAAATAAAAACCTAAGCGCCGATGAAATGAACCAGGTCATGCGAATTATCATGACCGGCGAAGCCTCCCCCGCACAAATAGGTGGCTTTTTAATTGGCCTGCGTATGAAAGGTGAAACCGTTGATGAAATTGCCGCTGCCGCAACCGTCATGCGTGAACTGGCTTCAGGCGTAAAAGTAAGCGGTGATCATATTGTCGATATCGTCGGCACCGGAGGGGATGGTTCCAACACTTTTAATATTTCAACCGCCTGTACTTTTGTAGTGGCCGCTGCCGGTGGTACCGTTGCCAAGCATGGTAACCGTTCTGTATCGAGCAAGTCCGGCAGTGCTGACTTATTAGAAGTAGCCGGCGTTAATTTAAATTTAACACCAGAACAGGTAGCACAGTGCATTGAACAAGTTGGCGTGGGTTTTATGTTTGCGCCGTTGCATCACAGCGCAATGAAACATGCGATTGGCCCGCGCAAAGAAATGGCAGTACGTACTATTTTTAACGTACTTGGGCCATTAACTAATCCAGCGGGCGCACCAAACCAGTTACTCGGTGTTTTTTCTGACGACTTAGTGGAACCGCTTGCTGAAGTATTAAACAAGTTAGGCAGCAACCATGTACTGGTTGTACATTCAAAAGACGGCATGGACGAAATAAGCATTGGCGCAACAACACGGGTTGCTGAATTAAAAAATGGCAAGGTAACAACTTACAGTATCACACCTGAACAATTTGGCTTTGAGTCGACTGATATTAGTAATATTGCGGTCGATAGCGCAGCAGGCTCGCTGGAAATTATTAATAACGTGTTAGATAATGTTCAGGGCGCGGCACGGGATATTGTTGTGTTGAATTCAGGCGCCGCTATTTATGCAGCGGATCTGGTTGCTACACTGGAAGACGGTATGAAAAAAGCCGATGAAGTGATTGCTTCCGGTGCAGCGAAACAAAAACTGGCCGATTTAATTCAACTTTCAACCAGCTTTAAATAATATGAACAATACGCCCGATATTTTAAAAAAAATCATCCAGCGCAAAGAAGAAGAAATCGCCGAGCGTTTAGCAGTAGTTTCATTGGAGCAGGTTAAACAAGCCGCGCAGCAAGCCTTGCCGGTACGGGGGTTTGTGAATGCAATAAAAATAAAAATTGATTCAGGTCAGGCTGCGGTTATTGCGGAAATTAAAAAAGCATCCCCCAGTAAAGGTGTTATGCGGGAAAACTTTATTCCGGCAGATATTGCAGTGTCTTATGAAAAAGGTGGGGCTTGTTGCCTGTCGGTTTTAACCGATGTGGATTTTTTTCAGGGTAGCGATGAATATTTAAAACAGGCACGTGCCGCCTGCACTTTGCCGGTATTGCGTAAAGAATTTATTATCGACCCTTATCAGGTTTATGAAGCGCGTGCTATGAGTGCAGACTGTATATTATTAATAGTCGCCTGTTTAACAGACCAGCAATTACAGTCTTTATCTACTTTGGCCGCAGAATTAAAATTAGATGTGCTGGTTGAAGTGCATGATGTAAAAGAACTGCAACGGGCCTTAAAGCTGGACTTAACCTTAATTGGGATTAACAACCGCAATTTACGAACCTTTGAAACAAGTCTTGATACAACATTAAGTTTATTAAAAACAATACCAGATGATAAAATAGTAGTAACCGAAAGCGGTATTCATACTGCGGATGATATTGCGCTAATGCGTCAGCATAATGTAAATGCTTTCCTGGTCGGCGAAGCCTTTATGGTGGCCGATGAACCGGGCGAAAAACTGGCAGCGTTGTTTGGTTTTTAATCGCTTGTCTTTGCGAGGCGGCACGCCGAAGTGGGTAGGATGGGTGCCAACCCATCGTTGATCGGCGGTGTTGATGGGTTGCGCTATCGCTTCACCCATCCTACGGGGCATTGATTGGGGGGATGGGTGTCAACCCGTCGGTCATTGCGAGGCGGTACGCCGAAGCAATCTGACAACCACAACAAGATTGCTTCACTTGCGTTCGCAATGACAGAAATTATTTTAATAAAATGTCATTGATCTGTTGCGGCTAGGAGCTGGATTTAGAGACTACATTCTTCATCGCCCTGGTTATTTTAATCAGATCGCTATCCTCTATAACATAAGCCGGCATAATATAAACTAAATTACTAAATGGTCGAACCCAAACGCCATGCTTAACAAACTCTTGCGTCATCCATATTTGGTCAATGGGCTGATGCGTTTCAATGACCCCAATCGCGCCTTTTACTCTTACATCTTTTACCTGTTTTAGCGCGGCGCATTCTGTCAATTCTTCTTTTAATAAACGCTCAATACGTAAAACATTTTTCTGCCAGTTTGAGCTTAGCAAAAGTTCAATGCTGGCATTGGCAACGGCGCAAGCAAGCGGGTTGGCCATAAAGGTGGGGCCATGCATTAAAATACCGGGTTCAGCTTTCGAAATGGTTTGGCTGATTTCTTTTGTCATCAAGGTGGCGGCAAGGCTGAGCATGCCGCCGGTTAAGGCCTTGCCAATACACATAATATCAGGGCTAATAGCGGCTTGCTCACAGGCAAACAAAGTTCCTGTTCGGCCAAAGCCGGTTGCAATTTCATCGGCGATAAGTAAAACATTGTATTGGTCACAGAGTTTTCGAGCCTGCGCTAAATATTCAGCGTTATACATGCGCATGCCACCCGCACCTTGAACCAGAGGCTCTAAAATAAGTGCCGCAATATTTTTATGTTGTTGTTTGAGTTGTTGCTCCAGTTTTAAAACATCTTGTTTATGGTATTTGTCACCACAAAACGGCGCGTCAACAAAATAATGTTGTGCCAGGGTGTTCTTAAAAAGAGAGTGCATTCCATTAATGGGATCGCAAACGGCCATCGCACCAAAGGTGTCGCCGTGGTAACCATTTTTAATGGTTAATAATTTATTCTTGTCGGGTTTATCTTTTGCCTGCCAGTATTGCAAAGCCAGTTTAATCGCAACTTCTACGGCAACCGAACCGGAGTCGGAAAAGAAAATATTTTCTAATGGTTCAGGTGTTATCTCAATCAGTTTTTTAGCCAGCGTAACAGCGGGTTGGTGGGTTAAACCGCCAAACATTATATGCGCCATTTTATCGGTTTGATCTTTTATCGCCCGATTAAGGACAGGGTGGTTATAGCCATGAATGGCACACCACCAGGAAGCCATGCCGTCAATCAGTTCATGGCCATCTTCAAGTTTTATTTTTACCCCTTGTGCGGATGCGACAGGGTAGGGGCTAAAGTTTGCAGGCAACGAAGTATAGGGGTGCCAGATATGCTGCTGGTCGAACTCAGTATCTATCTTGTTCAATGACATTGATTTAAGTATTTGAAATAGGCGGGTGGAAAATCATTTGCACCACGTTGCCATCGGGGTCGGCGCAATAAAAACTACGTGCCCCATCGCGGTGTGTTTTAGGTTGTGAATGCATTTTTATATTATGCTCACTTAAAAATTCAAACCAGGCATCCACATCGTCGGGTTGTTTTAATATATAGCCAATATGATCCAGCCGTTGTGGGCCGTCCATTTTCTTGTCTTTGTATTTAACTTCTGCGCGATGTAATGCAAGGTTATCATTGCCTGAAGATAAATATACGTTATCTGGATCGGGGCGCCATTCAACATGCATACCGAGTAGTTCAACATAAAAATTTTCGCAGGCATCAAAGTTTTCAACGTAGAGAGCGACGTGGCGCAGGCCGGCGGTAGAGGGTGGTTGATTCATTTTGTAAGAGCCTTTATTGGGGGTTGATAATGTATGTCGCAGGAATGACGTATGGGTTATTTTGTTTCTACAATCTCAAAGTCATGGGTTATCTCCGCCATCTTCCCTAACATAATCGACGCTGAACAATATTTTTCTGCGGATAAACTTACCGCTCGTTCAACCTGTTTTTCTTTTAAGTCTTTGCCGGTTACAACAAAGTGCACATGAATTTTAGTAAAAACTTTAGGTTCATCATTGGCGCGTTCCGTGTTTATTTCAACCACACAGTCATCCACCGCCTGGCGTGATTTTTTAAGGATCATTAATACATCAAAGGTGGTGCAGCCACCCAGCCCCAGCAACAGCATTTCCATTGGTCGGGGGCCAAGATTGCGGCCTCCGTGGTCGGGTGGCCCATCCATGATGACAGCGTGACCACTGTCGGTCTCACCCATAAAAGTGACACCCTCAACCCACTTAATTCTTGTCTTCATTTAAAGAGAACCTTATACTTTTTAATGGTTTAGCCGAAAATTGTGCAAAAGTCGTCAATATAGCCTTAATAAAGGCCTGGTAGTGACCGTATTCGCAGTTTATTGAGCTAAAATAGACTATGCTTGCTTACAATCAATGAGTATTATAACAAGCAGAGATTAAATAGCCTATGTTGAGCACAGGGAATAGCATGACACAAATTGTTAACTATAAGGCAGAATTGCCTTCGATGGATAAGTTACTGGAACAGAGTCATCGTCGGCACTACCCGGCGAAGAATGTGATTATTTACGCCGGTGACAAATCGGATGTTTTGTATTATATCGTAGAAGGTTCCGTTTCGGTCTTAATCGAAGACGAAGATGGCCGTGAAATTGTTTTAGCTTACCTGAATAAAGGTGATTTTTTTGGTGAAATGGCCTTGTTCGGTGAAGAGCCAGATCGCAGTGCCTGGGTGCGCAGCCGAACCGCTTGCGAAGTGGCTGAAATCAGTTTTACAAAGTTCCGTCAGCTTTATCAGGAATACCCCGAAATATTGTTTGCAATGACCGCACAAATGGCCGCACGACTGCGTCATACCAGCCGCAAAGTGAACGACCTTGCCTTTATGGATGTAACCGGCCGTGTTTCACGTACCTTACTGGATTTATGTAAACAACCGGACGCCATGACCCACCCCGATGGAATGCAGATTCGAATTACCCGCCAGGAAATTGGTCGCATTGTGGGTTGCTCGCGTGAAATGGTTGGCCGCGTTTTAAAAACCATGGAAGAGCAGGAATTAATTTACGTTAAAGGTAAAACGATCGTTGTTTTCGGTACGCGTTAGGTTTTATCAATATTTTTGAATTTAAAGAATCGGGCTTCTGCCCGTTTATTTTTTATACTGGGATAATATGCCCTGAATAATATGTAGGATGGGTGCAACCCATCAGATGGGTTACGCTAAAGCTCCACCCATCCTACAACCAATAAGCCGTCTTAGTCATTACTTTAGAAGTTAAAGCCATCAGTGATTTTACCGGAACAGGTAATTCTTTGCCGCCTGCTTCTAGCGCAACCGTGGCATGCCGCCCTTCATCAACTTTCATTTGCTCCAACACCGCACGGGACTCAACATCATTTTCTGACATCGTGCTTAAATGTTCATCTAAATGCTTCACCACTTGCCGTTCTGTTTCGGCAACAAACCCCAGGCTCCATTTGTCACCCGTAATACCGGCCAGTGCGCCAATGGAAACGGATCCAAAATACCACAGTGGGTTAAAGTAACTGGTATGTGAGCCAAGCTCCTTAATGCGGCGCTCGCACCAGACAAGATGGTCGTTTTCTTCTTCGGCAGCACGTTGCATTTTATCGCGCACATCCGGCAGTTTTGCCGTGAGTGCCTGCCCCTGATACAAACCTTGTGCCGCCACTTCACCGGCATGGTTAATGCGCATCAGTCGCGCAGAAAATGTTTTTTCCGTTGTAGAAAGTTTTTGCTTTACGCTAACGCTGTCCTGAGGATTAGGGCGTTCCGTCACCAGCGGTTTACCAAACATCGTGCGCAAACCATTATCAATTTGCATCATTAATTGGTCGATAGGGCTGTAGTGACGTTGTGTATCAGACATATTAAAATAATACAGCGATACCAGGAAAAAAGCACGTCATTGACCGGGAAATCTGGCTGTTTATAGTAAGCTTTGCGCAATCAATTCAATGGGGTGAATAACCGTGGGTGTATTTTTTAGCCCGGCAGCGAGGTGCAACGCACAACCAATATTGCTGCTAACAACGACATCAGCGGAGGTTTGTTCTATCTGCTCTAATAACGGTTGGCGAACCTGGTTAGCCAGTTCAGTTTAGCTAAGCATGTTTTTACCCGCCGCGCCGCAACACTGGGATTGTAATTCAATAATTTCAAGCCCTGGTATTTTACTTAGTAGTGTTGCCACTGCATCACTTTGTTTAAGTACATTTTGCAAACTGCAAGGTTGGTGAACAGCAATCGTTCGTTCAATAGCTGCAAACGAAACGGGATGCTTGCGGGTATGTTGCAGAATAAAATCCATAAGGCTGCTAACCGGTACCTGGTCTTGTTTCAGAGATGTTTTTAATTGCGCACCACAACCGCTAGCGGTAAACAAAATGGCCTGATAAGAATCGTTTAATAAAAACCTTGCGTTGGTTTTAGCAAGGGCGGCGGCTTGCTGGCGAAAGCCACTGTGCTGGTGCAATGCACCGCAACAAACTTGCTCAGGAACTTCAACATCATAGCCGAGCCGGGTTAATACCTTAATACTTGCAACAATAGTGGCTTGCTCAAAGTGCTGCCCCATGCAACCGATAAACAGTGCAACTGTGCCGAGTGAATCTTGTTGAGCTGAATAGCGTGGTTGTAATTTTAATCGGCGCTTAAGTTTAGGGAGCAGTTGTTCCTGTTGGCTTAAGCCCATTAATTTTAACACGCCAGCAAACTGTACAAGTTTCTGAATACCGCTGCGTTGATAGAACCGCAGTAGCGGAAATAAACTATTTTGTACCGCCGGTTTAATCAAAAAAGAAATCAACTTTTCCTGAAAAGCCGGATTTTTTTCTGCAACCGTATATTCACGAATAGCATCAATCAATATTTCATATTCAACTTTAGACGGGCAAATATTTTCACAACTTAAACAACCGAGGCAATGGTCAAGATGCTGGATAACTTTTGGCGATAGACTCAGTTCACCCGTCACAATACCCTGCATTAAAGCAATGCGACCACGCGGCGATTCATTTTCATTTTTGCTGAGCTGGTAGGTTGGGCAGCCTGGTAGACACATCCCACATTTAACACACTGATCAGCCAGTTGGTCTATTTGTTGTTTGAGCTGCAAAAGTAATCCTGATGTTTTTAACGTGTTTATATGAACAGGGGTGATATAATGAAGCCCTGAAATCAATAAAGCAATTAGCAGAGACATTCGCGATATGAGTTATTATCAGCAACATTTATTTTTCTGCGTTAATCAGCGTGACAAAGGGGTGAGTTGTTGCGCTAATTTCGGTGCACAAGCACTGCGTGATTACGCCAAAAAGCGGATTAAAGAACTGGGTGTATCCGGCGAAGGTAAAGTGCGCGTTAACATGGCCGGTTGTTTAGGCCGTTGCGACGAAGGCCCGGTACTCGTCGTTTACCCCGAAGAAACCTGGTATACCTATCTGGACAGGGAAGATATTGACGAGATCATCGAGCAGCACATTCAGCAGGGCAAGGTTGTTGAGCGGTTAATTTTAAAGGGGTCAGAGCCCTTTAATGCGAAATCATCAGGCGAATTCAGGTGATTAAAGGGCTCTGACCCCTTTAAAATTAACAATGCCCCCCTCTCTAATCAACGGCCCTGCCGGCCAACTTGAAATACTGGCTGAATCCCCCGAAATATTGCGGGACAATACACCGGTTGCCATCATCTGCCACCCACACCCTTTGTATGGCGGTACGATGCAAAACAAAGTGGTGCATACACTGGCTAAATCCTGCCTGGAATTAGGCATGCTGGCAATCCGCTTCAATTTTCGTGGTGTGGGGGCTTCCGAAGGGCATTTTGAGCATGGTCTGGGTGAACAGCAGGACTGCATTGCGGTGGCACAGTGGGCGCGCCAGCAGTACCCGAACCAGCCTATTTGGCTGGCCGGCTTTTCATTCGGCAGTTTTGTCGCCTATCAGGTTTTTGCTAAAATCAACGCAGAGCGTTTATTGTTAGTTGCGCCGCCAGTGGGCTTATTTGAATTCCAGCCAATGGATAGCATTAATATCCCCTGGTGCGTCATACAGGGCAAGCAAGACGAAATCACGCCCCCCGAGTCAGTCGAAAGCTGGGTAAATAAACAGCCTAACCCCCCAGAATTCTACTATTTAGATGATGTAAGTCACTTCTTTCACGGAAAACTGAACGTATTGCGTGAGATAATGGCCTCGATTTGGAAAGATAGTTAACACCATTATTTAAGGGAGGAAAGTCATATCCAATATTAAGATATATCTAATATTGCATTGACATTATATTATAATCTGCTAATATAGTTATTGTTGAATTTACAGATTTTTGACTCCTCCATCCTCCTTAATGGTGGTATTTTTAAAGCGCGGAAACCCCCCTTTTCTCCGCGCTATTTTTTTGCCTGAGTTTTTAAGGGCTCTGACCTCTTAAAATAGACTCATCCCCTTAAAAACCCCAAAATAAATTCCAATTAAGCCCGAAATCACTTGTATAAACCGCGTATTTTAAGTAATATTCCGCCTCTTTTTTAGAAGCAACGCGCTTCTGGATAGCATTTTTTTGGATATTTTTGGATATACAAGCTTTATGAAAACATTTAGTGCAAAACCTGAAACAGTTAAACGTGACTGGTTTGTTATTGACGCAGAGAACAAGGTTCTGGGTCGTCTGGCAGCCGAAGTGGCATTACGCTTACGTGGCAAACATAAGCCTGAGTACACGCCTCACGTGGACACAGGCGATTACATCGTTATTATCAATGCAGGCAAAATTGCTGTTACGGGTAATAAAGAGCAAGGCAAAATCTATCATCACCACACTGGTTACCCGGGTGGCCTTAAGTCGATGACATTAGAAAAGCTACGCGAAAAAGCGCCTGAACGCATTATCGAAAAAGCGGTAAAAGGCATGTTGCCTAAAAACCCGTTAGGTCGCGCTATGTTTTCAAAATTAAAAGTGTTTGCAGGTGCAGAACATGCACATACTGCACAGCAACCTCAACCATTAGAAATATAATCGGATTTATAAAATGGCAGAACAATATTACAGCACCGGTCGTCGCAAAAGCTCCACTGCACGCGTTTACCTGACTAAAGGTACCGGCAACATCATGATCAACAAGCGTACATTAGAACAGTTCTTTGGCCGTGAAACATCACGCATGGTGGTACGTCAGCCATTAGAATTAACCGATATGTTAACCAACTTCGACATTAATGTAACCGTTACAGGCGGCGGCAACACAGGCCAGTCCGGTGCGATTCGTCACGGCATTACCCGTGCATTGATGAAATACGACGAAACATTGCGCCCATCATTGCGTAAAGCCGGTTACGTCACCCGCGATTCACGCGAAGTGGAACGTAAAAAAGTTGGCTTACACAAAGCGCGTAAACGTCCACAGTACTCAAAGCGTTAAGTTTTTTGTTACGCATTGTTTTAAGAGCCCGCATATTGCGGGCTTTTTTAGTGGCCGTGTTTTCATTTTACGGCCACTTATAATGTTTTCCAATCAAAATAGAACCACAACCTTCCCCCCCCCGGATTCCGTTGTGCTGCATCCGAGCTACGTATGGGGTATTATCGCTAACACGATGTCAGTTTGTAAACTTACGGAATAAAAAACACCAAAAATGCAACCTCAATCTTATTTAGTGCTACTCGACCGTTTTACTTGCATCGCTGATCGCTGCCCTGACAACTGCTGTCATGGCTGGGATATTCCTATTGATAAAGCAACCTACCAACACTGGCAAACATTGGACGACGGTGATATTAAACAGGGCTTACTGGCTTCGATTAAAACTGCCAGCGTAGACGAGAATACTTGCCATAAAGTAGTGCAAGACGAGAAAAAAGCCTGCACCCATTTATCGCAAACCGGTTTATGTTATGTTCAGCAACAACTTGGTCATACCGCTTTACCGCAAACCTGCCGGGAATATCCGCGGGTGCAAGTGGGCAGTGAAAATTTTCTTACCGACTCAGCAAGCCTTTCCTGTCCTGAAATGGTCAGGCTGGCTGTAACAGCAAAAAATGCAAAAGCACTTTTTGTGGACTCGGCCTTGCCGCCTGCTGCGGACAATGGCCTGGCAAAAGTAATGGGTGCTCTGGATAAACTGTGCAGAACCCTGCTTCCTGTTCATATTGCCCCAGCGGGGATTACTTTGCTTTATCTCACTTCAGTTGTAGCGGAACTGATGCAGACTGAACCTGGGCAGCCACTATTACTCTTGTTGAAGAAAACAGCCAACACAAGCAATAAGACGCTCAGCAAAAGACTTAAGTCGCTGCAACAGGCAAGTCAGGCTGGCAGGCTGCCAAAAGATGAGGAGGACGAAAAGCTATTCTGGTCTTTTGTTCTACGCCTGACTAATAACGCCAAACTGCAAGATCTTAAAACCTTGCTAGAAAAAAATGGTTTTAGTGGTATGTATGCAGGCCAGAACGAGACAGCACATCAGGCGGCTTACTTAAAACTTAAAGCATTTATTGGCAGCCAACAACACTCGCCTGCGCGACATAAGTGGCAACCGGCTTTGCGAAACTATTTAATTGTAAAACTACGCAACCATGGCTTCCCGCATGCCCCGGTTCAAGGGAACTTTCTGGTTAACCTGCTGGACTGCTCGGTTGCACTTGCCAGTATTCAGCTTTGGATGTGGTTACTACTAAAAGAGAAAAAAACAATCACCGAAAGTGAGCTGGTTACTATTATCTATAAAGTTGAACGCGCCTTGATTCATAATGACTCCTTCTATGAGCAACTGAATAAAAGCCCTCAATTATTGGACAGGCCCACTTACCTGGGTTGTTTAGCGGATTTAGGTTAACCCAGGAATAGGGCTGGTTGTGTTCCAGCTAACGAATTCGAGAGATCCAGGTCTTGCCCGCGCCCTTATTATTTAAAAAACACGCCCCTCTACACCAAAAAACCGCTGCGCATTGGTCAAACGCAATTTCTTTTCAATATCAGCCGGAAAACGTTTCATCCAGTTACGATGAAAGTGCTGGAACTTGGAATAGTGCGCCCAGCCTTCGTCGGCTTCATACCAGCGGTAGATATCCTGCGCATTCCAGACGGGATCGGTGCCGGTGACAATACGATCCTGGTATTTAATAATAAGTTCACGCCACCCGGCGATTAACGAATAGTCGTCATAGGCAAATAAATCATAATGCCAGGGGTCACGCGCAGCCATATCCAGCCAGACATTGGGGCAGGCCTGCATGAGCGGGTCAAGTTGTTTTGGCCCCAGTACACCACCGGCATGCGCCCAAAGAAATTGTATTTGCGGATACTGGCTGCAAATGGATAAAAAGAACCGGTGGTCGCCTGCATCGGTGTGAATTAAAAACGGGATGTTAAATTCTTTTGCCAGTTCAAGTAAACCAACAAACACGGGGTTATCGCGGCGAGGGCCAATGCCTGCGGTAAGATGCACTTCGCCGATACCGGCATACTGGCCGGTTTCCAGTAATTTGCGTATTTCGGCAACCAGTTTTTTGTCGTAGTACCAGTTCAGGCGATTGGCTGGATTGTAATAAGGAGACACGAAGGGAATAATCCAGTCACCGCCGGCTTCTTTTAACTTTAAGGCATAATCGGACGGCACACTGGAGACCGATGCAAGCACCACATTGTGTTTTTTTAAAATAGCGACCGCTTCTTTGGCGCTTAATAATTCTTCATGATCCCAGTTAAAATGCAGGTGAATGTCTGCAAAAGGAGGTAACTCAGGTTCGGGATTCAGCAGGGAGCAAGCTGTTAAATAAAGTGTGCCGGTTAATATTAAAATATAATTCTTCATTATTTTTACCCTGTGTGGTTCGTACTATAATAATCCTCTTTCTGTAAACGATACACAATAGCCATCGCCCACAATAATGTGGTCGAGCACTCGTATTTCGACAACGCTCAGTGCGGTTCGTAATTGTTGGGTAATTTGCTTGTCGGCATGACTGGGTTCGGCAATGCCGGACGGGTGATTATGGGCAAAAATCACCGCCGCGGCATTATATGACAGAGCCTGTGTGACCACCTCGCGTGGGTACACACTGGCACCGGCTAAGGTGCCCTGAAAAAGCTCGCAATACTGAATAATACGGTTGCGGTTATCAAGGTAAATACAGGCAAACACTTCATGTTGGTAGTCGCGCATTTTGGCCTGAAAATAGTGTTTGGTGCTATCGGCACTGGTCAGTGAATCACTGCGGCTGAGCGATTCAAACAGGTGCCGTTGGCTGAGTTCTAATACAGCCTGTAGTTGTGCATATTTTGCCGGGCCAAGGCCGAGATGCTGGCAAAAGTCTTTTTGGCTGGCGGTAAGTAAATTACGCAAGCCGCCAAAGTTGTTAATGAGCTCGCGGGCTAAATCGACGGCCGTTTTGCCTTTAATGCCGGTGCGCAGAAAAATAGCGAGTAATTCGGCATCGGAAAGGGATTTTGAACCTTGTGCGAGCAGCTTTTCGCGGGGGCGTTCCAGTACGGGCCAGTCCGTTATTGGCATTTTTCGATCTCCTTATCTTTTTAAACGCCTTAGTACTTACGGCTCAAGGTGTTTACGGTTTACATTTATGTGATTTTCCTGAATATAATAAAGAATATACGAGAAAATGTGCTTATTTCACAGCGAATTGCAAAATTTTTGTTAGAATAATGTAACTTATGAAAAGATTGGCTAACAAACGGATTTTATTGGGGATTACCGGCAGTATTGCCGCCTATAAAGCCGGTGAAATTATTCGCCGCTTGCGTGAAGCGAATGCCGATGTGCGTGTGGTGATGACCCAGGGCGCCACCGAATTTGTTACCCCACTCACCTTTCAGGCACTCTCCGGCAACCCTGTCCATCAACACCTTTTAGATAATGATGCCGAAGCGGCGATGGGGCATATTGAACTGGCGCGTTGGGCCGATGTGATTTTAGTGGCACCGGCCAGCGCCGATTTTATCAGCCGGCTTTGCCTGGGGCGTGCCAATGACTTGTTGGGTGCGTTGTGCCTGGCCAGCCATGTGCCATTGGCGCTGGCTCCGGCGATGAACCAGCAAATGTGGAAAGATCCCGCTACCCAAACGAATGTGCAAACCTTACGCAGTCGTGGCGTGTTGTTGTTTGGCCCCGACAGTGGCGAACAAGCCTGTGGCGAGGTGGGTGAAGGTCGGCTTATGCAGCCACATGCGTTGATTGAAGCATTGGCCGATGTGTTTGCAACCGGCAGTTTAACCGGCCAAACAGTGTTAATTACGGCTGGCCCGACACAGGAGCCGCTCGATCCAGTACGTTATTTATCTAACCATAGTTCCGGTAAAATGGGCTATGCGTTGGCAACCGCTGCGCTGGAAGCCGGTGCCGAAGTGATACTGATCAGCGGCCCGGTGGATAACAGCGTGTTGGCATCGTTATCCCACGCAATTAAAACCGTTAATGTTACAACTGCCGAGCAAATGTTGGAGCAGGCTCAAGCTTTTGCGCACAAAGCCGATATATTGATTGCGGCAGCGGCCGTGGCTGATTATCGCCCGGTGCTGGCGCAGACAGAGAAAATAAAAAAATCAGCCGAGAGCATGATGTTGCAACTACAACGTAACCCCGATATTTTAGCCACGCTTAAACGCCAAAGTCCGTGGTTATTCAGTGTAGGGTTTGCCGCAGAAACCGAAAACCTTGAACAACATGCACGCCAAAAGCTAAAAGACAAAGGCGTGGAAATGATAGCTGCAAACTGGGTAGGGCATGCCGCCACCGAAACCGGTGGTACCTTTGGCAGTGACAATAATGCCTTGAAATTATTCTGGCCAGGCGGTGAACTTGAGCTGGGTGTTTCCAGTAAAATCCGGCTGGCAAGGGAGCTGGTCGCCTTGATTGCATCACAGTATGATAATGCAGTTCAGTCGGGTAGACTCAATAATGAACAGCGCAATGTTAAAAATGTGGTTCAGCTTAGAAGCAATGGCAGTGATAATAATAATTAAATATTAAGTTAAACCGCTTTTCAGGTTTAATACAACTTGCACAAAAGGGTTGTTATGCAAAAAATTCAGTTAAAAATACTCGATGCGCGTTTGGGCAAAGAAATTGAACTGCCGGATTATGCAACGGCAGGTTCTGCAGGCATTGACTTGCGCGCCTGTCTGGATGAGCCATTAACCATTCACCCGGGTGAAACCCATTTACTGCCCACTGGCATGGCGATTCATATTGGCGAGCCATCACTTGCTGCGGTGATTCTACCGCGCTCGGGTTTAGGCCATAAGCATGGCATTGTGTTAGGTAATCTGGTGGGTTTAATTGACTCGGATTATCAGGGACAGTTATTTGTTTCCTGCTGGAATCGGGGTGGCGATATTTTTACGATAAACATCGGTGAACGCATTGCGCAGTTGGTATTTGTGCCGGTGGTGCAGGCCACGTTTGATATTGTGGCCGAGTTTAATGAAAGTGAACGTGCGGAAGGTGGGTTTGGCCATACCGGTCGCGGATAAAAATAATAAAATAATTAGGGATTGAGGGACAGTAAATCGAATGGCAAAACAGGATAAACCATTACGCACGTCAAAGCGCCGTAAAAAAGGCGGAATAAAAAAAGGTGGTCTCACCTTAAATACTATTTCATTGTTATCGTTTGTATTGTTCAGTGCAACCTTTGTGGTGATGCTTTACATTATGCGCTGGAGTACGCTGAATATTATCGATAGCCAGAGCAGCACAATTGAGCGCAGCGCGGCCGATCAGTTTTCAAGTCATTTAAGTTTATCCATTGCCCGTTACACCGAGGGGCTGGCGGTGATTGCCAAAGATCCGCAAACACGTGATGTCATCCTGTCAGATAATCCAGAAAAAATAGTCAAACGCCAGATGCAACTGGTTAAGCTTTTTCCAAATGCATTACGTGTCCGGCTTTTAAAAGAAGGTGGCTTACGTCCTTCACAGCAGACAACACCTTATATTGGTTTTGCCTGTGTGGATATGTTTAACCAATCTCGCAATACTAAACGTCCTCCGGGTGTGGAAACACATGTGTTTGGTACCGCGCAGCAGCATATTGATTTTGTGCACCCTGTTTTAAATCAAGCTAAAACAAAAGTTATCGGCCATGTGCAACTTGTGGTTAACGTTAATATGTTGAATAAATGGTTAAAACTCAGCAATATTGTTGATTATGTGGAGCTTTATCAAATAGCCGGATCATCGCATAACACATTATTAATTGGCAAAACTGGGGATACTTCCTTGCGTGTGAATGATGCACCGCACAAGTACCCGGTGCAGGGTACGCAATGGGAAATAAGGATTTGGCCGAGTGCGAGTATTGATGCGCAATACGACCGCTTGTTAACCTATATCTTATTGTTTACCGGTGTCGGGATATTTGCTGTTATTGTTTATTTATCCTGGCGTTCATTAAGCCGCGCATTAACATCCGATATTGATAATTTAGTCGGGCTGGTTGTCAGCACATTGCGAGGTGACAAGAAATATCAGTATAAAATGGAAATGAAAGAATTTAATGATGCTGCGAAACAGTTAAATGATGTTCTTGCCGGTCAGGGGCATGATCGTGAAAGAGACTCTGATCCAGACAGTGTGAGTGCGGCAAGTATGGAAATGGAATTTGATTCTGCGGCCATGTATGCATCGAGTGCATCAATGGAAGTTGAAGAGCTTGACGAAGCCGCCATGCAAAAGATCGAACAACAACGTAACAAAGAAAAGCAGAAAAGTAACCAGAGTTTAAAGCAGTCCATTCAGGAAACAGCAGAAGCATCGATGAATAAAGTCATGTCACCGCATCCACCGGCCGAAATTTTTAAAGCTTATGATATTCGTGGTGTTGTTGGTGTAAGTTTAACGGCCGAGTATGCTGAACTTATTGGTAAGGCTCTAGGCAGTGAAGCGTCCACGCGTGGTGCAAATAGCATTGCTTTTGCACGTGATGGCCGCTTATCAGGGCCTGAATTAGGGCAGGCTTTAGTGAAAGGTATTTTGTCTACCGGCATTGATGTTATTGATGTGGGTATGGTGCCAACACCGTTACTCTATTTTTCAGCACATGAGTTAACCAATGGTTCGGGTGTGATGTTAACCGGTAGCCACAACCCACCGGATTATAATGGTTTTAAAATGGTATTAGCCGGTGAAACTCTGGCCGAAGACAGTATTCAGGTTTTAAGAAAGCGTATTGAGCTTGATGATTTTGTAACGGGTACTGGCAGTTATTCAACCGTGCCAATGTTAGAAAAATACCTTAACCGCATTGTGTCGGATGTAAAACTAAAACGGCCCCTTAAGATTGTGATTGATTGTGGTAATGGTGTGGCCGGTGGTGTTGCGCCGCGCCTGTATAACGCAATGGGTTGTGAAGTCATTGAACTGTATTGTGATATTGACGGTAAGTTTCCAAACCACCACCCGGATCCCAGTCAGCCCAAAAATCTGGTCGATTTAATCGAAGCGGTTAAAGTGCATAAAGCCGACTTAGGGATGGCCTTTGACGGTGATGGTGACCGTTTAGGTGTGGTCAGTTCAGACGGCAATATTATCTGGCCGGATCGTTTACTGATGTTATTTGCCGAAGATGTGCTGCTACGTAACCCCGGCGCACAAATTATTTTCGATATTAAATGTACCAGCAATTTAACCAAAGTGATTTGGGAAAAAGGCGGTGAGCCATTAATGTGGAAAACAGGCCATTCACTGATTAAGTCAAAAATGAAACAGACGGGTGCCTTGCTTGCCGGTGAAATGAGTGGCCATATCTTCTTTAAAGAACGCTGGTATGGTTTTGATGATGCGCTATATAGTGGCGCACGCTTGCTGGAAATTCTGGCTGCCGACGTTCGCCAGTCACGGGTTGTGTTTGCGAGCTTGCCTGATTCGGTGAATACACCTGAGCTACAAATTAAAATGCGAGAAGGTGCACACCATGCCTTTATCGAAAAATTACTCGACAATGCCGACTTTGGCGAAGCCAATATTACCATGATAGATGGTATTCGTGCCGACTATGCTGATGGTTGGGGGCTGGTGCGTGCATCCAATACCACGCCTTGTTTAGTACTGCGCTTTGAAGGCCAAACCAAAGAAGCAATGGAAAAAGTACAGGCCAGGTTTAAAGAAGTGCTACTCGCAGTGGATGATACGTTGGTATTGCCTTTCTGATTTATATTTTAAATATTTTTAACCACAACGGAGAGCCTGCCCCACGAAGTGTTTTGGGTACACGAAAAACACAACGAAAATAATTTTATTATTTATAGCGTTGTGTTCTTCGGGGTTAATCTTCTCTTTTCCTATTGTTATTATTAATATCCTCAGTTACCATTACTTCATTATTAACGAAGTGAACATTAACTAACTAAAAATTATGAGCCTTTCAAACGACCAGGCAAAAAACATTGCACATGTATTAAATACTTCGCTGCCCTATATTCAGCGTTTCCAGGGTAAAACCATGGTGATTAAGTACGGTGGCAATGCAATGACCGATGCGGCATTAAAGCAGTCCTTTGCGCGTGATATTGTATTAATGAAACTGGTGGGGATGAACCCGGTAGTGGTGCACGGTGGAGGCCCTCAAATTGCGTCGGTTTTAAAAAGGTTGGGCAAAGACAGTCAGTTTGTTCACGGTATGCGCGTTACCGATAGTGAAACCATGGACGTGGTTGAAATGGTTTTAGGTGGTCTGGTTAATAAAGAAATTGTTGCGATGATAAACACCCATGGTGGCAAAGCCGTTGGCTTAACCGGTAAAGACGGAGACTTGATTCGTGCCCGCAAGATACAGTTTGATGAATCCAATTCTGAAATGAATGCCTCAGAAATTGTTGATATTGGCCATGTGGGTGTGGTGGAAAGTATTGACGTTTCAATTGTACAAATGCTCGATAAGGCTGATTTTATCCCGGTAATCGCTCCGGTGGGTGTGGGTGCCGATGGTCAGTCCTATAATATTAATGCGGATCTGGTCGCCGGGAAATTAGCAGAAGCACTACAAGCTGAGAAATTAATACTGCTAACCAATACGGCCGGTGTGCTGGATAACGATGGCAAGCTGCTAACGGGGTTAAGAGCAGAACAGGTGCAAACACTCATTGAAAACGGCACCATTCATGGTGGCATGTTGCCTAAAATTAATTGTGCACTGGATGCGGTTCGCTCCGGTGTTAAAACAGCGCAGATTATTGATGGCAGGGTAGAGCATGCCGTGCTACTTGAGCTATTAACCGACGAAGGTGTAGGCACTCTTATTAAAGGCTAAATAAAAATGACGCATTCAGAATTAACCGTTAAATCAAATACGGGTAAACCTTCCCGCCGACAGCAAATACTCGAAGCACTGGCGCGTCAGCTAGAAGAAAGCCCTGGTGAACGTATTACCACGGCGGGGCTGGCTAAAGCGGTGGGTGTTTCAGAAGCGGCCTTGTACCGGCACTTTCCAAGCAAAGCCAAAATGTTTGAAGGCTTGATAGAATTTATTGAAGACTCTATTTTTGGTTTAATCAATCGCATTTTAAAGGAAGAAAGGTCATCACAGGTACGCTGTGAACAAATATTAAAATTATTGCTTACTTTCGCCGAAAAGAATGCTGGAATGACGCGGCTATTAACCGGCGAAGCCTTAACGGGCGAAACAGAACGCTTGCGCTTGCGTATTGCTAAATTTTTTGAGCGTTTCGAAACACAATTAAAACAGGTATTGCGTGAAGGTGAAATGAACGCCGAGTTTAAACTGGATATTTCGGTGCAGGCACTTGCCAATATGATGTTAAGTTTGGCCGAAGGGCGTATTAACCAATATGTGCGTAGCTGTTTTAAGCAGTCGCCGTTAGATAACTGGCCAGAACACTGGCGGGTTATAACGCTGGCTTTTAAATAGCAGGCGAGAAATCAATTATATATCGTCAACGGGGTGAGAGCCGCTTCTCTCCTTAGGAAACCACAACTGTTTTGTGTCCGCCGCAAGCGGATGGGGAATTTAGATTCAAACAGTCGCTAACGTGGCCTGAGTGATTTTAATTCTTTAAAACGATTAATGTCATGTTGGTACTTTTGGAAAATAACCAGTTTTTCCTGTTTTCTGTTCTCTATAAAATCATCCATTGCTTTTATCTTATTTTTTGAATTTTCAATTTCTTTTAATATAGAGTCTGGGACTTTCCTGCTTTTGCGCTCAAAATTACCTGCGCGCTGAGTATACTTATCGAGTATTTTTTGTTGCCTTGTCTGGTTACTTTCAGAAATTTTAATAATACTTTCAATGGCGCTTATTTTAGCATCTCGGCTGAGAACAATATCATCAACGGAGGTAAATGTATTAAGAAGAATAATGTCCTGGCGACGGCGTTCATCTTTTATGCGCTTTTTTTCGGCCTCAATTTTAGCTAATTCGGCGGCTTTTTTCTTTTCTTCGGGGGTTTTGTCGGCCGGAATGGTTCGTATAACCTGGCCTTGCGAATTCATAATTTGTATTTCACGGCCTGCATATTTAAGTGGAACCGTAAAGCTGCATTCACGAATACCTGTATCATTTGTCCAGCACTTAATCGCCGCCTGAATGGGGGCAAGATAACCGATGCTAATAAAAAATATTAAACTGCTTTTTACGGAAACCGTATTCATATTGGGTACATATTGCTTCTAATGTTTTACACTTAAGTCGATGTTGGACTACCTTATCTTACTTTTAGTTTCGTTCCTTGCCAATGCCTTTTCTGCTTTTGTGGGCGGTGGCGCAGGTTTGCTGCAATTGCCGGTTTTACTGTTTCTTGGCCTACCTTTTAGTATGGCACTTGCAACCCATAAATTAGCAACGGTGGCACTGGGTGTGGGGGCAACATTAAGGCATTGTCGCGAGCGCACACTGGATTTACGCTTTTCTGGCGTTATCCTAGCCTCGGGTTTACCCGGTGTAGTGCTTGGTGCCAATATCATTCTTCAGGTTCCCGATAAGTTGGCGACGGCATCGCTGGGTGTATTAACCATTGGCTTAGGCTTTTACTCCTGGCTGAGCCCTGCATTGGGGCAACAGTTGCAGTTAAAACACCGAACCTTTACAGGGTACTTAATCGGCAGTTTTGTTATATTCTTTATCGGTATTTTAAACGGATCGCTTACCTCGGGGACAGGGCTATTCGTCACACTTTGGCTTGTTTACTGGTTTGGTCTGGACTATAAGTCAGCGGTTGCTTATACATTGGTTCTGGTGGGCTTATTCTGGAATGGCAGCGGGGCATTAACACTGATGTTGCAAACGGAGGTGCGTTGGGACTGGATACCGGTATTACTGGTTGGGTCCTTTTTGGGGGGATATGTCGGAGCACATTTGTCGATCGTTAAATCCAATAAAATGATTAAACGCACATTTGAGGTTGTGACCATTCTGGTCGGTATAAAATTAATATCAGGCGTGGTGTAGATATATTTTAATCTAGATTTCCCGTCCGCTTGCGGCGGGCGCAAAACCGTTGGGGTTTCCAAAGGGGAGAAGCGGAGTCACCCCTCCCCTTTGACGATATATAATTGTTTCAGCGCTTACTTTCAGGCTGGATGTCAGTTTTGGGGATCAACACACTTGTAAACATAAAAGGTTTGCTTTCCCATTTTTATTGGTGAGGCGGCAACTACCGTGTCACCATGGAGATCCGGGGCTGCATTTCGTGCCAACCGTTGCAGCTCTTTTGCGACTTCCGTCTTATTGCGCTCAATGCCCGCGACTTTATCACGTACCGAAACCGTTGCCTTCCCTTTTTTAACACAACTGTTAATTTCATACGGTTCCAGTACCCGCACTTTTTCACCCCGTTGTGATAATGGTGCCCAGGTGCAGGCTAACTGGAATAAAGTACTGGCGAACAGGGTGATAAGTAAAATTCGTGACATGTTGGTAGGCTCTCAATGGTAAATAGTTGGCAAAATATTACAGAAGAATTTGTGTATTGAAAAGAACAATAGCCAAATAATATTTAAAAATTAGTGTTTTTTGAACGTCCCAGGTTATTAATTTTAGTTTTTCCCAGGATCTTCAGAAGTAAATGGCGGAAAAAGCGTAAAACAGGGTAAAAGTAAGTCGAAAGAAGTTTTGATTTAAACAACCCATAGTTAAGACGGTTGAGCATGCCTGAACGAGTGCTAATTAAGGCCAGCTTATGGATTGCATCTGCACCGGAATAAAAGTTATTTTCTATTTTTAAAACCATGCCTTCATCTATGTCCAGTCCTTGACGGGTGACTTCATCCATTACAGCTGAATTTTCACGTGCATTGACTATTTTAAGCTGCCCGACCGTTTTTTTAATTTGAATGATCTGGCAATAATATCGGCAGACAGGGCAGTCTTTATCGTAGATTAACAGGATTTTGTTTTGGCTCATAAACGCTGCAGTGATTGGGTAGAATACTTACAGTGTAGCGAAAACCCGTTGTTGAAACCAGAGCAGGGCAGGGTAGGCGGCAATCCATATCCAGAAGAATCGGTTCAGCCCAAAAAAACACGCATTCGAAAAATGAAAGCTGGCAGTAATAGCCAGTGCAATATACAGGCTGGTCGTTGACAGCAATGCAAACGGAAAGAGTAATTCAAAAAGCATTACCCCCCATGACATAAAAAAAAGTAACCGGGGTGATGCTGCCCATCGCCGAAGTGACTTGCTAACCGGGTAAGCAGAAAACTGAAAAACATCACATAAGGCGCGGCCACTGCGCCAGTCAGGATTTACAATTTTTACCCAGCCAGAAATAAAATAAGATAAAATAAGTTGCAGGGCAAGGTAACCAAAGGCCACTTCCTGCCAGTAGCGAGTTGGGGCAATGAGCGTTAACCACAAGCAAAGCAGGACTAGCAAACTCATACGATCTGCGCCGCCGTTATAAGGCCCCTGAAAACGGTGTAAAATGGCGAGCCCAAATAACAATAACAAGCTGGTTACCCAGATAGTCTGGAAGCCGATAATCAGTAGTATGGCTAATAGCAGCCGAGCTAAAAACAAGCGGCGCTCATTAGTAAAGGACACCATATGCTCAATGCTTTGCTGGGCAAAGGCAAAGCCTAGTAAAATTTCGGTCAGGCGAATGGCTGTATCAAAATCCATTTTGTGTCATTCCATTATAATGCCTGTATACGTGAATGAAAGACAATATCATGCCGGAGTTTCTCACCTTGCCGTTGTACCAGCTCTAATCGAAATTGCAGATAGTTTTCTTCTGGGGATAGAGTCACCGATAATTCCTGGCTAATACGCTTTAATATTTCATCTTCACTGTGTTGGCGTACCAGGGGTTGAGTATGTTGTGCGATAATGCGTTCAGCACAGCTCATTACAAACAGCGACTCATTCCATCTTGGGTTCCAGAGCATCCGCGTTAGCATTTGTTTAAAAGTAATATTATCCGGGCGTGGTCTGAATGTTTGCCATTGTTGTGGCGTTTCATTCTTTGTATTGAGCAAAGCAAACTGAATGCGTGGTGAGGGTGCTATTACATCGAAAAAATTCCAGGAAGGCAGCAGTGCTGGTAACAGAAGTTTTAATGTATGTAGCATATTTTAAAATATGTACCTTAATCTAAATTCCCCATCCGCTTGCGGCGGGCACAAAACCGTTGGGGTTTCCAAAGGGGTGCATACCCCGCTGACGATATAGACTGATTTTTGGCTTATTAATCTAAAACTTTAACGCCATCTTTCCCGCCCAGCAACAAAACATCAGCCGGTTTAATGGCAAATAGCCCATTGGTTACCACGCCGGTAATATTATTGAGTTTTTGCTCTAGTACAGTGGGTTCCATAATTTCCATGTTATGTACATCAAGGATCACGTTGCCGTTGTCGGTTGTGAAGCCATCACGTAAAACAGGCTCACCACCGAGTTTTGCAATTTCGCGTGCTACAAAACTACGTGCCATGGGAATAACTTCAATTGGTAAGGGGAATTTACCTAAAATATCAACCAGCTTGGAATCATCTGCAATACAAACAAACTTTCGGCTGGCTGCCGCCACAATTTTTTCTCGGGTAAGTGCGCCGCCGCCACCTTTTACCAGGTGTAGGTGGCGATTGGTTTCATCTGCACCGTCAATATAAACAGAGATTTCGCTGACGTTATTTAAGTCAAATACTTCAATACCATGGCCTTTTAAACGATCAGCGCTAGCAACCGAACTCGCTACTGTGCCATCAATTTTATGTTTGATTTTAGCCAGTTCATCAATAAAAAAGTTGGCTGTCGAGCCAGTGCCCACACCAATAATGGTGCCGGCCTCTACATAGTCGATAGCCGCTTTTGCAACGGCTTGTTTCATTTCATCTTGAGTCATCTTATTCTTCTCCGCATTATTCTGTATTTGTGTCCTAATCTTGAAACGAGGCCTTAAAAATGACGAAAAACATTGTTGATTAGGAAAACCACCATTATAGTAAGCATTGGCACTCATGTCCTGTATTGAAGAAAGAATTTATGCATAAAGAAATAATAAAAATGGTTGAACGGATTGAGCGAGCCTCGGTTTATGAGGTTGCAGCTAAATCGCCACTGGAGTTGGCTGCAAAATTATCCCGGCGGCTTGATAATCAGGTGTTTTTAAAACGCGAAGACACACAACAGGTTTTTTCCTTTAAATTGCGCGGTGCATATAACAAAATTCGACAATTGAGTGAGGACGATCGCAGTCGTGGGGTGATAACAGCTTCGGCTGGAAACCATGCGCAGGGCGTGGCGCTGGCGGCACAAAAGCTGCAAATACCGGCAGTGATCGTTATGCCAAAAACAACGCCGGACATAAAAGTAAGATCTGTACGTGATTTGGGTGGTGAGGTTGTTTTGCACGGCAATACCTATGATGATGCCTATCTTAAGGCGCGGGAATTAGCGAGCCAGAACAGTCAGGTTTTTGTGCACCCATATGATGATTTAGATGTGATTGCGGGGCAGGGAACCATTGCAAAAGAATTACTCGATCAATGCGATTCGATGGATATGGTTTTTATTCCTGTTGGTGGTGGCGGCTTGATTGCCGGTGTTGGTGCGTATTTAAAAGCAAAAAATCCAGCGATTAAAATTATTGCAGTGGAGCCGGAAGCCGCAGCTTGTCTGGATGTTGCGATGACCTCAGGCGAACGCCAGATCCTTGAACAAGTGGGTATTTTTGCCGATGGTGTTGCGGTGCGACAGATTGGTGAACATACCTTTAATATTGCAAAACAGTGTGTGGATGCCGTTTTAACGGTGAACACCGATGCCATTTGTGCCGCGATTAAAGATATTTTTGATGACACGCGCACCATTGCTGAACCTGCCGGTGCGCTGGCGGTTGCCGGAATAAAGCAATATTTAGAAACACATACCATGGCAGGCAAAAATGTTGTTGCAATAGTAAGTGGTGCAAATATTAATTTTGACCGGCTTCGGCATGTCGCGGAGCGAGCGGAATTTGGCGAGCAACGCGAAGCCATTTTGGCCGTGACGATTGCAGAAACCCCCGGTAGTTTTCGTGCTTTTTGTAAAGTTCTGGGGCAGCACGGCATTACCGAGTTTAATTATCGTTATGCAAACAATCATCAGGCGCATATTTTTGTTGGTGTAAAGCTGGAACAGGGTGAAAAAGATAAAAAAGCATTGATATCGCTACTCGAATTAAAAAATTATCCTGTTATTGATATGACCAACAATGAAATGGCGAAAATTCATATTCGTTATATGGTGGGTGGTCATAGCCAGTCTTTGAGTAATGAACGCTTGTACCGTTTTCAATTTCCAGAGCGTCCGGGGGCATTATTACGCTTTCTAGATCGTATGGGAGAAGACTGGAATATAAGTTTGTTTCATTATCGTAACCACGGAGCGGCATATGGACGGATCCTGGTTGGAATTCAGGTCCCGGATGATCAACAGTCTCAATTCGAGGAATTTTTAGATAAAATACAGTATCCCTACTGGGATGAGTCAGATAATCCTGCTTTTGAACTATTTTTAAGTTAAAAAACGTTTTCTAATTTAAAACACCGTTATCACTATATGTAGCCTGGATGCAGCATAGCGGAATCCGGGATATTTGCGCATTATCCCCCACATTTCATTTTATCTGAGCTGCAAATTTTTAAACAAAAAAAAGCCTGTATCTCTACAGGCTTTTTAATTTTGAAGCTTTAAAACGCTTATTTATGTTGCCGTTTATTTACGTTTCTTAGCTGCTTTCTTTTTAGCTTTTTTCTTAGCTACTTTCTTTTTAGCTTTTTTCTTAGCTACTTTCTTTTTAGCTTTTTTCTTAGCTACTTTCTTTTTAGCCTTTTTCTTAGCTACTTTCTTTTTAGCCTTTTTCTTAGCCACTTTCTTTTTGGCTTTTTTCTTAGCTACTTTCTTCTTAGCTTTTTTCTTGGCTACTTTCTTCTTAGCTTTCTTTTTAGTTACTTTTTTCTTAGTAACTTTCTTTTTAGCCTTTTTCTTGGCTACCTTTTTTTTAGCTTTCTTCTTTGCTGCCATCTTTACGATCTCCTAAGTTGAGCACTGATTCGAAAGAGAGTATAGCTAAGTTATATTAAAATGCTAGTAATGTTTATAGTTTTTCGTTGTTAAGCATTGTTATTACAGGTTTTTGTTGTTTTCACGCACAATATTATAAATTTTTTGTTAAAAATATTTATTTTCGTCTTAAATAACTTTTTTAAACGTAATTTTTCGTAACTAAATTTTAAAAACTTTAATTTTTTTATATTTTTTTGTTGAAGTAAGTATTTTTGGTTAATAAAGTAAAAATGTTTATGTTTTTATAATATTTTTCATAAATATTGATGTAAAAAGTTAAATAAGTGCCTTTTTAAGGCTTAAATTTTTTATTTATTAAAAATTTCTGTTTTTTTTTTCAAATTAAACAAATTTTTGGCTCAAAAAGTCCTTTTAATACCGTATTTTTATATAATTTTATAAATGTACGCATGATTTTATCTATTCCAGCCTTTATTCGTTGAATTTATGTGTTTGAAAGTTGTTGTTTGTATAAAAAGTTTACTGATTTTTTAATTAGCTGTCTTTTTATTCAAAAAATTGTGTTGTGGTTTTATTTTTAAAGAAAAAGTCATACTTCATGTGCATATAAATTATTTTTTTAGTATTTAAAAAATATGAGTGCTGAAAAATTATTTTACGAATGAATTTTTTTGAATTAAAACAAAATTTTTTATAAATTTGAATAATAAAAGGTGAGTTTTTTTTAAAAGCGTTATGAGAGGCGTGTTAGAAGGTTTTTAACAAGCGTAAATATAAGTTAACTAGAGTACGGTTTTATCTTTTTACGCTGTGAATAGCCTTATCGGTGCTAATAAAGTGCATTGGCACATCCCAGACGTTTGTTTTTATGCTTGTTACCTGTTGAAAACTGTATCCAACACCTATTAAGTGTGGTTTTAACCAATATCGGCGTGTTTTTAACATATTAAGGGTGCGATCATAGTAACCCGCGCCCATGCCAACTCTATTTCCACTTAAATCAAATGCAACGAGAGGTAAAAAAATACTATCGAGTGTGATTATTTTTTTACTGCGCTGATTTTTTTGGTGCTTAGGTTCTAATATGCCATAACGGTTAGGAATAAGTGTTGTTGTTGGCGTAAACGGCACAAACCACAGTGGATGATGGTTGCGGGGTTGTAAAACGGGTAAGTAAACATTTTTATTGTATTGCCAGCAGGCCTGGATAAACGGCATTAAACTGAGTTCACCCTGTGTTGCCAGGTAGCAGGCAATATTCTGGCTGTGTCGGAAGGTGGGGTGTTTAACCAGTTGCATGGCAAGTTGTTCGGCTGCTATTTGTTGTTGTCTTAGACTAAGGCTTTGTCTTTTAGCTCGAATTTGCTGGCGAATTTTTGTATTGCGGGTCATTTTTTTTTGCGGCTATTTTTCTTTATATTTATTAAGCAGAGTTGTTATTGAGTATAGACGGGGTGCAGATTTTTTAAATGAATAAGAAGAGGTTCTTCCCCACTTGCACCGGTTTGATCTTTGCCTTGAACCTGAGGTTCAAGTGGGTGTTTCGGTCAACCATCAGGCTTTCCGCTACAAGGCGGACTTGCACACAAGCTGGCGTTCACACCCGAAGGTTTAAATTACGGCTCAAGAGAACTCGACCAAGTATCGAATACGGCAGGGAAGAACCATGGGGATATTTTACTATAAAAAACGGCTTTAGCGTGCGATTTGATCGTCAATAAGGGGCTTGATTTTACGGATAAAGGTGGTAGCTGTTTTGAAAATTTTTTTTATTGAGAAGGGGTTGGAGAAAAATAGCGTACCTTAAAATTCCATTTGCTGACTTTTAAATAATGCTTGTTCGATTTTTTCCTGTAAACCTTTAATGCGGGTGCCGATTTGTTCGTCAGAGCTAATTTTTGGGCTGTCCCCATCGCGATTGAGTAGTTCATGTGAAATATTAAGCGCAGCCATGACGGCAATGCGGTCTGCACCGATAACTTTGCCATTATCGCGAATTTCGCGCATTTTTTTATCTAAAAAGTCGGCTGAGCGGATTAAATCGTGACGTTCGTCATCGCTACAGGTGACTAAATAATCTTTATCAAGAATGCTAACGGTAACTGCAGGATTTTTGACTTCACTCATTTTCCAGTGCCTTTAATCGGGTAATCATTGATTCAACTCGCGTTTTTGCAAGTTCAGTTTTTTCAATAAGTTGATTCCGTTCTTTTGTTAAGTGCGTTTGGCTGTCACGTAAGGTTTTATTTTCGTGTTGTAGCCGGTCAACGGCTTTGATTAAATCATCAACGCGCGTTTCGAGTTTTTTAAGATCCAGTTCTTCCATTGCAGTTAAGTCGATACTCTTTATTATTGTCGGATTTTTGTCTTAATCTGACTGCTAATATAGAGCGAGAGCCGCAGAGGGTCAACGGAAATAAAGCACATTTTTGCTGATATTTTACTGTTCAAGCCTGTATCAAGCATTTAGGATCACATATCTGATTGTTTAACTAAAGAAAAGTGATTAAATGAATATTTATCCTGATTATGATGTTGTTAATGATGCCTTACAGCGTAGCGAATGTGAGCAAGATGCGGCGGAGCAACATGGCCAACTTTGTGCCGTTTTAAGTTTACTCGATTCGATTACACTTGAGCAGTGGCTTGATATTGCACTGCCTAAAGGTGAAAAAGGCGATGCACTATTAGCTGAAACGCGGAGTATTTTAGCGGAAATTTATGAACAAACGGTGCAAACCATTGATGCGGAAGATTTTGACTTTCAGCTGCTATTGCCGGATGACGATGCCGTGCTTTCGCAGCGTTTGCAGGCAATCAGTCACTGGTGTCAGGGCTTTTTAATGGGCATTACGCATGCCGGAATTACTGATATTGATAAGTTGGCGGCGAATTTACCGGAAATTGTACGTGATTTTGTTGAAATTTCGCGAGCAGACCGCTTTGAGCTGGGTGACTCCGAGGAAGATGAAGCGTCTTTTCTTGAAATTAGTGAATTTGTGCGCATGGGAACCTTGTTATTCCGTGTTGAATTTAAACATTTTGTGCGTAAGCAGACTAAAACCGACGCTGAGCAAAAGCATTAACGAAGATAAGCAAACAGGAGTACTATATATAAGGTATGAATATTAAAGAATTTGCCCACCGCCGCAAACGCCTGATGCAAATGATGGATAAAGATTCCGTCGCAATTTTGCCTGCCGTTCCCATTTGTATGCGTAACCGCGATGTTGAATATCAGTATCGCCCGGACAGTGATTTTTTCTATTTAACCGGGTTTTCTGAACCGGAAGCGGTGATGGTGATGGTGCCGGGGCGCAAACACGGTGAATACATTCTATTTTGCCGTGAAAATGATCCTGTGATGGAAACCTGGAATGGTCCACGTGCGGGGCAGGACGGTGCCATGGATGAGTATGGCGCAGACGATTCTTTTCCGATTGATGACATCGACGATATTCTTCCCGGCTTGCTGGAAAATAAATCCCGCGTTTTCTACACCATGGGTATTCATAAAGATTTTGATCAACGCCTGATTGGCTGGGTGAACCGTTTGCGGGAACAATCCCGTGCGGGGATTCATACGCCGGGCGAATTTGTAGCGCTTGAACACCACTTGCATGATATGCGTTTATATAAGAGCAGTTACGAAGTGACACGAATGCGCAAGGCGGCAAAAATTTCTGCAAAGGCGCATATTCGTGCAATGCAAGTCTGCAAGCCGGGCATGTATGAATATCAAATAGAAGCTGAGCTGCATCATTACTTTGCTATCCAGGGAGCACGTTCGCCTGCGTATTCTTCGATTGTAGGTGGAGGCAAAAATAGTTGTATTCTGCATTATGTGAATAACGATGCGGTACTCAATGATGGTGATGTTTTACTTATTGATGCCGGTGCCGAGTTTGAATGTTATGCGGCTGATATTTCCAGAACCTTTCCTGTTAATGGTGTGTTTAGCAAAGAACAGAAGGCGTTGTATCAATTGGTATTGGATGCGCAATATGCGGCGATTGAACAGGTTCAGCCGGGTAACCACTGGAATCAGGTGCATGAAGCGGCAGTAAAAGTTTTAACGAAGGGATTAATTAAATTGGGTTTGTTAAAAAGCACTCCCGCAAAAGCCATTAAAAGCGAAGCGTATAAAAAATTCTATATGCACCGTACTGGCCACTGGCTTGGGATGGACGTGCATGATGTGGGCGATTATAAAATTGATAATGAGTGGCGTGTACTGGAACCGGGCATGGTGCTCACCGTTGAGCCGGGTTTATATATTGCACCGATGAAGGGTGTTGCGAAAAAATGGCATAACATTGGTATTCGGATAGAAGACGATGTGCTGGTAACAAAAAAAGGTCATGATATTTTAAGTAAAGATACACCAAAAGAAATTGATGAAATTGAAGCGTTGATGCAGGGGTAATTTAAGTAAGATTTAACCACGAAGGAAAGCTTGCCCCACGAAGTGCTTTGGGCGCACTAAGAATACGACAAAAAAATTCTGGAAATTTGTAACAATATGAAAAAGAAAACTCAAACAGGTTTTGATGTGATTATCGTTGGTGGCGGCCTGGTCGGTGCGAGCCTGGCCTGCGCGCTTGCTTCAGCGAACTTAAACTCGTCCCTAAATATCGCAGTCATTGAAAATTATGAATTTGATGATACTCAACAACCCAGTTTTGATTCGCGCACAGTCGCTTTGTCGTACAGTTCAAAAGAAATTTTTAACAGTTTAGGTTTATGGAAAGCCATTGAAGACCTGGGTGCCTGCGCGATAAAAGAAATTCATATTTCAGACCGTGGCCATTTAGGTCTGTCGCATTTACGTGCTGCAGAGCAAGGCGCCGATGCATTAGGTTTTGTGGTTGAGAACCAGTATTTAGGTGTGGCGTTGCACCAACGTATTAAAACATTGGGTAATATCCATTTATTTTGTCCGGCGGTTGTTAATACGTTTAGTCTTAATGCTAATAGTGCTGAAGTTGAAATAACCTCCAAAGGCAAGCGGCTTACACTTAAGGCTAAATTACTGGTTGCTGCCGATGGCGGTCAGTCGTTTATTCGTGAACAGGCCAAGGTGAAAACAACGGCGGTGGATTATAAGCAAACTGCGATTATTACCAATATTGCCTGTGACAAACCGCATAATAATATTGCCTATGAACGTTTTACGGACAGTGGTCCGTTGGCGTTATTGCCGCTTAACGATAGCGTGGATGTAAACAATCGGTATTCTTTGGTCTGGACATTAAAAAATAATCAACTTGAGCATTATTTAGCTCTGGATGATGAGTCTTTCCTGGTAGCGCTTCAGCAACGTTTTGGTGATAGAGCAGGCAACTTTATTAAAACAGGAAAGCGGGTAAGTTACCCGTTATCTTTAATGCGAACACAAGAAACAGTACGTGCCAGATTAGCGATTATTGGCAATGCGGCACATATGGTTCATCCGGTTGCCGGACAGGGCTTTAATTTGGGTTTGCGTGACGTAGCCTCGCTAGCGCAGGTTATTGTCGATGCTCAACAACAACAAAATGACATTGGCGACCTTTATTATTTACAACAGTATGCAGCATGGCGGCAACGTGATTTAATCCAAACAACATTAACAACCGACAGCCTGGTACGTTTGTTTACCACTCAATTCCCACCTGTTGTTGTGGCTCGAAATATGGCATTGCTTGCGCTGGATATGTTGCCCGGTTTAAAAAAACAAATAGGCCGACAGGCAATGGGCTTTGTTGGCAAAGCAACTAAGCTTGCGCGAGGGTTATCTTTATAATGAGTCAGTTTGATATTGTGATTGTTGGCAGTGGTATGGTGGGGGCAACACTGGCGTGTATGCTTGCCAGTGAAACCGATTTATCCATTGCGGTTATTGACACAGTAGCACCACTTGAACAGCCATCGACGGCTAGTTTTGATATACGTGTAAGTGCTATTACCCGTGCCAGTGAAAACATCTTTAAAAATATTGCGGTATGGGAAACAATTAAAGCCTTAAGAGTAAGCCCCTACCGCGATATGCATGTTTGGGATGCAAAGGGCAACGGGGTGTTGCATTTTGACAGCGCCGATCTGGCTGAACCAACGCTAGGACATATTATTGAAAATAGAGTGATGCAATATGCATTGCAGCAACGTTTAAAAACATTTGAAAACATTACGGTAATTGCACCGGCTTGTTGTAAAAAAATGATTGAGAATGACGAGCAAATCGTTTTATTACTTGAAGATGACAAAGTGATAACTGCCTCTTTATTAGTGGGCGCGGACGGCAGCCGTTCATGGGTGCGCCAACAGGCGAATATAATGGTACGTGGCTGGGATTATGATCAAGCTGCACTGGTGACTTACGTTAAAACAGAAAAGCCACATCAGGAAATAGCCTGGCAACGTTTTATGCCGACTGGGCCACTCGCCTTTTTACCTTTGACGGAGGGCTATAGTTCGATTGTCTGGTCAACAACACCCGAGCATGCCAATGAATTAAAAAATATGAGTGAGGCCGAATTTAAAAAAGCCTTATGTATTGCGTCCGACAATACCCTGGGTGAGATTTTAAGTTGTGCCGAGCGGGGTGTTTTCCCTTTACGTTTTTTTGCGGTCGATAATTATATTAAGCCTAATTTAGCCTTAGTGGGTGATGCGGCACACACTATTCACCCTTTGGCGGGGCAAGGTGTTAACCTCGGCCTGGCCGATGCGGCTGCGTTGGCGCAAACCTTGGTTGATGCATATAACAGCGCGAAAAGTATTCATTCAAAACCGGTGTTACGTCGTTATGAACGCTGGCGCAAAGCCGATAATCTTGCCATGATGGTAGCAATGGATGGTTTGAAAAATATGTTTGGCAGTGAATTGAGTGTTGTTCGTGAGTTACGAAACACGGGTATGAATATGATAAATAATTTACCGGTTGTTAAAAACATCCTGATAAAGCAAGCGATGGGATTAACGGGAGATTTATCCCGTTTTGCCAGCCTGGATTCTCATCTTAATTAAATTCAGAACAACCAGGCTGAGATAATAAAAAATATGGACATACTGAATACGCTTGCCATTCTAATTACCTTAGCTGCACTGTTTAGCTATATTAATTATCGCTATATTAAACTACCAACAACCATCGGTGTTATGCTAATCGCCTTGATTATTTCTGCGTGTTTAATCATTGCTGGCAAATTAGGTATGGAAAGTTTATTTGTTTATGCCGAAACGATTCTGCGTGGGATTGATTTCCACCAGACATTAATGAACGGCATGTTAAGTTTTTTACTGTTTGCCGGTGCCCTGCATGTTAATTTAAAAGATCTTGCGCAACAAAAATGGTTGATACTATCGCTGGCAACGCTTGGTGTTGTGGTCTCGACTTTTCTGGTGGGGGGCTTAACCTGGTTGGTGTTGGCTGCCTTTGGCTTACACGTTTCCTATCTTTATTGTTTATTGTTTGGTGCGCTTATTTCACCAACGGATCCTATTGCCGTCATGAGCATCCTGAAAAAGGCGGGTGCACCAAAAAGTCTGGAAGTTAAAATTGCCGGTGAGTCATTGTTTAATGATGGTGTTGCTGTGGTGATTTTTGTTGTGTTGTTGGGGATTGCCGTTGGTGGCACGGAGCCTACGGTTAGTGGTGTTGCTTTACTTTTTGCACAAGAAGCCATTGGCGGTATCATTTATGGTTTACTCATTGGGTATATTACTTTTAGTATGCTGCGCACGGTCGATAATTATCAGGTCGAAATTATGCTTACTCTTGCACTGGTGATGGGAGGCTATGCATTGGCACATGCATTGAACTTATCAGGGCCAATTGCAATGGTGGTTGCCGGGTTATTAATTGGTAATCATGGCAGGCAGTATGCAATGAGTGACGCGACCCAATTCAGGCTGGATAATTTCTGGGAATTGGTGGATGAAATACTTAATGCAGTGTTGTTTGTTATTATCGGGATGGAAGTTCTGGTATTGGCATTTCATCTGGAATATATCTTAATTTCACTGGCGATTATTCCTTTAGTTCTGGGTGTACGGTTTGTGAGTGTGGCGTTCCCGGTTAAATTATTAAGTCGACTGCGTAGTTTTAGCCCCAGAGTAATTGAGATTATGACCTGGGGAGGGTTGCGTGGCGGTATTTCTATTGCGCTTGCATTGTCCTTACCGCTCGGGCCTGAGCGTGAAGTGATCCTGGCGATTACTTATCTTGTTGTTGCTTTTTCTATCCTGGTTCAGGGTCTTACCATTAGCCAGGTTGTGAAGGGTAATTTGTCGATGTCATAACGGTTTTGCACTGTTTGCTAACTTTTAGCGTAATAAAATCGTTAAATATCTAAAATATAGTCAACTATTTCTCAAGTCTTACTGCTTTTAGCCGAAAACACTCTAAATACTTATAGATATTGGGGTTAAACATGAGCGAAAAAATCAAAATAGCATTATTAGGTTTAGGTAGCGTTGGTGAGGATTTTGCCGAAGCGTTTCTGGAAATGATTCAGGAGGGTGGCAAACCGGTTGAGATTGCAGCGGTTGCTCACCGGCATCTGGATTCTCCGATTGCCTTAGGCTTTCAGCAAAACGGCGTACCCGTTTTTGATAATGTGCTAGGCGTTATTGAAATGGGTGAAGAGATTGATATTATTTTTGACCTGACCGGTGATAAAAATACGCGCTCTGAATTGCGTAAAAGTATGCAGGAAAGCAATAACCGACATACGGTGATTGCACCGGAAATGATAGCAAAGCTACTCTGGATGTTTGTTGATGATTCAGTGGGCTTTAAAAATCTTAAAGATGGTGGCTATAGTTAAAATCTGGTTTCCCCGCCCACTTGCGGCGGGCACAAAACCGTTGGGGCTCACCCTCAAGGGGCACCGAGGTCCACAAAGGGGAGCTCCTCCCCTTTGGTTGTCAGTGGGCTACATACCCCGTTGACGATATATAATTGATTATCCGTTGATCATTAGAAATTACTGGATGTTTTGAATATCGACTCACTATTTTACCTGCCTCTAACAGGATGAATACATCGGCAACACCAATGGCGGCATCCCAGTACGGTTGTCCACAAACTAATGCGCCTTGTTGTACATAGTCTTTTAGCAGTATTGGTAAAATAGCATCATCGGCATGCGCCTGATTTTTATTTAGCCGTAGTGGAACCAGTGGCTGTACACGCAGGTGTTCTGGTGCGTAATGGTGTTGGTAGATGTGGCTCATAACACTGCTAATATACTTGTCGCCATTGGATAAAGGAATACTTGCACTACCCATCAGGTAATCAATTTTATTACTGATAAGTAGCTCTGCAATGCCTCGCCACAGAGTTGCTAGTACATTTTCCTGACGGTAAGCAGGGTGAATACAGGTTCGGCCAACTTCGATAAAGTTAATCTCAGGGGTAATGATATTCATCAGGTCAAATTCTGTTTCAGAATAAAACATACCAACCTGATTACGTCCGTTATTATCAAGTAGCCGGGTTGTTGCAATAATTTCATTGTTTTGATGGTTAAAAATAACAAGGTGTTGGCAGTGTTCATCGAATCTGTCTTTATCAATACTCCTGTTTTCAATGGATAGATCTGTGTCAGGCTCTTTGGCAAAAACATCATAACGTAGCTTGTAGCATAATTGTTTTATATGTTCGTCTTCGGCTATAAAAGCAGTATATTTATCGTCCTGAGTTAATAAATTAACAATATCATAAGCTGGGATGGCCATTATGGAACTCCAAAATAATTATTATTAGAGTAGTATAGGTTTTTCAGGTGACAGAGTAATGAAAGATTTGTTACATTTTTGTTAATCAGAGGTTCCTTAAATATCATCAGGAGAAAATTTTGTAGTGATGATTCGAAGAACAGTCAGTACCGAAATAACCAGTATATTGACGATCACTTCAGAAGTACTGTATTCACCATACCATAAACTGATTAGCTCACCGATAAGCACAACCAGGGCGGCATCCAGAATAAAAGTAACCTTTACACGACCCAGTGTCAGGTAGGATTGTAGTGTTCTGATTAGCTCAAGAGTGGCTAGCATTATAACAACTTCTTTAATCATACTTTCTGCACTGTGTACCCAGTTAGAGAGAAAATTACTATAAAGATGTATTAACAAATTCACAATGCCGGCAATAATCCATAGGTAAATTGCAAGCATTAAAATGCCAACCAGAAAGCCGATAATTTTTGCGTGCCATTCGTTGTTTAGTAGAAAGGTTGAATACGATGAACTTGAGCCTTTTTGCATATAAGTATCAAGTTAAAAAATATTCAGGTGACTTATCATAAAGCCAGAATTTATTGTATGACTGTATTTGTCAGTATCATTCGATTTATTGGGCATTACATTAATTAGCAGATAGGTTGATGAGAATAATAAACTAATAATAAATATTTTTTTGCACATAACACTCTCCCATTGCTGGTGATTGATATAAAAAATTTCCTTTAAAGTAAGGATATGTGCTGTTTATTACAGGAGGATGTCGTTTCGATGACAAGTTGATGTCATGTTTCTGGAAAGTTAATAACATTGTGAATAAAAACAGGCGGGCATTTATTTGGCTCTGGCTGCAGCTTAATCCCCACCGGCTTACTGCTGGGTAGTTTATTTATGGCCGTGTTTATTACCTGTAATTGCCCATGTCGCATCACCGTCTTTAGCCGCAGAGTGTTGAACGTTAACATACAAAGTGTTGGGGTCAGTTGGACTGAAGTAAATGCCACTGCCTTCTGCTCCCGGATCTGTTAATGAAGCAAACAACATCACTTCTTTTGATGCACCGAATTTATTTGTTGTTGTACTTGCAAACCATATGTCAGAGGGTTTATTGTCTTCAATCATAACCAGCCTGCCATCGGGTGATGTTGCAAGATTATCAATACTATCAAAACCGGTTTGAAAGCCTGCTTCCCCCGGTTTGCCGATTTCCACCGCGACATTGACACCGGGTTTGACAAAATTGCTAACTATCAGGGTTTTCAGGTTAATTGATATAACGCGGCCTTCGTAATATTCCTTTCCATACTCATCGCGAGGGCCTTCGGTAATGGCCACATACAAGGTGTTATTAATAATTTCAATGTCTTCTGGCCGCTGGTAACTTGCGCCACCGAAGTGACTACCGGATTGACGTGCATTGGCTGCATCGATAGGGCCTAACCATTCACCCTGGCCAGTATTATCGCGCCGGGTATTTTTCTTTATACCGAGAACATATAATGAACCCGAAGCAAGATTACCGTAGGTGTCGGGTATAAATTTATAAACACCGCCACCACAAGGTGTGATACCTTTGCAGCCCATGCTTCGCCCACGGTGTTCATCAACAACATAGACATTGCCTTTTGGGTCAATGTCGATACCTTCATGTGCAAGTCGGCCAATGGCAGGGCGATCAATAACTTTTACCGCTTTCATCGGGTTATTCGGCTCGAGAATAATTTCGAATAAGCGGCCACCGGTGACTTCTTCTGCGAATAAGATTGTTCCCCATGGCGTCCAGCGTAAGCCATCAACGGCATTCCAGCTCCTGTCCTGAACCAGGATTCGGGTTTCCCCCGTTTTTAAATCAACAACCGAGAGGGCACCGCCTTCGGCTACATTTCGAACTTCATGTGTGCGGTATAGATAGCGGCCACGCTTAGAGCCTGTTTAATTGGTGGTATTCATATCCGTCCAGTCATCACGACCACTATCATAAATATTTAAGGATGATTCACCGGAAACAAGCGTTTGTGTATAGCCTACTGGTATTTTCCAGGGAGTAGAGGTATTCCAGTGGTTACTGTTAGCCGATTCTTTTATGGGTTTAAAGTTAAAAGTATTTTCTGAGTGATCCGCTTCGGCAAGAACAGTGGTTGAGAATCCCATTGCCATTGAGCCAATAAGGAAAGTCTTTGATAATTTCAATATGATAGTATTATAAGGAATCATTTTGTTTACTCAACTGTATTAATATTCAAAAGGTTATATACCTGAAAGATAGACTAACCAGCACAACTTTTATTGTCTATACTTTAAAGTAATATATCTATTAGAAGAAGATAATTAATAATGTTGGCACTTCTTGCGCGAATCGTATGGCTGCTCTGGTGCTGGATTGAGCTGTCTGTTTTGACCTTTTTCTTATTTTCTATTTCATGGTTGCCCAAGCGGTTTATTGCTTCTTTTTACCATAAATTATCACGCATGTGGTGTCGGTTTTTTATGCGAGCTCTTGGTATAAAGTTATATCTTCACGAAAAGAATACCAAAGCTTTACCTGAACAGTTTATTCTTATTGCTAACCACCCTTCTGCTTTAGAAGATTTTGCTATTCCCGCTTTGTTTAACGTTTATCCACTGGCGAAGCAAGGTGTACGTGACTGGTTCCTGATTGGTCGTATCAGTTATGTCGCCGATACAATTTATGTTAAACGTGACAACGCGGACTCGCGCCATGCAGCGGTTGACCAGATGATAGCGGCATTACAGGACGGTAAGAATATTGCATTGTTCCCGGAAGGAGGCTGCAACGGGCGGCGGCTTGCCGAAAAATTTCATTACGGTGTATTTGATATTTCGCTGCAAACCGGGATACCCATTTTACCCGTATTTTTGCACTATGAAGCACAAGATACGTTTGAATGGCGCAAGCCGTTTACTTTGCTGGATATGCTCTGGCGCTTTGTTCGCAGCAGAAACAACCGGGTCGATTATTATCTTTATGATGCCATTGATCCTGCCAGCTTTAGCGATAAGGTGAGTTATTCAGAATATACACATAGTTTGTATATGGGATGGCAGCGTCATTATCTTGATTAGCTTATTGCCACCTACCACGGCGACTATTTAACCTGAACTCGGGATAAGAAATTAAGGGGTAATACCCGGATAGAAGAGGGATAGAACCCAGTAAAGACTCGCAAAAGATGCCATCCATGGCCGCTCGACTGCCACGTCCGTGTGGCAGACGGTCTTTACTGGATTCTATCCCTCTTCTATTCCTTGCCTCGGTGGAATTTTATGTACTATTTTTCTTATCCCGAACTCAGGTTATTTAAGTGTTGCTAACGGGGTTTGGTGCGATTGTAAAAACCATTTATCCGTTACAATTTTTTTAGTAAACCACCGGGTTTTCATTAATTGGCTGGCGGCGAATCTTTTTATAAATAGGGGCAGACGCTCCATTAGATCGGGCTCGGGTAAACGGCGGCCAAAGCGTAATTCCATCATGTTGTGGTATGCCTGTAAGCACAGTTGATTGTAATTACCATTACTACCACGAATAACACGTGCAGCAAGAATGGCAGACTCGATTGCTGGCCGAATGCCTTCTCCACTTTGCGGGTAAGCGAGCCCCGCTGAATCGCCAATAAGTAAAACATTGTCTGCAATCATTTTTCGAACCGCATGCGGGTAAAGCAAATATGCATGGCCGTTAAATTTATCACTTATGTCGGCGGGCACTTTCCCCTCCGATATAAGGTATTCGCAAAAACTTTTTACATGGCTGGATAGTTTACTTTTATCTTCACGCCCCAGGCCAATATTCAGGTAATCACCTTTGCGAAAAACCCAGCCATAGCCGGCCAGGTCGGGGGTGAAGAATAACTCCGGTACTTCGGCTTTTATCGTGCAGTTTTGTTTTTGCTGCGCGGTCATTTCAAACTCAATTTCCTGAGCAGCAACCGCGAGTTCACTGACTCCTTTAGCGCCAATGGCGCGCGCGACCGGGCAAAAGTGGCCGCCTGCACCCACCACCAGTTTTGCATTATATTGATTATTTACCTGCCAGCCTTTGCTGGTTTTTTCCATTTTTGTAAAGGCTTCACCAAGTATCAGTTTGGCACCACATCGCTGTAGCAGATAGTCATCAAATTCAATACGGCGAATACCGTAACTGACCGGCTCACCCGGGTAATGGGATTCAAGCTGTTTTTGCCCTAGCTGGCTAATTTTGAAGCCGTGTATTTTTTGTAATACTCGCCCACTTGCATAATCATCCAAATCGACATTCAACGTGCGCATTACGTCGGGGGTAACCCAGCCGGCACATACTTTCTGGCGCGGGAATGTTTGTTTATCCAGAATAGCAATTTTCAGGTCGGTATCTTTTAGCGTTTGAGCCAGTGTTGCGCCGGCCGGCCCACCACCAATAATCAATACATCGCAGTCTATTTGCACGGGCTTTCTTCTACCTCGGCTGGAACGACCGTTAATTTAAACTTATTGGGCGCATGGTCGGCGTTATAAACGTGCAGACGTGACCAGGGGATATTATTATTTTCAGTATGGCTGAACACGACCTGAAATAATTGCAGTTCACCGACATTAAATGCAGCCATTGAGCCATGCAGGTAAAGCCCCCATGCTTTAAAAAATTCTTCGTCCATCAGTTCAACAATGGCTTCTTTATTTTTTTCGTAACGTTCGGCCCACAGTTGTAAGGTGCGTGAATAGTGCAGGCGAATATTTTCCACATCGTGCACCGCCATTTCATTGGGTTCGAAAACTTGCATCACTTCGCTTAATGTAGGTGGGCATGCGCCGGGAAAAATACGCCGTTCAATCCAGGCATTCATTGGCCCTGCGATGATGCGGCCAATGCTGTGTATAAGCCCGCGCCCTTCGGGTTTCATGCAACGTTTAATGACTTCGCCTAGCTCACGATAGTCGCGTTTGGCGACATGTTCCAGCATGCCTACTGAAACGAACACATCAAATTGACCCTGTATATTTCGGTAGTCATCTAAAACATATTCAACCTGCTCGGACAGGCCTTCTTTTTCTGCACGCTGGCGCGCATACATTACCTGTTGTTTGGAGATGTTATAGGCCGTTACTTTTACACCATAATGTTTGGCCATAAAACGTGCCAGGCCACCCCAGCCGCAGCCCGCTTCAACGACGGCGTCCCCTGGCTTTAATTGTAGTTTTCGACAGATATGGTGCAGTTTGGCAATTTGCGCCTGCTCCAGCGTCATATCTTCGTCAGGAAAATAGGCACAGGTGTATTGCATTGCTTCACTATCGAGCCAGAGCTTATAAAATTCATTGCCAATATCATAGTGGTGATAAATATTTTCTTTAGCTTTATCAACGGAGTTGAAGATATGGCGGTGCCCAAGCCAGAGAATCAGCCTCCTTAAACGGCTTCTTTTGCCCTGGCCGCTGATGCCAAGGTAAACAGCTTCCATAAACTTAGCCATATCGCCTTTAAATTCCACCCGGCCTGAGCAGTATAGGTCACCCCAATACAGTTCTGGATCAGCAATGCATTTTAACAAGGCAGCGCGGTCGCAATAGACCAAAACAGCAACCGGGTTTTCGCAGGGGGGACTGGCCTCAACGCCGTCCCATAGACTGACGCGGATAGGTGGGTTGCCAGCCACTTCAAGCATTTTTAATGTTAACCAGCGGTCTAGCCAGGTCACTCTGCTATGAAATATGGGTGATTTTGAGTGCTGTGTTTTTAGTGGAGACGGCTTGTTTCTGGCCCGTGTATTTTTCACAGTAGAATGCTGTGAGTTTGTTTCCTGATCTATCCCCAATCTCAATGTCTTGCTCCCTAAAACGATTATTGAAGTAGTTAGCCCAACATTATCTTAAGCTATTGCTAGATACAAGATGTGTGGTTCAGGTCACACTAAATGCCCTGATTTTTTTTAAATCAATATAAGCTTGAAATTATATTTGCTTTTCTTAATGAGAATCATTATCATTCGTATAATTGGGTTAGTTCAACTATATATAAGGTGTCCTATGAGCAGCATAGCGGTAGAATTTACAAGGTTATTTAAGACGTTAACGGCATTGCTGCTGATTGCTAGCACCCTGGTATTCAGTGCTTCGGCGATGAGTGCGGGTGATGCAACATTGGTGGTTTATTCTGGACGCAGTGATAAATTTGTAAAACCGGTGGTTGCTGCATTTACCAGGGCATCCGGCATTAAAGTGCTTATTCATACTGGCAGTTCGACTTCGCTTTTAAACAAGCTAAAGCTTGAAAAGGCGCGTACCGATGCAGATATTTATATCAGTAATGACGCGGGTAACCTGCAACGTGGCAATACAGCCGGTTTGTTCGCGCCAGTGACAAATAAAATTGCAGCCACCATTAAGCCACAGTTTCGCGGTAAAGAGAACAACTGGCTCGGTTTGTCAGCTCGGGCGCGTGTTCTGGTTGTGAATAGCAATGCAAAAGATATCGATTTTATTAAATCCGTTTTTGATCTGGCTGATCCTCGTTTGAACGGAAAAATTGCAATCACCCACAGTAGCAACGAAAGCTATATTGCCGGTGTTACGGTTTACATGTTGTCGGCCGGTAAGGAAAAAACCCGCGAATGGCTGAAAGGTTTAAAGCGAAACAGCAAAGGCCGGGTTTATAATAAGCACAGGAAAATTGTTAAAGCCGTTGCTAAGGGTAAAAAGGTGGTGGGGCTGGTTAACCACTATTACATTTATCGCTATTTAAACAAGCAGCCTAATGCACCGATTCGTATTTTAATGCCCGATCAGGAATCAGAAGATGGTAAACCAATGGGAATTGCCTGGAATGTTGCCGGTGCAGCCATCACTAAACATAGCAAGCATAAAGATCTGGCGATGAAGTTTATGGCATACCTCAGCTCAGTTGAAGGGCAAAAAATATTTGCAGAAGTGAACCGTGAATATCCAACAAGAGACGATGTGGCTGCGGCTTCAATGTTACCGCCAGTGGGTAGTTTTAAAGTTGCGCCGGTATCGATGTACAAGTTAGGTGAAGCGCGTAATGCGACCATTGATTTAATTGAGTCAGTGGGCATGCCTTAAGCTGAATGTCATACCAGCAAGGTGCTCCACCGTTAGGGCTAACAGGAAAGCTGCATTAAAAATAAAATATGTCCTTAGCCGTACACTATAAAAATTTTAAAGATTCATCGTTTGCTCAGCGTATCACTTTACGCAGTGGGCTTGCGCCTGCCGTTGTTGCACTTGCAGTTATCCCACTGGTTTTTGTTATTTTTAGTAGTGGCAAATTATCAGTCGATGGTTGGCTGTCCTTGTGGACACAACGGCTGCCGGAATTACTCTGGAACACTTTAACCTTATCTGTTCTTGTTGCCATTGGTTGCTTTATTTTAGGTGTGTCTGCGGCATACTGGGTGAGTCGACGTGATTTTGTCGGCCGCAAGCTGTCTATCTGGTTAATGGTTTTACCTTTAACCATCCCTACCTACGTTTTTGCGCATATCTATACTAGTTTACTGGAAGATGAAGGTTGGCTTGGCCAGCTATGGCATTTTATTTTTGGCGCACAAAGCATGGCACCCGAGCTGTATAATATTTGGGGGGTAACCTTTGTTTTATCACTGGCTGGGTTTTCGTATGTGTTTTTACTGGTGCGTGTGGCATTATCATGCTCGCAGCGTGAGTTTGAAGAAGTTGCCCGCTTACATGGCTTAAATAGTTTTCAGGTTTTCTGGCGAGTCAGTTTGCCTTTAATGCGGCCAGCCATTGCGGCAGGGCTGGCTTTGGTTGTGCTGCATACCTTGTCGGATTTTGGTGCCGTGAGTATGCTGCGCTATCAAACTTTTACCCTAAGTATTTATATGCAAATGAATGGCCGGGACAGTTATGAGGCCGCAGCCGGTTTAAGTCTGGTACTGGTTTTTCTTAGCCTGACTTTTTTAGTTCTGGAGCGCTTTTTTCGAAATAGGCAGCGCTATTATGGAACGGGTAAAACAGGCCGAGTCAAATTAAAAAAAGCCACTCGGCTTGAAACGATTGCAATCTGGTTCTGGTTAGGCTTAATCGCATTGTTTTCTTTTATTTTACCGCTGGCCTGGATGTTGTCCTGGAGCTGGCAGGCACTGGTTGATGGTTTAATTACCAGTGTCTTCTGGGGTTACGTCGGTAATTCTTTATTTATCAGTGTTGCGGCAGCCACTTTAACCGTTATCATTGGTTTGCCGGTTGCGCTATACCATGCGCGTAAGCGTAATGTCTTAAGCCAGTTTTATTTGCACGCCTCCAGCGTTGGTTTTGTGTTGCCGGGGCCGGTGATAGCGTTGGGGATTCTTGCTTTTGTGCTGGCGGTGGTACCGGTTATCTACGGTGGCTTTATTGTATTGCTGCTGGCAATGACCATTCGTTTTTTGCCTTTGGCGATTCAGGCCGAAGAATCTGCTGCGCAACAATTAACACCCTCCATTGAACAGGCGGGGCGAAGTTTAGGTGCAACGGCATGGCAAAACCTGCGCCGTGTGACCTTACCGATTATTCGCAACGGTATGCTCAGTGCCTGGGTGCTGGTCTTTATTGATACCTTAAAAGAACTCCCCGCTACTTTCTTATTGCGGCCGACCGGTTTTGATACCTTGCCGGTGCGTATCTGGATTGAAGCCAGTGAAGAAACGCTGGAACTGGCTGCACCCTCGGCGCTGTTTCTGGTGATTGGTACGTTGCCCATTTTATGGTTCCTGATGCGCGAAGATAAGAATCAATAATTATCACCTTCAGTGCTTGGTTTTCACTCCTTAACAGACTAAAATAAGCCTTCAACGTTATGTTCTGTGGGAGAGATTTCATAATGGTAAGTGAACACTTACTGTTGGAAACGCCGAAGGCGCAACCCGCTCGGAAACGCTCAGGCAAAAGGACCGCAGGATAAAAGTTGACTCTGGAGAGATTCAGCTAATTTTATACCTTATTAATATATAGGCTAACTATATAGGTTTTAAGGTATTAGCCAGAACGCCGAAGGGGCTTAAGCTCTCAGGTTAACGGGACAGAGGGGCGACAAAAGTATGTGCCAGTGCAATATATGCCAGTGTGTATACTTTTGTCGCCCTTTTTTTTGCATTAAATTACTGGATTAAACATATTAATGACCACGCACTCTGTTAAACCTGTTTTCGATTTTTCGGATAAACCAAATGCCAGTCGTATGCCAATCTGGATACGTCAGTCGTTGGGTAATAATTCAACCTATGCACAAACTTCAAAAATGGTGCATAGCAATACCCTGCATACCGTTTGCGAAGAAGCACGTTGCCCGAATATTGGCGAATGCTGGAGCATTGGTACCGCGACCTTTATGATTTTAGGCGACACCTGCACTCGTGCCTGCGGTTTTTGCGCAGTTAAAACGGGCAAGCCCACCTGGTTTGATGACCAGGAAGGCCAACGCGTAGCCGATGCGTCCATTAAAATGGGGTTGGACTATGTGGTGGTCACCTGCGTAAATCGTGATGACCTGGAAGATGGTGGCGCAAAAGTATTTGCCGATACGATTATTGCTTTGCGAAAAGGTAAAGCTAATATGGGGATTGAATTATTAACATCAGATTTTCACCGTAAACAGGACATAGCGGTTGATATTATTATGGACGGCTTAAATCAGGTTCGCTGCGGTGAGCTGGACACCCAGATGGTTTGGGGGCACAACGTAGAAACCGTGCCGTCTTTATATAAAAGTGTACGCAAAGGTTCGGATTACAAACGCAGCCTGGATTTATTAGAAATAGCCGCCGCGCAAGACGCGGTCGAAGCTAAGTCAGCTATTATGCTGGGTGTGGGTGAGGAGCGAAACGAAGTGATGCAGGTGTTAAAGGATTTACGTTCGGTTGGTGTGCATCGTTTAGCGATAGGGCAGTATTTACGCCCCAGTCGTTACCATTTACCGGTGCAGCGTTATTTGTCACCGGTTGAATTTACCGCTTATGAAAATGAAGCCAGAGAACTTGGTTTTAGCTGGGTGAAGGCGGGGCCAATGGTGCGGTCGTCGTATCATGCGGAAGATATTCAGAAATAAAAGACTAAAAAATTAAAGGTAGAAAATTATGGGTAAACGTACCCCTTTATACGACATGCATATTTCACAAGGTGCCAAAATGGTGGACTTTGGTGGCTGGGATATGCCAATTAATTATGGCTCGCAAATTAAAGAACACAATATTGTACGTAGTGATGCGGGAATGTTTGATGTGTCTCACATGACCGTGGTGGATTTAACGGGTGACAAGGTACGTGATTTTTTACGCTACCTGTTAGCCAACAATGTTGACCGTTTAAAAAACGAAGGCAAAGCACTGTACTCCTGCATGCTCAATGAAAAGGGCGGCGTGATCGATGACCTGATAGTTTACTATGTGAAGGATACTTTTTTCCGTATGGTGGTGAACTCCAGTACCCGTGAAAAGGATTTGGCCTGGATTAATAAGCAGGCAGAAAGTTTTGCTGTAACCGTTACAGTGCGTGATGACCTTACCATGATAGCCGTGCAAGGCCCGAATGCACGTGAAAAGGCGCACCTTGCACTGGGTGCGGATACAGCTGCACAAATAAAAAATACCGCCGTCTTTTTTATAAAATTTGTTAATGATAGTAACATGGGTGAGATTGCGGTTGCGCGTACGGGTTACACAGGTGAAGATGGTTACGAAATCATGTTGCCAAAAGAGCATGCTTCCACCTTCTGGGCTAAACTGGCCGAACAGGAAGTGGTGCCGTGTGGTCTGGGCGCACGCGATACTTTACGCCTGGAAGCGGGTATGAATTTATATGGTTCCGACATGGACGAAACCATTACGCCATTAGAAGCGGCACTGACCTGGACGGTTGCGTGGGAACCTGCCGACCGGAACTTTATTGGTCGAGCTGCTTTAGAACAACAACGTGAACAGGGTGTTGCAACCAAACTGGTTGGTTTAGTGCTGGAAGACAAAGGTGTGCTACGCAACCACCAAAAGATTTTTATTGATGGTTTGGAAGGTGGTGAGATCACCAGTGGCAGCTTTTCACCAACTGTTGGCAAGGCCATTGCTTTTGCTCGGGTAACATCGAATATTGCTAATACCTGCAAGGTGGAAATAAGAGGCAAGCAATTAGCCGCTGTTGTTGTGAAACCGCCGTTTGCAAGAAATGGCAAGTCTTGTATTTAAGTTTTTAAAAGATTAACTACATTAAATGAATTTTGAATAAGTATTAAGAAGGTAAATATTATGAGTGAAATACCACAAGATTTACGTTATACCAAAACACATGAATGGATTATGAAAAATGATGAAGGTACCTTAACCGTTGGTATTACTGATCATGCACAAGGTTTGTTAGGTGATTTAGTTTTTATTGAAGCACCCGAAGAAGGTACAACCTTTCAGGAAGGTGATGACAGTGCCGTGGTTGAATCGGTGAAAGCCGCTTCCGATGTGTATGCGCCGGTAGACGGTGAAGTAACGGCCAGCAATGAAGCACTGGAAGACACGCCTGAAATTATTAACAACGATCCTTTCGGCGATGGCTGGATTTATAAAATCAAACCGGAAGATAGTGGTGCGTTTGATGCGTTGATGGATGCAGAGGCGTATAAAGAATTAATCGAATCTGCGGACGAATAGTGAGGAAGGATATTACGGCGTTAAAACCTTCCTTAAAATGCTCACTTACGATTGTAAGCTGCGCTTTTGCGTCAGATTTTGCCTTGTACTATCATCCCTCACTATCCGTGAAGACGAGTGCCCAATTTTTATAAGCCAAAAAATAAATTTAGTTAATTAGGTAACATTATGCCATTTATTCCCCATACGGAAGAAGAAGTTAAATCAATGCTGGAAGTGATTGGCGTTGAGTCGATTGAAGATTTGTTCGACGAAATTCCAGAAAATCTACGCAGTGAAGGTTTAACCAAAGTACCCGAAGGCCTGACAGAAATGGAAATTGGTCGCATTATGCGTGCACGTGCCGATCAAGATACTTATCGTTTATGTTTTGCTGGTGGCGGTGCGTATGAGCATCATGTGCCTGCGGCAGTATGGGAAATTACCACGCGGGGTGAATTTTATTCGGCGTATACACCTTATCAGGCCGAAGCCAGTCAGGGCACCTTGCAACTGTTGTATGAATACCAGACGATGATGGCAAGTTTAACCGCAATGGATGTATCCAATGCGTCATTATACGATGGAGCCTCTGCATTAGCCGAAGCGGTATTGATGGCGGTGCGGGCTAATCGCAAATCAAAGTCCAAACGTGTTTTAATGCCGCGTACGGTGAATCCTGCTTATCGAAAAGTGGCGTACAACATCGTGCATAATCAGGGCATCGTACTGGAAGAACTGGATTACGATGTAACCAGTGGTACGATAGATATTAACAGCCTGCCTGATGAGCCGGGTGATTTTACAGCGTTAGTGATTCCACAACCCAATTACTTTGGCTCTTTAGAAGAGGTTGATGCGCTAACCGATTGGGCGCATCAACATAAAGCATTGGTGATTGCGGTTGTTAACCCCATGTCACTTGCGATGTTAAAACCACCAGGTGAGTGGGGTAACGACAGTGACATAACAGGCGCTGACATTACTTGCGGCGAAGGCCAGCCGCTCGGTATTCCGTTATCTTCTGGCGGGCCGTACTTTGGTTTTATGTGTTGCCGGCAGGTTTATGTTCGTCAAATGCCGGGGCGCATTATTGGCCGTACTGTTGATTTAGACGGTAAGCCGGGTTTTAGTTTAACGTTGCAAGCGCGTGAGCAACATATTCGCCGCTCCAAAGCAACATCGAATATTTGTACCAATCAGGGGCTGCTAGTAACTGCGGCAACCATTTATATGGCAATTGTTGGGCCTTATGGTTTAGAGAATACAGCAGCACAATCGCACAACAATACTCAGTTGTTAATGTCGGAGCTAGATAAATTAAACGGTGTGCAACGTATATTTAATTCTGCTAATTTTCATGAAGCGGTATTTAAGTTTGATTTACCACTGAGTGATGTTATTCGTTCACTTGCCGCGCAGGGTATTGTTGCCGGTGTTCGGCTGGAAGATGATTATCCCGAGTTGGGAAATTGCTTAATGGTTTGCGCAACCGAAACAAAAAGCGAAGACGATATTAAAGGTTTCGCAAAAACGTTAGCAACGACGTTAACGCGGTTGCAGGCGGCGGCTTGTCCGGTGCAACCAAAGATGGCTTAGATAGTAAAGATTAAATTTAAAAGGTAGCAACAATGTTAGTATTCGAACAATCAAGAACAGGACGGGTTAATGCCGCTCAGTCTGCAAAAAAAGATAATATGGTGAATGTTATCCCTGATAACTTGAAGCGTAAAACACGCCCGTTGTTGCCTGAAATTTCTGAAATGCAGGCAGTACGTCATTACACCCGTCTTTCGCAAAAGAATTTTTCTATCGATACGCATTTTTATCCGTTGGGTTCCTGCACCATGAAATACAATCCGCGTGCCTGTAACCAGTTGTCGATGTTACCGGGTTTATTAAACCGTCATCCGGCTACGCCAGATTCAAGTAGTCAGGGTTTTTTAGCCTGCATGTATGACTTACAGGAAATTTTAAAAGACGTCACCGGCATGTATGAAGTATCCCTTGCACCCATGGCCGGTGCACAGGGTGAGTTTGCCGGTGTGGCGATGATACGTGCTTATCATGATGCGCAAAATGGTGGTAAAGGCGATCCGGCTCGTACTGAAATTTTAGTACCGGATGCAGCGCATGGCACTAATCCCGCAACGGCCACCATGTGTAATTTTAAAGTAAAAGAAATTCCAACCAACAGTGATGGTGATGTGGATATTGATGCACTTAAAGCCGCTGTAGGGCCACAAACAGCGGGCATCATGTTAACAAACCCATCTACCCTGGGTGTTTTTGAGCGCAAGATAAAAGAAATTGCTGGCATTGTTCATGATGCGGGTGGTTTATTGTATTACGATGGTGCAAATTTAAATGCTATTTTAGGTAAGGTAAAACCGGGTGACATGGGCTTTGATGTTATTCATATGAATTTACACAAAACTTTTTCAACACCACATGGTGGCGGTGGCCCAGGTGCCGGTCCTGTTGGTGTCAGTAAGCGTCTGGAACCTTATCTACCCGTGCCGATGGTGGTTGAAAATGGTGGCGAATACCATGTGGTGACGGAGAAGTCGCGACCACAAAGTATTGGTCGCTTATCCGCCTTTATGGGCAATACTGGCATCCTGTTACGTGCTTATATTTATGCGCGTATGTTAGGCAGTGAAGGTATGCAGCGGGTTGCCGAGTATGCCACTCTAAATGCCAACTATATGTTAGCCGTATTACAAAAAAGTGGTTTTGAAATTGCGTACCCTAACCGGCGTGCAACCCATGAATTTATTGTTACCTTGAAAAAACAGGCGAAAGACTTAGGTGTTAATACGATGGACTTTGCCAAGCGTTTGCTGGATTATGGTTTCCATGCGCCAACAACCTACTTCCCGTTATTAGTGCCCGAGTGTTTATTGATTGAGCCAACCGAAACGGAAACCAAGCAGGAACTTGATGATTTTATGCAGGCGATGGTTGCGATACAAAAAGAAGCGGAGTCAGAACCTGAAATCGTAAAATCGGCACCGCATACATTGCCGGTGCGACGACTGGATGATGTGAAAGCGGCAAAAGAACTAGACCTAACTTACAAAGGCGAATAGTGATAAATAGTATTCGTTATTCCCGTAAAGGCGCAAGCACAGGGACGTACGCAGGTAGGGCAATGCATTAGGGTAGGGCGCCCGTAAGTAGAATAACGCAGGAGCAGTTATCGAGGAGCAATTTGCCGAGGAATCCAGTACAGCAGCATAAGCAGTGTTTAAAGAATAAAGGAACATCATGACCAAGCCAGGTAAAACAGGATTAACACGAATCATCCATGCAGGTGGCTACTCTGTGCAAGGCATTCGCGCCGCATTTAAACACGAAGCCGCTTTTCGTCAGGAACTTGTTCTAACTATTATTCTTGTGCCACTTGCTTTTTATATTACTCAGGATGCCATCAAGCTTGCGTTGTTAATTAGTGCCCCCTTGCTGGTGCTGCTGGTTGAGATTTTAAATTCTGCTATAGAGGCGGTTGTTGACCGTTTTGGTGAGGAACACCATGAGCTTAGCGGGCGGGCAAAAGACATGGGCTCGGCGGCTGTTGCCATTAGCCTTGTTATTATGGCCGTGGTTTGGGGTTTAATTCTTTACGAAATCTATCTGTAAAATAGTTTAAAAAAATTGTAATTAACATTATAAATAAGGATTTATTATGTCAGCTTTAATTTGTGGTTCATACGCCTACGATACCATTATGGTTTTCCATGATCAGTTTAAAAATCATATCCTCCCCGATAAAGTCCATATCCTGAATGTTTCTTTTCTGGTTCCGGAGATGCGTCGGGAATTTGGTGGTTGTGCCGGTAACATTGCTTTTACTTTAAATATGCTTGGTGGTGATGCTTTGCCAATGGCTACGGTGGGCAATGATTTTGCACCTTATGCAACATGGATGGATAAACATAGCATAAGCCGTAAGTACCTGAAAGAAGTGAACAGTTATACCGGTCAGGCTTTTATTACAACCGATATGGATGATAACCAGATTACGGCGTTCCACCCCGGTGCAATGGGTTTTTCGCATGAAAATAAAGTGGCTGATGCACCTGAAGCCACCATTGGCATTATTTCACCGGATGGTCGCGATGGCATGTTGCAGCATGCCGCTCAGTTTGTTGAGCAGGACGTACCGTTTATTTTTGATCCCGGTCAGGGTTTACCAATGTTTAATGGTGAGGAATTGTCTACTTTTGTTGAACAGGCCACATGGGTAACCGTTAATGATTACGAAGGTGAAATGTTAGCTGAACGTACGGGTAAGTCACTAGAGGATATTGCTAAACAGGTTAAAGCCTTAATTGTTACTCGTGGCGGTGAAGGTTCTGATATTTATGTTGATGGCAAAGTGATTAATATTCCTCTTGCTAAAATTAGTGAAGCTAATGATCCAACCGGTTGTGGTGATGCTTACCGTGCAGGTTTGTTATACGGTATGATGAACGATATGGACTGGGAAACAACGGGTCGTATTGCATCATTGTGCGGTGCGATTAAAATTGAACAGCTTGGGCCACAGAATCATGGCTTTACAATGGATGAGTTTAAAGCACGTTATAAGGAAAGTTTTGCTAGTGAATTTTAATTGCTGTGGGTTTAATTTTTTGCAGCTTACTGCGTAGATATAAAAAATTAAATGTGTAGTCTGGATGCAATATTTATGGCATCAATACCCCACCCGCTTGCGGTGGGGGCGTTTATTTAGATGCAAGTATGGTAACCCGCTTAGGCGCAGGGTAACTTTCAATCGTTAAATTATGGTTTTCCGGATCTAAAAAATCAACCAGTGAATTAAAGGTCATCCATTCTGTTGTTCGTTGTTCGTCGATAGACGTCTGATTAACATCCACAACCCGAATATTTTTAAATTTAAGACGTTCTAACCATTTTATAAGTAAAGCAATGGTTGGTATAAACCAGACATTATTCATTTGTGCATAACGATCTTTCGGGAAGAGTACTTCATCGGAGTCGGTATCAATAATCAGTGTTTCGAGCACCAGCTCACCACCGGCCTTTAAGCAGTTACGTAACTGCGCAATATGATCAATCGGTGAGCGTCGGTGATACAGTACCCCCATTGAAAAGACAGTATCAAATGCCTGCAAGTTTTGAGGGACATCATCAATACCCAGTGGCAATACAAAAACATTATTCGATTGAATATACTTTTGCATTAACTGGTATTGCATAACAAACACGGCCGTTGGGTCGATACCAATCACCAGTTCTGCGCCTAAACCCGCCATACGCCAGCAATGGTAGCCGTTGCCACAGCCTACATCTAAAACGGTTTTACCTTTCAGTGGTTGAATGTGATCTTTTAAGCGATTCCATTTCCAGTCAGAGCGCCATTCGGTATCAATATGGGTGCCAAAAAAATCAAAGGGGCCTTTGCGCCAGGGGTGTAATTGCTTGAGTTGGTGTTTAATAGCTTCTCTACTCTCCGTTGAGAGTGATTGCGTGCTAGAGATTTTCACCTGATCAACTAAATCAATACCAGTAACTGCGAGCTTGGGTAGATTATCGATAGCTGACTGCCATTGCTCGAGCTTGCCATAACGGTTGGGGCTAAGTCCGGATTCAATTTGTTCCGGTAATATTTTTGCCCATGACCGCAGGGGGTGTTCCGAGTCAGATATAATATTAAGTAAGTCTTTGTACATTGTTATTTTATAGCAAGGATCGAAGTAAAATTAAAACACTGAAACCAGGTATTAATAGTAGTAAAACCAATCTCGGATAATCGCTGCTGATGTGTTTCTATGGTGTCAGGTATTAAAGTGTTTTCTAATGCACTGCGTTTCTGGCTAATTTCCAGTTCGGTATAACCATTGGCCTTTTTAAAGGCTTCATGTAATTGTATATTAGTATCGCGTGTGGTCTTATCTGAAAAGGTGATCTTTTCGGACAAGATCAATGCACCCCCTTTATTCATTCCATTGTAAATATTTTGTAGCAGCTCCATTCTTTTGTCGGGGTCTAAAAATTGCAAAGTAAAATTTAAAATAACCACTGATGCATTTTCAATGGTTATATTCTGTATGTCATTACAAACAACCTGTACGGTAGATGCTGAGGCATCTTTTTTTATATTTATACGGCAGCGTTCTACCATGGATTCAGAATTATCAACAGCAATAATGCTAACCTTGTCTTTATTGATATGGTGTCGTAGAGCCAGTGTTGCTGCACCTAAAGAACAGCCTAGATCATAGCACTGTGAATTATTCTGCACATATTGTTCTGCAAATAAACCAATCATAGTAATAATATTTTCATAGCCAGGCACAGAGCGTCGGATCATATCAGGAAAAACATCGACCACTGCGTCATCAAAAATAAAATCAACCAAATGCGATTTTTTATGGACATAGATTGTGTCAGGTTTATTTTTCATGATTTTATATTATGCATACAAAGGAAAAATTGATCTTAGTGAATTTATTGTTATTCGGCCAGTATAGGACAGATTAAACGATTAAATCGCTCATACTGGTAATAACTGGCTTGCAACTTGTTCCAGAGCATAGATAGGCGCAGGTTTTTTCTGTTGCTTTTCGTGCATCTAACAAGCCCGGTAAATTTATACTGGCATTGGGGATAGCAAATGCAAGCTTGTTGAGTTGATAGTTTTTATCACAGGCTTGTTGCCATTGTGTTAGCTCAGGATCTTTTCCTCGGATAATAAGCATTGCGGGTGGCTTGAGCATTTCATCAAGCGCAAACAGTAATGCGGCATGGGCATGGGGGATCTCAGATATTGAACGCCATGCATAGTGGAGTGTTGTATCGGCTGCATCAATATAGCGTTGCTCACCAATAAGATGACCGAGTCGATTGAGTGTATAGGCTGCAATACCATTGCCAGAAGGGATCGCTTCGTCCATTAATGGTTTTGGCCGGAGTATCAGGTTTTCATGATCATTGGCAGTAAAATAAAAGCCGCCGTTGTCATTATCGTAAAAATGCTGCATTACAATATCGCCAAGTTGTATTGCAAATTCAATGTCTTTATCACGCCAGCTGGCTTGCAGCGATTCCAGCAAGGCATCAATTAAAAAAACATAATCATCCAGATAGGCCATTAAATGTGCGTTGCCGTCTTTGTAGGTTGCAAGTAGCCGATTGTCTTTAAATAAAGTGCTACGAATAAAATCAATCGCCTTGTGTGCCGAGGCGATAAAATTATCCTGCTGTAATAATCGGCCGGAAATGGCCATGCCTTTTATCATCAGTGCATTCCATGCGGTCAGAATTTTTTCATCACGGCCGGGGTGGATACGTTGTTCACGTTGCGCAAAGAGTTTTTCTTTAATGGTATTGAGGCTAGTTTTTATTTCAGACTCGGATAGCTCAAGCTGCTTTGCAATATCTGCAACCGATGTTTTAATATTAAGGTGCCATTGGCCTTCAAAGTTAGCTGTGCCATTTAAACCAAAGCGCTGCTCTGCAATCAAATACTCTTGTTCTGTCAGAAGCTCTTTAATTTGCTTGCAATGCCAAACGTAGAATGTTCCTTCTTCGCCTTCTGAATCGGCATCGAGAGTAGAGTAGTAGCCGCCTTCGGGGGATGTCATTTCTCGCATTACCCATTCGCCTGTTTCGACTGCAATTTGTTTAAAATGAGCGTTATCTAAAATAGCGCCAGTCTGTGCATACAGGCTGAGTAATGGGCCATTGTCATATAACATTTTTTCAAAATGTGGAATAGCCCATTGCTGATCAACGCAATAGCGACAGAAGCCGCCACCGAGTTGATCATAAAGGCCGCCGTTCGCCATTGCTGTTAACGTATCAACCAGCATGGAGCGTGAAGTATCATCGGCCTGGCCACTTTGTTGGGTTGCCAGATAGTGACGTAGTAAAAACTCAAGGTTGGTTGGATGTGGGAATTTAGGTGCATCACCAAACCCACCAAATTCTTTGTCATAAGTTTTAGCCAGTTGTTGTCGGCAGCTGTCAATGGGGAAGCTGGTCAGTTGTTGTGTATTACTGGCAGGCAGGTTTGCCATGTTGTTTAACGCATCGAGTAATGACTCATTCTGTTTATTAATATCATCACGATTCTTTTGATAAAAGTCTTCAACACGTTCGAGAATTTCAGTAAATGATGGCATGCCGTGTTTGGGTATATTGGGGAAATAGGTGCCGGCAAAAAATGGGATCTGTTCTTCGGGAGTAAGAATAACGGTTAACGGCCAGCCACCACCACGTTGATTCAGCAGGTGGTGCGCGCTCTGGTATATTTTGTCCAGATCGGGGCGTTCTTCGCGGTCAACTTTTATATTAATGAATAATTTATTCATCACCTTGGCAATTTCTTCATTTTCGAACGACTCATGCGCCATAACATGGCACCAGTGGCAAGCCGAATAGCCAATGGACAATAAAATGGGTTTGCCGGTTTGCTGTGCAATTGCGAGTGCCTGCTTATCCCAGGGCTGCCAGTGCACCGGATTGTCGGCATGCTGTTGTAAGTAAGGGCTGGTCTGGCTGGCGAGTCGGTTGCTTGGCTGGGTCATGTCTATTGGCTTAATTTGTGTTGTTTGTATTTATGTGAGTTTGCGATTATGACATAAATTGTTTCGTGATATGATGCTATCTTAAACCCTATAATAAAGAGTAACCCTATGATAACCCTCGATTTTGACCCTGTGGCCTTTACGGTTTTTAGCTGGCCAGTGCATTGGTACGGCATTATGTATTTGATTGGTTTTCTGGGGGGCTGGTGGTTAGGCCGGGTGCAGGCCAAGCGGCCTAATTCGGGCTGGACAGCCGAACAGGTAGACGACTGGTTATTTTATGTGGGTATGGGGGTCATTTTAGGTGGCCGCGTCGGTTACGTGTTCTTTTATGGTTGGGATCAACTGGCCGACGACTGGACCTTTATGTTCAGAATATGGGAAGGCGGCATGTCCTTCCATGGTGGTTTGCTTGGTGTGCTGGTGGGTATGTGGTTGTTTGCGCGGCGTTACAAGAAAAGTTTTTTTGCAACTGTCGACTTTACTGCACCATGCGTCATTATCGGTTTAGGTGCGGGTCGAATTGGCAATTTAATCAATGGTGAGTTGTGGGGCAAACCAACAGATTTACCCTGGGCGATGATTTTCCCACATGCCGATAATTTACCTCGCCACCCGACACCGTTGTATGAGTTTTTATTAGAAGGTGTAGTGCTGTTTATTATCGTTTGGGGCTTTGCAAGAAAGCCGCGCCCCACCATGGCGGTGTCCGGCGTATTTGCGGTGGCTTACGGCAGCTTTAGAATTTTAATCGAAACAGTGCGAATACCCGATGCCCATATTGGCTATCTCGCTTTTGATTTTGTTACCATGGGCATGTTGTTATCGTTGCCGTTGGTGTTAGCGGGTGTGATTTTATTGTGGTGGGCGTATAGAAAACCTGCTATTCCTGTGTAGATGGGGATTTAGGCGTAGGCGGGAATTAAGGAGAATAAAGTGAAGCAGTATTTAGATTTAATGCGGCATGTACGTGATAACGGCGTAACAAAAGAAGATCGCACCGGCACCGGCACCGTCAGTGTATTTGGTTATCAAATGCGGTTTGATTTAAGTAAAGGCTTCCCGCTGGTAACCACAAAAAAATGCCATCTACGCTCGATTATTCATGAGCTGCTGTGGTTTTTAAAAGGTGATACCAATATTGCCTACCTCAAAGAAAACGGTGTAAAAATATGGGACGAGTGGGCCGATGAAGATGGCAACCTCGGGCCGGTTTATGGTTCGCAATGGCGTTCATGGCCAACGGCGGACGGTAAACACATTGACCAAATTGCAATTATATTAGATCAAATTAAAAATAACCCAGACTCACGGCGTATTATTGTTAGTGCCTGGAATGTGGCGGAAATAGAAAACATGGCCTTACCCCCCTGCCATTCATTTTTTCAGTTCTATGTTGCCGACGGAAAATTATCCTGTCAGCTTTATCAACGCAGTGCAGATATATTTCTGGGGGTGCCGTTTAATATTGCATCGTATGCCTTGCTGACCATGATGGTGGCGCAAGCCTGTGATTTGCAGGTGGGTGACTTTATTCATACCCTGGGGGATGCCCATCTTTATTCCAATCATATGGAGCAGGTCGAACTGCAACTTTCACGTGAACCGTTTGCTTTACCTACAATGAAATTAAACCCGGAGGTTAAAGATTTGTTCAAATTTACTTTTGACGATTTTGAACTTTGTGATTATGAATTTCACTCGCACATTAAAGCCCCGGTTGCGGTGTAAATAATGCGTTTATCGCTTATTGCCGCAATGGCAGAGAACCGGGTTATTGGCATCAACAATACCTTGCCGTGGAAATTACCGTCAGATATGCGCTGGTTTCGCCAGCATACTTTGGGTAAGCCGGTGATTATGGGGCGCAAAACCTTTGAATCCTTCGGTGGGCGTACGCTACCTGAGCGAACCAATATTGTGATTACACGGGATGCGGGTTACACCGCTGAAGGTGCCGTTGTTGTTAATTCGATTGAACAGGCACTGGATGCGGCGCGTAATGTTGCTGGTGAGCCCTGTGATGGTAATGGGGAGGCCATGATTATTGGTGGTGCCTCTTTTTACGCACAAATGCTGGATAAGGTCGACCGTATGTATTTAACCTTTGTGGAAGCCAAAATCGACGGTGATGCCTGGTTTCCGGCATACAACCCGGCGCAATGGCAACAAGTTGAGTGTATCGATGTGGCCGCTGACGAGAAAAATGCATTTCCCCACCATTTCGTTATTTTTGACCGAAAATCGGTCTAATTTGTGTTTTTCTTATCCTTTGTGTAAGATTTTCCCTACAATTTGAGTGAAAGTGTGAGCTATTGGACATTTTTTGTACAGTTGGCTTGCTACAGTTTTACTTAAAGCAAATTCTCAAGCAGTAGGTTAGGTTGCATGAATATAATAAATATAGGCCAAACGGTCGTATCCAGTTTTCGTCGCCAGGGAGACGAGCAGGGAACAGAGTCAAAAATCGAACGTCGTAGCAGTGAGCGCCGCACCCAGGTCGACCGCCGCAAGGAAAAGCGCTTTGGGGACATGGTTGATCGTCGTCAGAAAGTCTGTCGTCGTTCTGTATAGCCAGTTGTTATGCGTATTTAGGACAGTATATTAATGTTTTAAACGATGCCTTTTTGCTATTTTCCTATAGTAGTTTCCAACCATAAATAATAGTTACTCCAATAGTGTAGGCGGCGAGAATGTAAACATTGAGCGGGTTTCCAGAAAGTTTAGGCGTTTTTATGTTTGACACATTTAGAGCAGCGAGTCCTAAACCTGTCGCGTAGAGAACGACAGAAAAAACATCATGGCTAAAAACACCCTCAAATAGAAATATAAATACAATAAATATACTATTGTTATCAAGCGCTAGCCCGGTATATTGGGTTCCGTCAGCAAGGCCAAAAGTCGTAAAATAACTTAGGCGTAAAGCACTTGCTGCAAGCATTAAAAATGCACCAAAAAGGTAAACAGGTTCAAAATTCCCATAACTTAAAAGTAAAATAGCGGGTGTTACACCATAGCTAACGATGTCAATTAATACATCAAGCTGCCCTCCAAAAATACCGTCGATACGGGTACGACCTTTCATTCTGCGTGCAATGAGGCCGTCTGCCCAGTCAAAAGCAACCGCCCAGATCATGCCAATCATCGCTGCTGCGTAAAGGCCAGAAATGCTAAAATAAATAGCTAGAAGTGTGCAGGCTAACCCGGATAGTGAGCAAATATTAGGTAGGTCTTTAGCATAGGAGAGAATAGAATTGGGTTGTAAGTCTTGAGATTCAGCTTTTTCGACGGCCATTGGTTTACCTTTCATTAGTAGGGAAGTTTATAGAATGCTTTGAATCTGTGGAAAACGTCAGCCTGATGAGAACTGTGGTACAATAGCACGTTTAATAGGGGTAAAAATCAAATAATGCTTATATACACAGTAGGAACTTGGGATTTATTGCATGTGGGCCATTTGGCGATACTCCAACATTGTAAAACACTTGGTGCTACCGTTGCGGTTGGCGTTGCTTCTGATGATGTTGTTGCAAGCTATAAAAAAAATCGCCCCGTTGTTCCGCTTGAACAAAGAATGGAAATGTTAAAAGCATTGCGATGCGTTGATATTGTACACCCTTACCATGAACTGGAATACACATCGGCCTGTAGAGAGCTTGGGGTGGATGTTTTTGTTATCGGCGAGGATTGGGGAGCGGCTCCGCACAATCTTGACGTTGAAGCTTTCTTAAAAGTGGCTGGCAAGTCTATTGTTCAAGTAAGTTATCACCCTGAAACATCATCCACAAAAATAAAAGCAAAAACCATAGCCCAACTTCAAGCAGTCGCGTAAATTAAGTCATCTGGTATTTTTTGGGTAAAATACGTGTAACAACTGCGTTAATTCTGTCCGCCGAAAGCGTGGTTACGCAAGACGTTATATACAAAAAACGAATAATATCAAATTAACTTAAAGGGTTATCTATGGTTCATCCAATTATCGACGATCTCCTTTGGCGGCATGCCACCAAAAAGTACGATGCAACAAGGAAGGTTTCGCAAGACGATCTTGATGTGCTATTTGAGGCGATGCGCCTCTCTGCTTCCTCCATTAACTCGCAACCATGGAAGTTTATCGTTATTGAGAGCAATGAATCAAAAGAGCGAATGAATAAGACATTTGCGCATAAACACCAATATAACCAGCCTCATGTGTTTGATAGCTCACATATTATTCTCTTTGCATACAACCCTCGTTACACGCGTGATGATTATGCCCAAGTCGTCGATAAAGGGATTGAGGATAGGCGAATTAAACCTGAGGATCGTGAAAGTGCCTTTGGTGCCTTTATATTTGCCGAGTTTAATACCGATGAAACAGGAAATACAAGTTGTTGGACAAAAGCACAAACCTATCTTGCTTTTGGTAACACCTTGCATGCCCTGGCTCGCCTCAAAATCGATTCGACACCTCTGGAAGGAATAGACATTGATTTAGTCAACGAAGAGTTTAAAGAGGAACTTGAAGGCTATCAGTGTGACGTGGCTTTGGCTATTGGGTATCATCATCCCGAAGATGACTATAACGCAAAACTTCCCAAGTCACGGCGTAGCCTGGATAGTATTTTAGTGCGCATATAGTTTTCGTTCTAGCTATACAATCATCGGCCGCGAATATTTTCTAATTCCTGAATATATTTCATACCCCATTTCTGTAATGCTTTAATAACAGGCTTAAGCGTTAAGCCAAAATCGGTCATTGAGTATTCTACTTTTGGTGGGATTTCAGGATAAATCTTCCGTTTAATTATTTTATCTGCTTCAAGTTCGCGTAATTGTTTAGTTAACATACGTTGCGTTACATCCGGTATCAGTTTTCGTAACTCATTGAATCGCCGGGTATCATCTTGTAAATGGTGTAAAATGACCCCTTTCCATTTTCCGCTTATCGCTTCTAAAGCAGCTTCAACAGGGCATCCAAAATTGCATTTATAAGCCGAATGCTTCATATCATATCCTCGGTATACTTTTAGTGCCTACTGCACAAAATAGTGCGTTCTTACAATAATAGAACCATTGGCATAATATCACCTATTCTTATATCAATAAATAAAGGTATTTTTATGAAAACATTTGAGGCAATTAAAAATCGGCGTGCTATTAAAGAATTTGATCCCTCACATATCATGTCGGTAGAGGAAAAAGAACAACTATTGTCATTAGCCATGCTATCGCCAACGGCGTTTAATATTCAAAACTGGCGCTATGTCATCATTTCAGATGTGGATTTAAGAAATAAAATAAAAGAGGCTGCGTGGGGGCAGCCACAAGTCACGGATGCATCATTGCTTATTGTCTTATGTGCAGATTTAAAAGCATGGGAAAAAGAACCCATTCGCTACTGGATAAATGCAGCCGAAGAAGTGCAAAATTTCGTCTTGCCCGCAATAGAAGGCTACTATAAAAATAAGCCACAGGTTCAACGTGATGAAGCAATGCGATCATGCGGTATAGCGGCACAAACTTTAATGTTAAGTGCAAAATCAATGGGCTATGATTCCTGCCCGATGGATGGGTTTGACTTTGATTTGGTTTCTGAGCTGATTAATTTACCCGAAGACCATGTTATTTCAATGTTTGTTGCGATTGGAAAAGCAACGAAGCCAGCATGGGAAAGGCCGGGGCAGCTAGCGCTTGCTGATGTTGTTATTGAAAATAAGTTTAATTAATAGCATGCTTAACACAATTCAAGGTGGTGCGGTTTTACGAGCTCAAAATGAGTGCCGCTTTGAATTGCTGAGCAAGGCGTTATTCTACTATTTCCCTGCTCAATAAGCCTGATTGGGTGTAAAGTTTGGGTTTCCCTTTATATCAAGAAACAGAGATGAGTAAATCACGAATTTTTGAACAATATGCTATTGAATACGACCGCTGGTTCGACAATCATAAACCTGAGTTCACTTTAGAGCTAAATGCTATCAGGAAACTATTACCTGAAACAGGTTGTGGCATTGAAGTTGGCGCGGGAACCGGTCGGTTCACGCAAGCACTGGCTATTTCTTTAGGAGTTGAACCTTCTGCTGCGATGCGGGAAATAGCAATGCAGCGCGGCGTGCATATTATTAGTGGCTCAGCCGAGTCATTGCCGGTTAATAACAATAGCTATGATTATGCATTGCTTGTTACTGCCGTGTGTTTTCTGGACTCACTTGATGTGGCGTTTAAAGAGTTGCATCGTATATTAAAAGACAATGGCAGCGTTATTATTGCGCTTATTGATAAAACCAGCGCTGTTGGGAAAAAATACGCAAAAAATAAAAGTAAGTTTTATCAAGACGCGATATTTTATTCTGTTGGCGAAATACAGGAAGAATTAGAAAAGGCTGGTTTTAAGCATTTTGAGATTGAGCGAGTACTTTTGCCGGAAGACATTAAAACCGGGCAGGGCAGTGGTTCGTTTGTTGTGTTGCGAGCACAGAAATTTGTGGGTACATAAAGGCAGCGTTAAATCATTGGTTAATGGGGGGGGTAACTGTGATTTCGAACACAGTTACCCCATTAATCTGATTTTTACGGTTAGTCTTTATTGTTAATGTTGATTAACGCATCTACTATTTAAGGTACCTGGGCGTATTTTCGGCGCAAAGCTATCTTGCCGTTGTATTTATTTTAAGCTTTGTTAGGGGTTTTAAGCATGTTGTCGAAAGGGTTGGTTTTAACGCTACTATTATTTTTAGTCGTAAGTTGTGGCGGTGGTTCTGGTCCTGACACGGGTGGCGATAATTCGACACCACCTCCAGCGCCACCATCACAAGGTACACGTATTTTGGGAATGGATGTTAAGTCTGTTCCTTCTGTGACTTATGCTGAGGCTTATGATAAAGCTATTGCGATGGGTGTTCGTGAAGTGAGTGTATCACTTGACTGGTCGATATTAGAGCCAACCCTGGGAAATTATGACAATACGCTGGCAGACATTATTGATGCTTACTATCCTGTTCAGTCAGCCAATCTTACTCTGGTTCTTCGGCCATTAGATACTCCCGGGCAAAGTATGCCTGCCGAATTGGTAGGTAAGCCTTATAACGATGCGGCCGTTATCAAAGCATTTGAAGATTTTTTGACTAACCTGCATGGGCAACTTACAACACTGAACGCCAGTGGAAAACTAAAATGGATTCATGTTGGCAACGAAATCGATTCGTACTTAGGTAATGATGCTACCCGATGGGCGCAATGGGCGACCTTTTTTAATGCAGCGAAGGCTAAAATAAAAAGCCTTTGGGGTTCATCGGTTACTGTCAGCAGCATTATCCAGTTGGCGGGTTAGTAGATGCAAGTAAGCGTGCGGAATACTTGAACTTTTTACCCAACCTGGACAGTGCCGTACTCACATACTATCCATTAAAGTCTGACTTTACCGTGCAGCCGGTATCTCAAGTCGCAATAGACTTTGCATTAATGGTGAACACAATTACGGGTAAAGATATTATATTACAAGAGTGCGGCTATCCGTCGGGTACTACAAATAAAAGCAGTAATGCATTGCAAGCCGAGTTTATTACCGCTGTGTTTAATGCATGGGATACACACCGTGCACGCATTTCACTGATAGATTTCACCTGGCAATATGATGTTTCGGAGGGGAAGGTTGACCAGTGGGTTATTGATTATGGTATGGCGGGGCAAACCAATGAAGCGGAATTTAAGTCTTATCTCTGGACCTTGGGACTCAATCGCTATGACAGTACTTCAAAACCTGCGCTTACTCAATTACAGGCAGAATTAGCACTGCGTGCATGGGTTAAGTAACCTGAACTCGGGATAATCCCGGCTTCCTGTCCTCGCGGTGGTGGGTTTTAATGACCCGTTTCTCTTATCCCGAGTTCAGGTTAAACAGCAAGTATCTGCTTGCGAATAACACGATTCTGCGCAATCAGGATTCAACTGGCAAACCCGCCAACTTCCATTCAGGAAAGCCATCTTCCAAACGCCTCGCCTTTAAGCCTTTGTTTCTTAGTTTTGCCACGGCATCAAAAGCCAATATACAGTGTGGGCCGCGACAGTAGGCTACGATTTCCTGTTGTGCATCAAGTTGTTTTAGATAATTCTCCAGCTCTTTCAGCGGTACATTGACTGCCCCCGGTACATGGCCAGCTGCATATTCTTCGGCTGGGCGAACGTCCAGTACGGTCACCAGCCCTTGTTTGGCGCGCTTGAGTAATTCTTTGCGCGGTATCGGTTCCAGGTTGTCTTTGACAGTTAAGTAAGTATTCACTAGCTTGTCGACTTCGGCGATATGCCGCTCAGCAACCCCTCGAACGGTATCGAGCAGGGTGATTACGTCATCACCGCTGAGCTGGTAATACACTTTTAAGCCTTCTTTATGGCTGGTTACCAGCCCGGCCTGGCGCAAATGCTGTAAATGTTGAGACGTATTCGCCACACTCAGCCCGGATACCGTGGCCAGTTCGTCTACGTTACGCTCGCCCTGTGCAATAAATTCCAGTAATTCTAGTCGGTTCGCATGGCTTAAGGCTTTGCCGATACGGGCAAACTGACTAAACAGCTCATGCTTGAAGTTGGTTGACATTCTTAAAATTTCCGCTATTATTGTATTCAAGTAATTAATTGAATATATGGCTAGTCTTATTTTAGAGTATAGCTGTCCTATACTAATTGACAAGTAAAACCGGGGTAGACATGAGTATTAATGAATTTGTAATGAGTTATGAAAAAGAGATCCGGATGGGTTTCTTTTTTGGCATGTTAGTGGCCATTGGTTTGTGGGAACTTGCTGCACCACGGCGGGCACTCACCGTGTCAAAAACGGTACGCTGGGTTAACAATTTAGGCCTGGTCTTTTTTAATAGTTTTATTGTTCGGTTGGCATTCCCGGTGGCGGCCATTGGTGTTGCGGCCATTGCACAGGAAAGAAGCTGGGGCTTGTTTAACAATATCGAAATGTCTATCGGTCTGGCAGCCATTTTGTCCATCGTGATTATGGACTTTGTTATTTATCTACAACATGTCATGGTGCATGCTATTCCAATTTTATGGCGGTTGCACAGGGTGCATCACGCCGACCTTGATTTTGATGTAACAACGGGTGCACGTTTCCATACACTGGAAATTCTACTTTCAATGGGTATCAAGTTTGCCACTATCGTGTTGCTTGGCCCGCCAGTATTCGCAGTAATTATTTTTGAAGTGATTTTAAATGCGACCGCAATGTTTAATCACGGTAATATTCGTTTGCCAAAAAGTATTGACCGTGTTTTACGCCTGGTACTGGTGACACCTGATATGCATCGGGTGCATCATTCAGTTGAAGACGATGAAACCAATAGTAACTTTGGCTTCAGCCTACCGTGGTGGGATCGCATGTTTGGTACCTACCGTGACCAACCGCGTGGCGGTCATGTCGATATGACCATCGGCATTCACAAATTTAAAGATCCCAAACTGGTTTCATGGATACCCGGCATGCTGATTCTACCTTTTAAAGGCCGCATGAGTGGTTACACCATCAATCGTCGTAGTTGGGATGCCAGCAAGGATGAATCAGGGAAAGATGAATAAAGAAAAGGCGGTTTAAGTTTAGGTTCCCCGTCTGCTTGCAGCGGGCACAAAATCGTTGGGGTTTCCAAAGGGGAGAAGCGGAGCTCACCCCTTTGGTCGTCAACGGGGTGCATACTGATGTGGTCTAATGAATCTGGACACCGAAATGGGATAAACTAACCCAAGAAAAGAAGGTGCCAAAAATGACAAAAACAAGACCGAGTTACACAACAGAATTTAAACAAGAAGCAGCGAGTCTAGTACT
>JAJRZT010000103.1 GCA_024275115.1 Gammaproteobacteria bacterium
ACCTCGATGTCGGCTCATCACATCCTGGGGCTGAAGCCGGTCCCAAGGGTATGGCTGTTCGCCATTTAAAGTGGTACGCGAGCTGGGTTTAGAACGTCGTGAGACAGTTCGGTCCCTATCTGCCGTGGGCGTTAATAATTTGAGAGGAGCTGCTCCTAGTACGAGAGGACCGGAGTGGACGAACCTCTGGTGTTCCGGTTGTCATGCCAATGGCATTGCCGGGTAGCTACGTTCGGACAGGATAACCGCTGAAAGCATCTAAGCGGGAAGCCCCCTTCAAGATTAGATTATTCTGGGAACTTGATTCCCCTAAAGGGTCGTTGAAGACTACAACGTTGATAGGCAAGGTGTGGAAGCACAGTAATGTGTGAAGCTAACTTGTACTAATTGCCCGTGAGACTTGACCATATAACCCCAAATAATTTATTTGGTAATTTACGTAAGTAAATTATTTACAAGGTTATACGTTAAGATTTAAACATCGTAATGTTGCTTTAGTTGATTTAAAACCAACAAAATACTAAACATATTTAAGACTTTTCAGATTCTTTTTCCGTTAGATTGGCTGTATTAAATATAAAAACAGCACAGTCCAACAACCAGTTTGCCTGGTGGCAATGGAGAGTTGGTACCACCTGATCCCATCCCGAACTCAGAAGTGAAACGACTCATCGCCGATGATAGTGTGGGAGTTCCCATGTGAAAGTAGGTCACTACCAGGCTTTAATTCAAAAAGCTCGTATCCGCAAGGTGCGAGCTTTTTTCTTTAGCGAAAAAATATTTAGCACGTGACCTGCTGATTATAATGTAGGTCTCCCCTTCGGGGATAAGGCCATTGTGGCCAAAACTACCAGGCTTTAAATTAGAAACCCCATTCAGGAAACTGGATGGGGTTTCATCTTTTATAATTCATGGAATATTCAAGGCCTGGTAGTGGCTGATTTTATTGTAGGTCTCCCACGGGGATAAGCATCTCCGATGCAAAACTACCAGGCTTTAATTCAAAAAACCCGTATTCGAAAGAGTACGGGGTTTTTTCTTTGCGCGCTAAAAACAAAGCTGAGTGGCAGTGAGTTGTTGTTTAGTTTGCATTGCGAACGCTAGTGAAACAATCTAATTTTTATTTGAAGAGGAGGTTAATTAACTTTGACCCAAACTAAAATAAAAAACTGCTCCTTTATTCGGTTCTGATTCAGCAAATATCTCGCCGCCATGCTTATGTATAACCCGCGCAACGGTGGCTAGCCCAACCCCTGTTCCTTCAAATTCACTGGCGGTATGTAAACGCTGAAAAGGTTGAAATATTTTATCAATAAACTTCATATTGAAGCCGATACCATTATCTTTGATATAAAAATAAGCTTTGTTATTTCTTATTGTCTGGCCAAATTCAATCTCTGCTCCGGGTGTTTTACCTGTGTATTTCCAGGCATTACCGATTAAATTTTCTACGATAATGGATACCAGATTTTCATCAGCCAGGGTTGTAATATCATTTTCGATAGAAATATTAATTTCCCGTTGACTATTCTCACGTAGCCGGTTTATCGATTTATGGGTGAGAGAAGACAGGTTGATGGTTTTCAGTTGTATTTCCTGACGTGTAACCCGTGACAATAACAGCAAGTCATCAATAATTTTCCCCATAACCTGAGCAGAATTTTTGATGCGGTATAAATGAGCCTGCCCCGTTTTATCTAAGCTGTCGTGGTAATCTTCAAGTAAAATCTGGCTGAAGCCATCAATGCCTCGAAGTGGTGCACGCAAATCATGGGATACGGAATATGAAAAGGCTTCAAGTTCTTTGTTAGCGGCCATCAACTCAGTTGTTCGCTCTGTAATCAAGCGTTCAAGATCATCACGGTATTTTTCAAGTTCAAGTTCATTTAATTTTTGTTCGGTAATATCGAACATAAAGCCATGCAGACCAACGGCCTTTGAATCTTTAAGTATTATTTTAACGTCATCATGTATCCATACCTGTCTCCCATCGGCAGTTACCATTCGATATATAAAATTATAGTCCAGCTTGTCTTTTGCTGCCTGCGTACATACGTTAAAGGCTTCTTCAACATCATCCGGGTGAATGTGCTTTCTCAGAAAGTCTTCTTTATACCAGTCTTTAAGTGGATAGCCTAAAACAAATACCGCTTGTGGCCCAACATAAGTAAATAGCCAGGTTGATAAGTCGATTTCCCATGGGATAGCTGTGGTGGACTCAACCAGCTGGCGATAATGCGCTTCTTTTTGTTGTAACGACTCGATTGAAACGGCCAGGTTTTTCTGCATTGCTGTAAAGGCGGTCACCAGAATTTCGAGTTCATCGTTTTCTTTTGCCGGGTTAACTTTTCGGTCAAGTGTCAGTTGTTTATCAAGCTGGGTAATATTTAAATTTTCTGCAAAATCGGCCATGGTTTCTAAGTGGCGAGTGATAAGATGATTAAAAATAAATAAGATAAACCCGGCAAGAATAAATGTTTTAATCGCATTACCAGTAACAATATCAATGATTTGATCAAGCACTTGCTGATAAGCATTATCCAACGTTGCCTGCACCATTAGCTTGCCAATAAGAACCTGCTTTCCTTTATACATATAAGTCATAGGGAATATTTTTGTGATTGTATTTTCTCCGTACTTGCTACCAATACTTGCAATTAGCGTATTATCCTCATAAATTTCCATATATTGAATATCGGGTAAGATAGAAATTTCTTCCAGATTTATTTTTAATGCTTCTATATCTGCAGTCCACAGTCTTTTGGATAAATTTTTAACATGAATTTTTTCTATTTCGCTAAAGCGCACTTCGATTTGATTAACGTAACGCATATAATTTGCATAAAGTTGATAGGCACTGGTTAATATAGTGATTGCGGTACTCATTAGAATAACCGCAATAAGTAATCGTCGGGCAATGCTGTGGCGTTTTCCTGTAATGGATGGTTTCATTTTATTTTTTTAATGGTGTGAGTATTTTGTTAACGATATTATTATAAGTGCCATCTTGTTTCATTTGTTTTAATGCGGCAGTTAATCTCGGTACAAGTTTCTTATGTTTTTTATGCAAATAAATAAACATCTCTTTTTTAGCCAGTGGCGGGAGCAGCATTTTAATAGTATTGGTTTGTTTATTTTTAAGATAGAGTAACCCGCCCCAGCGTTCATACAGGATAATATCCGTACGTTTTTTTATTAACATTAAAAAGAGTTGTTCCACGTTCTGTACTTTTGTTATTTCAGCCTGTGCTGGAACATTTTTTTCGTAAATTTTCCAGCCATTAAGGAATGAAACTGAATAAGGGGATAGACTGAGCCAACTATTTGTTAAATTAATAGACTGTTGGCTAAAAGCAACAAATTCCATATCAATTATCTTTTCAGGAACTCGAATGAGATTAGGGTATAACTTCTCGATACCTTTGATGCGAAACAATTCGCCATCTTCAATACCAGCATTTACGTTTCTCAGCCCACGTTCAGCGGGTAATTTTATGGTTTTTAATGTGTAGCCGATACGGGTTAAGGCTTCTTTTGCAATTAAATCTAAAAAACCGGTTTGCTCTGGTGTGTTCAATGGTGGGCTTCCAACAGCATTAAGGGTGATTTCTGTTGCATAAGAACCCTTAGCAAAAACGATAAATATCCAAAGGATTAAAAAACCATGAAGTATGTTGCGCCTCTTTTCTGTGCAGAGATTTTTTGTACGCATATATCCGGTGTATCCTTATATATCATTAAGTTTTTAAGTTTAGACGATGCAGGGATGAATACAATAGAAGGTGTTTATTTGCGTATCACTTCGCCTAAATTGGGTACAATAAGCGATACAAAAACCGCATTATGGATATTATGAACGATTTATTAATAGTTTTAGCGTATTTAAGCGATGGCCAATTCCATTCTGGTGAAGATTTAGCGACTAAACTGGGTGTAAGCCGCACCGCTATCTGGAAGAAAATACAAAAATTAAATGGGGTTCTTCCTGTTAAAATTATTAGCGTGCAGAGTAAAGGCTATAAAATTGAACACCCCATAACAGTTCTGAACAAAAATGAAATTGTTGGCTATCTGCCAGTGGAATTACAGCGGCAGTTAAATCAGATAGAAGTATTACTGGAGTGCACGTCAACAAATCAGTATTTACTGGATCGTTCAGAACAAAATCAATTAAAAAACCATCTGGTTTTGGCTGAAACTCAAACGCAGGGACGTGGGCGGCGCGGCCGACATTGGGTTTCACCTTTTGCCAGTAATATTTATATGTCATTGGCGTGGCAGATGGGTATTTCGATAGCGGAAATGGCTGGATTGAGCCTGGTGGTGGCTATCAGTGTTGCTCGCGCTTTACAAAAATTTGAGATTAAAAATGTTATGCTTAAGTGGCCGAATGATATTTATGTGGATAGCAAAAAACTAGCAGGTGTTTTGCTGGAGCTACGTGGTGAGTCGAACAGCCCGTGTAATGCAATTATCGGGATTGGGGTTAATGTGAATATGCCGGGTGATGCAGCTGATAAAATTGATCAGCCATGGATGGATATGCAACAGTTACTAAAAAAACCAGTTAATCGTAATGAAGTGGTTGCAATGATTTTAAATGAACTCATTCCGCGTTTGCAGCAATTCAATAATAGTGGATTTTCCAATTTTATGGCAGAGTGGGATTCGCTAGACTTATTGGCAGGTAAGTCCATTAATATAGAAGGGCATATGCAGCTTGGCGAGGGAGTTGCTAGTGGCGTCGACGAGCATGGCGCCTTGTTGGTTGAACATAAAGGCAAGCTTCAAGCTTTATATTCGGGTGAAGTGAGTATACGCCCAAAAAAGTTAATTAGGCACGATCAAATTAAGAGCGTTTAAAAATGTCTTACTTGTTAATTGATATTGGAAACTCGTATAGTAAATATGCGCTGGTTGATAACAACCGGCTATCCTCTATCAGCCATGTAAAAAATTCACAATTTATGGATGTGCTTAATAGCGGTGCTTTAAAAACAACTGAACGACCTAAAGGTGTTGTTTTAGTGAGCGTAATCGAGAAAAGCTTAACAAATAATATAATCGATAAACTATCTAAATTTTTTAATTGTGCGGTGCAACAGATTAAAACGTCTCCAATAGCGTTAGGTGTGACTTGTGGTTATACAGACTATTCGCTATTAGGTGCCGATAGATGGGTTGCAATGATAGCGGCTCTTAGCTGGGTTAAAAAATCCCCGCAACTGGAGCCTGTTTTAGTGGTGGATTGTGGTACGGTGCTAACGGTGGATGTTGTTAATGCCGAAGGCCAGCATTTAGGGGGCTGGATGATGCCGGGCAGGTTGTTAATGAGTCAGGCACTGGGGCAAAAGGCCAGCGGTATTCTTACCGGGCTTGAACATTCAGAGCTCGATTTGCAAGGCAATAACGCACAACAAGATGAACCCGTTATTGGCAAATCAACTTGGCAATGTGTTAATGCGGGTGGGCAACTTGCCGAAGCAGGCTTTATCACAGAATGTTTATTACAAGCTGAAAAGTTATTAGGGGTTGCACCGTTGTGCATTTTAACCGGTGGTGGTGCCAAAGAAATTGCTCCATTATTAACGATGCGGGTGGAGTATGTGCCTGAACTCATTTTAAATGGTTTAGCTTTATTTACTGAGTAACGATATGTTGAAGTGGTTTTTATACAGTTTAGTTCTTTTGAATATTGGTTTTCTTGCCTGGAACTCGCGCACTGGTATACCTTTAAATAATGTTGCCCAGTTTGATGAGCCAGATGGTGCGGCGAGATTGCTGTTGTTAAGGGAAAAACAGGCGCAACAGGCTGAAGAGCATCTGGCTGCTGATGAAACATTAATGTGCTTCAGTATTGGCCCCTTCGCACGAAAAACAGAAGTACGTGCAGCAAAAAAGCGTTTGGAAAAATGGGGTGTTCAGGCAAAACGCCGGGTTCATAAAGTATCAGCAGAAGGTTTTTGGGTGATTATTCCACCATTGAAATCACGCAAAGCAGCAAATCGGAAAATTAAAAAAATAAAAGAATTGGGTATCCATGATTATTTTCGGGTTGCAACGGGCTCGCAAAAAAATGCCATATCGCTGGGGGTGTTTTCCAAATCTTCTTCTGCTCGCAGGCGGTTGGCTGAAATGCAGCGTAAAGGTATTAAAGCAAGTATTTTAGCCGTTGACTTACCCAAACGGAGCTACTGGCTGGATTGGCCCTCAACAGAAACCGCATTAACCACAGAGCAGCTTGCCCGGCTACAGAAAACCTTTCAGGGCGTTGGTAAGGTCTCTTTAAATTGCTCAATTTAATCAAATACTTAGATTGCCAGAGCGGGTTGCAATTAGTTTCAAATTAGCCTGAATTTATCATTGCCATATCGCGCTTTTTTGCCTAAAATGCGCTCTCTTTTAAAGAAGCACCTCTGGGAATATTTCAGAATGCCTTGTTTAGTAAAGAAGGCCGGCGTAGCTCAGTTGGTAGAGCAACTGACTTGTAATCAGTAGGTCCCGAGTTCGACTCTTGGTGCCGGCACCATTCATAAAAAACAGCTTAGCGGTTCGCTGCTCAGCTGTTTTTTTATGCCTGATTATTATGCAGGGATGAGTATACGTTAATCATCATCAATCATTTTCATTGCACTGATTAAACTGCGGTGCATGCGGCTGATTGAGCTTGAGAGTGATGCAATTTCATCATTGCCTTTTGCTTTAAAGTCTGGTGCATCAAGATCACCTAAACTCACTTGTTCAGCATGCTGTGACATCTTTCGAATAGGGCGAATGACGATAGCATGAAGAAGAATGTTTAACAGAGCGATAACAGTGACAAAAATAATCGACATGGAAATCATAAAAGTTATAAATGCTTTATCGGCACGTTCGAGAGCCAGCGACATGGGTACTTTTACAAGCTGGGTGCCCACAATTTCCCCCATTTGCCAGCCAAAACCATTTGCTTCGCCATAACGCGCCAACATGGCTTTGGGGGCATCTTCAACCTTGCCATGGCAGGCCAGGCAACTGGCTTTTGTTATTTTTATGGGTCGCGCAATATAGAGTGAACGGCCTTTAGCGGCTTGCTGTTCACCAACAAGTTCGGTTTCCTGGGGGTTTGCTTTAAAGTATTCCACCAGAGAAGCTTCCCAGTCAGTTGCTCTAGATGCCGGATTGGTTGGGTTTATAGTGGCTTCTTTATAACTGTATTCGGGGTAACGCACATGCAATCGTTTGATTGTTGAGTGTGCGGAATAAGCGGGCACCATTTGCGGAACAAAATCTATGTTGGCTTCCTGTAGCAGTGGGCGTATTTCATCAATGGTGTAGCCGCGATTCGCTTTGGCGCTGGCCATGATAATGCCTGCGGTGTTCATGACTTCTTCGCGTGCATTATCCTGTAGCATTTTATATGAGATAAAACCGGATGCGATAACACCAATACCGGCAACAAGGATAAAGGATATATTAAATTTTCTTCTAAGGCCCATTGTGAGCACTCCCTATTTATTATTTTATACTGACTGCTCGCGCAAGATGGTGCGGTAAATGAATCAGATATTATTTTATATTTATGAATTGAACTTTTTATTTAGAAACATTCTTGTATTTTATTAACCAGCTCATCGCGGTCGGCTGCATCTTCAACATGTTCTGCTAATAGCTGGCATAGCTCATCTGTACTTTGGGACTTTTTGCTATATCGGTTGACCAGTAACTTGCCAATCGGGCCAATAAAAGAGGTTGTTACGCTGCTTACGCACTGCAGTTGCGTGTCGGTTAATATTAAACGCGTTGCAGCGTTTTGTTTTGCTGTCATATTTGATGATGAGGTGTTAGTTGCAAAACGTTGCCTGATTTGTTGGCGAACACCATCGCTGGGCAAATGTTCATCGAGCTTGAGGCATAACTCTTCCATACTGGTTGATATTTTAATGGCCTTGCTGACCAGCACCGGTGCCATTGGGCCAACATGTTTGGTCAGTTCTTTGGTTAAGTCATCAATGGTGCGTTGTTCAAAGTAGGCAATCGTTTCTTTAGTCAGTGCGTTGGGATCAAAAGCACGGTCATCATTTTTTGGTGAATGTGGCGTAATGGTTTCATTATTTGAAATTTTACGTAAATCCGCCATAAATTCGATAAGCGATGGATAACGGTCTTCTACTGCACGTGCTAGTGCTTTGTCGATAATCAGGTTTAATGCTTTTGGTAAATGATCCGGCAGGCTTAAATCAGGTCGGTCGGCATAAAGTACTGAATGAATAATGGCGGGCGCCTGATCGCCTTTGTAGGGGCGCTCTCCTACAAGCATTTCATAAAACATAATACCTAAAGCCCAGATATCGGTACGGGCATCAATTTTTTCGCTGCAAAGCTGCTCGGGTGACATATAGGCCACCGTGCCTAAACTGACGCCGGTTGATGTTAAGTTAACACCACTTATTTTGGCTACGCCAAAATCAAGTACCTTTACCACATTTTCCGCAGTGACGATGACATTAGCTGGTTTAATATCACGATGCACAATGCCATTGTTGTGTGCCGCATGCAGGCCTTCACTGATTTGCAGGCAAATTGCAATGGTGTCATTCAGTGGCATTGGGCCATTACACATTCTTTTGTCGAGCGTATAGCCATCATAAAAGGGCATGGCGATATAAAGCTGTTTGTCGTCGGTTTCGCCAATATCGTAGAGCGTACAAATATTAGCATGATCCAGTCGGGACACCGCCCTGGCTTCATTTAAAAAGCGTTCCCGGTTCTGATTGTTCACCGTCAGGTGAGGCGGTAAACACTTTAAGGCAACATAGCGATCCAGCCGGGTGTCCTTTGCTTTGTGGATCATCCCCATGCCGCCGGCACCGATAATGCCTTCAATTTGGTAAGGGCCGACTTGTTCACCAATCATAGATTTCGTGTTTTCAGCCGCATTGGCGGGTATTTGGTTATCGGACTGTGACAATAAAATCAGCACATCTTGCTTAAGATGAGTATCGCCTTCACAGGCATCTTCCACAAATGCATTGCGTTTCTGGGAAGGTAGATTGAGCGCGCTATCAACGATTGAACGTGCTGTTTGTGGTTTAGCCATAATGTCTAATGTAGTCTATTTGTTTTGCAGTATCTTCAAGTCAGGAAAAACTGTGAACTGCTTAACAGTTTAGCGTGGGCTAGATTTTAGCCGAAAAATTTAAGTTTAGCCTTAAAAAAATTGTTGCTATTGTATTATTGTCTAAGTATTTGATTTATATGAATTATTATCAGGAGGGGCAATCAGTCCTGTCTGGTATGCGCGCTGTATGCATTCTGCACGGTTTTTTGTGTGTAAAAGCTGGAACATCGCCGCAAGGTGGGACTTAACTGTGTGCTCACTGATATTCATCATTAACGCAATGGATTTATTAGTGTGCCCTTGCGCGGCGAGTTTAAGTACTTCACGTTGCCTGCGGGTAACCCCGAGTGCATTGATACTCGAATCGGCCTGAATTTTGCCTGTCGTCAGGTTTTTAATGCGAGATAGCCGTAACTCAACTGTTTCAGGGATATAAGTATTACCATTAAATATCTGGTTTAAGGCATGTTGCATTTGCGCATGGCTGTGTGTTTTGGGGAGAAAACCAGCAATATCAAAGGCTAAGGCCTTTTTCATCATTTTAATATCGTCGTTATCAGACAGCATTATTACTGGACTGAGGATTTGGCGTTTTTGCAGCACCTTTAAAAATCCAAGTCCATCCAGTTTCGGCATACTGATATTGATAAAAATAAGGCCGGGCAGGCTGGTTTTGTCCAGTGCCTCAACGGCATCCAGCGTCTGGGTATACTTATATATAGTGTTGTCCTGCTGGAATAGCGAAACCAGCTGTTCCAGCGAGTCCATAAACAGTGGATGGTTATCTATAATATAGGTCTTCATTTACAGGACAAAATCCGCATAACTTATTGTTAATTATTGTTTTTTTATTTCCGAGCTAATATAGTGGATATTATTTGCACTGTAAAGGTGCTTAAGCTAACAAATTCATACTTTTAGCTAGTTGGAATTGTGTAGTTAATCCCCTACACTCCTAGTAAGGAAATCATCAATGTAGTCTGTTTTGACTACACTAAATATTAATATTGAGGAGGTATGTGTCATGATAAAGGGTCGTTTAAAGAATAATAGTCGTTTCAAGCAGTTAGGCCAGGGTATGACCGAGTACATCATTATCGTTGCACTGATTGCGATTGCTGCGATTGCGGTTTATTCATTGTTTGGTAAAACCGTTAAAAATCAGGTATCGGGCATGGCGATGGAACTCAGTGGTGGAGATGGTGCGGCAGCGCAAAAAAAGGCTGAGGATGCTGCGAAAGCTGCTTCTACGAAGGCAGAAGGTGATGGTGGTTTAGGCAACTACACTGGCCAGAATAAATAAAAATAATAAGCTGCAGCTGCAGTATATAAATTAAGTTTATTTTTTTCATCGACCACTTAATATTTCATTAAGTGGTAATAAGGATTTGTTTGTCTTAAAAAAAGTAAATACAAATAATGCCAATGCTTAAACACACAATGCGGGGAATTCAACAGCAACATGGCCAAACCATGGTGTTTGCATTGGTGTTTATTGTCGTTATTTTAATTGGCTTAGTTATTTTGTTTAATACTGGGCAGTTAACCCGCCACAAAATGGAAGTGCAAAATGCAGCCGATGCCGCGGCATACAGTGCGGCGCTTTTAACCGCGCGTGAGCTTAATTTTATGGCTTATACTAATCGGGCAATGATTGCTAATCAGGTTTCCATTGGGCAGTTCTCGGCGTTTCGCTCCTGGAGCCAAAAGTATGCCATGGGGGCCTCCGGTCGCTCGATTGGTATTATGGCTATTCGCGCGTTGCCCTATGTGGGTAGTGCTTTTGCCGGTTTCTTGCAAGGCACCATGCGGCTCTATCATCGGTTTATCGCGCAACCTGTTGGGAGGATAATGTCGAAGTTAGGGAATGTTGCATTAAAGATGACCCCTGTTTTGCAAACTATTTACCAAACGCATCAAACCATTATGCGTGTGGCAACGCAAAAATCTCAAATTGAAATATTACCTAAAATTATTGATGCCAATGCCAAAGGGGCAACTTTGTCCAATTTTGGCGCACTTGCGGCGTTAGCCAGTGCTACGGAGCAACAGGTACGGTTTTTAAGTGGCCCCAACCCTTTTTCCTCAAACCGTAAGGAAAAAAAGAAACGAAAAGAAGCGACTCGTCGCTTTGCTGCTTTCGTTAATGATTCAAGGGATCCCTGGACGCTTGATCGTACTCGTACTGATCTAAGATCCCCTACGCTAAGGATACCTTTGCCCGGAGGGGAGGCCAGTATCGACTTTGGTTTTGATATACGCGGCGGCAGCGCCTTACGCTTTAATGTTCGGCAGCGAAAAGACTTTTATGACTGGACTACACTAGATACGGTCGGTTTATCGACTAAATTTAGAATTAAATTTGATATTTGTATTCTATGGTGGTGGTCACCGAGCCGTGGTGTTTATTGTGCGGCACGCTGGAAACTCAATGAAGGCAGTGAGCTCGGGCTTCCATTGGGTGGTGCATCGTATGAGCTGGCTGAAGATTCGCGAGCGATATTGGGGCCACGTATCTGGAAGTGGGCGAATTCCAGGCAGCCAACAGGGTTATATGGCGATGCCGTTAACTTTACCGCTGCTCCCTATCGTTTCTTATCTGCTTTTGAAGCAACGGCGCCATTCCCTGGTGGTCGTCAAGAACCGCTGGGGAAATATACGGGTTTACCTTTTTACACGGACATCGATCCTGAACGTTACCCCGGTGTAACAAAAGCGCCCCTGTTTTTAGTGAGTGTGCGCAAAGATGCCAATGAGTTACGCACCAGCGATCGCATTGACGACTCGAATAAAAAATTAACCGCGGGTCAATTTGATGTCAAAACAAAACTGGCCGGTGGTAATAACACCAATGAAGGAGATCCCGGTGGTGCTATTGCAACGTATATCAATGAAATTGTTGATTCGTATCGTTCCCAATTTCGGGATAATTCACAATTACCCAGTGGCATTGGCAGTAATTTTTTGAATCAACAAGTCGATCGTTTCTCGAGTGCGTTAAGAAGTCAAATCAATAGTATGGGAAACCGCTTTAATACCTTGTTGATACCGAACACTAATAACCAGCAGGATGGCGCTATTTTTGCGCTTGCAGCCGCACGGGTTTATTTTAAAAATCCAGATGCGCCGAATGAGAAAGGCAGCACCTTTAGCCCTTACTGGCAGGTTCGATTACAGCCAGTGGATGACAATATTCGAAAATGGTCAGTGGTTACACAAACACTATCGGGTGGCGGTTCGGCGATGCGCTCAGAATTAAAATACGTTGATCCTGACCCCGATAGCAGTGGTGTTAAACCCGACAGCGAATTAATACGCTTAAAGCAGTTTGCACGATAATGATAATAACGCGACAACAAGGCCAGGCCATTGCCGAATTTAATGTCACCGCAGTATTTCTGCTAGTGCCATTATTTATTTTAGTGCCACTGTTGGGTAAGTACATCGATATGAAACATACATCGGTGCAGGCTGCACGTTATATGGCGTGGGAGCGCACCGTGTGGTTTGAAGAGGCTCCGAAGTACACTTCAACTGCGGCCGTTAAATCCACTTTTATATTAGAAAAAGAAACCATTAGCCGTGTATTTGGTGATACCGACAAACTTGTGAGCGCATCGGACTCGGCTGGCTTAGCAAGTGATGAGGTAAACCTGTTATGGAGGGATAATGCCGGCCGTCAACTGGTAAACGGTGATGCGATTAGCGTTAAAATTCCTAATGGTGATGAAGCCGTACCCTCAACGAGCTATCAGGCTTTTAATATATTAACGAATATTATTGATATTCCTGCTAATTATGTGGGTGATAAACTGATTGATGGCCTGGAATGGTTTAATGATCGTGCTGCAGACTTAACCGGCCGCCGACCTATCCCTGTTCCCAACAGTCCTTTATTTGATATTGTCAGTAAATTCCATTTTGAAGGTTATTATCGGCCAGAAGTAAAAGTAGCGGTGAATAATATTCCTTATTTGAGTGTGTTTGATAATTTAAATCTTGAAATAGAGAGCCATGCCGCCATTTTAACCGACAGCTGGTCAGCCGCAGGTAACGAAGGTAAAAGAAAACAAGATACTCAATTTGCTAAATGGGCTGACAGTTTTGTGCCCTTTGCACGAGTGCGTCCAATATTTAAACCGGCACAGGATGTTTTTAGTTATAAAGTGTTGGGTGTTTCGATTGCACCAGAGCTGGGTGCTGACAGTTTAATTTTTGGCTTTGTCGATACCGATCCGATAACGGATAGCTCGATTATACCAACTTGCCCAGCAGGGGTGTGCTCCTTTGAATAATAAGGCCTATATTCAGTTTATTGTGTATGCCGCTTTGTTGTTGGTAGCGGTGCCCGCTGTTGCGAGTTGGCCAAATGTATTGCTGCCGCCGCAGGCGAAACAAGGGCAATTGCTGGCAGAAAAAATATTTATTAATGGGGTGCCCTTAAAAGTAACTCATTTTTCAAGCCGCCTGTCGGTTGCGCAGGTGCTGGGTTATTACCGTAGTCGTTGGGCGAGTGGTTATGTCGATAATGAGCATAACGGATGGCAACAAATAAGTCGCATGAAAGGAAAATATTTTATTACCGTACAGGTTAGACCCAGTGAGCTTGCTGAGCATGATATTGCAACCACAGGGCGGATTAATATACTCAACTTAAATGAAAGTGATAGCAAAAAAATAAGCAGCTTTCCGGTATTACATGGTTCTGCCATTGTCAATGACGTGGAGACAGTGGACAAATATAAAAAAGCACGAACGTTGTTAATACTCAATAAATATTCTGCAGATAAAAATGCAGGCTACTATCGCATGCATTTTAAAAAAGAAAAATGGAGCGAAATAACAAACGAAACAGTGGGGCAATCAGCGCATGTTCTGGTTTTTAAACGTGATGATGATGAAGTTAGTGTTGTGATTCGTTCGAGTGGTAGTGATAGCAGTATTTTAGTCAATGAAGTTAAGAAAAAATCCTGGTTTAATTAAAGCCCGGTTAAAAGTGAACTAGAAAAATAGGTTTTTACAATGAAGTATCAACGTCACAAGAAACGACAAGTAGGTCAAGCCATGGTGGAGTATGTGGTTATTGTTGCCGCTATTATTGGAGCCTTATATTACGCAGGCCAGGATGACGTGATGAAATCAATGCGCGATGTAATGAAAGGGTCGCAGGAAGGATATTCTTATGCAATTTCCATTGCCGAATTACCGGATAAAAATGATGCAACACCCTGAGTAAAATAAATTAACAAATAACAAATAACAAATAACAAATAACAAATAACAAATAACAAATAACAAATAACAAATAACAAATAAAAAATAAACAAATTAAAGAAGATACCGATATGAGTAAACCAAATAAAATAAAATCCGCTGTTGCTGTTCTTCGTGCTAATCGCCCATTGCGATTATTATTAATCGCTATTGGCTTAGCTGTATTGGCTGCATTTTTAGCCATAAAATATTTACAGATTAGAGAAGCCGCGCTTAAAGAAGCGTATCAACAGACCAGCGAAAAAATGGTGAGCGTTGTTGTAGCCCGAGCCAATTTGGGTCGTGGCGCGATACTTAACAAGACCAATTTGGCCGTACGCAGAATACCGAGTATGTATGTTCATCAACAGGTTGTGCCCCCCAGTAAGTTTAATTTAATTAAAGGTCGCCGTTTGCTGGAACCTTTGTCACAAGGGCGGGCTTTACTCTGGAGCCATGTAACAGGTGATCAGCGTCGTGATTTTTCTGACGTATTAAAAACAGGGCAGCGAGCCGTGACGATTCCGATTGATCAACTGACATCCATTGATGGCATGGTTGAGCCGGGCAATCATGTAGACCTTTATATTACTTTGCCATCAAAATTGGTTGGTGGAACCGGTGATGGTGATGTGGTCTTTCCTTTATTGCAAAATATCGAAGTACTGGCAACCGGCCGGCAGCTGGAAGCTAAAGTACAGGCAACCATGGCTGTTTCATATGGGAATCGAGGCCGAGGTTACAACACTTTAACCATGAATTTAACGCCACAACAGACAGTATTGCTATTTGCGGCGAATACAGCGGGTCGAATATCTGCTGCATTGCGAAATCGCAGTGATGAAGGTTTTGTGTTTACCAGTATCCATCCAACCGAGATTTTGTCTTACGCGCAGCGCCTTACTCAGGAAGTTAAGAAAAAGACCAAAGTAGTGAGAGATGCATCTGGGAAAATCATTGGCAGAGTTGTTGACGGTAAAGTGGTTGACGAGAACGGTAATGTTATTGGTAAAGTGAATTCCGATGGAACCGTTGTGAGTAACTCGGGTGAAATTATCGGCACCGCGTCAGATGAGCCTGTTATTACAGAGCAGGTCGTTCGTGATAAAGACGGTAATGTTATCGGTAAAATTGTGAATGGCAAAGTCGTGAATGAAAAAGGTGAAGTGATTGGTAAGGTAAATGAAGATGGAACGGTGGTGAGTAACACTGGCGAGCCTCTTGGCACCGTTTCTGAGCAAGTTGTCGATAAAGTGAAAGTAGTTCGTGACAAAGATGGCAATATCATTGGCCGAGTCGTTAATGGTCAGGTTGTGAATGAAAAAGGTGAAGTGATTGGCAAGGTGAATGAAGATGGTTCTGTTGTTGGTACTGACGGTAAGGCACTAGGTTCGGTATCTGAAGAAGCGGTTACAGCAGAGCTTGCCAGCAAGTTCTCAACTGCGTCAGCATCTGGCGGTGTGTCTACACCTGTCTGGCTGGTTGAATATTTAGTGGGGGGCAACAGCAAAGACGGTGTTGCGGTTGTGACTAAAGTGCCAATTGAATAAGGCTTATAAAATATTTTATTGAATCAATTAGTGAAAAGTTAAATTAAATAATAAAGAGATAATCTCATGAAGCGAGTCATTATACTGTTAGTTTTATTAAGCGTAGGTCAGGTTAGTTTTATGCCGACTGTGGATGCAGAAACCAAGATGCTGAAGAGCAAATTTTTAAGTCTGTATCAAGGGCAAGTAAAAGTGTTAAAAATTGGTGAGGTCGAGAGGGTTGCAGTGGGTAATGGTAAACTTCTCAGTACGTCAATAACCAAAAAAGGCCAGCTTATTATTTTAGCCGAAAAGAAAGGCGAAACCATCATTCATATTTGGGGTAAAGATGGTTGGGAGCGGGATTTAATTATTCAAATTTCTGAATCTAATCCTTTGACTGCGGCCAGTGAAATTAAATCATTACTGCGCGATGTTTCCGGTGTTTCGGTTCGTTCCGTTGGTGGGCGCACGGTAATTGATGGAGATGTTGGGCCTGCCGATGCGGCAAAGTTAAAAGTGATTGCAAAGTATTACCCCAATATCATTATGCTTGCACGCGAAACAACCGCAAGTTTCCACGACAAGATGATTCATATGAAGTTGCAAATAACAGACTTTAGTAGTAGTGCATTAGAAGAAGTGGGCATTAATTGGCAAACAAATATCCCTGGCCCGGCCTGGGGTGCGGTAGCGACACCGAGCGCGGCGTATCCAGCAGTGGATGATCTCGCTACGTCTGTTCCCGCAGGGTTGCTGGGCAAAACCTTTGGTTTTTTCGGTATTGCAACGGCAATGACATCACGAATTAATTTGTTAGTGAGCAATGGTGACGCGCTTATTCTGGCTTCACCAACCTTAACGGCACGTAGTGGTGGTGAGGCAGAGTTTTTAGCGGGTGGTGAAGTCCCGCTGATTACTTCCAATGTAAATGGACAAACGATAACTTTTAAAGAATACGGTATTAAACTAAAAATAAAGCCAGTGGCCGATGATTTAGGTAATATTACGGCGCGTGTTGAAACGGAATTGAGTGCACCCGATCCCTCCGTTGCCTTGAATGGCACTCCTGGCTTTATTACCCGTAAGGCACAAGCTGACTTAAGCATGAAAAATGGTGAAACAGTAGTGATTTCGGGGTTGCTGAGTTCAGAGCTGGGTAAAGATACAACCAAGGTAAAATATTTAAGCTCAATCCCCTTAATTGGTTCACTATTCAAAAATACCAAAACAAGGGATAAGAAAACGGAGTTGGTTATTTTTGTAACCCCCACTATTTTTGATGCCAACTCCAAAGAAAATGCAAATGCTATTGCACAACGCGAGAAATTAATTAAACGCTTTGTTAAAGCATCGGATTTAGGTGAGTGGATGAAAGAAGGTTCTGCTAATTCTGATCTCTTGGAGTAAGGTGAATTAAATGTTTAATATTAGTGTAAAAACAAATAAGGACGTTGATGTCGCCGATTTACGTTGTGTGCTTAATCACTGCCGTATTGGCAAGAACAGAGATAATCTTGTTCATCTTCGAGGTTGGAGCATTGCTCCCGTGCATGCGGAAATTCAACAACAGAAAGATGGCCTCTTTATTGAAGATAAAAGCGAGGGTGCGGGCACTTATGTCAATGATAAAAAAATAACAGAGCGTTATGGCCCCTTAGCTGAAGGTGATGTTGTTAGCATTGCCAATTATCGAATTAAATTTGATTCATCGGAATACGATGAGCAGGATAAAAAACGTCGTAAGTTGGAGCAGAGTGATGTTAACAGTACGCAGGAACTGCGCGACGTTAAGCAAATTTTGCGCAATGAATTGCTGATGTGGCGTAGCCATGTACATCAGGAATTACTTAGTATCATGGATTTACAGCGCACAGACATTGGTAACTGGAGCGATTCAGAATTGCGCGACAGAGTCAGTAAAATGATCAATGAAATTATTGATGATATTGACGAAGGTTTACCTGTGCATGTTAAACGCGATGTGCTGGCAAAAGACGTGCTTAACGAAACCATTGGCCTGGGTGCACTGGAAGAATTACTCGCCGATGATTCAATAACCGAAGTGATGGTGAACGCTTTTGATGATATTTATATTGAACGTAATGGTAAGCTGCAACACACGGATGTTATTTACAGTGACCATGATGCCGTTATGTCGACCATTGAGCGTATTATTTCACCATTAGGCCGACGCATTGATGAAAGCTCGCCAATGGTGGATGCACGATTAAAAGATGGCTCACGGGTAAATGCCATTATTCCTCCGTTAGCGTTGCGTGGCCCCTGTATTACGATTCGTAAATTCTCAAGCAAAAAATTATCCGATCAAGACATTGTTGATTTTGGTGCGATAAGTTCAGAGATGATGGCCTTTCTTAAAACCGTGGTGGTGAATAAGCAGAACGTCATTATTTCCGGTGGTACAGGTTCAGGTAAAACAACGTTATTAAATGTGTTATCCAATTATATTCCGAAAGGTGAGCGGGTCATTACTGTGGAAGATGCGGCAGAATTGCAGCTTCAACAACCGCATCTGGTTACCTTAGAAGCACGCCCACCAAATATTGAAGGCACGGGGCAGGTGACGATTCGTGACCTGGTAAAAAACTGTTTACGGATGCGTCCAGATAGAATCGTTGTGGGTGAGTGCCGTGGTGCTGAAGCGCTGGATATGTTGCAGGCAATGAATACTGGCCATGAAGGTTCACTCACAACAGCGCATGCGAATACACCACGCGACATGTTATCGCGAATGGAAGTAATGGTATTAATGGCGGGTATGGATTTACCTATCCAGGCTATTCGTGAACAAATTGCATCAGCGATTAATATTATTGTGCAACAGAACCGTTTTCCGGATGGTAGCAGAAAAATTACTTACATTACGGAAATAACGGGAATGGAAACTGGCATTATTCAAATGCAGGATATTTTCCGTTACGAGCAGGACGGCTATGATGAAGACGGTAAGTTACAAGGGCGCTTTGTTGCAACAGGGCAGGTGCCAGAATTTTATGAACAAATGCGCAAGCGTGGTTTAAACGTTGATATGAGTATCTTTAACAATATAGGTTAATAAAAATGGAAAACATTCTATTTTATAGTGCAATTATTTTATTGGCCATTGCTGCGGGTATCTTAGCCTGGCTGGGACTAAAGGCTTTTGGTAAATTCTGGGAAGAGTATCAGACGACGTTCAGTGAAAGTACGACGAATAGCCTGGGTGACATGTTTATGTATGTTGACCCACAGCGCTTATTTTTGCTAAATATTTTCAGTATAGTGATTTTTTCTGTGTTCGCATGGTTGTTGTCGCATAACTGGATTATTGTGATTGCAGTGGCACTGGGTATGTTGGCTTTGCCCTGGTGGATATATAAGGCCATACGCAAAAGACGCTTTAAAAAATTCGAGCAGCAACTTCCAGAAGCATTATTAGCGATAGCCAGTAGCTTACAGTCCGGTGCCAGTTTACCGATGGCTTTTGAAAGTCTGGTAACTGAACAACCGCAGCCATTAAATCAGGAATTTGAATTACTGATGCGTCAAACCCGAATTGGTGTTGACATGGAAACAGGTTTGTCTAATATGGAAAAGCGGCTTCCCATTCCAGATTTTATTGTTATTGTTTCAGCAATAAAAATTTCCAGAGAAGTGGGTGGTAATTTAATTGAAGTGATGGAAACACTGGCGCAAACCTTGCGCCGCAAAGCGACAATGGAAGGTAAAATTGAAAGCTTAACTTCGCAAGGGCGTTTGCAGGGCAAAGTAATGACGGGCTTGCCTATTTTATTGGGCGTGGTGTTAATGCAAATTGAACCAGAAGCAATGTCAAAATTATTTACCACGCCGATCGGTTGGGGCACGCTTGCTATTATTGTCGTTATGGAATTTCTTGGTTATATGACAATTCAAAAAATAACATCGATAGATGTATAGGTGCCGGATATGTCAATAATGGAAATCATCATTTTATATTCAACGGGTTTTGCAGTTGCAGGTAGTTTACTTACGTTGATGATAGCGGGTTATATTTTCAACAGTGTTATTCCTGAAGAGCAGCGTGAATTTTTAGATCCCCTGCCAACCTGGTTAAGACTTTGCTGGCCATTAGTTCGAATTTTTGCTTACTATATTGGCAGTAACTATTCGATCGAAAGTTTAAGTAAACTCGATGCACGTTTGCAAAAAACAGGTGTTGGTTATTTAATGAATGCAGAAGAATTTATAGGTGTGCGTATTGTGAGTGCCTTGTTCCAGATGTTTGCCGCTATTCTGGTAATGGATTTATTACAGGATCACAATATTATCTGGCCACTGATTGGTTTGGCTTTTGGTTATTTTTTCCCAGAGATTTGGTTGAATGACACGCGCAAGAAAAGAGAAAAAGAGGTTATTCGTGCTCTGCCTGTATTCCTGGATTTTATTAGTATGTCGGTTGAGGCCGGTTTAAATTTTACCGGCGCGCTGACGCAGGCAATGGATAAAGTGCCTAAAGGTGCATTATACAATGAATTTTCAATAGTAATGCGCGATGTTCGTGCAGGTTTTAGCCGGGCGGATGCTTTGCAGAGAATGTCTGACCGTTTAGGCATTAAAGATGTAACGACTTTTATCCGTGCCATTATTACTGCCGAACGCTTAGGTTCGAGCATGAAAAAGACGTTAAAAGTGCAATCAGAGCAACGCCGTAATGAACGTTTTCAACGCGCAGAAAAAATGGCAATGGAAGCACCGGTTAAGCTGATTGCGCCCTTGATTATGTTTATTTTTCCGGTCACGTTTATTGTGCTGGGCTTCCCTATTTTTATGAAATTTATGGGCGAAGGTTTACTGTAGTGAATACATGCTGACCGGTCAGGTTTTTGATGCTGATACTCAGCGTTGTATCATTGGTAAGGTGTTTAAGGCCAATAATGCCTGGGAACGGGCGCGTGGCTTGCTGGCACGAAAAGCATTGGGTATAAATGAAGGCTTTTGGTTAGAACCTTGCCCATCGGTTCATACCATGGGTATGCGCTACAAACTGGATATTGTTTTTCTGGACAGTGATGGGCGAGTAAAAAAAATAGCGGAAAATTTACGGCCGATGCGATTTGCAGTTTGTTCTAACGCAATCGTTAGTCTGGAGTTGCTTGCTGGGCAGGCGGCGTACTTGCAGATAACGCCAGGGATGCGTCTGGTGTGGAATGAATAGCTAAACAGTCATTAAAATAATGGTAAAGAATAATAAAATATGAAAAAGTGCAAAATACTCAATAATTGCCGACTTATTTTTTTAAGCGCGGTTGTTTTAAGCTTAACGGCCTGTGCCGCTGTGCCAGTACAACCGGATGTTCTTGCTATCGGAAAGCAGGCGGCTAAAGCTTATCAAGATAAAAACTGGGCTCTAGCGGAAAAAAAGTACAGCTACCTTATCTCACAGTCACCGAATGTTGCAGAGATCTGGTTTCGCCTTGGGAATATTTATGCGTATACAAATAAACCTGAAAAAGCCATTACTGCTTATCGTGAAGCGGTTGTAAGACAGCCTGCATACGGTAAAGCCTGGCATAATCTTGGGCTTATTTCTTTAAAGCAAACGACCGCCCTGTATCTGGAAATGTTAAAGAATATAAAAGAGAGTTCTCCGCTATATGCACAGGTGAAGCAAACTGCAGATGCATTAATTAAAATATTAGAGCAGCGTCGTGCAAACAGTAAAGCGGCAACGAAGGCAAAAATTGATACGCAAAACATGCCGGAGACAAAAAAAGAATGAGACGGCAGTCTGGCCAGAGTATGACCGAATTTCTGGTTATCCTGCCCGTGATGCTGCTGCTTATTATGGGTGCTATTCAGTTTGTTTTTATTTATCAAACTAAAACCACATTAAATTATGCCACTTTTGAGGCTGTCCGTGCAGGCTCGTTGGAAAATGCTAGTATCACTGCGGTTAGAAACGGATTTACCCGTGGTATCACCCCGTTGTTTGCTCGCTTTGCGACGACTGATAACAGTGATGATGAACTTGCGAAAAAGGTATTGCTTGCAAGGGAGATTGCGCGCAATGAGGTTGCCAATGGTTTTGTAAAGTTTGAGCTATTAAACCCAACTGACAGAGCATTTCAAATTTACCAGAATCAGGGCGGTGAGATCCCTAATGATAATTTATCGTTTAGAACTGAAATGGTTGCTGGCTTAAAGATACAGGATGTCAATTTATTAAAGATTCGAATTACTTATTGCATGAAATTAATCGTGCCGCTGGTTGACAGGTTGATTGTTGAAACGGTTGATAGTTTTAGCAGTGACAGTTTTGTAAAACAAAATTGTCTTAAAGAAAAACGTTTTCCAATAGTGTCGCAGGCGATTATTCGTATGCAAAGCCCGGCGCGTAAATGCCGTGGTGGTGATTGTTTTGATTAACAATGAATAAGCTCCCTAATTTAAAGTATTAAGCTCATCGCATGCTTGAGAAAATTCTTTGCTTAGGTGTTCAATTAATGTGCTGGCATTGGAAATGTCGCCACTTTTTCCCATTGCTTCCAGATCGGCTGCAATCCCTGAAAGTTGCAATGCACCAACATTAGCGCTACTGGATTTTATTGAATGCGCATTGCGAGTAAAAACGTCCAGATCATTCTGTTGTTGCAAGTCGTTCAGAGAGTGAATTAATTTGCCGGTGTCATCGGTAAAGGTGCTTATGAGTAGACTAAAGGCATCGCCCATAATTTCTTTGAGTGATGTGATGGTGGTAGTATCGATTACATTGCTTTCAGACATTGGTTGCTCCTCGTAAATTCCGGTCTTAACTTCGTTGCTGTTTATTGGTTGTTTGCTGTTTTAAGTATTGAGCGAGAAGATTATAAAGGTCATCTTTAATAATGGGCTTTTGCAAATAATCATCCATACCTGCGGCGATACAGCGCCCTCTGTCTTTGTTGTGCGCGTTGGCAGTTAATGCAATAATTGGCGTAGGCTGATTAACTTTATTTTCAAGTTCGTTCTTTCTTATTTGTCGGGTTGCTTCGAGTCCATCGAGCACTGGCATTTGGCAATCCATTAAAATTAAATCATAATTGTTTTTTGAAAATTTCTGTACCGCTTGCAGCCCATCGTTGGCGATATCGAGTGTTAAGCCAAATTTTTCCAGTATGGCTTTTGCGACGAGTTGATTAACAAGATTGTCTTCAACCAGCAGGATTGTACCGCTGAGGGGGGTAAGCTGATTTGGATGTTCGATTTTATCTTTGGGCAAGGTTGTTTGTATATTGGTGTTTAGGCTTAAGTTTAAAGTGAACCAGAATGTTGCCCCCTGGCCAAGTTGACTGTTTACACCAATTTCACCCCCCATCAAGGTAACAAGCTGTTTGCAAATAGCGAGGCCCAGGCCTGTACCACCAAATTTCCGGGTAGTGGATGAATCAACCTGGGTAAAGTCAGAAAACAATTTGTTTTGAGCGCTTTGATCGATGCCAATGCCTGAGTCTGTAATACTTAGTATCAGACTTACAGAATGGTCTTCAATCATTGAGCCTGAAATAGAAATTTTAATTGAACCTTGTTCTGTAAATTTAATCGCATTACTAGTTAGGTTTTGTAAAACCTGTTTTATTCTTAAACTGTCCCCCATTAATTCTAGCGGACAGTTATTTTCAATGTTGTAGGTGAGCTGAATATTTTTTTCGTGGGCTTTGCTTTGAAATAAGCTAGCAATCTCCGTTGTTATTTTATTCAGGTTAAAGGGATTGCTCTCCAAGTCCATTTTTCCAGCTTCAATTTTAGAAAAATCAAGAATGTCATTAATTATAATCAGCAGTGAGTTGCCTGAATCCAGAATGGTATTAACATAAAGTTGTTGCTCTTCGGTTAATTCGGTTGTGGCCATTACTTGTGCCATACCAAGCACGCCATTCATTGGTGTGCGTATTTCATGGCTCATGGTGGCAAGGAAATTACTCTTGGCGATGGATGCCGCTTCGGCCCGTGTTTTTTCGATAGCGAGCTGGCGGGTACGCTCTTCAATTTTTGTTTCGAGAACTTCATTTTGTTCCCTTACCTTCATATTAAGTGCCGATGCTTCGATTGTATTGGCACAGTTCAAAAGGATAATAGAAAGCAGACCGAGTGTTGTTTCGTTAATGCTGTCTGTGTCGAAATCAAAGGTTGCGATAAACATGCCAATCACTTTGCCGCGAATGGCGACAACATGAAACAGACGGGACAGGTTATCTTTGTCGCCATGTAAAACAACGGCACGGTTCTGGTTTAAAGCCCAGGCAAAAGTTCCTTCATTTATAGCGGTATTGGAAATCTGGTTAATATGATTAAAAGAATTTACTGGTTGGTAATAAGTTAAATTGAAATCCAGACCATCGTCATCCAGTAATAAAAACCCCATTTCATTAAGCGACATAATTTTGCGAATACGTAACCAGACGGCATCAAGAACCATGGTTGTATCAGGTTCACCATCAAATTGCAGCAGTATGTCATCCGGTGTTGCAATGGTGTGTAGCGCATCGATAAGCTGGCTGTACATTTTTGTCATGTACTGGCTATTGTCGGTGGTGTCAGACGAACTCATGCTACCCCCGACTTGGCTACTTCTTCATCTTGGCTATCGCTTCCGAGAACGAACTCAACTGCAATGTTATATTGTTTGTTGAGTTCATCAATAACGGTGCTAATAATGGCATCCGGTAAGCCAATGCAATCCCATGCCTGATTGTCTAACGTTGGAACACGGTGTTCGCCACTGCTTCCCAGTTGCAGGCTGTTGGCAATAATATCGGCAACATGAATGACGGCGACTTCATCTTTGAAGTCTGCACTGCGCCTGGGGACGTGATGATATGCGGTAGAGTCAATTAACTGAGCAGGGAGTTCCCATTCTTTTAATAACATGCCGCCTAATTTTGCATGGTCAAATCCAAGCACTTCTTTTTCTTCTTTAAATAATAGTTGTTGTGTTTGTTTTGCCTGCAACATTGCCTGACTGATTTCGCTGGGCACTTCTTTAAACATAATCAGCCGACCAATATCATGTAATAGCCCGGCCAGAAAAAAATATTCAACGTTGGCGGCGCGCCGTAATGAGGCGATGATACGGGCACTTACCGCACAGGCAATACTGTGACGCCAGAACATTTCCATATTAATAAGTTCTTCGGGTATATCTTTAAACAGTTTCATAACGGAGCTGGCTAAAACCAGTGCGCGTAGTTGCTGAGTACCAATAATAGTGATGGCTTGTGAAATAGAGTCAATTTTGTTGGGGAAATTAAACATCGCACTGTTTGCAAGACGTAACAGGCGCGCAGAAAGCGCAGTATCTTCACTGAGGATATCAACGAGGTATTGATTACTGCAGTTCACATTGTTTAAGGCTTCGTCTATTTTGATATAGATGGTGGGTAAACTTGCAACCTGCAGTGTGCCCTGAATAATATGTTACGCACTACGCGCCATGTTTAGCTTACCTTGTTATCGATATAGTGGTTTTGCCAGTGCTGAAAAAGGTTTTTAATGACCGGGTGGTTCAGATCGTTGTGTTGAAAGTGAATTTTTGCAAGCCGGTTGGCCTCTTCAACCAGCTCGGGCGGGTAATTTTTTTTCTTCTCTTCGGCTTCGGCATCACCTTTAATCTCGACTTCCAGTATTCCCCAGGTGTTAAAAACACGTAGATGTTTTTCACTTAAAATGACGCCAGTTTTCAATAATACGCGCCCTTGCCTGTCTACCACATCGGCATCCAGTTCCATACCGATTTCTACATTGTCCAATAGTATTTTTGCCATTAGGTTTGGTGTCTTTATTTTGCCCGTTAATTATGGTGCTCACTGGGTTGAAAACTACCGGTTTGTTTAGGCATTTTCTGTCTTAAAGCATGCTTTTATATCGGCTAATGAAGCTGAAACCTTAAATTTAAGTGACTGAATAAATATGCAAAATCCACTATCGGCAAAATTCAGACCAGATTTGGCATCGAAAGACAATAATTCGACATTTTTAGCTTAATAATGAAAAATACTTCAACATTTATATTGACACAGACCAGCCTGCTAAACGAGAATGTGCGGCTTCATTCGAGGAGGGGTTCCCGAGTGGCCAAAGGGATCAGACTGTAAATCTGACGGCTCCGCCTTCGGAGGTTCGAATCCTCCCCCCTCCACCATTTTCACTGTTGTGAAGATTTGGAATGAATTGAGTGGATAATGCTCCTATGGAAGTTATAGTAGTGAGCGCTGTGGATAAAGCATGGCAATAAGTTTGTGAGAATTTAGCGTTGCGGTAAATCGCGGCGAAAAGGCAGGATCTGCGGGTGTAGTTCAATGGCTAGAGCCTCAGCCTTCCAAGCTGATAATGAGGGTTCGAATCCCTTCACCCGCTCCAAATTATGCTTGTGGCTGCTAGAGAATGTTTAGCTATGTTGGCCCTGTGATTGTTTTGGCTCATATAGCTCAGTCGGTAGAGCACTTCCTTGGTAAGGAAGAGGTCACCGGTTCAAATCCGGTTATGAGCTCCAGTTTTTATTGGTGCGAATGGGAATTAAGTCAAGCGCTCCAGTTTTTTCTGGTGCGAATGGAAATAAAGCCAGGCGCTCCAGTTTTAAGTGAAGTTTTAATAGTAGTAAAAGTAAGTTTAATTATTAATTATATTATATAGAGTAGAGGGCAAAACGGTGTCAAAGGAAAAATTTGAACGAACTAAACCCCATGTTAACGTGGGAACAATTGGTCACGTCGATCACGGCAAAACCACCTTAACAGCGGCGATTACAAAAGTAATGGCAGAAATGCACGGTGGTGAATTCAAAGACTACGCAAACATTGACAGCGCACCAGAAGAACGCGAACGCGGCATCACCATTGCCACCGCCCACGTTGAATATGAAAGCGACAACCGTCACTACGCACACGTAGATTGCCCTGGACACGCCGATTACGTCAAAAACATGATCACCGGTGCCGCCCAAATGGACGGCGCGATTTTAGTTTGTAGCGCAGCCGATGGCCCGATGCCGCAAACGCGAGAACACATCCTGTTATCCCGTCAGGTTGGCGTTCCTTATATTATTGTCTACATGAACAAAGCCGACATGGTTGACGACGACGAGCTCTTAGAACTCGTTGAAATGGAAATCCGCGAATTATTAGATTCATACGACTTCCCTGGCGATGACACCCCGGTTATTATCGGTTCAGCCTTAAAAGCACTCGAAGGCGACACCTCCGACATTGGCGTGCCATCCATCGTTAAATTAGTCGAAGAAATGGACAACTACTTCCCACTACCAGAACGCGCCGTTGACGGTGACTTCTTAATGCCAGTGGAAGACGTCTTCTCTATATCCGGTCGTGGCACCGTTGTTACCGGCCGAATCGAACGCGGCATAGTCAAAGTGGGCGAAGAAATCGAAATTGTCGGCATCAAAGACACCGCCACCACAACCTGTACCGGCGTAGAAATGTTCCGCAAACTTCTAGATGAAGGCATGGCAGGCGACAACGTCGGTATCCTGTTACGCGGCACCAAACGCGAAGAAGTGGAGCGTGGTCAGGTACTCGCAAAACCGGGTTCAATCACGCCACACACCAAATTTGAAGCCGAAGTGTACATCTTAGGCAAAGACGAAGGTGGGCGACATACGCCTTTCTTCAATGGCTACCGTCCGCAGTTTTATTTCCGAACCACGGACGTGACCGGTGCCTGTGATTTACCCGAAGGCATCGAAATGGTCATGCCAGGCGACAACGTACAAATGGTCGTAACGTTAATCGCACCGATAGCAATGGAAGACGGTTTACGTTTTGCTATCCGTGAAGGTGGCCGTACCGTGGGTGCGGGTGTGGTTGCTAAAGTAATCGAATAGCGGGTTATTGAATAACATATTAATATAGTAAAGAGGTTCGAAAAAAACTGTTATTAGGCCAGTGGCTCAATTGGCAGAGCAGCGGTCTCCAAAACCGCAGGTTGGGGGTTCGATTCCCTCCTGGCCTGCCATTTTTATGGCATGGTTAATTAGTTGGTAACAGGTTTTAAATACAGCATGGATAAAATAAAGTTTGCAATTGTTTTGGTGCTAGTCGCCGCGGGTATATATGGTTTTTATCATTATACTGACGAAGCATTTTTATTCCGTGTGCTCGGTTTGCTAGTGGTTATTGCGGTTGCTTTTGGCATCGTGGTAACCACGCAGGCGGGTGCCAACGGGGTTAACTTCGGCCGGGCGGCCGTGGTTGAAATGCGTAAAACAGTCTGGCCAACCAAAAAAGAAACAATGCAAACAACCGGCATAGTGATGATAATGGTTATTATCATGGGACTGGTTTTATGGTTATTCGATACGATTTTAGTTTCAATTATTCGTTGGCTGACGAGTTAATCACTTAGGGCTAAAGGGAGATAAACGTGGCATTACGTTGGTATGTTGTACACGCCTACTCAGGTTTTGAAGCACACGTGCAGCGTGCTTTAAAAGAGCGTATTGATCTGGCTGGCGCACAAGATCAGTTTGGCGAAATTATGGTGCCAACTGAAGAAGTTGTAGAAATGCGTGGTGGAACGCAACGTAAAAGCGAGCGTAAATTTTTCCCCGGTTATGTTCTGGTGCAAATGGAACTCACCGACGAAACCTGGCATTTAGTTAAAGAAGTCCCTCGTGTGATGGGCTTTATTGGTGGTACAGCGAATAAGCCTGCACCGATTAGCGATAAAGAAGCGGAAACGATTTTAGACCGTGTTCAGGAAGGTGTTGAAAAACCTCGTCCGAAAGTATTGTTTGAAGCGGGTGAAGTGGTTCGTATTACCGAAGGCCCATTTAATGACTTTAATGGTGTCGTTGAAGAAGTGGATTATGACAAGAGCCGCTTACGTGTTGAAGTGTCTATTTTTGGTCGTTCAACACCGGTTGATCTTGAATTTAGCCAGGTAGAAAAAAGCTAGTAAAAGAGTTAAAAATTTTATGGCTGCGAGGGCTGTTTTTTAAAACAAACCTTGTAGTTTTTTGTAACCCCGGGGAGCCGAGGTTGGTTATCGATAATCTAATAGCCAAACTAAGGCGTATGCACCCGCAAGGAGAAAAAACATGGCAAAGAAGATAGAAGCCTATATTAAGCTGCAAGTTGCAGCTGGCGAAGCAAATCCAAGTCCACCGGTTGGTCCTGCTTTAGGTCAACATGGTGTCAACATCATGGATTTTTGTAAAGCATTTAATGCAAAAACACAAGGTGTGGAAAAAGGCTTACCTACTCCAGTTGTGATCACAGTTTATTCGGATCGTAGCTTTACGTTTGTAACCAAAACACCACCAGCAGCCGTTCTTTTGAAGAAAGCGGCGGGCATCCCTAAAGGTTCCGGTGTGCCTAACAGAGATAAGGTTGGCAAAGTATCACGCGCGCAGCTTGAAGAAATTGTAAAAATGAAAGAACCCGATCTTACTGCCGCCAGCATGGATGCAGCCGTTCGTACTATTGCAGGCACTGCACGTAGTATGGGTCTTGAAACGGAGGGTGTGTAAATGGCTAAGTTATCAAAAAGAGCAAAAGTGTGTGCTGAAAAGCTCGAAGTGGGCAAGCAGTACGAAGCGGACACAGCTTTTAGCTTATTAAAAGAATTACCAAAAGCAAAATTTACCGAAGCGGTTGATGTTTCAATTAACCTTGGGGTTGACCCACGTAAATCAGACCAGGTTGTTCGTGGCGCCTGTGTATTACCAAACGGTACCGGCAAAACGGTTCGTGTTGCGGTATTTACCCAAGGTGAAAATGCCGATAAAGCAACGGCAGCCGGTGCAGACATTGTCGGTATGGATGATTTAGCCGAAAGCATCAAAGGCGGTAATCTCGACTTTGACGTAGTCATTGCATCGCCTGACGCAATGCGTGTGGTGGGTCAGCTTGGTACTATTTTAGGCCCTCGTGGTTTAATGCCTAACCCGAAAGTGGGCACGGTAACCCCCGATGTTGAAACAGCGGTTAAAAATGCAAAATCAGGTCAGGTTCGCTTCCGTACCGATAAGGCGGGCATTATTCATGCACGTATTGGTAATGTTGATTTTGAAGGGGCTGCATTAAAGCAAAACCTGGAAGTATTATTGATTGACCTGAAAAAAGCCAAACCGGCTTCAGCAAAAGGCCACTATTTTAAGAAGATTTCAATTTCGAGCACAATGGGGCCTGGAATTGCAATTGATCAAGCAACGTTAGAAATATAAGTTTCAATTTATATATTTGATGTTGTAAAAACTTTGGGTTTTGGTTGCTATTTTTAGCGGCCAAAACCGTCAAAGACCGTAGGCAGACAATGGGTTTATAGCTTTATGAGCTAGTGGTTAAATCCGGCGTCAGTAAAAGAGATGCTCTACCTGCGCAGGCGGTGACCAACAAGAAATTTTTCTAAATTTTCTATAGGTTCTTACCGTAGGGGTAGCAAGTAGTACCGATTTATCTGTATCGCTTGTTGCATATTTTAGTTCGCGCTTGAATTTTAAGCGTATGAAAGTGAAGGAGGTTTACGTGGCACTTAGCTTAGATGAAAAGAAGGCTATTGTAGCAGACGTTGCCGAAATCGCTGCCACAGCACACAGTGCTGTATTAGCAGAATACAATGGCTTGTCAGCAGAGAAAATGACCGAATTACGTGCGAAAGCGCGCGAAAATGGTGTTTATCTGCGTGTTATTAAAAATAATCTTGCCAAACGTGCAGTCGAAGGTACTGAATTCGAATGCATGGTAGAAGCTTTTGTTGGCCCCATGGTCTATGCGTTTTCGCAGGAAGACCCGGGTTGTGCCGCAAGAGTTTTAAAAGATTTTGCTAAAGAGAATGCAGCTTTGGTGGTCAAAGCATTGGCCGTGGGTGGGCAGCTATTAGCTGCAAATGAACTTGATCGTTTAGCAAGTTTACCAACCAAAGATCAAGCGATCAGCATGTTGATGTCTGTCATGCAAGCGCCGATCACCAAACTTGCTCAAACCCTCAACGAGGTTCCAGGCAAGCTTACTCGTACAGTGGCAGCTATCCGCGATCAGAAACAAGACGCGGCATAAGCAACTTAATACTATTAATTATTTTCTCAGTCTTAATTGAAATAGGATTGGCTGAGGTAACAAAATTGGAGAAAACTCATGGCAGTTTCAAAAGATGATATTTTAGAATCAATCAGCAATATGACAGTAATGGACGTTGTTGACTTAATCGAAGCAATGGAAGAAAAATTCGGCGTTTCTGCAGCAGCAGCCGTTGCCGCAGCACCCGCAGCCGCTGCCGGTGATGCAGCTGCAGCAGAAGAAAAGACTGAATTTGATGTTGTAATGACTTCTTTCGGTGGCAACAAAATTTCTGTGATTAAAGCTGTTCGCGGTATCACAGGCTTAGGTTTGAAAGAAGCGAAAGAAATGGTTGAAGGTGTTCCATCTACAATCAAAGAAGCGGCAGCAAAAGCTGAAGCTGAAGATATCAAAAAGCAGCTTGAAGAGGCTGGTGCTGAAGTTGACCTTAAATAGTCAATTTTACGCATTAGGTTAGAAATAACTTGCAAATTGATGCATTTACTGGTAAAAATCTGCCAATCACAATGGTCGGCAAGAAAATTACTCCAGTAAACGATACAAATAGACGTTACGCTGCGTCCTGTTAGCTTTTGCTAACAGGTTCGTGGCGTGCTTCTGTTTGTATTTTTTTAATGGTTTTTAGCATTAAGCAGTTATAAAACTGGCTTAATTTAACAACGTTTATCGCGTAGGGTGTTCCATGGCTTACTCATTTACTGAGAAGAAACGTATTCGTAAGAATTTTGGTCGTTATAGCAGCGCTTTAGAAATTCCATATTTACTTGCAACACAAATTGAATCTTACCGTGGTTTTTTACAACGAGGCGTTGAAAAAGACCGGTTGGCCGAGAAAGGTTTGCATGCTGCTTTTAGTTCTGTTTTCCCTATTGTTAGCTATTCAGGCAATGCTGCTCTTGAATATGTGAGCTACCGCCTGGGTATCCCCACTTTTGACGTAAAAGAATGTCAAATGCGAGGGGTGACTTACTCTGCGCCGCTACGTGTAAAAGTACGCTTATTAATATACGATAAAGAAGCGAAAACCCAGACAATTAAAGATATCCGTGAACAGGAAGTCTATATGGGTGAAATCCCGTTAATGACGGATAACGGTACCTTTGTTATTAATGGTACGGAGCGTGTTATTGTTTCTCAATTACACCGCTCTCCTGGTGTGTTCTTTGATCATGATAAAGGTAAAACACACTCCTCAGGTAAACTCTTATTTAATGCCCGCGTTATCCCATACCGTGGTTCATGGCTGGATTTTGAGTTTGATCCCAAAGACAGCGTTTATTGCCGTATCGATCGTCGTCGCAAATTACCGGCCACGATTCTGTTAAAAGCATTAGGTTATAGCAGCGAAGAAATTCTGGAAATGTTTTTCGAGACCACCACCTTTAAATTTACTAAAGAGGGTGTTTCAATGGCGCTGATCCCTGAGCGCTTGCGTGGTGAAGTGGCCACTTTTGATTATAAAATCAAAAACAAAGTGGTTGTTGAAGAAGGCCGCAAGATAACACCTCGTCATATCCGTGAGTTTGACAAAGCGGGTGCAAAAATATTGAGTGTGCCTGATGACTATCTATTAGATAAAGTACTGGCGCGTGACATCATTGATGAAAGCACCGGTGAGCTTTTAGCTGCCGCAAATACAACACTGACTGAAGAAGTCATTGAGCAGTTAAACGAAGCAAAATTAAAATCGATTGATTGTCTGTACACCAATGATATCGATCAAGGTCCGTTTATTTCAACGACGTTAGCCATTGATATCACAACCACACAACTTGAAGCACAAGTTGAAATTTATCGTATGATGCGTCCGGGTGAACCACCTACAAAAGACGCAGCAGAAAACCTGTTTAACAACCTGTTCTTTACCCCTGAGCGTTATGACTTATCTGCCGTTGGCCGGATGAAGTTTAACCGCCGTATTGGTCGTAAAGAAATCGAAGGCGCAGGCATTTTATCCAAAGAAGATATTGTTGAAGTGGTTAAAACTTTAATTGATATCCGTAATGGTCGTGGCATCGTTGATGATATCGACCATCTGGGTAATCGACGTATTCGTTCCGTGGGTGAAATGGCAGAAAACCAGTTTCGAGTGGGGCTGGTTCGAGTTGAACGTGCGGTACGTGAACGTTTAAGCATGGCCGAAGCCGATAACCTGATGCCTCAGGAAATGATTAATGCCAAGCCGGTATCCGCAGCGGTTAAAGAATTCTTTGGCTCAAGCCAGTTGTCCCAGTTTATGGATCAAAATAATCCATTATCTGAAGTTACGCATAAACGCCGTATTTCAGCTCTAGGGCCGGGTGGTTTAACTCGTGAACGTGCTGGTTTTGAAGTACGAGACGTGCACCCAACCCACTATGGCCGTGTTTGCCCGATTGAAACACCTGAAGGGCCAAACATTGGTTTGATTAACTCTTTGTCCGTTTATGCGCGAACCAACTCTTATGGTTTCCTCGAAAGCCCTTATCGTATTGTTAAAAAAGGCAAGGTAACCGATGAAATTGAATACCTGACAGCGATTGATGAAAGCGAATATACTATCGCCCAGGCCAATGCCGGACTGGATAATCGTGGGCGTTTGACTGATGAAATGGTCTCCTGCCGTCATTTAAATGAATTTACCATGGCTCCGGCTACAGATATTCAATATATGGATGTCTCACCGAAGCAAATCGTATCGGTAGCAGCAGCCTTGATTCCATTCCTGGAGCACGACGATGCTAACCGTGCATTAATGGGTTCAAACATGCAACGTCAGGCCGTGCCTACACTGATTGCACAAAAACCATTAGTGGGTACTGGCATCGAGCGCAGTGTTGCGGTTGACTCCGGTGTGACCGTTATTGCCAAACGTGGCGGACGGATCGATTCGGTTGATGCCTCTCGTATTGTGGTTGTAGCCAACGATGATGAAGCGGTAACCGGTGAGTCAGGTGTGGATATTTACAACCTGACCAAATACACCCGTTCTAACCAGAATACCTGTATTAATCAGCGCCCATTAGTGCGTGTAGGTGATATTGTTGCCCGTGGTGACGTAATGGCCGATGGCCCTTCAACGGATATGGGCGAGTTAGCGCTTGGCCAGAATATGTTGATCGCCTTTATGCCGTGGAATGGTTATAACTTTGAAGATTCGATTCTTGTCTCTGAACGCGTTGTTCAGGAAGACCGTTATACAACGATTCATATTGAAGAACTCACCTGTGTTGCACGTGATACCAAACTGGGTTAAGAAGAAATTACTGGTGATATTCCAAACGTAGGCGAGTCTGCTTTATCTAAACTTGATGAAGCGGGTATTGTTTATATCGGTGCAGAAGTGAAGTCTGGCGATATTCTTGTTGGTAAGGTTACACCTAAAGGTGAAACCCAGTTAACACCGGAAGAAAAACTGCTGCGGGCTATTTTCGGCGAAAAAGCATCCGATGTAAAAGACACTTCATTGCGTGTTAAATCGGGTGTAACCGGTACGGTTCTCGATGTACAAGTGTTTACCCGTGACGGTTTGGAAAAAGATTCACGTGCCAAAGCGATTGAAGAGTCTGAGCTGAGACGTATCAAGAAAGATTTAGCAGACCAGATGCGCATTATGGAAAACGATCTCTACCAGCGTGTTGAAAGCATGCTAGTGGGCAAAATGGCCGATGGTGGCCCAAACCAGCTTAAGAGTGGTTCAAAAATCACGGTTGCTTATTTAGAAGAAGTGGTGCGCGATAAATGATTTGAAATTCGCTTACGTAATGACGATGCGAATACACAGCTCGAAGCTGTTGCAGAACAGCTTAAGCAAATGCATATCGACTTCGAAGAAAAATACGAAGAGAAGAAAACAAAATTAACCACTGGTGATGATTTAGCACCGGGCGTGTTGAAAATGGTTAAAGTTTACCTTGCGGTAAAACGTCGTATTCAACCGGGTGATAAAATGGCCGGTCGTCACGGTAACAAAGGTGTTATCTCGATGATTGTGCCTGTTGAAGATATGCCACATACACCCGAAGGTGAGCCAGTGGATATTGTACTCAATCCATTAGGTGTACCGTCGCGTATGAATATCGGTCAGGTATTGGAAACTCACTTAGGTTGGGCAGCACGTGGCCTCGGTGAAAAAATCAATAAAATGATTGAAGACGAGCATCAAAAAGTGTCTGACATTCGTAAATTCCTCGATGAAATTTACAATAAAACCGAAGGTGAGAAGGCTGACCTTAAATCATTTACTGATGATGAAATTATGGAGCTTGCTAGCAACCTCTGTGACGGTGTGCCGATTGCAACGCCTGTGTTTGACGGCATCAAAGAGTCTGAGCTTAAAGAGTTATTGGTACTAGCCGACTTGCCTGCATCAGGTCAGACCAAGTTAATTGATGGTCGAACCGGTGTTGAGTTTGAACGTGTTATTACTGTTGGCTATATGTATATGCTGAAGTTAAACCATCTGGTTGACGATAAAATGCATGCGCGTTCAACCGGTCCATACAGTCTTGTTACGCAACAACCTCTGGGTGGTAAAGCCCAGTTCGGTGGTCAGCGTTTCGGTGAGATGGAGGTATGGGCACTGGAAGCATACGGTGCGGCTTATACCTTGCAGGAAATGTTAACGGTTAAATCAGATGATGTGAATGGTCGAACCAAAATGTATAAAAACATTGTGGATGGTAATCATCAAATGGAAGCCGGTATGCCGGAATCCTTTAACGTACTGTTAAAAGAAATTCGATCGCTTTGTATTGATATCGAGTTAGAAGAAACCAAATAAGTTTATACCCAAAGAAATTTATACTAGTAGGCCGAGTCTGGTGTTAAATCCAGGGCTCGGAATCTTAAAGATAAGATTGACCTATTATTTAGCAGGAGTGACAACGTGAAAGATCTACTTAAGATCCTAAAGCAGCAAGGCCCAAACGATGATTTTGATGCGATTCGAATTGGTTTGGCATCACCTCAAAAAATTCGTTCATGGTCGTATGGTGAAGTTAAAAAACCAGAAACCATTAACTACCGTACCTTTAAACCAGAACGTGATGGTTTATTCTGTGCGAAAATTTTTGGCCCTGTAAAAGATTACGAATGCTTATGCGGTAAATACAAACGCTTAAAGCACCGTGGTGTTATCTGCGAAAAATGTGGTATTGAAGTTACCCTGGCTAAAGTGCGTCGTGAACGCATGGGTCATATCGAACTTGCTAGCCCTGTTGCACATATCTGGTTCTTAAAATCATTACCTTCACGCATGGGTTTGTTACTTGATCTGACTTTGCGTGATATTGAACGAGTGCTTTATTTTGAAGCTTTCGTTGTTATTGAGTCGGGTATGACTGACCTTGAACCCGGCTCACTTATGTCAGACGAGCAGTATCTCGATGCCATCGAAGAATACGGTGACGAGTTTGATGCCCGTATGGGTGCAGAAGCTATTTTCGAGTTGTTGCGCAAGCTAGAACTGGAAGCGGAAGCCGTGCAGGTTCGTGAAGACATGGGCAATACCCGTTCAGAAACTAAAATTAAAAAGTATACAAAGCGCTTAAAATTACTTGAAGCGTTTATGGAATCAGGTAACAAGCCTGAGTGGATGGTAATGACCGTATTACCGGTTTTACCTCCTGAATTACGTCCATTAGTGCCATTAGAAGGTGGTCGTTTTGCCACCTCTGACTTAAATGATTTATACCGTCGCGTTATTAACCGTAATAATCGTTTAAAACGTTTATTAGATTTAAATGCACCTGACATTATCGTACGTAACGAAAAACGTATGCTACAGGAATCAGTCGATGCGTTATTAGATAACGGTCGCCGTGGTCGCGCCATTACCGGTTCAAACAAACGTCCATTAAAATCACTGGCTGACATGATCAAAGGTAAGCAAGGTCGTTTCCGTCAAAACTTACTGGGTAAACGTGTTGATTACTCAGGTCGTTCAGTTATTGTGGTGGGTCCAACATTAAAATTACATCAATGTGGTTTACCTAAAAAAATGGGTCTGGAATTATTCAAACCATTTATCTTTAGTAAATTAGAGCGTCGTGGTTTAGCCACAACAATTAAAGCCGCTAAGAAAATGGTCGAACGTGAAGGCCCTGAAGTCTGGGATATTCTTGATGAAGTGATTCGTGAACATCCGATTATGCTTAACCGTGCGCCAACACTTCACCGTTTAGGTATTCAGGCATTTGAGCCGCTGTTAATTGAAGGTAAAGCGATTCAATTACATCCACTGGTTTGTACTGCATTCAACGCAGATTTCGATGGCGATCAAATGGCGGTGCACGTGCCTTTATCTATTGAGGCGCAGCTTGAAGCTCGTACCTTAATGATGTCAACAAATAATATTTTATCGCCCGCCAATGGTGAACCGATTATTGTACCGTCGCAGGATGTTGTTTTAGGTTTGTATTACCTGTCGCGTGAACGTATTAATGCCAAAGGCGAAGGCATGGTCTTTGTTGATGCGAATGAAGTTGAACGTGCCTATGCCAGTGACGTGGTGCATTTACAGGCAAAAGTTAAAGTGCGCATTAAACAGGTTATTGTTGATAAAGAAGGTAATCGCACAGAAGAAACCAGGTTAGAAGAGACAACCGCTGGTCGTGCTATTCTGTGGGACATTGTTCCCGATGGCCTGCCGTTCTCTTTAGTGAATAAAGATTTAACTAAAAAAGCAGTATCGCAACTCATTAATGCCTGTTACCGAATCAATGGTTTGAAAGACACGGTTATTTTTGCTGATCAATTAATGTATACCGGTTTCCGTTATTCAACCAAGTCAGGTATTTCGTTTGGTGTGGATGATATGGTTATTCCTGAATCAAAAACCGCTATTTTACAAGCGTCTGAAGATGAAGTGCGCGAAATTGGTGAGCAATATACCTCTGGTCTGGTGACCGTGGGTGAACGTTATAATAAAGTCGTTGATATCTGGTCGCGTACTAATGACGTTATTGCAAAAGCAATGATGGATGGTTTGGGCACTGAAGATGTCGTCAATGCTGAAGGTTAAACGGTTCAGCAAAAATCGTTTAACTCAGTCTTTATGATGGCCGACTCCGGCGCACGGGGTAGTGCTGCACAGATACGCCAGCTCGCTGGTATGCGTGGCTTAATGGCTAAACCGGATGGTTCAATTATTGAAACGCCGATTACGGCTAACTTCCGTGAAGGTTTAAATGTATTGCAGTACTTCATCTCAACTCACGGTGCACGTAAAGGTCTGGCTGATACCGCATTAAAAACAGCAAACTCGGGTTATTTAACTCGTCGTCTTGTGGATGTTTCTCAGGATCTAGTTGTGACCGGCGTGGATTGTGGAACCGAAAATGGTTTAACACTAGCAAGTGTGATTGAAGGCGGCGATGTTGTTGAAGCTTTAAGTGAACGTGTACTTGGCCGAATTGTTGCCAAAGACGTTATTAATACCAAAGGCGAAACGGTTATTGAACAAGGCACCCTGCTTGATGAAGCATGGGTCGATAAGCTCGATGGACTGGGTGTGGATCACATGCTGGTTCGTTCTGCGATTACCTGTGAAAACTTACACGGTGTTTGTGCCAGTTGTTATGGTCGTGATTTAGCGCGTGGTCATAAAGTGAACGAAGGTGAAGCTGTGGGTGTTATTGCAGCACAATCGATCGGTGAACCCGGCACTCAGTTAACCATGCGTACTTTCCATATTGGTGGTGCGGCATCTCGTGCGGCGGCCATTAGTAATATCGAAATTAAGAGTAAGGGTACCGTCCGATTACATAATATGAAAACCGTGCAGCATGCCAATGGGCATAATGTTGCGGTATCACGTTCAGGTGAAGTCACCGTTCTTGATGAAATGCAGCGTGAGCGTGAACGTTATAAAGTTCCTTATGGTGCGGTCATTACCGTTAATGATGGTGATGTCGTTGAAGGTGGTCAGGTTGTTGCTAACTGGGATCCACATACTCACCCTGTTATTACAGAAGTGGCCGGTAAAATTGAATTTGTGGATATTGTTGAAGGTTCAACCGTGTCTGCCGATGTGGATGAAGTAACGGGCTTAAGCTCATTAGTTATTATGGATCCAAAGCAACGCCCATCTGCATCAAAAGATTTGCGACCAGCGGTACGTTTGCTTGACGCCGATGGTGAAGGTTTAAATATTGCCGGTACCGATATTCCTGCGCATTATTTTTTACCTGCCGGTGCAATTGTCACCATGAAACACGGTGCGGATGTGGGTGTGGGTGATGCGATTGCTCGTATTCCACAGGAATCATCGAAAACACGGGATATTACCGGTGGTCTGCCACGGGTTGCGGATTTATTCGAAGCGCGTAAACCGAAAGAGCCCTCTATTTTGGCGGAAATTACCGGTACGATTAGTTTCGGTAAAGAAACTAAAGGTAAGCAGCGTTTAATGATTACGCCATCTGAAGGCGATCACTATGAAGTGTTGATACCCAAATGGCGTCATGTCACAGTGTTTGAAGGTGAGCATGTTGAACAAGGTGAAATGATTGCCGAAGGTGAGCCAAACCCACATGATATTTTGCGTTTATTAGGGGTAGAAGAATTAGCCCGTTATATCGTAAAAGAAGTACAGGATGTATACCGGTTACAGGGCGTAAAAATTAATGACAAGCATATTGAAGTGATTGTTCGTCAAATGCTACGTAAATGTGAAATTACCGATGGCGCAGACAGTAAGTTCCTGCGCGGTGAACAAATTGAGCGCTCGCGGGTGCTGGAAGTGAACGAAAAGCTCGTTGCTGACGATAAAGATCCGGCAAAATATGCTTACATGTTACTGGGTATTACCAAGGCATCGCTGGCAACCGAATCCTTTATTTCAGCTGCGTCGTTCCAGGAAACCACACGGGTTCTAACCGAAGCGGCAGTGACGGGGAAAGTCGACCACTTACGCGGTTTGAAAGAAAACGTTATCGTGGGTCGTTTGATTCCGGCAGGTACTGGTTTGGCATACCACGAAGAACGGTATCGCCAGCGCCATCAGGTTGACGAAGCTAAGTTAGCGATTGAAGAAGCCACATCGGTGCTTGAATCTGAAGTGGCCGCGGCAGCAGCCGAAGCCGATTCTGCAGCGGCTTCTGGGTCGGTATCTGAGCGGCCAACAGAGTAAAAAATGGTCTTTTTATTGCCCAGTTGAAGATTGGGCGTGTAAAATGGCCAAATAATTGGTGGATAGCCCTGAAAGTTAATTTTGTGGGTAATTAAGTGTAAATCTGGTTGACAGTACACCACTAGATTCACTACAATCCGCGCCTCACATACGACAGGTCGAGAAACTTTTTTCGGCCTGTCGTTTATTTTCTGGAGTTTAGAGAAATATGACCACAATTAATCAGCTAGTTCGCAATCCGCGTAAACGCAAGGTTGTGAAATCGAATGTACCGGCATTGGCTGCTTGTCCACAACGTCGTGGAGTGTGTACTCGTGTGTATACAACCACACCGAAAAAGCCAAACTCAGCAATGCGTAAAGTTGCTCGTGTTCGCTTAACCAATGGCTTTGAAGTCAGTAGTTATATCGGTGGTGAAGGCCATAATTTACAGGAACACTCGGTGGTTCTGATTCGTGGTGGCCGTGTTAAAGATTTACCAGGTGTACGTTATCACGTAGTACGTGGTTCGTTAGATACATCCGGTGTCAGTGATCGCAGAAATGGCCGCTCGAAATATGGCGCCAAGCGACCTAAGAGTTAATAAAGGGTTAGGGATTTATAAATGGCTAGAAGACGCGTCGCGCAAAAACGAGAAGTATTACCGGACCCAAAATACAAGTCCGAGTTAATTGCCAAGTTCATTAACATGGTGATGATGCACGGTAAAAAATCCGTTGCTGAAAGCATTGTATACGGAGCGCTTGATCATGTTGCCGATAAGAAGCATGGCGAAGCACAAGGTATTCTTGAAGTGGCACTGGATAATGTTCGCCCGACAGTGGAAGTAAAATCACGTCGCGTGGGTGGTGCAACGTATCAGGTACCTGTTGAAGTTCGCGCTAGCCGTCGTAATACACTGGCAATGCGTTGGATTATTGATGCTGCGCGTAAGCGTGGTGAAAAAGGCATGGGTGCACGTTTAGCCGGTGAGTTGTTTGATGCAACTGAAAATCGCGGCTCAGCAGTGAAAAAACGTGAAGACACGCACCGTATGGCTGATGCGAATAAAGCATTCGCACATTATCGTTGGTAAACAGAAGCTTAGAGAGCAAAAGTTAGAACCTAAAAGTTCAACTCAGGCTCTTACTTTTAATATCAATTAGGTCGTTAATATAGAGTAAATAGAAGTGGCACGTAAGACACCTCTTAATCGTTATCGCAATATCGGCATCATGGCTCATATTGATGCAGGTAAGACAACGACTACCGAGCGTGTTTTATTTTATACCGGTATTTCACACAAAATTGGTGAAGTACATGACGGTGCCGCGACCATGGACTGGATGGAGCAGGAGCAGGAACGAGGTATTACGATTACTTCGGCTGCAACGACTTGCTTCTGGCAGGGCATGGACAAGCAGTTTGAAGAACACCGTATCAATATTATTGATACACCGGGGCACGTTGACTTCACGATTGAAGTTGAGCGTTCACTCCGTGTTTTAGATGGTGCCTGTGCGGTTTTTTGTGCCGTCGGTGGTGTCGAACCCCAGTCTGAAACAGTCTGGCGGCAAGCGAATAAATACCAGGTGCCACGGTTGGCATTTGTGAATAAGATGGACCGTGCTGGCGCAGATTTTTTGCGTGTGATTGAACAGATTAAAGAGCGCTTAGGCGCAACCGCTGTTCCAATGCAGTTAAACATTGGTGCAGAGGAAGGTTTTCAAGGCGTTATCGATCTGGTACGCATGAAAGCCATTTACTGGAATGAAGATGATTTAGGCGTGACTTACGAAGCCAAAGACATTCCGGATGAATTAAAAGCACAGGCCGCTGAATTGCGTGAGCAAATGATTGAATCAGCAGCCGAAGCGAATGAAGAATTAATGGATAAATACCTTGAAGAAGGCGATTTGTCTAACGAAGAGATTAAAAAAGGCATCCGTTTGCGTACTGTGGCAAACGATATTATTCCTTGTTTTTGTGGTTCGGCTTTCAAAAACAAAGGGGTTCAGGCAATGCTTGATGCCGTTGTTGAATATATGCCTTCACCCGAAGAGGTGCCTGCGATTAAAGGTATCCTGGATAGAGTAGGGGAAGATGGTAATGAAATAGAAGGTGAGCGGACTTCAACTGATGATGCGCCGTTTGCTGCACTCGCGTTTAAAATCGCGACCGACCCATTTGTTGGAACCTTAACGTTCTTTCGGGTGTACTCGGGTGTTTTGAAGTCCGGTGATTTTGTTTACAACCCGGTGAAAGGCAAAAAAGAACGTATTGGCCGACTTTTGCAAATGCATTCAAATAGCCGTGAAGAGATTAAAGAAGTACGAGCAGGCGATATTGCAGCGGCTGTTGGTCTTAAAGATGTCACTACAGGTGAAACCTTATGTGACATAAAAGAAATTATTACGCTAGAACGTATGGATTTCCCTGAACCGGTAATAGCGGTTGCGATTGAGCCAAGAACACTGGCCGATCAAGAGAAGATGGGGATTGCGTTAGGCAAGTTAGCTCAGGAAGATCCTTCGTTTCGTGTCAGCACGGATGAAGAGTCCGGGCAAACGATTATCGCCGGTATGGGCGAGCTTCACCTCGACATTATTGTCGAACGAATGAAGCGAGAATTTAGTGTTGAAGCCAACGTTGGCGCACCACAAGTTTCTTACCGCGAAACGATTCGCGGCACTGTTGAGAAGGCAGAAGGGAAATTTGTACGTCAATCGGGTGGTCGTGGGCAATACGGGCATGTTGTGCTGCGGATTGAGCCACAGGAGCCGGGCAGCGGTTATGAATTTGTTAACGAGATAGTGGGTGGTTCGGTACCAAAAGAGTACATCCCGTCGGTTGATAAAGGCATACAGGAAGCCATGTTAAATGGCGTGGTTGGCGGATATCAGATGGTTGATATCAAAGTAACATTACATGATGGTTCATTCCACGAGGTTGACTCGAATGAAATGGCCTTCAAGGTCGCTGGTTCCATGGGCTTTAAAGCCGGTGCTGCTGAATGTGACCCGGTTCTATTAGAACCTGTTATGAAAGTGGAAGTGGTTACACCCGAAGATTATATGGGTGATGTTGTTGGAGACTTAAATCGCCGCCGTGGCATTATCGGCGGGATGGAAGACAGTCCATCCGGCAAAGTTGTTCAGGCAGAAGTGCCGCTAGCTGAAATGTTTGGTTATGCGACAGACTTGCGTTCAGCAACACAAGGCCGTGCGACATATAGCATGGAGTTTGAAAAGTACAGTGAAGCGCCTGGCAGTATTGCAGAGGCGGTTATTAAGAAAGCGTCTTAAATCGATACGATTTTAGACGACATTAATTTTTAAAGAGGGCAAAACGGTGTCAAAGGAAAAATTTGAACGAACTAAACCCCATGTTAACGTGGGAACAATTGGTCACGTCGATCACGGCAAAACCACCTTAACAGCGGCGATTACAAAAGTAATGGCAGAAATGCACGGTGG
>JAJRZT010000104.1 GCA_024275115.1 Gammaproteobacteria bacterium
AATACATTTTTTAGATTGCTCAACACTTTTATCATTAACCGTTAAATGTTGCACACGATCCTGTTTTGCTTTTTCCGGATAAACTTCAAGCACCTCGGCGATGAGAGCTTCAGTTTCCTCTTTACTAATTGTTGCCATTGTTTTCTCTCCAGTCGTCGCCACTTATTCAGTGAACAGACATTGTTAGAAAAATTTTGCTGCGGTAAGTCCTGATTAATTTGCCGCAAGCAAATGTTAAAACTTATGCGCTTGCCGTTGCCTTCTGGCCGATGATTGATTCATCCTCTTCTTCCATAACGCCAAACTCCATCAGTAAAGCTTCGAGCTCATCCATGGTGATTGGTGTTGGAATATTCATGTTGGTGTTTTCTATAATCTTGTTCGCTAACTGGCGATACTCATCCGCCTGTTTGTGCCCGGGGTCATATTCAATGACCGTCATGCGTCGAATTTCTGCACGCTGCACCGCATTATCACGCGGAATAAAATGAATCATGGTTGTGCCCAGGCTTTCTGCAAGTGCCATAATCAGATCATCTTCGCGATCCGTGTTACGTGAATTACAGATCAAACCGGCAAGACGCACGCTGCCCGAGTTAGCATATTTCACAATACCTTTAGAAATATTATTGGCGGCATACATCGCCATCATTTCACCTGATACCACAATGTAAATTTCCTGCGCCTTGTTTTCACGAATAGGCATAGCAAAACCGCCACAGACAACGTCACCCAGTACGTCATAAAAAACAAAATCCAGATCCTCTTCGTAGGCGCCTTCTTCTTCAAGAAAGTTAATCGCCGTGATAACACCACGCCCCGCACAACCCACACCCGGCTCAGGGCCGCCGGACTCAACACATTTAATGTCGCCGTAGCCGACTTTTAAAACATCTTCCAGCTCCAGATCTTCGACCGTGCCCGCTTCAGCAGCCATTTCCATAATTGTGTTTTGCACCTTTGCATGAAGAATAAGGCGCGTAGAGTCGGCTTTAGGGTCGCAGCCTACGATCATTACTTTTTTTCCCAGTTCAGCCAGACCGGCGACCAGGTTCTGAGTTGTGGTTGACTTACCGATACCACCTTTACCGTAAATTGCACATTGACGCATTGCCATGATTTTCTCCTTAGAAAGAATCGCGAACTTAAATTTCGCTTGTTAAAAAAATTAATCTCATAGGGCTATGAGCAAGGCGCGTGCCAACAAAGGAATATTTATTTATGTCTTTGTTTTAACAGGAACAATCATTTTTTTAGAGCATGCGCATATCGTCGCATAAACAACAAACCACACAATTTTTGTATGGTTATCAACAACGGATGACACAGGGGTAGAAGACTCAACGACTATGGACTGAAAGTCCATAGGTTGTACCAATGACTGGAAGTCATTCTTATTGCCCTATTATATTTTCTCGCAGAGACGCAGAGAACGCTGAGAAAAACAAAAACATCCAAATCTTTCTTTGCGATCTTTGCGCCTTTGCGAGACTAATTATTTATCCTTACAACACTGACACTGCATCAACCGCCAACAAGATCCTTCCTTCGTCAGGATGACAGCTTGCCGCTAAAGCCCTGCACTAAAGCAACAAATTTTTCCTCTGTGTCCTCCGTGTCCTCTGTGGTTAAAGCTATTCGTTTTTCGACTAGTGCCTTTAAACCCGCAGCAACATAAAGATTGTATGGAAAGCAACAAAATATTTGTTTTGTCGCATTCACAACTTTGCAGCGGTATAAATATCAGTGACTTAAACATGGTCTGAATATTGCAGTTGTTATTGTTAGGTCCTTCAATGAACAACAGGAAATCATTATGTGTACATATAACTTCGAGACAATAATTGCTGGTATCAAATCCGGAGAGGTTGTGCCTTATCTTGGTCCCGGTGCATTACAGGACGTGTGCCACAAAGACACCGGCCTTAATATGCCCGCTGATAGTGACAGCCTGATACTATCGATGAATAATGGTAAACCGATGGCACCAAGGCTGATGTATGAGTTTCCGCGTGCTGCCATGAATATAGAATTAAAAAAAGGCCGTAATTATGTGAAAAACTTTCTTGATAAAACATACAATGATCAATCATGGTCACGTGCGGTATTTCATGACTGGATACAAACCATCAAACCACCTTACGTCATCGACATTAATCGCGACCTGCAATTACAGGAAAGTTATGCGCTGACTCCGCACCTGCTTATCCGAGGTATCTCGCGTATCGCCGGTACAGACTATCGCTTTACATTGCATCAGTACGATGGTGAGTGTTATAAAGAAGTTACCCAGGAAGAAGCTGATAGCCGTTTACCCATGCTGCTCAAACCTATGGGCAGCCCACTGCCAGATGCAACATATATTGCATCGGATGCTGATTATGTTGATTACATCACCGAGTTAATGGGTGGCTTTGGCCTGCCGAAATTTATTAAAGAATACCGTGTCAATAAACAGTATCTCTTTATTGGTCTGCCGATGAATCGTGATACCGAGCGTATGGTAATGTCAGATATTATCTATGCTTCCAGTAAGCCTGTCGGCTGGGCGTTAATCAAACAACCGACAGACAAGGTGCGTCGCTTTTGCAAAAA
>JAJRZT010000105.1 GCA_024275115.1 Gammaproteobacteria bacterium
CAGTAATCGGCACGACTTCTTTTGTTGAGCTACTCACCCATATTTCATCTGCTTGTTTTAATTGCGCCTCTGTGACTGCTTTTTCTATCAATGGCATATTATTAGCGTTAGCTATTTCAATAACAACTTCGCGGGTTATACCTGGCAACACTTTCTCATCTTTGGGTGCAGTATAAATTATGCCATCAATAACGACGTAAGCATTACTGGCCGCACCTTCTGTCAGATAACCATCACGAATCAACAATGCCTCTAACGCACCGGCTTCTAATGCTTGTTGCTTAAGCATACTATTAGGTAATAAAGTGATCGCCTTAATATTACAGTTTTGCCAACGAATATCCGGTGTGGTAATTGCTGCTGCACCCTCTGTTTTGTATTTTTCTGGTACGGGAAGTAATGTATTACTCATTGCAAAGGCAGTAGGCGTGACACCTTCCGGAAAAACATGATCCCTTGGCGCAACCCCTCTAGTAACTTGTAAATAAAGTGACTGATCACCACCACCATTTAGTTCAACCAATTTCTCAATCAGATTTATCCATTCACTATTTGTATGGGGATTTTGCATTCGAACGCCATCAAGGCTCGCTTGCAAGCGAGTTAGATGTCCCATTAACTGGAAACACTGGCCGTTATAAACAGGAATAACCTCGTAAACACCATCACCTAACAAAAAACCACGGTCAAAAACTGATATCCGTGCTTCTGGGGCAGGCATAAAAGAACCATTTAAATAAACTTGATCCATCGATCAGCCCCATATCAACATTAAAAGAGTGTCTAAAATACGACGCCACCAGCTACCTTGGTCAATGGCTGTTAAAGCAATAAGAGGTTGTTTGGCGACAACAGTATCATCCAAACGAATTTCAACTTCACCTAAAACACTACCCTGCTTGACGGGTGCAACGATAGGTTGTTGCAAATTTGTTATCGCTACTAATTCTTTATAACGTCCTCTTGGTACTGTTACTGCTAATGGCTTTGCTAACCCTAAGTCCAGTTCTTTTTCGCTACCCTTCCACACTTTGCTTGACGTTACTTTATGTCCTGCCTGATACAGATCATGTGTTTCAAAAAAACGGAAACCATAATTAAATAATTTTTGTGTTTCTTGAGCACGTGCATTTTCACTTCTAGTACCCAAAACAACTGAAATCAAACGCATTCCACTTCGTTTTGCTGATGCTGCTAAGCAATAACCCGCTTCTTGTGTGTGGCCTGTTTTTAAGCCATCTACACTACTATCACGCCACAATAATTTGTTGCGGTTATGTTGCGTTATATTATTATAAGTATATTCTTTTTCGGCATACCACTTATAGTGTTCAGGAGAATCACGGATGATCGCAGCGGATAAAATGGCAATATCTTTTGCTGTCGTATAATGATCAGGATCAGGTAAACCCGTGGCATTACGATAATTAGTATTAAACATACCTAACTGTTGTGCATATTGATTCATCATTTGAGCAAAGGTTTCTTCACTTCCTGCAATATGTTCTGCCAACGCGACAGCAGCATCATTTCCAGATTGGATAATCATACCGCGTAGTAATGCCTCGACCGGTACTTTAGTATTCACTTCAATAAAGCTACGCGAGCCCACCATTCGCCAAGCTTTTTCACTGATTAATACTTCATCATCCAACTTAATATTACCCGCATCTAATTCGTGAGAGACAACATAAGCTGTCATCAACTTAGTAATACTCGCTGGAGGTAAGCGTTGTTCTGAATTGTGCTCCGCAATAATTCGACCACTTGCAAAATCTTGTAATATATAAGATTTTGCCGCAATCTTCGGTGCAGTCGGATTGGGTGTAATTGCTGCATTGGCAATGCCAACGACCAGCATTAAACTTAAGACTAAGGTGTTTTTTATTGTTTTAAACATTCATTGACTCTCTAAAAAAATATAATTCTGGGCGTTCTTTATTCAACTACTATATGGGCATCATAAAAACCGAAATCAACTAGTTGTCTAGCTAATG
>JAJRZT010000106.1 GCA_024275115.1 Gammaproteobacteria bacterium
AACGTGTTGGTGATGGTCTGGTTTCAGCCCACATTATTGCGCGTGTACATGGCGAAGTAGAAAACATTCTGCCTAAAGCGATTGACGCTTAAGCTAGAAATTTGAAGTTAATTAAAACTCAGGAGAAATACAATGAGTGAAATATCTGGAATTGCCTTAGGCATGATCGAGACCCGTGGTCTAGTTCCTGCTATTGAAGCAGCTGACGCGATGACTAAAGCCGCTGAAGTTCGTTTGGTTGGTCGTCAATTTGTTGGTGGCGGTTACGTTACTGTTTTAGTACGTGGCGAAACGGGTGCGGTTAACGCAGCGGTTCGTGCCGGTGCTGATGCTTGTGAACGTGTTGGTGATGGTCTGGTTTCAGCCCACATTATTGCGCGTGTACATGGCGAAGTAGAAAACATTCTGCCTGGCAAACCAGGTGATACTAAGACGCCTAGCCCCAGCTAGATATCTGCTAGCCAATGAATAACATTGCCAGATGTTACCTGTTGCTGATAGGCCGGTTATGCTAATGGATCCAAAGCTGACGGGTTATTTGCAGCGTGCCTTAAATCACGAAATGGCGGCTGTTCAGCAGTATTTTACGCAATCAGCACTTTGCGAACTATGGGGTCTAGACGATGCGGCGGCTAAGTTCCAACACGAGTCAGTGGAAGAACTGGAGCATGCTAAACGTTTAACGCGGCATTTACTCACATTGGGCATCGTGCCTAATGGCGCACAGCTTCCAGCTGTTCCCCCCGTGCGTAGTTTGCGAGACATGTTGCTGGCGGACTGGCAGCTGGAAGCGGATGCTATTCGTTTATATTCTGATGCGAGTCAGTATTGTGCGCGGGTACATAAAGAAGCCGCTTATCATTTGTTTGATGGCTTGTTGCAAGAGGAACGTGAGCATTTGCAAGATGTAGAGTCCTGGTTAGATGATCTCGCTGTGGCTGAGTCGCAGCAAAAAGGCGCTAGCCGTGTCTGACCTGCAGGAAAAATCACCTGGTTCTGAATGGAAAGTACAAAAGCGTGCGCATCTGTTGTCTCGGCGTTTTGATTTTACTGATTATGATGAAATGCGTGATTTTTTAGATCAGCTCGAAGTACTTTCAGAAAGTGAAGACTATTATCCTGATCTGACTTTTAGTCGAACGCATGTTAATGTTTCTATCAAGGCGCGTGCTGATGAATTAGCACAGCCGGACTTTGATTTTTCTGCAAAGGTAGATGGGTTGGCTGATGGTTCCAAACAGGAACAACAATGACTAGCGCCAAAATTGCGGTAGCTAATCTGAAAGGCGGCTGTGGCAAGTCGACCCTGGCCATTAATCTTGCCGCGGGTTTAGCTACTCGCGGCAGCACAGTATTACTTGATGCTGACCCCCAAGGCACAGCGGAGCACTGGGGCAGTCAGGAAAAAGTAAAGGGGATGCCGCGCGTCGTTGCGACGGGTTCCGAAGTATTGAAAGAGATACGCTGGGCTCAGAGCACACATGAATATGTTGTGGTGGACTGTCCTCCTACTCTTGCGAGTGGTTATACCGAAGTTACACTGGAGCAGGTGGATATATTATTAGTCCCTGTTTTACCTTCGCCCCCCGATTTGTGGAGCAGTCTCCACATGGTTGAAGCGGTAGAGCAGGCGCGTAAAGTTAATCCGGAATTGCGTGCTTATTTTGTACGTAATCAGAGTGAAGCCAAAAGCGCCTTGTCTCACGCTATGCGTGAGGCACTTAAGTTCTGTGGGTTACCATTACTTGAGAATTCATTGGGACGGCGTGCAGCCTACCGTTGGGCAGCATTGGAAGGTCTCAGTGTTTATCATTTTGGTGCACGGGGAAAGAAAGCCGTTAGTGACATCGAATCTATAATTGAAGAGGTTTTAAATCATGAGTAAATTGAAAGATAAACTCCTTGCCAGCATTAGCAACACCGAGCAAAAAAAATCAGTGGCTGACAGCAGCCCAGCAGCAAAAACACCAGCGGCCGTCAGTAAATCATCAGCAAGTTCAAAAAAAGCAGTTAAGCCAAAAGCAAAGTCCAGCCCGAAAAAAGCGCAAGCCAGTAAGGGCTCAAGCTATACAATTTTGCATCCACAACGCATTTGGCCTGATTAACTTTTCAGGGTTTGTTGCAGTTTAAAGTTAAGGTGATTTTTGGCTATTCAATTAACAGAATATCAGGACTTATTAGAAGACCTGGGCGAACAGGCGGGCGAAGTACTGGAGGCGACCTGGCATGATGCTGTGCGGGTATTCAGTCCGCGTGGTCTGGATGCTTATTTAAAAGGTGCGGCTGGTTTAAAATCCTTAGGTCGTGGTAGCGATCTGGTTATTTCCTATATTGAAAGCGCACCGCTGGTTGCCAAAGAAATTGGTGAGCAGGCAGTTCCTGAGCTGCTTTCACTGGCCATCAAAATGTATTCAAGAACCAGTGCAGAAGTACTTTCTCTGGTTTTTTCGACTGCGCCAACCGCAGCAAACCGCCTTGGCGAGCTTGATTTATTTAACGCCTATCTAAGCTTGCTCGACAATCTTGTCGGCAAAGCACCGCGCGCTATCCGCCCTTTTCTTGAAAACCTCGATATTTTATTAGGTCAGTTAACTTTGGGTGGTCTACGGCGTTGGATTGCCTGGGGTGTATCCGCTTACCGTAATGATTTCGAAGCCCAGGCTGATTATTTCAGCTTGAACAGTGAACAGGCGAAAGCCGTTTTACTACAGGAACAACGTGGGGTGCTGTTTGTTAATGTACAGCGTCGCCTCAATATGTATTTACGCTCTTTATGGGGGCGGGACTTTTTTATTCGCCCAACCTCCGGTGACTTTGAAACCCGCGAAGGTTATCGCCCCTATATTGAACATTATTTTATTCATCTCCCCGATGCTTTTGATGACTATGTGCCCGAGGGCGCGGAGGCCGATTCAGAGCAGACAGTGTCTGGCATGGACGTTTACCGTGCAAGCTCGGCACATGCGGCTGCGCATATTGTTTTTTCATCCTATGACACCGACGCGGAAGACTTAAGTAACTTACAGCGGCTGATGATTGGGGTTATCGAAGATGCACGTATCGAAATACTGGCCGTGGGTAAATTTCCCGGCATGAAACCCCTGTGGATTAAGTTACTCCCTGCTGACCCATCACTCGATGAGGGTTTGCAACCTATACTTGATCGACTAGCGCGTGCTTTACTTGATGAGCACTATCAAGATACGCACCCTTTGGTTGTGCAAGCGCGTAGCGCCATGGCCGCCAATGAGTCGCGTTTGCAAGAGCCTGATCTGGCGCGCGAAATTGGCCTGGAGCTGGCTGAGCAGGTGATTACACAAAAAATCCCATTAAATTCAAGAACTGACCACTATAGTAGCGTTTATCGCGACGATAATCGTTGCCTGTGGCAGTCGCCGGATCATCGAGAAGAAGGCCATGAGCTTTTGCCGAGTGAAACCGAGCAAGTTCGAAAGTATGTCAGCATCATGGAAATGATCAACGAAGTCGAAGTTGAAAATGCGGGTGACGATGCACAGGAAATCTGGGTATTGGAAACCGAACTGTTTCCGTATGAAGATGAAGGCAAGTCTTACAATGATATGGAAGGCAAAGAGCCAATATCGTCACCGATTCACTACCATGAATGGGATTACCAGACGCAGTTGGAGCGCCCAAACTGGGTTACTTTACTGGAAAAACGCCCAAAAATGGGTGATCCAGAAAAAATTGAAGAAATACTTGAACGTCATAAGCCAGTGGTACGCCGTCTGAAACAACTGATTGAGGCGGTTCAGCCACAAGGTGTGATCCGTCAGCGCAAAGTTGAAGATGGTGATGAAATTGATCTTAATGCGGCCATCGGCGCGATGATTGATATTCGCCGTGGTATGCAACCTGATGCTCGTATTGGCATACGCACCACATTGCAGATCCGAGATCTGTCGGTATTGTTGTTAATTGATTTATCTGAATCGACCAACGACCCTTTGCCTGGTTCAAAATCACTGCTCACAGCCGATAGCTTACAAACGGCAAGCATCGAGTCAACGCTGAGTGATGACCCTGATTCTGAAGAAAGTGATGAAGTCACCATACTTGACCTGTCGCGAGAAGCGGCAACGCTGATGGCCGATGCCATGGATAAAATTGGCGACCCTTTTGCGATACACGGTTTCGACTCGAATGGTCGGCATGATGTTGAATACTACCGTTTTAAAGATTTTGAAGAACCGTATGATGAAGAGGTGAAAGCACATCTTGCAGGTATGACCGGTCAATTGTCCACGCGGATGGGAGCAGCCGTACGCCACGCAGGTACGTTGCTGAAGCAACGTGCCAGTGCGAAGAAAATACTGTTTATTTTAACCGATGGTGAACCCGCTGATAATGACGAACACGATCCGCAGTATTTGCGTTTTGACACCAAAAAAGCAGTGGAAGAGCTCGCCCGTAACGGCATTAACACGTTTTGTTTAACCCTTGATCCTTATGCGGATGAATATGTTTCGCGGATCTTTGGAGCGAAAAACTTTTTAGTTCTAGACCATGTGTCGCGATTGCCGGAAAAACTGCCTGAACTGTATTTATCCCTGACCAAATAAGTTGGTGTCAATAAATATAGCCAGGTAAAAATTGAATAATGAAGAATATTGAGGACGTATAAGATGATAGATAATAGTCAATACATGATTAGCCAGGAGCCTTACTACCATACAATCGGCAAAGAAGTCGAACGTTATGAGGCCGCCTATTCCGTACGTATGCCGGTGATGGTAAAGGGGCCTACCGGTTGCGGTAAATCTCGCTTTATCGAATACATGGCGTGGAAACTGCAAAAACCACTGATTACGGTTGCCTGTAACGAGGATATGACCGCATCTGATTTAGTCGGTCGTTTTCTTCTCGATGCCAGCGGCACTAAATGGCAGGATGGTCCACTCACTACGGCTGCGCGTATTGGTGCTATCTGCTATCTTGATGAAGTAGTTGAAGCGCGGCAGGATACCACCGTGGTCATTCACCCGCTGACCGATCACCGTCGCCAGTTACCACTGGAGAAAAAAGGTGAGCAGGTCGATGCGCATCCCGATTTCCAGATTGTTATATCCTATAACCCGGGCTACCAGTCAATGATGAAGGATCTGAAGCAATCCACCAAACAACGTTTCGGTGCAATGTCGTTTGACTATCCACCCAGTGAAATGGAAATTGAGATTGTGGCTCATGAAACGGGCGTGGATACCTCAACGGCCGAAAAACTGGTACAGGTTGCACAGCGTTCGCGTAACCTGAAAGGCCATGGCCTCGACGAAGGGATGTCAACCCGCTTACTTATTTATGCCGGTCAGCTTATTGCTAAAGGTATTAGCCCTGCCGATGCCTGTCAGATGGCACTGGTTGAACCGTTGACCGATGATATCGATATGCGTGACACGCTTGAAGCCGCAGTTAATACTTTCTTTGCCTGATAAATTGCAATGAGCAGCGTTTAGGGATAAGTGCGTAGTGCTACAGATAAATTGTAACGGGCGAGTGGCCGTAAAGGCTATCGTCTTCCCGCGCTTTGGCGAGGGGAGGCAATAAAGTAGCTCGCCCACAAAAATCTGTTACTACTCGATGGGGTAGCAAAAGTAGTCAACATCCTTTTTTTATAGACTTTTATCTATGGAAACCATAGAAACTATCTGTTTCTATATATATTACCTTTTGTTTATACTGCCCGCCGCATCTCTATCAGGGCAGATGATCGGTGGTCATCAATGCCGGTCGACAGTCAGGCAAACGGTTATTTTTTAACGAGATTAAGAAGTGAAAACTAAAACTAAAACTAAAACAAGCTTATGGCAGACCGTTTTCCCGTTTCTGCGCTGGTTTCCAATGACCGCAGAGGGTGTGCGTGCCGATCTGATTGCCGGAATAACCGTGGCCTTGTTGTTAGTACCGCAAAGCATGGCTTATGCACAGCTTGCGGGGTTACCCGTGGTGTATGGCCTGTATGCCTCGGTAGTGCCGGTCATTATTGCTTCGATGTGGGGTTCATGTAACCAGTTACACACTGCACCGGTGGCGATGCTTTCAATGATGTCAGCAGCAGCGTTGATCCCCTTTGCGGTCATGGGCACTGAAAAGTTTATTGAGCTGGCCATTATGCTGGGTTTGATGGTCGGTATACTGCGCTTAATACTGGGTCTGGCTCGTTTGGGGGTGCTGGTTAATTTTATCTCCAACCCGGTTCTGGTGGGCTTTACCAACGCCGCTGCAATTATTATTGGCCTGTCACAACTGAGCAAAATTATCGGTGTTCCCTTTCCTCGAAGTGACGTTTATGTTGCTGATCTCTGGGCAGTAGTTTTACAGATTGGTGAAACACATTGGTTAACACTGGCCTTTGCGGTTGGCGCCTATTTACTTATCCGTGTTAGCAGCGTCTATATAAAGCGATTGCCGGGCGTGCTGATTGCCGTTGTGGTCGCTACCGCCATCAGTGCCTTGATTAATTATGAAGATAAGGAACGTGTACCCCTTAGTGCAATACATGACACCGTTGAGGCTGAACTCATTCAAAACTACGCGGCGGACAAAGCAGAAGTGGGTGTATTGAGTCATCGTATTGCAAGTAAAAATAATAAACTACACAGCTTGAAGCGAGATAAAGACAGTAACAGTCTGGCGATTGCGGAGCTGGAAGGTGAGTTACTTACTTTGCGTATTCGGCAGGAAAACTTAAAGCAGGCAAACAATAAACGCCGGGTCGAGTTATACCGTGTGGACTTTGTTCGTGTTACAGCGGATAAGAGTCTGGCGCACTACTATTATGCTCGTGGTCATGTACCTAAGGGGCTGGAAATTGACGGCAAAACATGGCGCTTCCTCACGGTTTCTGATAACCGGGTGGTATTCTCCGCGGGTGGTGCGGTGGTCGGTGATATTCCCAGGGGCTTACCCCATTTTGCCGTGCCGGTCATTGACTTTGGGATTATGCTGATGTTGCTTCCGGCCGCTTTTATTATGGCCCTTATCGGCTTTCTGGAAGCGACATCAATTTCCAAAGCTATTGCGGTTAAGACCAAACAAGGGATCAACATTAACAAAGAGCTGGTGGGTCAGGGGCTGGCCAATGCAGTCGGTAGTTTTTTTGGTTCGTACACGGTCAGTGGTTCTTTTTCGCGCTCCGCCGTTGCCGCCCGCACCGGTGCCCGCACCGGCTTATTTGCGATTACCAGTGCCTTAGCCGTGGTGGCGGTACTGTTATACCTTACCCCGCTGCTTTACCATTTGCCTCAAGCCGTACTGGCGGTCATTGTTATGATGGCAGTGTTCGGTCTTATTCGAATTCAGCCTTTAATCCATGCCTGGCGGGTGGATAGAACTGGGGCTTTAATTGGTATTACGGCTTTTATTGCTACTTTGGCTATGGCACCCGCCATTGCTAACGGTATTATGGTCGGCATCGTACTGACCATGGTCGCCTTTGTGTTAAAGGTGATGAAGCCCCGAGCCGAGATTTTGGGGCATGGCGATGAAGGCGAGTTAAAGGGCATGAAAACACATGGTCTGCCACCGATTAGTGAGTGCTTTATACCCATTCGTTTCGATGGTTCGTTGATTTTTGCCAATGTTGCTTATTTTGAGAACGCTGTTCTGGAGGCACATGCTGCTTTCCCTGAGGCGCGTACCATTCTGATTATCGGCAGTGGCATCAACTGGATTGATGCCAGTGGTGAGGAGAAAATCCGTGAGGTGGCTGGTAGTTTGCGTGAGGCCGGGATTACCCTTGCATTCAGCAGCCTGAAAAAACAGGTGGTTAATTCTTTTGAACGCGGCGGCCTTATTCCTGTTATCGGTGAAGAAAATATTTTCCGTACCAAGGCAAAAGCGGTCCAAATGCTAACTGAGCGACACGACCGAGCCAGAAGGGAAGCCGAGGCGGCAGCTAAAAGGAAAGCGCAGTCGGAAGCACCGGAAGCATGATTTTTCCATGCACCCTGCAATCAGGGTAAATCTAAATTCCCCGCCCACTTGCGGCGGGCACAAAACCGTTGACGGTATACAATTGATTCAACAGCCCAAGTTTATTCTACAAACAGTGGTATCGGGCAATCAAGGGTATTGGCAATGGCACGCATCAGTTCTTTTTCCTGTGGCGAGTATATCTGATCTTGTGTCATGCAAATAAGACAGGCTTTTAATAGCCGAGGTTTTTGCAATGGTTTTAGCAAGGCAAGTGTGTCAATCGCCAGTTCAAGATTGTCAAAATTTATTTGTTCTTGCGGTAGCAGGGTTAAGTTCTTTATTTTTAATTCTTGTTGTGCTTTCGAAAAGGTCGCTTCGATTTGTTTTGTGTCTTGCGGGGTTTTATTTTTTTGGCAAGTATAAACCAGCATGCTTATTAATACTTCAACGTGCTTTTTAACCCCGTGGAGTGAACCATAGCGGGCTATTTTTTTGCTGGCATGATTTTTCTTATCACCCAATTCTTTTTCCAGGTTTGAAAGCAGAATTTTTTGTAATGACCATTCAAAAATATCCACTTTTCCATCGGCCGTTATTAAACTGTGCAGATTCTTTTTAAATAATTGATATTGTTTTTTTGACAGTTGACGCAGAATAGGTAGAGCGATATCAATTAAAGGCAGACGGAATTTAATATCGAGCTGGCTGATGCTTTTAAACAATTGACGACTAAGATCATAGATTCCGCTATCGGCAAATTCTTTCAGGTGCTGAAATTGTTTTTGTTGTATATCGGGATTGTTATCAATAACCAGGCAGTAAATTACCGCGCGTGCCGCGTAGGGCTCGCGCAATGCTTGTCGAATAGTATCCGGAATGTCATTGATAAGTGTGGCGGCATAGTTTAATTGTGTCGCGTCGGTTTGCCCAATGCTATTGAGAATTTCATTGATTATTACGGCACTGGTGATGGTTCCGACCATTTTTTCCGCGCGCGCCTGTTGCTGCTCTTTTTTTGATGCTGAGCGGTTATTATTCTCTACCTGTTCGTTTACTTCGTGTGTGACCGGCTCAAAAATGCCGTCCCAGGTCGAGTCAATACGCTTAATCCGCACTTCCAATGGTGGGTGGGTGGCTGATAACGAACCCAGCATCGAGCTAATAGCGTTGCTAAAAAAAGCATGGCTCATTGTGGGGGCTTCAGGTGACTCCAGTTCAGACCCTGCTGCATAACCACCGATCTTTTTTAGTGCACCGGCAATGCCATTTTTATTGCGGGTATATTGCACGGCGGATGCATCAGCAAGAAATTCACGTTGTCGGCTAACCGATGCCTTGATTAAATTACCAAAAATAGTACCGGCAAAACCAATAACAATTAAGCCAATCCCCAGCCCGATAATGGGACCGGCATTTTTACTGTTACCGCGGCTTGAGCGCAGCACGAAATAACCAATTAAACCGAGCAGTAAGATACCGTGTAATACACCGATTAAACGAATATTTAGCCGCATATCACCGTGTAAAACATGGCTGAATTCATGGGCAATTACGCCCTGCAATTCTTCGCGGCTTAAAAATGCAATGGTGCCGCGGGTAACGCCAATCACTGCATCCCCCGGTGAGTAGCCTGCTGCAAAGGCGTTAATGCCTTCCTCGCCTTCAAGTAAGTAGACTGGAGGGACGGGGGAGCCAGACGCTATTGCCATTTCTTCCACCACATTCAACACTTTACGTTCGTGTAAATCGTTGGTGCTTTGATCAATAAGACGCCCCCCCAGCGACTCAGCGACTGCAGTGCCCCCGCCGGATAAAGCCATGGTTTTGTAGGCACTGCCGCCAAGAATAACGGTTAATACAAGTGCACTAACGGTCAGGAAAATGCGCCAGTCAAACTGGGCAACAACCGCGTTAAGGGTTAAGCCTTGTTCGCCGGGTTCAATAAAACCAAACAACAGCATAACCAATAAGTTAGTCACAACAATAAGCCCAACAACAGCCAGTGCAAAAAAGAAAACCAGACGTTTAGTATTTTGTCGCGCCGTGTCTTGTGATTGAAAAAAATCCATAGGTGGAGTCCTTGTGCTAGTCCGCCATTCCCGCAGAGGCGGGAATGGCGGACTATAAAACAGTTTTTTTATTTAGCCAAAATTAAAAAGAAACCTTAGGTGCAGCCTGAATTTCTTTTGTATCTTCAAACTCAAGCAAGGTCGCATCTTGTGCATGGCCAAAGCTGGGGGCAAGCACAACCTGAGGGAAGCTTTGTTTATAGGTGTTGTAGGCCATTACCTGATCATTAAAGGCCTGGCGGGCAAAGCCCACTTTGTTTTCCGTTGAAATAAGTTCTTCACTGAGTTGCATCATATTCTGGTTGGCTTTTAAGTCGGGGTAGGCTTCCATCAGCATATTAAATTTCCCCATGGCGCCGGCTAATGCCCCTTCTGCACCATTGAGCGACTTCATCGCACTGGCATCGCCGGGGTTGGCGGCGGCATCGGCCAGCCCATCCGATGCCGAGTTACGTGCTGCGATAACGGCTTCCAGCGTTTCGCGTTCATGCTTCATATAACCTTTAGCGGTTTCAATTAAATTTGGAATTAAATCATAGCGGCGTTTTAGCTGCACTTCGATTTGTGCAAAGGCATTTTTATAGCGGTTGCTCAGCGCAACAAGCTGGTTGTAAATTGATATTACGTAGAATACCAGGATGGCAACAATAACAAGAAAAACAATCAGCGAAGTATCCATGTGCTTCCTCTTTAAGAATGTATGTAAGTATTTTTATGAATGTATGCGCTACACTATAACCATTATAGTGTCATATTTACCATCGTTTGTTAAATCAATTATATATCGTCAACGGGGTATGCCCCCCGCTAACGACCAAAGGGGAGAGCTCCGCTTCTCCCCTTTGGAAACCCCAACGGTTTTGTACCCGCCGCAAGCGGGCGGGGAAACCAGATTTTATTTCTGTCAGGTTTTGCTGAAGTATGACACCTAATGTCGGGCTACGTACCATACTTACTTATCTTTGTGTTTTTAGTGCGGCTTAAGATAGAAAAATATTTTTGAAGGAAGCTGAAATAGAGAGCAAAAACAATCTACTTAAATGAGGTGTTTGGCTATGGATACTACAACTGAACTACAGCAAACAATTAATGACATGGTTGATAATACGCGCGGTATATTGGCTGCGGATGAAAGTTCGCCAACGATTGCAAAGCGTTTTGCTGCGATTAAGGTGGAGTCAACAGCAGAAAATCGTTGTCATTACCGAAGCGTTTTATTAAGTACGCCTGATCTTGGTAAATATATATCCGGCGTTATATTGTTTGAAGAAACACTGCAACAAAAATCCAGTGGGGGTGTACCCCTGGTTAAACTGGCATCGCAACAGAGTATTGTACCCGGGATTAAAGTGGATAAAGGTAAGGGACCATTGCCCGCTTCGCCGGGTGATTTAATTACCTATGGTCTGGACGGTCTGAAAGAAAGGCTGCAAGTTTACAAGGCACAGGGAGCGCGTTTTGCAAAGTGGCGTGAAGTTTATAGTATCAGTGAAACAAACCCGACCATTCTAGGGCTTACTGCCAATGCAGAAATGCTGGCTCGCTATGCCGCTGTTTGTCAGGAGGCGGGAATTGTTCCTGTTGTTGAACCGGAAGTGCTTATGGATGGTAACCATAGTATAGAGCGGTGCTCAGAAGTGACCGAAAATGTATTGCATTCGGTTTTTCATGCGCTGCATCAACATCATATTTGCCTGGAGCATATGATACTTAAACCTAATATGATTGTGCCGGGGATAAGCTTACGTACCGCAGAACCGGCTGAAGTTGCCCGTGAAACACTCAAAGTACTTCGCCGGACTGTTCCTGCGGCTGTTCCAAGCATTAACTTTCTCTCTGGGGGGCAAGGCCCGGAAGAGGCGACTCGCAATCTTAATGCTATTAATCAGTTGGCCGAGAACGCACCCTGGCAACTTAGTATTTCCTATGGGCGAGCATTACAGCAACCGGCGCTACAGGCCTGGCAGGGTAAAACAGAAAATGATGCAAAGGCGCAACAGGCCTTGTTGAATCGTGCAAGGTTGAATAGTCTGGCACGACAGGGAAAATATGAAAGCGAATAACAGCGACCCCATCTTTAAATAGTAACGTTAGCTCAGGCAGGATTGACGATGGCGATAAATATTCAGTTTTTTGGTGCAGCCGGAGAGGTGACCGGTTCCTGTCATCTGGTGACCGTTGGCCAGCAAAAGATATTACTTGATTGTGGTTTGATTCAAGGCGGTAAAAAAGATGAAGCGCGCAATCGACAGGCTTTTCCTTTTGACCCAAAAAGTATCGATGCGGTGGTATTGAGTCATGCGCATATTGATCATTCCGGGCGCTTGCCTCTATTGGTGAAGGCCGGTTTTAAAGGGCCCATCTACACGCATCGGGCAAGCCGCGATTTGTGTAAAATCATGTTAAAAGATGCCGGCTTTCTCAGTGAAAAAGATGCTGAGTGGGAGAACCGCAAACGTGCACGCAAAGGTCTGGCATTTATTGAGCCTTTGTTCACCATCGATGATGCACGGCTGGCCATGCGACAATTTAAAGGGCTGGTCTATGGCAGACGAACACGGATTTTGCCGGGGGTGCATTTGCGACTTGCTGATGCCGGGCATATTCTTGGCTCGTCCATTGTTGAGTTATGGATGAAAGAGGGCGGTGAAACTCGCAAGCTGGTTTTTAGTGGCGACCTGGGTCGCTCCGGTATGCCAGTTCTACAAGATCCTGCCCAAATTAAAACAGCAGATCTGGTGATTATGGAAAGTACCTACGGTGATCGGTTGCATCGAACATGGGACGATTCCAAACACGAAATACATAAAGTTTTATCTCTGGCTACACAGAGTAAAGGCAATATCTTAATGCCCGCTTTTGCGGTTGGGCGCAGCCAGGAAATTCTTTATTTATTTGCCAAATATTATAAAGAGTGGCAACTGGATCGCTGGCATATTTTTCTGGACAGCCCCATGGCTATTGAAGCGACCCGGGTTTTCACTCAGCATGCAGACTTGTTTGATAAAGAAACAGCGGCACTATGGAAACAGCACAGTACAAACTCCTTATTGCCTAACCTGCATATATCTCGCACCGCTAATCAGTCTATGGCCATCAACCATATTCGCAGTGGTGCTATCATTATTGCCGGTAGTGGTATGTGTAATGGCGGGCGAATCAAACATCACTTCAAACACAATATCTGGCGACGAGAAACTCAGCTTGTTATTACCGGTTATCAGGCGCGGGGCACACTGGGGCGTACACTTGTAGATGGTGCACAGCGTATTCGTCTATGGGGTGAAACCATCAGGGTTGCTGCAACGGTACATACTATTGGTGGCCTATCTGCGCATGCTGATCAGTGTGGCTTAAAAAACTGGTACTCCAATTTTGAAACACGACCACCGCTGGTGCTGGTGCATGGCGAGGAGCATGCAATGGCGGGATTATCAGGCAGTTTAAAACAGCAATTTTCAGCGCCTGTGCATATGGCACGTTCGGGTGAGTTACTCGAATTGACTAACAGTGGAAAATGCATTGTTGATGGTAAGGCACTTATATAAACCAGATTGAAGCGGCTGGTTGCTATGCCTGTTATTTAATCTCAATTTTATAAGTAGCGTGGCAGCTAATGCAGTTATTCATTAATTCTGATAGCTGCTGCAGGCTGAGTTGTGGATCACCTAACTCTTCAGCATCGAGTGCTAGCAGGTCAAATTTTTTGTGGGTGTCACGGCCAAGTATTTTAAAATTAAGGGGGAGCTTTTGTGTGAGTGAAGCCGGCATACCGGGTTGTGCCCGAACCCCCGCTTTGCGTGCAGCCTTTATAATAAGAGGCAGGTTTTCTTTGCTAACCCCTTCGGTAATGGCCTGTACAGTGGAAAGGAAAAGCCGCATTTCAGTTAAAACTAAAGCACGTTCAGCGGGGGTTAATAGCAGTGCCTGCCGTCCATCGTTAGTGTTCGCTGTGGCTGAGCCGCTAAAGGCAAGCGCAATAAGTGCTATTGTAAAAATAGACCGGCTTAATTTGTACATACTTGTTGTTCTCTTTACATTAAATAGGAAAGCAATCCCACAGGCGGCTGAGTATAGCGGTTAATCAGGCCTGGGTGTAGATGTTGTGTTTTAGTGCTGTGCGATATTTTTGTACCAGAATCAATGGATTAAATTTTTTTGTATGGGTATTACTAAAACCACACCCATAGCAGGTAAAATGATGATCTTTAACGATATGAGTAACTTACATACCTGACTAAAAAGGTATTTATTCACCATAAATTCAACTTATGCTTATCATTGTAATATTAGGGTTTTAAAGAGAAAAACCGCTTTATTTTACGTGTAAAAGTAGCTAAATTAGCCATCCCTAGAATTCTGTAGTCAGATCTTTTTTTTGGGATTTGTCGAGGTCGAGGGGTTAAAGTTGCCTGACTGCTAAATCGTCAGACTTGCAGAAAGTCAGCTTGAATATTTAGGAATTAATATCGTCTGGGCAGGTACATTTGTTGAGGCAATTAAAAAAGTTTTAAACTTAGTTAACTAAAAAAATGCAAGAAAATAAGGAGTAGTCACTATGCCTACATTTGTACGTACAGATAAATGTGATGGGTGCAAGGGCCAAGATAAAACGGCCTGCATGTATATTTGCCCACACGATTTAATGAAATTAGACAAAGACGGTTCTGAAACTGGCCACGCAATGAAAGCGTATAACCAGGAACCGGAGCAATGCTGGGAATGTTACAGCTGTGTTAAAATTTGTCCTCAACAAGCAATTGAATGTCGTCACTATGCCGACGTTGTACCTTTAGGCGGTTCAGTTCAGCCTTTACGTGGTACTGACTCAATTATGTGGACTATCAAGTTCCGTAACGGCACTATGAAGCGTTTCAAATTCCCAATTCGTACTACTCCAGAAGGTTCTATCGATCCTTACGGTGGTAAACCAGAAGCGGACATGAGCAAGATCGAAGACAACATGTTCTTTGTTCAACACAACGGCTACCGTGCCGGCGATCCAAGCGAACTTATCTGCAAGTAATTCCAGCATAAGTATCGTTTGATAATAAATTTAAATATTAGATAGAGGAAATTAAGATGGCCGAATTTGGTAATCCTGATGTAATCGAAGAAGAGATTGATATCCTTCTTATTGGCGGCGGCATGGCTTGTTGCGGTACAGCGTACGAATTACCACGTTGGATCGAAGCTTCAGGCGAAAACGTCACAGTTAAACTCGTTGATAAAGCTGCAATGGACCGTTCTGGTGCTGTTGCTCAAGGTTTGTCAGCAATCAACACCTATATTGGTGACGAACAAGATCCAGCGGATTATGCACGTATGGTTTCAAACGACCTTATGGGTATTACTCGTGACGATTTAGCGTACGATTTAGGTCGTCACGTTGATGAATCAGTTCATTTGTTTGAAGAATGGGGTTTACCTATCTGGAAAACTGACGAAAATGGCGAGCGTTTCGACGGTTCTAAAGGTATGCCTTCATTAGCAGACGGTGGTAAACCTGTACGTTCTGGTAAATGGCAAATCATGATTAATGGTGAGTCTTACAAATGGATTGTTGCTGAAGCGGCTAAAAAAGCCCTCGGTATGGAAAACATTGAAGAACGTATTTTCATCGTTAAATTAATCAACGACAAAAACGACCCTAGCCGTATTGCTGGCGCGGTTGGTTTTTCTACTCGTAACCACACTATCCACGTATACACTGCTAAAGCAATTCTTTTAGCTGCTGGTGGTTGTGTAAATATCTTCCGTCCACGTTCAGTGGGTGAAGGTACCGGTCGTGCCTGGTACCCAGTTTGGAATGCGGGTTCAACTTATACAATGGCAGCAGAAGCTGGCGCTGAATTAACGCTCATGGAAAACCGTTTTGTACCCACTCGTTTCAAAGATGGTTACGGTCCTGTTGGCGCATGGTTCCTGTTATTTAAAGCACAGGCGACTAACGCTTTCGGCGAAAAATACATGGTTCGTAACAAAGAAATGCTGGATGATTATCCTCCATACGGTCAAGCGGCGGTTCCTGCTTCTTGCTTACGTAACCACTTAATGTTGAAAGAAATGAAAGAAGGTCGTGGTCCAATCTACATGGATACTGTGACTGCTCTTGCTAACTTACGTGAAACATTGTCTCCACGTGAAGTAAAACATCTTGAAGCTGAAGCATGGGAAGATTTCCTTGATATGTGTGTTGGCCAATGTGGTGTTTGGGTTGGTGAAAACATTGAGCCAGAGAAGAAAAACTCTGAATTAATGCCTACCGAACCCTACCTGTTAGGTTCTCACTCTGGTTGTTGCGGTATCTGGTGTTCGGGTCCGACTGACGTTGGCGCGCCAACAACTGAAGGTTTAGGCGAAGGTATTCCTGAGCATTTACCAAGTGGTTGGAACTGGGGCTACCGTGGTATGACTACTGTTAGCGGTTTATTTACTGCTGGCGATGGTGTGGGTGCTTCTGGCCACAAATTCTCTTCAGGCTCTCATGCTGAAGGTCGTATGTGTGCTAAATCAATGCTTAAGTATGTACTTGATAACAAAGACTTCAAACCTGAATTAGATACGTCAGTTGAAGACCTGGTTGAAGCAGTCTACAAACCAGTTCGTACTTTCTTAGAGCATAAAGATTACACAACAGCAATTGATGTTAACCCACATTACATCACGCCTAAAATGTTCCAGTTCCGCCTACAAAAAATTATGGATGAATATGTAGCGGGTTGTGCAACTTATTACCAGACTAACGCAGAAATGATGAAAGTTGCTGGTGAGAAGCTGGACATGATGAAAGAAGATGCTGAAAAAATGCGTGCGAAAGACCTTCACGAATTACTTCGTGCATGGGAAAACTTCCATCGCTTAGTAACAGCAGAAGCTCACTTGAAGCACATCGAGTTCCGTCAGGAATCTCGTTACCCTGGTTTCTACTATCGTACAGATAAAAACTTTGTCGATGAAGAAAACTGGCATTGCTTCGTAAACTCAATTTACGACAAAGAAACTAAAAAATGGACATGCTTTAAGCGTGCTCACGTTGATTTGGTTGATAAATCAAAATTATTTAAGTAAGCACTTTACTTAATTAATTGAGTTAAAGAACCCGAGTTGCCGAAAGGCGCTCGGGTTTCTTTTTGGGTGAAAGAAAAATATAGGGAAAATTAACCACTTCGTGGGGCAGGCTCTCCGTTGTGGTTAACAAGTCTTTTGATCTTTAAGAATAGATATGTCGCTCATCCATGAGCAAAGGGAAGTTCCATTAAATACTTTTCTTGCTTAAGCTGCGTGTATCTCTTTTGCTTTTTTGGCGGCTTTAGCCTGTTCGGCATCATAAGCGGCACCTGACCACATCATGTCATAAGCAATTTCTTCGTTGCCGTTTTCACAAAGTTCTAATACTTTTTCGAACAAAGGCTGGAAGGTTTCAGATTTATGAGACTCCTCATGCTCTGCAAAGCTTTTCCAGAAAGTAACAATCAATGCTTCTTTGTCTTTCAATGGGCTGTCAACAGCCTGGCCAATGGTGGAACCTTCGTTTGAAATCTGGCCAGTGTTCAGGGCAACAAAACCACCGACAAAACCGGTTTCTGAATGGTAGGTTTTAACGTTTTCGCAAAGAAATGCAACCCGTTCCTGTAATTCGTCGATAGTGTATTCGGGTTTTAAAATAACGCGGTTGATGGTAACAACGCCGTTTGCTGGAAAGCCTGTAATTAATGACATAGTGAAAACCTCAAGATTTTTAATAAGTAATTGCTAATATACCTAGTGTTATTAGTTAAATCAAGTCCTGGCATAAATATTTTTATGAAGGTTTTATGACATTGATTTTCATTGATTATTTTGTTGTTACTGCTAAATATAAATGAGGATGAACTCATTTATACCCCGTATCTTGGTATACCCTTTATTGTAAATAAAGGAATAAAGAACCTGATTTGCGGCGAATGTTGAGCAATAATGTGGGGCTGGTATTGCTAGCCTTTCTAAAATCCTGCAAGTTGCCAACGGGAACCCGATTAACGGAAGTCACCACATCATTCTTACGCAATCCAGCCATCCAGGCCGGGCTGCCGCGCTCAATGCCTGAAACAATCACACCTTTAATTTGTTTGTAAAGCGGTGAGCCTTTCGTAATATTGCTAAAGGTTGCGCCCTGTAAACGAGGGTGCTCGGCTTTAAACTGGTTTAGGTTTTGCTCACCGGCTACTTTTGCGACTAATGTCTTTCGTTGGCCTTCGCGCAAAACCACCAGCTCAACACGCTCACCAATGCGCAGTAGACCAACACGGTTACGTAAAACAGAGGCATTGCGTACAGGCTTGCCATTAAAACGTATAACAATATCGCCAGCTTTTAAGCCCGCTCTTTCGGCAGCGGAATGTGAGTCAACCTGGGTGATAACAGCACCGGTTATTTTATCGGCATTGCTAATGCCAAAGGCTTTGGCAAGGTCCGGGCTTAAATCCTGCGCCTGTGCGCCCAGTTTGCCACGTTGTACTTCACCGTGGGTCACCAGTTGTTGCATGATCGCATTCGCCATATTAATGGGTATGGCAAAACCAATGCCGACGTTACCGCCGCTCTTAGATAATATCGCCGTGTTAATACCAATCAGTTTACCGTTTAAACTCACCAGTGCACCGCCTGAATTACCGGGGTTAATGGAGGCATCGGTCTGGATAAAATCTTCATAGCCTTCAATGCCTAAACCACTGCGGCCGAGTGCACTCACAATACCGGAGGTAACCGTTTGTCCCAGCCCAAAAGGGTTGCCTATCGCAATTGCAAAATCACCCACACGTAGTTGGTCTGAATTAGCCAGTGGCAAGGCAGTTAGTATTAAGTCATCGGTTGGTGTGACCTGAATAACGGCAATATCGGTAGCGGGATCGGTGCCAATGAGTTTAGCTTTTAAGCTATGGCCGCTCTTAAAGGTCACCATAATCACATCGGCTTTATCGATAACATGGTTATTGGTGAGTATATAGCCTTTTTCAGCATCAACGACCACACCCGAGCCGAGGCTTTGCGAACGGCGTGTTTGAGGCTGGTCGGGAATATCAAAAAAACGGCGAAAGAAAGGGTCGCGTAATAACGGGTTTTGCTGAATAGTAATGGTGCTGCTGGTAGCAATGTTCACCACCGCGGGCATGGCGCGTTCCAGCATCGGTGCCAGCGTTGGCAGACGGTTGCCCTGACTATCTAATACAGGCAATGCTGCATTTACATTTACATTAACAAGCACAAGTAAACTTAAGCTAAGCACCACTAAAAAATGAAAGCGAAAGTACTTTATCGTTTTTTGTAATGGATATGCTGTTGCTTTGTAGACGGTTTTAGTTTTCATTGTTTGATGGCCTGCATTATTTTTTTCAATGAAGATTAGATATAAAAAATGCCAGAAGTTTCAACGTTGGCAAAATTATTTTTCAAATTAAAAAGAGGTTGTTCCATATAATTATAGGATAGAACAACCTCTTTTGCCGTTACTGCATTAAAACTTACAGAAGATTAATGTTCCACTTTAATTTTACGTGGCTGCAACTTAGTATGCTTAGGGATAGTAATACGTAATACACCATTATTGCATTTGGCATTAATCTTTTCAGCATCGGCGGTGTCGGGCAGGCTAAAGCGACGATAAAAATTACCGTAACTGCGTTCTATGCGCGTATAGCCGTCATGCTCTTCAGTTTTTTCATTTTCGCGTTGCCCTTTAATGGTTAGCAGACCGTTTTCCATATGGACATCAATATCCCTGGGATCAACGCCGGGGATATCCGCATGTAAAATAAATTCCTTGTCGGTTTCTTTTACATCCACCGCGGGTGTCCAGTCACTGGTCACAACATTGCTTGTGGTATGTGAATTAGGGTCGAGATCCGTACTATGAGTAAAGAAATCGGTCAGTTCTTTACGAAACTGGTCGGCATTCCAGGGTTGGTAACGTATTAAGCTCATGGTTGTTTCTCCTTATTTATCTCAATTAAATGGCAAATAGCGCCTGCGTGTTAAGGATATAGGTCTGCATTTTTTGTATACAAGAATTGAAAGTTGTTTTTTTTATCCCCATTGAGATCGATTGTCTTTTTTCAAGAGCCCGGTGCATTTAAAGCAACGTTTTTAGTAGAAAAGCCACTCATATTATGATTTTCTGTATTAGAAACACAATATATAGTAATGATGGTATATTGTGGATGACCTGTGTATAACCCTGTGCATAAGCGGTTGAGTATTATTTCACGTTAAATCATATAAAAAACAACAACTTAAATATTTAAAATAAATGACAATTAGTTATTGACGGGTTCTGCGTTAAGGAGTAACTTTGCTCAACCACACAAGATGTTGTGGTTGAGTATAAAATTCATCACTAAGCGCTGTTTCCTCCCCCTAAACAGCCAATAAAGTGAATAAAATCAATAATATAGATTAAGACACACGGAGATAAGCCAAACCATGAGCCGCGCACCCTTGAAAGCTGTAAAAACAACAAATACCCACAACATACCTTTTCAAGATGCCTCGCTCGATATTTGGGACAAAAAGTACCGTCTAAAAAGTAAAGATGGCGATATTGTCGACCAGGACATTAACGCCACCTATGCGCGTGTGGCCAAAGCGCTGGCCGAAGTCGAAAAAAAGCCCAAGCGTAAGCAGTGGGAAGAAAAATTCATCTGGGCATTGCAACATGGCGCTATCCCAGCCGGTCGTATTACCTCCAATGCCGGTGCCCTGGAACATAAACCAGCCACCTCCACCATTAATTGTACCGTTTCGGGCACCATTACCGATTCAATGGACGATATTTTAGGCAAAGTACACGAAGCCGGTCTCACGCTCAAAGCTGGTTGCGGCATTGGTTATGAATTTTCCACCCTGCGCGGTAAAGGTGCCTATGTTTCCGGTGCCGGTGCGTATACCTCAGGCCCATTGTCGTTTATGGATATCTACGACAAAATGTGTTTTACCGTTTCCAGTGCCGGTGGCCGTCGCGGCGCGCAAATGGCCACCTTTGATATTGGCCACCCCGATGTGATGGAGTTTATCAAAGCCAAACGGGAAGACGGTCGGCTGCGTCAGTTCAACCTGTCACTATTAATCACCGAAGAATTTATCAAAGCCGTGCGAGACGATGCGCAGTGGCGCTTAGGTTTTCCAATAAAAGAAAAAGAAGTAGAGCAAGATGGCATCGACTTAAACAATGCCGATGAAATTTACTGGCGTGAATGGCCAATTACCGATGGTTATGTTACCAATGACGAAGATTTGGTTGCCTGTAAGGTGTACAAAACCATTAAAGCAAAACGCCTGTGGGATATGATCATGACGTCCACCTACGACTTTGCCGAGCCCGGGTTTATTCTTATCGACAAAGTTAACGAAATGAACAACAACTGGTTCTGCGAAAATATTCGTGCAACAAATCCATGCGGCGAGCAGCCACTTCCACCTTATGGTTCTTGCCTGTTAGGTTCCGTTAACCTCACCAAATTTATTACCAACCCGTTTACAGAAAATGCCACCTTTAACTGGGACGAGTTTAAAAAAGTGGTTAAAATCTTTACCCGCATGCTCGATAACGTAGTGGACATTAACGGCCTACCACTGGAAGGCCAGCGTGAAGCTATTTTAGATAAACGCCGTCACGGTATGGGTTTCTTAGGCTTAGGTTCAACCACCACCATGTTACGCATGAAATACGGCGAACCCGATTCAGTTGAATTTGCAGAACGCGTCAGTAAAGAACTGGCTTTAGCCGGTTGGGAAGCGGCTTTAGACTTAGCCAAAGAAAAAGGTCCCGCACCGATAATGACGCAGCAATTTGAAGTGACCGCTGCGATGTTACGGCAACGCCCAGAAATGAAAAAAGACGGCATTAAAGTGGGCGACAAACTCTCCGGTAAAGTACTGCATGCAAAATACAGTCGCTATATGCAGCGTGTTGCAGAAGCGGCACCTGAGTTAGTGGATGAACTAGAGCAAGTGGGCGCACGTTTTACTCACCATTCATCGATTGCACCGACCGGCACTATTTCTTTATCGCTCGCCAACAATGCCAGTAACGGTATCGAACCGTCCTTTGCGCATCACTATTCACGCAATGTTATTCGTGAAGGTAAAAAAACCAAAGAAAAAGTCGATGTATTTTCTTTTGAACTGCTGGCTTATCGTGAGCTTATTAATAAAGAGGCCATGCCTTATACCGAAGAAGAAAAAAACAAACTGCCAGACTACTTTATTGCCGCAGACGATATTACGCCAAAGGCACATGTGGATATTCAAGCCGCATCACAAATATGGATAGACTCGTCTATTTCAAAAACAGCCAACGTACCCACCGACTATGAATTTGAAGACTTTAAAGACATCTATATGTACGCCTATGACCAGGGTTTAAAAGGCTGTACTACCTTCCGCTTTAACCCGGAAGTCTTCCAGGGCGTACTGGTTAAAGAGCAGGACCTGGAAAATACCACCTATCGCTTCACTCTGGAAGATGGTTCCGAAGTCGAAGTAAAAGGTAATGAAGAAATTGAATACGATGGCGAAACCCATACTGCGGCCAACTTATTCGATGCATTAAAAGAAGGGTATTACGGCAAGTTCTAATTTTTATATCAATAAAATGAGGATACCAGCAAATGCAATATTATCAGCCTGATACACAGGTAAAACGCAAGTCATCCACACGGCGTATTCTGGTACTGGTTAACGTGGTTTTGTTAGCCGGTTTTTTGTATGTGCTGGCCTTGCCTTATATTTAAAAATGCTTTTATTTAAACTCATTAACCAATAGGAGATCAATGATGAATTATTTAACGTCACAGTTTAAGTTGTTACGTAATCGTTCCACCGTTAATCTTTTATTCATCTTAAACAGTGTACTGGCCATTATTGTTGCCGTTACCATTGTTTTGCCGTTATTGAATATAATTAGCCTGACTTAAAGGCCATTACAAAACAAATCTGCAAGTCCTGTTGTCTAAAGAAACAGGATATGCAAAATACAACAAGCGCTCTGGCGCAGGAGAGAAAGAAACATGTCTATAAAAATCGACAGCCCCATTGTTGGTTATGCCGTTGCAAAAGAAGATGAAGACGATAAAGCCGCAGAACAGGCACTGCAAGGCGAGCAACAGCCAGAAAATGTTATCCAGATGCACGAAAAAATCGAGCGCCCGGAAATGCTTATTGGTTCAACCTATAAAGTGAAAACACCGTTATCCGAACATGCTTTATATATAACAATAAACGATATTATTTTAAACCACGGCACCGAAAACGAACTGCGCCGCCCGTTTGAAGTTTTTATCAACTGTAAAAGCATGGATCATTTTCAGTGGATTGTGGCTTTAACCAGAATTATCTCAGCGGTATTCCGCAAAGGTGGTGATGTAACCTTTTTAGTAGACGAACTGCGTTCGGTGTTTGACCCGCGTGGCGGCTACTTTAAAAAAGGTGGCAAGTATATGCCATCCATCGTTGCAGAAATTGGCGACTCGATTGAATGCCACCTGCGCATGATAGGCATGATCAAAGACGAAGGGTTGGACGAGCATCAGCAGAAATTAGTTGACGAAAAACGTAAGCAGTTTGAAGGGGCGGTTGAACAGGCGGGGGGGAGTGAGGCTAAGGATTTTCCGGATAGTGCGCAGCTTTGTAAAAAATGCTCAACCAAGGCTGTTATTAAGATGGATGGGTGTATGACGTGTCTCAACTGCGGTGACTCAAAGTGCGGTTGATGCTTCGCTAGAAGCGCGATTACGGCGTTGCAGCAATTTTTTAAAATACTCACGCACTCAATGTGCGCTCCGTTTTTAAAAAATCACTGCGCCTTGTACTCGCACTTCTATCGAACCATCAATAAAAGCTTCTCGTTTTCTCTTTAGCTTTATTTGCTAAGTATCCACAGATTAATAAGGTAAGTAATTGTGTCGCAAATGCATACTAAAAATGGCTTAGAAGAATTCGTTTTTTCAAGACATGATGATGTTGGCGCAGCTGGTGCAGAAGATGATTCTGTTTTTTTGCAAGAATGTTTTGTTGATACTGGCGATATTGATATCTTACTTGACTGTAATGAACCTAAGCGATTGTTAATTGGTAGGACAGGTGCTGGTAAGAGTGCCTTGATAAATGAAATTAATAATAGATGCAAGAATGTAATTCAACTCTCCCCGCATTCACTTTCTCTAAATTATATTGCTAATAATAATATAATTACATTTTTTGAGTCTTTAGGCGTTAATCTGTCAGTTTTTTATAGTTTACTTTGGAAACATATATTCGTAGTTGAGCTTCTTAAAGAGAAATTTGACATCAAGAATGAAAGCTCGCAAAAAAATTATACTAAATAAAAGTTCCAAATCCCTGAGCAGTTAGGGAACTTGGGAGGCCAATCAAGATCAGATCTTTTGCAACTAACATCAAAGCAAGAGAGGCTCCCAAGTGACGTATAGTATAAAGAAAATAACACGCCCTGTCAGACG
>JAJRZT010000107.1 GCA_024275115.1 Gammaproteobacteria bacterium
AAAAGCTACAGTTTTTATCGTATGCAAAGGCATCATGTGCAGAGCTGCGAACACAAAGTTACATAGGTCTGAAAATAGGTTATATACCAAAAGATAAAGGTAAAAAATGGGTACAAGAAACAAAAGAAATATCAGCAATGATAGCAGGCCTGGTCAATGCCATACGAGCGTAGCAAGTATGTTTAAGTCTTTGCTGCCAACTGCAAGCTGCCAACTGCAAGCTGTCTTTTCATGAAAGGCATAATCCTGGCCGGCGGCTCCGGAACACGCCTATATCCAATAACCCAGGGCGTAAGCAAACAGCTTACCCCGATTTACGACAAGCCAATGGTATATTACCCGTTGTCGGTGTTAATGCTGTCCGGTATCACCGAAGTGTTAATTATTTCAACGCCGCAGGATTTACCGCAATTTAAAGCATTACTGGGTGATGGCAGTAATATCGGCATGTCTTTTTCATATATTGAGCAACCGTCCCCTGACGGGCTGGCGCAGGCCTTTGTCTTAGGTGAATCATTTATCGCTGATGATGATGTTTGTCTGGTACTGGGTGATAATATTTTTTATGGCCATGGTTTAACGACCATGCTGGCCAGTTCAATTGCCAATGTCACTGACAATAAAAAAGCCACGGTTTTTGGCTATTATGTCAAAGACCCTGAGCGTTACGGCGTTGCCGAGTTTGATGCCAATGGTAATGTATTGAGTATTGAAGAAAAACCCGAAAAACCCAAAAGCAGTTATGCGGTTGTGGGTTTGTATTTTTATCCGAACAGTGTGGTTGATATCGCAAAAACTATAAAACCTTCAGCACGGGGTGAACTGGAAATTACCACGGTCAATCAGCGATATCTGGAACGGGGTAAGTTAAAAGTCGAATTGATGGGACGTGGTTATGCCTGGCTGGATACCGGCACTCATGAAAGCCTGCTGGAGGCCTCCAATTTTATTCAAACCATAGAAAATCGGCAGGGGTTAAAAGTGGCATGTATCGAAGAGATTGCCTATGAAATGGGTTACATTAGTAAAGAAGCATTAATAAAACTTGCACAGCCGCTTAAGAAAAACCAGTATGGTCAATACTTGCTACGACGCGCAAATGAAGATGTCTTAATTTAACCCGTAGGAGCGGTAACTTGTACCGCGAAAAAACTTTCTGGAAAAGTTTTTCATGTAAGCACCGTTAGGGGTGAAGTATAGGGATATACTGAATAAAACCCGCGAAGGCGAAGCCCGGCGTATAAAAAGTTGGTAGCTATAAGTAGTCAGTTTGCAGTTAAAAGTACAATTTTTTTAAAATACAAATGCCCGCACTGATACTCATGCGGGATGTTTGTGCTACACTTGCTATGCGCACGAATGATGCGCATAACCGAAAAGGAAAGTTGTATGCATAATGTTTATAATCATGATGCACCAAAAAAACCAACAAATCTTAGTATTAATAGTGACTTATTAACGAAGGCTAAAGATTTGAAGATTAATTTGTCAGCTGCTTTAGAGGCTACACTAGAAGCTAAAGTCAGGTTGTCGGCTCGTGAAAAATGGTTAGAAGAAAACAAAATGGCTTTAGCTTCTTTAAATGAGCTTGCGGATAATAATGGACTGTTTTCCGATTCATACAGGGATTTGTAATGGAGCAATTTATACTTTATGAAAATGAAAATAAGGGCTCGAAGAAAGCGTACCCATATTTTGTAGATGTTCAAACTGATTTGTTAAATGAATTAAACACTAGAATAGTCATTCCATTATCACCACGAGAAATGATGGGCAATATAAACGTAAAAAAATTATGCCCTGTTATCGAGATTAATGAAGGTGTATTTATATTACTTGCACATCAAATGACAACAGTGCCCCGTACTGTTTTAAAGAAGAAAGTGACCATACTAGAGCAATACAGATATGAAATTCTAGGTGCAATAGATTTATTGTTAACTGGCATCTAACAGTAGGAGCGGTAACTTGTACCGCGAAAAAACTTTCTGGAAAAGTTTTTCATGTAAGCCCCGTTAGGGGTGAAGTATAGGAATATACTGAATAAACCCGCGAAGGCGAAGCACAGCGTATAAAAAATAAGTATGCAGTATGCAGTTAACAGCAAAAAATTTTATAACAACTGCCAACTATCTTTTACATGAATATAACTAAAACAAAAATCGCAGAAGTTCTAATCATTGAACCAAAAGTCTTCGGAGATGACCGAGGTTTCTTTTACGAAAGCTTCAACAAGAAAATATTCGAAGAAGCAACGAACATAACAGTCGATTTTGTCCAGGATAATCACTCAAAATCAGCAAAATCAGTGTTGCGTGGCCTTCACTATCAGATAAAACAGCCTCAGGGAAAATTGATTCGGGTCGTCAGTGGCGAAGTGCTGGATGTTGCTGTTGATTTAAGAAAATCATCAGCCACTTTCGGGTGGTGGGTAAGTGTACCCCTTTCCGCAGACAACAAGCGTCAGATGTGGATACCTGAAGGTTTTGCACATGGCTTTATTGTCCTTTCAGAAAGTGCAGATTTTTTATATAAAACCACTGATTATTATGCCCCGGAACATGAACGTTGCATTCAGTGGAATGACCCTGAGCTGGCAATAAACTGGCAATGTGATGGAAAGCCAATAGTGTCTGAAAAAGATGCCCATGGCGGTTTGTTTCAACACGCTGAAGTCTTTGATTGAATACAGAGGTACCCTGGTAAAAACGTTGCACTTTAGTGTCATTCCGACAGAGTATTGCTGTGTTTTTACAGCAATATGACGAGGAATCTTGAGGCTGTGTTTGTCTAAGGGTTTTAAGATCTCTCCCGCTGGTCGAGATGACATGTGTTACTGGTCGAGAGGACAGGTGTTACTGGTCGAGAGGACAGGTGTTACTGGTCGAGAGGACAGGTGTTACAGGTCGAGGGGACAGGTGTTACAGGTCGAGGGGACAGGTGTTACTGCTCGAGATGACCTCTGTTATTTAGTGCAGACTTTAGTGTCATTCCGACAGAGTATTGCTGTGTTTTTATAGCAATACGACGAGGAATCTTAATACCATTGGGGTCGGAGTCAATTTAATAACCAGGCTTCTCAGAAAAACGTTATGATTATACAAATTGACTACGACCCCTGTTATTAAATTATGAAAATTCTGTTATTTGGAAAAAACGGTCAGGTTGGCTGGGAGTTAAACCGCTCACTGCAACCCTTGGGTGAAATCATTGCCCTGGCCAGAGTGGATGCTGACTTCTCCCGCCCCGACAGCCTTGCTGATATCGTGCAGCAGGTAAAGCCCGATGTTATCGTCAATGCCGTGGCGTACACCGCCGTTGATAAAGCCGAACAGGAGGAAGCGCTGGCGCTGAAAGTCAATGCGTTATCACCGGGTGTGTTAGCCGGGCAAGCGAAAAAATTAAAGGCACTGCTGGTTCATTATTCAACCGATTATGTGTTTGATGGCAAAAAAGAATCACCCTACGATGAAACAGATGAGCCTAATCCTGTTAATGCCTATGGTCGTACTAAACTTGCTGGTGAGCAGGCTATTCAGTCATCCGGCTGTGACTATCTGATTTTTCGAACCTCCTGGGTGTATGCCTCAAGAGGCAACAATTTTCTGTTAACCATGTTAAAACTTGCTCAGGAAAGAGAAGAATTAAGCATTGTTGCCGATCAAACGGGTTCACCAACTTCAGCCAGATTAATTGCCGATACCACCGCTTTATGTGTACAGCAGTCAGTTAAAGAAAAACTCAGCGACGGTTTTGCATCAGGGCTGTACCATTTAACCGCTTCCGGTTGCACCAGCTGGCACGGTTTTACCGAAGAAATTATTAAACTGGCAGGTAGCTGCCCCGATTTTCCATTAAAAATTAAACAGGTAAAAGGCATTCCAACATCGGAGTATCCGACGCCCGCAAAACGGCCGATGAACTCTCAATTAACACTGACAAAACTGGAAAACAGGTTTGGTCTGGAGATGCCTTCCTGGAAAAAATCGCTTGCATTGTGCATGGGAAATATAACCGGCGATCATTAGCCGGCCGTTTGCAGAAAAATAAAAATTGCTTGAATAGCGGGCACACTTATTTTTAATAATGTTTTTTCTCCACGCCTATCCTATAATCAATCTCAAATTAACGCGTTTTAAATCAATGGGCTCTCAATGACTGATAAAATTTGTATGATAGGGCTTGGTTATGTCGGCCTGCCACTGGCGGTTGCCTTTGCCGAGAAATATACTGTCATCGGCTTCGATATACACCAGGGCAGAATTAATGAGCTGGAGGCCGGCAGGGATAAAACACTGGAAGTCGAAGATGAGCTGCTGGCATCGGTTAAACATAATATTGTCTATACAGCAGACATCGAGAAGATTAAAGACTGCAATATTTACATTGTTACAGTCCCCACCCCGATCGACAAGGCGAATCGACCCGATTTAACGCCCCTGATAAAATCATCGCAGACCGTTGGTAAAGTTATCTCCGCGGGTGATATTGTGATTTATGAGTCAACGGTCTATCCGGGGGTGACCGAAGATGTTTGTCTGCCCGAGGTTGAAGAAGCCTCAGGGTTGAAATTCAATGTCGATTTTTATGCCGGGTATTCGCCGGAAAGAATCAATCCCGGTGATAAAACCCATACCGTTAAAAATATCCTGAAAGTAACCTCGGGTTCCACACCGGAAATTGCCCGACGTGTTGATGATTTGTATAAATCAGTAATTACCGCAGGTACGCATCTGGCTTCCAGCATAAAAGTAGCCGAAGCCTGTAAAGTTATTGAAAACACGCAAAGAGATGTCAATATCGCGCTGGTCAATGAGCTGGCGTTAATCTTTGATCAAATGAATATCAATACCAATGACGTACTGGAAGCGGCCGCCACTAAATGGAACTTCATTAATATG
>JAJRZT010000108.1 GCA_024275115.1 Gammaproteobacteria bacterium
CCGCTGCAGTTGAAAAACCGTTTGAATCTAAGCCGGCTGATAAGCCTAACAATGAAAAGTCGTCCTATTACAAGGCAGCCTCAGAAAAGACAGCCTCATAAAAGCCAGCTAGTGAAAAGCAGGCCACTGAAAAGCCAACTAGTGAAAAGCCTAGCGGTGAAAAGTCGACCAGTGATAAGTCTTCGAGTGAAAAGTCAGGCGCTGAAAAGGCGCAGCAGAATAGGCAGCAATCCCGCCCGGCTCAACAGCAAAGCAGCGCAGCTGTTAAACCGGTAGTCAATACGGCGCCTGCGATAAAAGAATCGTCAGCAGCTCCGGCCTCAGTAAAACCAGCGGCTAAACCGCAGGAGTCAAAGCCAGCGCAGCAGCAGTCTAAACCTGAAGCCGCACCAGCTAAAAAGGCCGATGTTAAAGCAGTAGATTCTAAGCCGGCAGAAGTTAAACCATCAGCGGTTAAAGCTGAAGTTAAAGCGCAAGCAAAACCTGAGGTGAAACCACAGGCTAAGCCGCAATCAGCAGAAAAGCCCTGGGAGTTTAAGGGCCAATCGGCTTCACCAGCGAAACCGGCAGCAGCAAAACCTGAAGTAAAATCACAGCCTAAACCTGCCGAGCAGCCTAAAAAGCCGACGGGAAATTCAGATAGCAAAAAGCCCTGGGAATTCTAAAGCTTAAGTGCTAATTGAGTGCTCCTGTGCTCCTTCAGGTGCACAACTTGCAGGTTCTCATACAAATAATAATGTGCACCTAAAGGAGCACCTTGTATCTCTCAATGATAGATGGTTAGCTACCATTTTATCATGGGAAGTCAGTGAGGTTGTGGAGCACCTAAGCACATTGATGCTGTTTTGTAGATCCAACCCCTGGCTTCTTTTTATCTTTTTAATCTGGATGGTATCCAAGCGCTCTGGTTTACAGATGACGCTGCAAGTACAAGGGTAGGCAGAGATATATGGTTATTACAGGCATTGATGTAAGTAAAGAGAAGTTAGACATTGGTTGGTTACGTGATGTCACGAGCGGTAAAAAGAAAAGTAAGGTATTTAAAAATACCGCTAACGGGCACCAACAGACCGTGGATTGGATTTTAACAAATACAAAGGCGACTGCGGATGAAGTTGTGGTCGTGGTGGAGCCGACTGGCATTTATCACGAAGCATTAATTTATGCACTGCACGCAAGCGGTATTAAGGTGTTCTTAGTTAATCCCGCCAAGGCGAAGAAATATGCAGAGTCAATTAACCTCTTGCATAAAACGGATAAAAAAGACGCTATTATGTTGGCGTATTATGGTCATGCTCAATGTCATGCGTTGACGTTCTGGCAGCCTGAGGCACCAGAGATAAGAGAGCTGAAAGTGATGACACGCCGTCTTGATGCGCTTGAGAAAGATTTGCAGCGTGAAAAAAATAGACAGGAGGCAACAGAGTTTAGTTTAACCTCGCAACGTGTCTCGCAGTCCCTGAAGGATATGATTAGTACACTAGAGGCTGAAATTAAGCGCTTGCAAGATGATATTGATGATCAGATTAACAAGCACCCTGTGCTGAAGCGTAATCGCGAATTATTGGAAAGTATAAAAGGCATAGGCCCGGTCATGTCACGTGAGTTGGTGTATTTATTTGCGAGTAAAACCTTTAATAATGCCAAACAAGTCGCAGCCTATATGGGATTAATTCCTAAGATAAAAGAATCCGGCAGCCTCAAAGGGCGCACCACTTTGAGCAAAGTTGGGAACGCTCGAATACGAGCAAAGCTATATATGGCAGCGGTGTGTGCGAGTACGCACAACCCCGATATAAAGGCCCAAAAAATCCGTTTACTCAAAGCGGGTAAGGTAAAAATGCAAGCGTTAGGCGCTGCGATGAGAAAGTTAATTCAAATTTGTTTTGGTGTTATAAAACACCAAACCGAATATCAACCTCAAGTAACATAATTAAGCTTGAGATTGATCTAGAGAGATGGTATCTACAGATAAAGCTGAGTATATTTATACATGGGCTCCAACACTTAACGATGACAGAGCCATTAAAAAAACAACACTAAAACATAAACTTTTTTATTACGTATTTAGCGGTCATTTGCGTTTTTAGCGTTGTCTTTTTCTTTTAACCATATTATTTATTTTCAAAGCAGCAACGTAATATTTTAACGCATGGTTACCAGTTCTTCTGAGCTGGTAG
>JAJRZT010000109.1 GCA_024275115.1 Gammaproteobacteria bacterium
AGCGAATTTGCTCATTGGTACAATGAGACACACCGGCATAGCAAAATAAAATTTGTTACCCCGGCAGAACGTCATCGAGGCCATGATGCTGAAATTTTAAGACAACGTGAAAGTGTGTATAACGAAGCTAAGCAGAAAAACACCGGTAGCTCCATGTACAACCCGAATATTAGTACAATCGTAGTTCCAGCTACTACTGAAGCGTTTCGGAAAATTATTCGATTGAGTTCCATGCTAATTTAGCTACACATAACTGGATGCAAAAAATTGCAGAGCGAAACGGCGCGGCTTTTTGTAGTCCATGTTAATTTGCCTTGGTAGGCGAATCGTCTTGTTTGGCACTACTGTTCCAGGTTCGATTACCTGCTGTTACAAGTGGTATAAGGCCTGGGATTATAAAAAATACAGATGTCCATTTTAGCCCAATAGTTTCTAACCCCCCATATAGGTAAATAGATAAGATAATTGTAGAAAAAAAGAGTAGATATATTGGCAACATCAATTTCCAATATTTTATGTTTGGGTACTTCCAGGGAGCAGTCATACTAATGACTATAATTGCGACTATAAATACTGCTAGCCCTATCATCCCTTCGCTTATTTTATTTTGAAACAACCAAATGACAGATAGTAAAGCCAACCATCCAAAACCACCAAGCCAGCCACCAATCCACCCGATTTTTTCGCCTCTTCGTTTCATTAATTTAACCTTCGCCTAACGAGGCTGTAGAAAACCCCATAAGCAAGTACTTTATGGAACCTAAATTGAAATTATTTACTCATATACAAAAGCAATGCTTAGATAATGCCGTAGTTAAATGTGTTGGCGTAACTATAGCTGGCACTTTCTTTTTAAATAATTCTCTTAATTTCCACCAACTACTATCAGCTATTTTTGAAAAAACACATTTTCATTTACTATGCTATTTTCTTCAGATATTAATATTTTATTGATTTCTACTTGAGCCAACGTTACAGCTAACCGGAGCGATGTTTTTTCGCGTCCGTGTTGAGCGCTTTGTTAGCCATAACATCGTGCAAGCCACCAGAGACATATTTATGAAGAACACTAGAAACTAATGTTTGGTAAGGAATACCTTCTTCAAGCGCGCGCCTTTGTAGTGATTCAAGATCACGGCTTGAAATTCTGATGTTAATTCGTTTATCTTTTTTGAATGTTTCTTCAGCAGCGGCTTGTAACATTTTCTTACGTTTTGATGTAAGAATAGATTTGAATTCACCGGCTTCAAAATCTTTAAGAATTTTCTTTTCTTCTTTACTGAGTTTAGGGTCGTTCATGATGATTCTCCTAAGTACAACTTTGTTGCCTTTCTGCCAGGAATGACTGTTTTTAAAAATATCTCTTTTCGATTTTCTACATATGGTACCAAGTATGCGTAATTATCAATATTTATTACAAATACGCGTTGGTTTGGGTATTTTTCGCTATTTGGATGTTCAGTATCATCTAGCAAAGCCCCCTGTTGTAAGTAGAAAACGACATCTTCAAATGAAATACCACGCTCAGACATAAGCTGTTGGTTTTTGGTGGAATTCCAGTTTATTGGCTTCATGAGATCTAGTATAGCACATATGTGTGCCTATTGGCATCGGCAGACCGTTTTTTGAATTGTAGCTACCCTAAAAACAACCCTAAAATGAATTTTTTCACATCTTGTCCTCTCTGCACCTAACAGCATATTAGACAAAATCCTGCCTTCTTAAAGCTATCAAATCCAGAACAACCAGTTACTATAATGATTAAAAGTAACCCATTATTCAATCAAATCTTATCCAAAGCCTCATCCAACCTTGTCACTGGATAAATCGTCATTCCCTTCGGCACTTCACGTGGTGCATTGGCTTTAGGAATAATGGCTTGTTTAAAACCATGTTTAGCTGCTTCGTATAAGCGTTCCTGGCCGTTGGGTACGGGGCGAATTTCTCCGGCTAAACCGACTTCGCCAAAAACAATTAAATCGTCAGGTATCGTTTTACTACGTAAGCTTGAGGTAATCGCCAGTAACACGGCAAGGTCGGCACCGGTTTCGGTAACGCGTACACCGCCGACCACATTGGCGAATACATCCTGGTCGTGCATGATAATACCGGCATGGCGGCTTAATACTGCGAGTAACATGGCGAGGCGATTGGTTTCTAAACCGGTGGTAACACGGCGTGGATTACCTAAATGGCTTTCATCAACCAGCGCTTGTACTTCAACTAACAATGGCCGACTGCCTTCTAAGGTTACCATGACCACTGTGCCCGGCACGACTTCATCGTGTCGTGATAAAAAGATAGCCGATGGGTTGGTTACTTCGCGTAAGCCTTTGCCTGTCATTGCAAATACACCCAGCTCATTAATGGCACCAAAACGATTTTTTATTGCGCGCACTAAACGGTAACGGCTACCGCTGTCGCCTTCAAAATATAAAACCGTATCCACCATATGTTCTAAAACACGCGGCCCGGCTAAGGCACCTTCTTTGGTGACATGCCCGACTAAAAACAAAGCGGTGCCGGTTTGTTTGGCATAACGTACCAATTGTGCCGCAGACTCACGTACTTGTGCAACACCACCGGGGGCTGATTGCACGGCTTCGGTATACACTGCCTGTATTGAATCAATGACCATCACAGCGGGTTTTTCTACTTGCGCTATTTTTAAAATACTTTCGACTTGTGTTTCGGTGAGTACGTTTATTTTTTTAGTGTTTAGACCTAATCGCTGCGCACGCATACTCACTTGCTCTAACGATTCTTCACCGGTGACATATAAGGTTTTGGATGTTTCAGCTAATGCCACAAGTGTTTGCAATAGCAAGGTTGATTTACCTATACCCGGATCGCCACCAATCAACACGACCGAGCCTGGAACTAAACCGCCACCCAGCACACGGTCAAACTCTTCGATACCACAACTGGTGCGTGCTAGCTCACTGGCCTGAACATCGGCAAGCACCTGCACCTGCCCATTTTTAGCATCGCCCGAAAAACCACTGTAACGCGGCATCCGCGTTGCACCCGCGGCCGCCATTGCGGTTACTTCAACCAGCGTGTTCCATGCACCACAATCGGTGCATTGCCCACCCCACTTGGGTGCTTGCGCGCCGCAGGCGCTACAACTGTAACTTTGTTTTGCTTTTGCCATAATTTAATGAACGCCTGAACTGTAGCGAATCAATTTTTATTAATACTATTTATTACTAAAAAGCTTTAAATTCTTTAACTAATTTATACTTTTTAGAACCTTCCACTTTTGTTAAAACAAACAATTCAACGGATCCAAAAGATCCTTCATCCACATTGTTTCGTAGCAGAACAATAAAATCAACGATAGAGTCATTGTTAAAATCGCCTTTGGCGATTAACTCAATTTCCTGAGATTCTCCCTTGCCTCTAATAATGGCTTTTTTTTCATTGACTATTTTAATAGATTGTATTTTCCCGGCCTGTGACCAACTGGTTATTTTCTTATTAGCCAGAATTTTTTTTCTATCCTCTACCGATACTATATTTGCCAAATCGGGTGGAAACGTGTCAACAATTGATTTATCGAACTTAAAATCACCATAATACGTCTTGCTTGCATTTTTCCCAGTATAGACCGCATTGGCTGCATAACACATCATGCCTAATTCCATATATGGAATAGCATCTCTTGGGTTAACAGGCTCCAATTTATTTTCTGCTGCTTTAAAAAACTCAAGGCAGGTTTTAACTGATTTTCGATTTGAGGCAGATTTCGGATTCACAAGCTCAAACGAGTCATACCATTCAGCTTTTAAAAGATCACCGATATCTTGTCTCGTTTTTGTTGGCAAGGTTTGTTTTAACATCTTATCGAGCATCAACCCTGGATACCAGACCAATTGCAAATTGGAAGTTGTTGTTCTATCCTCAACACCCGCATAACAACTAGTGACAACAGTCCCTATAAACAAAGAGAACAGAAGTGTATTTATTTTCTTAAAATAGTATTTATTTCGTATTCGCACAATTTTAAACTCGCAATTAGTTAAAATATCTGGCTAGCAAATTTAACACCACCATTGTTACCTGCGGCAGTATTAGCCGCCTTATTAAACAGATCTTTTACAAATTTATTTCTTGCCACTGAAACAGGCGGCCTTCTTTTGGTTTCTTTTGCCGCTAGAGGCCATGCATGAGTTAACACGGCCCTATTCAGAGATGGAAATCCATTTTTTAATTTTGGTTTACCTAGATTAAAGATCATATCAAATAAGGCATACTTTGCAGATTTCGGGTAACTGTCAAAATCAGAGTATATCTGCTTAAGCTCTTTATAGAACGTTTCAATATGCTTATATGTAATCTTTTCTATATCTGTGCTCTTCATAGTCAATGACGTAAACCTTTTATAATACGTTGCTTTGAAGTTTTTAGGTTTTTTTTGAATCGTATTAAATTCTGCTTTTATTTCAGCCGCGGTTGCTTTTTTATTTTGCAAATTATATAAACTTAGCTTCTTAGCGTCAGCAACTGTGCTCAATAAATGTCCTATCCCTATGGTAACAAAGCCCTTACTATCCAGATACATATGCGACACACTGCCTTCATATGTTTGCATATTTTTGTAAATTATCTTCTTATCCTGTTGAGTCAACATAATTACGTCCTGTACTATTCTGTATACTTTAAAAATACGGTAGCATATTATATATATTGTGAACATAGAAACCCTGCTCCATCGTGCATAACGTTACATCCATCGCCAAGGAGTACAACTTTAACTACATCTCAAGTTGGCTTTTATTTTATTCCTTCTTTCAAAAAAAGACCGACATAACAAAATGATAAGTAACAACTCATTCGTCATCTTTGTACTCAAATGCAACGCGCCGGGTTACCCCGCATAAAAGCTCATAACCTATCGTGCCTGCTGCCGCTGCAATTTCTTCAACGGGTAGTCCATCCCCCCACAGAATAACCTCATCACCTACTTTTGCATCCGCTTGCTCGCGCAGGTCGACCATGATCATATCCATTGAGACACGTCCAATTAAGGCCACTCGTTTTCCATTAACCAGCACAGGCGTACCGGACGGGGCATGGCGCGGATAACCATCACCATAACCAATCGACACCACGCCCACCAGCATATCTTCGGGACATTGCCAGGTACTGCCGTAACCTATCGTTTCATCTTTTGAAATTTTGTTAACCGCTATTAATGTTGCCGACAAGGTCATAACGGGTTGTAAAGTGGTTGTGAGTTTGTTTGTTTCACCTTCCGTTGAATAAACAAAAGGATTAACACCGTACAGCATAATGCCAGGGCGCACCCAGTGGCCGTGCGCAGCAGGCCAACCCAATATAGCGGCAGAGTTTGCCAGACTGGTTTCGGCGGGATTACCTGACACAATCTGGTTAAACAATTCAATTTGCGCATCACTTTTAGTGCTGTGTAGGTCATCAGCATTGGCTAGGTGCGTCATTAAACCAATCTCGGTATCCACACCAGTATTTAATAAGCGTTGATACATTTTTTTGACATCATCAGGCGCAAAACCCAGCCGGTGCATGCCGGTGTCTATTTTTAGCCAGCACTTTATATTATTCGCCTGTTCGGCCTGCAGCTCTAACAGTATGACCTGACTAATATGATGGATAACAACACTAATATCGTGTTGTTGAATTAAAGCGAGGTCAGCCGAAGAATTAAAACCTTGCAAAACAACAATCGAATTTTTAATACCAACCGCTCGCAACATAACCGCTTCATCAATAGAAGCAACGGCAAAGGCATCCTGCTCGGTTAATACTTCTGCGAGTGCTTGCGCAACACGTGCGATACCATGCCCATAAGCATCGGCTTTAACAACCGCCATTATTTTTTGTAGAGGGGCAGCCTGTTTTACAACCGCAAGATTATGTTTTAATGCAGCAAGGTTAATCGTGGCACGAGTAACGCGACTCATCCTTACCCCTCAAAAGTAAGAGCTGGGGCGGAACTATTACCAATGTAATTTTCGAACTTGGTGTATTTACCAAGGAAGGTTAAGCGTGACATACCAATAGGCCCATTCCGTTGTTTACCAATAATAATTTCTGCCGAACCTTTGTCGGGGCTGTCTTCGTTATACACTTCATCACGGTAGATGAAAACAATTAAATCGGCATCCTGCTCGATGGCACCCGATTCACGTAAGTCTGACATGACCGGGCGTTTGTTTGGCCGTTGCTCTAAAGAACGGTTTAACTGAGACAAAGCAATAACCGGCACACCGAGTTCTTTTGCCAACCCTTTTAATGAACGTGATATTTCTGAAATTTCTGTGGCACGATTTTCACTGCTGCCACTTACTTGCATAAGTTGCAGGTAATCAATAACAATTAAGCCCAGACCATGCTCTTTTTTAATCCGCCTTGCGCGGGCACGAATTTCCATTGGTGACATGCTCGGCGTGTCGTCAATAAAAATAGGCGCTTCATTTAAAATATTCACTGCCGAGGTTAAGCGTGGCCAGTCGGTGTCTTCTAATTTACCTGTACGAACTTTATTGGAATCAATACGGCCAAGTGATGACAGCATACGCATAACCAGTTGGTCACCCGGCATTTCCATACTAAAGACCGCAACGGTTTGCTTCGCCTTAACCGCAACACTTTCCACAATGTTCATCGCAAACGATGTTTTACCCATGGAGGGTCGGCCGGCAATAATAATCAAATCGGACGGTTGTAAGCCGGATGTTTTCATATCGAAATCATCGAAGCCGGTGGGAACACCGGTATAGGCGGCGTCATTCTCAAACAGGGTTTGAATTTTTTCCAGCGCATTGCCCATTAACTCGGTGACCGATTTATAACCCTGATTGGTTCTTGCGCCCTGCTCGGCAATTTGAAAAACTTTTTGCTCGGCCTTATCTAAAATTTCGGCACTGCTGCGGCCTTCGGTATTGTAAGCGGATTCGGCAATATCGGTTGAAACACGAATGAGCTGCCGCAAAACCGAGCGCTCGCGCACAATGGCAGCATAGGCTTTGATGTTAGCGGAGGTGGGGGTATTTTTTGCGAGTGCACCCAAATAACTTAAGCCCCCCACATTTTCCAGTTCTTTTTGCTGATCCAGCCATTCAGACAAGGTAATGACATCTAAGGGGTGATCTTGCTCAGCTAAGGCCACGATTGCACGAAAAACTAGACGATGATCGCGTCGATAAAAATCGTTTTCGGCAATCTGATCGGCTACTTGCTCCCAGGTACTGTTATCTATCATTAAACCACAGAGTACAGACTGCTCTGCCTCAATAGAATAAGGGGGTAACTTTAATTTATCCGCTCGGTCATTCGATGCGTTAGGGAATACAACTTCCTGCATAGTTTTATCGTTCTTTTAGTCTGTTTTAAATATATTTGGGTGGCTAAATGCGGCTTGTGCCAGAGAAAAATAATACCACAACGACTTTAAAAAAGAGTGCTAATAATTAAGCATCTTTTATAAAAAGTTGGACATATAAAATTAGTATTTGGTGATAAACAAACATAACCCGGCACGGAATGTGCCGGGTAAGGAAGTTGTTAGAACAAACTATTAGATAGCAAGTTAGCTTTACTTGCTAAGGCGTTGATTTATTCTGCTTCAACAACAACCTTAACAGTTTGTGCAACATCAGAATGCACACGAATAGCAATGTCATATTCACCAATGGTATGAATAGGGCCTTCTGGCATGCTAACTTCCTGTTTAGATATCTCAACGCCTGCATCTGTTACTACTTTAGCAATATCGCCTACAGCAACAGAACCGAATAACTTACCTTCGTCACTGGCATTGGCTGTGATGGTAATTGAAACCAGCGCTGCGATTTGTTCTGCACGTGCCTGCGCTGCAACTAAAGCTTCTGCGGCGGTTTTTTCTAACTCTGCACGACGTTCTTCGAACATAGCGAGGTTATCTTTAGTTGCAGGAACGGCTTTTTTCTTAGGTACTAAGAAGTTACGACCATAGCCCGGACGAACATTCACTTTGTCACCCAGGTTACCCAGATTCGCTACTTTTTCTAATAAAATTACTTCCATCTTTGTTTACCTCTAATCAATACAGCCACATCAATGGCCTCATTTTAAATTTATTTATACCGGTTTAATACGCGCCCGGTAGTTTGCCCAATTGTCACTTAAGCCAATAAAGGCGATTAAAAACAATTCATACGGCATTAGCACTATCATTAATAAATACAACAGGTACAACCACACTGCTTTTAACTTTCGCACAACAGCAATAGTGTGTGCAATGGCTAAACCCTGTAACACAAAAAGCAACACAATAACGCCAACACTGCCAACAAGGATCTGGTTAAGCAAACCATCACTAACAAGAACAGCAATGGCAATTAACAGCATAGCGCCGACCGCCGCGCTCACACCAAAGCGTAATTTCCTGAACTCTTCTCCAAACCCGCCTGGATTAAAAAGCAGTGCCTGCCACCAACGCGCCAGAAATAAGCTGGCACACATACTTAGCAACCAGTAAGCGGCTCCATAATTAACAACCATCTTACCTATGTTCAGTACAAAGGCTTTCAGTTCTTCATCGGACAAGTCCATTTTTGCATCTTTAAAAGCCGGCAATAAATTGTCCAGAATAATCTTGTTCCACTGGGCTTCGTAGGTAACATACAATGTTGCCATTACAATGGCCGCAACTAACCCAATCAATGCTGCTACCAGCACAACCAGTGACAGCGAAACCTGCCGAGCCAGTAATTGCGCCAACACCCATACAGGCAGCCAGTAAAAAATAATGTACTCAATACCGAGTGCCATTTGGCCGGTAAAGCTGGAAATGGCCAACATAAAAACAGAGGCAATAACCGTGATCAGTAACCCCTGCTTTGCACCGTGTACCAACGTCACCAGGCCAATAGATGCCGCACTGAATAAGCCCATTGGCGTAAAAAATAACGCCAATACAGCAAAACCAATGGTGCTTAATATAGCTTGATTGCGTCCACGCAATACAAAGGCTGCAATCGCCTGCATAAGATAACCTTAAGAGTTACTGGCTATGCGAATCTGTATACGGGATAAGTGCCAGATAGCGCGCACGTTTAACCGCAGTTGAAAGCTGGCGCTGGTAACGCGCTTTTGTACCGGTAATGCGGCTGGGTACAATTTTTCCACTTTCAGTGACATTGCCTTTTAACGTAGCAATATCTTTGTAATCAATTTCTTCTACTTTGTCTGCTGTAAAACGACAAAATTTACGACGACGAAAATAACGTGACATAATTTTATTCCTTCTCTTTAATAATTAAGCGGCAGCTTCTGGTTTTGATTCAGCTGAATCTGATTCAGATACAGGTGCAGGTGCTTTTTCAGGTGCAGGTGCAGCAGGTGCAGGTTTCCTGTCTGTACTTGAATCGTCACGCTCATCTCTTTTCGCCATCAGTGAAGGCTCGGTAATGGCCTTTTTACGACGAATAACCATGTGGCGAATAACCGCATCATTAAAACGGAATGTGTTTGTTAATTCATCCAGTGATTCCTGGTCACATTCAACATTCATAAGAATGTAGTGTGCTTTGTGAATCTTTTGAATAGGATAAGCTAAAAGACGACGTCCCCAGTCTTCAAAACGATGGATTGAACCACCTTTAGATTCGATGCCCGACTTATATTTGTCGACCATTGCAGGGACTTGTTCACTTTGATCGGGGTGAACGAGAAAAACGATTTCATAATGACGCATAAATGCTCCTCATGGTTAAAGTAGCTTCCCGGTAAACCCAACTACAGCGGGCTCCAGTGAAGCAAGGAACTTAAAAAAATATTTAAGGCGGCGAATTTTACTTAAATTAGAGCTTAATTGCAATAAATGCTTGAAGTGGATATTGGTAATAATGGAGACAGATAAAAACCATTAAAATCAATAGATTAACCGCGGCGACACAGTGGTTACATTGTTCTAAACAGCCTACAGCCTCTGCCGCAACGCCTCAAAAAGTACCACCCCAGCCGCAACAGACACATTCAGGCTTTCAACTGTGCCGTTCATGGGTAATTTAACTAATGTATCGCAATGTTCTTTGGTTAGCCGTCTTAAGCCTTTGCCTTCGGCTCCCATCACTATCGCCAGAGGGCCGGTTAAATCCTGCTGGTATAAGTTAGTATCGGTTGCCAGATCGGTACCAATAAACCAGATCCCCCGCTCCTGCAAGGCCTTGATGCAACGGCTGAGGTTGGTCACCTGGACAAAAGGCAGTATTTCAGCGGCACCCGAAGCCACTTTACGCACGGTTGCGGTCATGCCGCAGGACTTATCCTTAGGCACCACTATCGCATGCACACCAGCCGCTTCGGCAGTGCGAATGCAGGCCCCGAGGTTATGTGGATCGGTTACACCGTCTAATAGCAAGATAAAAGGCGGATCCTCGAGTGAATCTAACAAACGATTTAAATCTGACTCATTTTGGGTTGAAATACTGGCCAGTTTTGCAACCACACCCTGATGACGTGCATCCGGCAGCCATTCTTTTAATATATGGCTTGTCACTCGCTCACAGGGAATGGATTTTTGCTTAGCTAATTCAAGAATATCTTCAACACGTTGATCGTGCCGTTTCTTTTCAACCCATAATTCAGTAATGTTTGCCTGGCTTTCCAATGCGGCCTGCACTGCATGGATACCGTAAATCAAATCATCTGTTTTCACTTGTGGGCTTTCTTTTTAGATACCGTTTTTTTCTTCGCCATTTTCTTTTTTGTAACTTTCTTTTTGGACGCTTTTTTCTTTGACGCTGATTTTTTCTGTGCTGTTTTCTTTTTTGTGACTTTCTTTTTGGATGCTTTTTTCTTTGACGCTGATTTTTTCTGTGCCGTTTTCTTTTTAGTGTTTTTCTTTTTGCTAGACTTTCTATTGCGTGTCGGCTTGTTATCTAATTCAGTATCAGCAACATCTGTTTCTTTTTTATCGGCAAAGTGTTTGGCATCGGAAATGTGACGTGGTTTTTTACGCCCCGATTTTTTATCTTTTCGTTTATTACTTTTTGATTTTGGTTTACCTGCATCTTTTCTGTCTGCATCACTCAAAACTAAATCAAAATCAATTTTACGCTCGTCAAGGTCAACCCGAGCAACACGAATGGTAATATCATTGCCTAAACCGTATATTTTATTACTATTTTCACCAACAAGCCGATGTTTAACCGGATCAAAATGGTAGTAGTCACTACTCAAACTAGTCACATGCACCAGGCCTTCAACAAAAATATCATTTAACTCTACAAATAAACCAAAACCAGTCACGGTTGTAATTTTTCCCTGATATTCATTACCCACTTTGTCCAGCATAAACTCACATTTAAGCCAGTCATTCACATCACGGGTTGCCTCGTCTGCTCGGCGTTCGTTTTGAGAACAAATATCGCCAAAATGCACCATGTCTTTGTGATCGTACTTATAGTTAGCAACCGATTGCTTGCTTAATACATGCTTAATGGCACGATGCACGAGTAAGTCTGGGTAACGTCGAATGGGTGAGGTGAAATGCGCGTACGCATCATAGGCTAAACCGAAATGGCCTATATTATCAGGGCTATATACCGCTTGGCGCAAGCTACGCAACAACACGGTCTGGATTAAATTAAAATCCGAGCGTTCTTTTATCTGGTTAACCAGATGAGCATAATCTTTTGCCGTTGGCTTTTCACCACCGGGTATTTGCAAACCAAACTCAGATAAAAACTTACGCAAATCTTCCAGTTTTTCAACAGTCGGGCCTTCATGAATTCGGTATAACGCCGGCATATTATTTTTTAACAAAAATCGTGCAGTCGCTACATTTGCTGTGATCATGCATTCTTCAATTATTTTATGGGCATCATTGCGATACACAGGGATAATTTTATCTATCTTGCGTTCACTACCAAATACAATTCTGACTTCAGTTGTTTCAAAGTCAATCGCTCCACGCTTGCTGCGCTGTGCGCGCATGGCTTTGTACATACCATAAAGGTTTTCTAAATGCGGTAGCACCGCCTTGTATTCAGTGCGTAATGCTTTATCTTGCTGCTCAAGCATTGCCCCAACCTGGGTATACGTTAAGCGTGCATGTGAATACATCATCGCCTGATAAAACGTATACTCTTTTAAAGTGCCTTGTTTGCTAATTTGCATATCGCAAACCATGCACAGGCGATTTACTTGCGGGTTAAGCGAGCATAAACCATTGGACAAGGCTTCGGGTAACATTGGAATAACACGTTCAGGGAAATAAACCGAGGTTGCGCGGTTTTGTGCTTCTAAATCAAGCGACGCGTCCGGTTTTACATAGTTAGACACATCAGCGATGGCAACAATTAAACGCCAGCCGTTTGCATTGGGTTCACAGTAAACAGCATCGTCAAAGTCGCGCGCATCTTCACCGTCGATGGTGACCAAAGGCAAGTCGCGAATATCAACGCGACCTTCTATTTCAGAGGACAATACTTCAACCGGTAAATTTTCAGTTTCAGCGATCACCTTTTTATTCCAGTGATTAGGCAAGTCGTGCGAGCGGATCGCAATATCAATTTCCAACCCGGGAGCCATGTGCTCCCCCATAACTTCTTTAACACGCCCTAACGCCTGATGGCGTTTGGTGGGCTGCTGAATAATTTCCAGCGAAACAATTTGCCCATGCGTTGCGCCATTAAAATCTTCGGCGGCAACCATAATGTCCTGAGTAATGCGCTTATTATCAGCAACAACAAAAGCAACGCCGTGCTCGACAAAAAAGCGCCCGACCATCAATTCATGTGCGCGTTCAAGCACTTCAACAATACGCCCCATACGCCGCCCACGCCGGTCTTCTCCAGCCACCCGAGCCATGACGCGGTCACCATGAAAGACTTCACGCATATCACGAGGGGCTAAAAATAAATCGTCGCTATTATCGTCCGGGATTAAAAAACCAAAACCATCGGGGTGCCCTTGTACCCGGCCACACACTAAATCCATCTTATGTGCCAGACCATAGCCACCTTTGCGGGTGTAGATAATTTGCCCGTCTCGCTCCATCGCTCGCAAGCGTTTTTTGAGCGCGAAATAATTATCGTCATCGACAAGATCGAAATGCGCTGCAATCTGGTCACGGTTCAGCGGCGCCCCCATGGATTCCAGATATTCCATGATAAGTTCACGGCTGGCGATAGGCTGTGCGTATTTTCGAGCTTCACGCTCCGCGTGTGGATCAATATTTTTTTTCTTCGACATTCTTTGGGCTACATAGTTATATAATAAGAGTGTAGTTTAACCTGAATTTCGTTCAAGCGTACTGATTTCGCAACCGAACATTAGCACAGATTAAATTGACAGTTAATTCGCTAGTTAGTAAAGTCTACCTCGCTTAAACGCCGAGGTGGTGGAATTGGTAGACACGCATGCTTCAGGTGCATGTGGGGGCAACCCCGTGGAGGTTCAAGTCCTCTTCTCGGCAGCATTTAAGACGTTTTTTGTATAAAAAACAACAGGTTAGCATATCCCTTCGGACACGCAGGCTAATTATCGCCCAGACAAGCGAGACCAAATATGAGCAACCCATTTCGAGATCAGTTACTAAAAACAGGCATTGTCTCCAAACAGCAAGCTCATAATGCCAAAAAAGACAAAACGAAAAAGACCAGGCAACAGCGCTCCCAAAAAGAAGCCACAGCCGATGAAACTAAGTTAAAAGTTCAGCAGGCTGCACAGAATAAAGCCCAACTCGACCGTGAACTGAATAAGAAGAAAGAACAAGCGGCACGGATAAAAGCGGTATCGGCTGAAATTAATCAACTCATTACAAAAAATCGTATCGAACGACAACAGGACTGCGAAATCGCTTATAACTTTGAACATATGAATAAAGTGAAGCGTATTTATGTAAATAATGAGATGAAGCAAAAAATTATAAGTGGCGCATTAGGGATTGCCGATATCGATAGCCGCTACGAGCTTGTACCTAAAGCCATCGCGGAGAAGATTCAACAGCGCGATGAAAAACGCATTATTTTATTCGATAGCAATGAACCGGTGGTGGATGAAAATGATCCCTATGCCGAATATACCGTGCCGGACGATCTGATCTGGTAGCTAACTACTAAGCGCGTTACAAGCCCTTCCTTTATAGATACGGAATCGGGCAAAAAAGACGAATACTATTTTTAAAATATCATGCCGCAATCATTCGCCCGACCGTTTTAACACCAATATAGTGATTGGCTTTTGCAGTGCTCAACGAACATTGCATGGTCTCTGCGATGTGGACAAAGGGCAGTTGCCGGTTGATGCGCAATGTTACTGTCGTGCGTTGTTTAGTGGGCAGGGCATCAATCGCTACACGAATTAATTTTGATTGTTGCTGTTGTATAAGTGCATTTTCTGGAGATTGCTCACCAGCGATATCCAGATCGTAGACATCTTTATATTGATCAATGTGAGCCTGGTATTGATGGCTGCGTAAGTGGTTTTTCCAGCTATTGCGCGCAATCACAAACAGCCAACTTTTAAAACTAGAATCCCCACGATATTGATGAATGGAGGTATATACCTTTATAAAGGTATCCTGAAGAATGTCTTCTGCGGCATCCGGGTCGGCAATAAGGCGCAACAAATATTGTTTGATGTATGAGCGGTAACGTCCAAGCAGGGCATCGAACGCCGGGTTGTCACCCTGCTGAGCCCGACGGGTTAATGCTTCATCATCCAGTTGCGTATATTTTCTTCTTCCTCTGTTATTCATCGTTCCCTCTCCCTTGATTTTTATTCTGCAGAATTTATCCTATGGGAAGTGGGGTTACTGTCAGGTAACAGCGCGTTCTAAAAAATGATATTTTTTTTTAAATCTTATAAAAACAAAGGCTTAGTTTTGTTAGAAATTATTCGGAGGATGGTTAAGGTGATTACGAAACACTAGCAGGAAGTGATTTACATATAACTAAAGACATGGGTATACCGACTTATACCCTCAGGTGCCCATCATTCCAGCTAAAATCGTGCCGGAATGATGACTATCCTGGTAGTGTGAATAGTTACGAATTAGAACATGTCTAACATCATAATAAGGTTGCGAAGTTGCCACCGAGTTATTGTGATAAGGATAATGTATTTCCCTTTACATTGTTTTTAGTGGATTTTGTTTCGGCTTTATACGCTGCACGAATAGCAGCGGCCTTTTCAGGGTTGGTGCTTTTATAAAATTCGGCAGCCCATTCCTGATAACTAAGGTCATCGTTGCCCTCCACCGTGATGCATTCAAGCATATCACCGGCACTTAACTGAGGTGGGCAGTTTGCAAACGAAGTACTGGTTATGCTTGCTAATACGGCAAATAGAGTGATTAAAAGTATTCTCATGATCGTCATCCTTGTCTTTGAGTGTTTAAAGTTTAATGACTACTGCAATATAGCTGTCATTTTGTATTAAAGAGTGATGGGGTGATTTAAAGAGCAAACACAACCATCATTTATAAAGACACGGGTTGGGCAGGAAAAGACTAATCATTTTTTTAATTTTATGCGGAGGTTATTTATTCAGTTATTTTTATTTCCATTTAAACTCAGTTTGCTTAAAATGGCAGGAAGATCATCAAGCCGGGTAAAATACCGCTTCGATTCCTGACCCACAATTTCAATTACGCCAATAACTTCATTCGGCTCCGATTCATCAACTTCACGGCGGTAGAGTCTAACAATATAGGTATCGATTAACATTGTTCCTATCCTGAAGTTACAAATATTAACAAACAAATTTACGGGGCGAAAAATAAAAAATCACTTAACAATGATTCTCTTCAAGAATAATTGGATCTGGCGTTGCCCCTCCGCGCCGCCATCTACTGCAGATGCACCACCTCCGCTCAATGCGGGAAAATGTTACCGAGGTAGTACAACCGGCTTTGCAATCAAATAACTCATTAGGGGTTTGTCCTCGTTGGGGGAAAAACCAATGCTTTGCTGGTAGGCGATTTGTTTCTTCTCATCAACATAAATCCATAAACCATAATCCTTATAAGGCACACTCGTGCTGGTTTTACTTTTTTTACCGTTTCTAAGATTAATGGCAGTAATTTGCATAAATTCACCTGCATCTGGGTCAATCAGGTTCATTGAGCGTGTCGGTCGGTAGATATAATTTGGAGTCATCATTGCTGGGTATGCGTTTATAATGGTGGTATGAATCAGTTTATGACGCGCCAGATTTTCTTTGTCCATTTTTGAAATCAACCCGGTATAAATTAACTCTGAAAGAGACACGGCTGTTTCATATACGCCGATAGCCGCATAGACTTTTGACATTTTTCTGGCCATCCCGCCTTCAATCGCTTCATAATCTGTCAGGCCACGAGTCCAGCTTTTGCTATAAAGTTCATTGGCTCTTGCCTGCGCGTTGACGCTCATCAGGCAAGATACACAGCGCCATATTTCTCCCGTTTGGTTTTCCTTTTCGGTGTTTTTTTTCTGCAAGCGTTTAATGGATGTTTCCAGCGCACTTAGATCTGCTGCGGGGCTAATACCGGTTAAGGCACGGCGATAAATTTTCTTGCCCGTTGTTGCATAAAAGGCAGCTATCGTCAGCTCACCGGCAAACACGATGTTTTTATCAACCCGACGCAGAGTGACAGGATAAAGACTTAACTGGCTGCGGGAAACTACCTGGGAAAATTTAATCTTGCCTGTTTTTTTTCTGAACGCATAAAGCGTAGTTGGCGACGCCACATAGATATAACCTTTATACTCAAGTAAATTACTCACCAGCGACAGTTTGTCCTTAATCGACGTTCGCCATTTAAGGCGACCACGTTGCCTGTCAATCTTGATAAAAACCGATGTTGGCCTTGCGCCTGTATCTTCAAGGCCACGCAAATAAACCTGTGTTTTGCTCACATCAATGGCGGTAAGTCGATACTGCCGAGGGTTTTTATGGCGCCATATTAATTTACCTTTCGACAGATTGATTTTGTTCAGGGCATTTTCGCTATCAACAATATAAAGTGAACCGGAGCTCAGGATCGGGGCGGCCGTATTGGCAGGGTATTTAATGGCTTTAAACTTCCAGAGCACACGACCATCCAGCCGGCTTAAACTGATAAGTTGATCTGCCGGAATAATAATGCCTTTTTTATAGGCAATAACGTTAGTGAGGGGATTGCTTCGTTTTGCTGAACGGTACGACCATTGTTTTTTTCCTGAGCTGATTTTTATATATTGATATTCTACGTTGCTGTTATTTGCCGTTGCGAGTATCACATGGTTCTTATCCAGTTGTTGAACCATAACCCAGCCAGTGGTGGTCAGTTCCTTTTTCCACACCGGTTGACCCGAACGAATTTTGAGCGCAGTCAGGCGTGTTGTATTTTTAGAATTTGATTTGATTAAAATGTATTTTTTTGATACCGCAACAATGGATATATCATTTTCATCCTCTGCGGCTGAACGTGACCAGAGCATCCTGCCCTTTGCCAGATCAACCACGATAATTCGGTCTCGCTTAAGATCACGGTTGTAATTTCTCAGGCTTAAAACAGCCCGTTCTCCGTCCAGTACCAGCATATTTTCAATAACATCCTGGTTTAACGGTATTTTCCATTTTGCCAGTTTATATTTTGCCGCTTCCTTTTGCAGTTGCTCAGCATCGGCATAAGCACTGACATTAACGTCAGTGTTCGCATCAAGTATTCCAGCCTGTGCAACTAGCACCATAAATGAGGCCAGAAAAACCAGGCCGACCCGCATAAGTATTTTCATGGAACATGCACCTTGTTTATATCGAGTTAGCTATCGCGATAAAGTCATAAAATACCCTGTCATTTCGCTTTTTATCTATTATTAAAGCGTGCATATAATATTCGCTCATGCCCTGTGAAATATTGTAGGCAGTATATGCATTAAATTTTCGTCTCTCTCCTGCGGCATTCACTGTGCCACTATATACTTGAATAATGGCACCGGACTTAACAGCATATCCGCCGCCTTTTGCCTCATAGTCTGGCATCACTGTTTCTACCAAGGTGTGTGTAAACAGTTTTCCATATCTTGCATCTACCATGGCGGGCGCTTTGTAGATAGTAATGCTGCCATATTTTTTGTGCTTCAGTTGTATGATCCCACCAGACTTGCTGTATCTTTTGGGCACCTTGACGGACTTCCAGCCTTTTGGCAGCCCTAGCTTAAGGCCATTAATTTTGGTTACGGTAACCGGAGAGGGTTGGTTTAACCCCGATGGCAAAGCCGGCGCACTGAGTTTTCCCATCAGGCAACCAGACAGCATAAACATAGCAGTAGTAAAAAACAGTGCATAGGTGAAAGGGTGTTTCATTGTTTTATCCTCCAATTCAGTACGAATTGATATTATTTTTTTAATATTGACTGGCAAGCAGGCGTTTTTGCATTCTTCTTTATCGCAGCTTTATGATTTTTAAGGTATTTTTTTGTTGTGCACGCTCCTGTTGATCCGGCATAGGCGCGCACTTCATCTATATCTTCCAACTCATCAGGAATATCCGCTGAACATTCCTTATTTAAAATTCTTTTTACCTCAGTAAAGCAAGCGGTCTTTGTGGTATTCATGCAGGTGTTGTAAGTCTTTGTACATAAGCTCTCCTCAAAAGTGCTTTCCATCGTTTCCAGTAAACTTTGTTTGCTCATGATCCCCTCAGCAAAAACATGATCTGAACAAAAGCCAAGCACCAGCAACATAATTAGTTTTTTCATTTTTTTCTCCTGATATTGTTTTAATACAAATTAAAGACACGCTATTGTGGTAAAAAGGCTAATAAAATTTAAAATACAAAATCATTTTTTTTATCTCCAGCAGGTCGAGGTCATCGTTAATCCAGAATGATTGTGGTTCTGGCCTGAAAACTGACAAACAGTGGGCACGGATACCGTGCCCACCTTGTAAGACTTTAATCACAACCAATCCGATAGCCGTGTTAGTACAGGTACACTGCACCGCTGCTTGATGCCGAGTTGTTAGTCTGATCACCGTTAACACCGGTGGCGTTACTGTCCTCACCACCAGCCCCCACCGCCAGGGTATTGCCGTCTGCCGCCAGGCTGACGGAACTGCCGAACTGGTCACCCGTACCAGTATTGCTGGCCTTAACATAGGCCTGCTGGAACCAGCTGCTACCACTACGGGTAAAGACGTAGACCGCGCCGGCATCGGATGCCCCGTTATTGGCACCATTCCCATCGATGCCGGTGGCGTTACTGTCACCAATAGCCCCCACCGCCAGGGTATTGCCGTCTGCCGCCAGGCTGACGGAACGGCCGAACCAGTCACCCGCGTCGGTATTGCTGGCCTTGATATAGGCCTGCTGGGACCAGCTGCTACCACTGCGGGTAAAGACGTAGACCGCGCCGGCTTCGGCTGCCCCGTTATTGGCGCCATTCCCACCGATGCCGGTGGCGTTGCTGGCCTCAGATATAGCCCCCACCGCCAGGGTATTGCCGTCTGCCGCCAGGCTGACGGAACGGCCGAACCAGTCATTCACGTCGGTATTGCTGGCTTTGATATAGGCCTGCTGGGACCAGCTGCTGCCACTGCGGGTAAAGACGTAGACCGCGCCGGCACCGGATGCCCCGTTATTGGCGCCATCCCCATCGATGCCGGTGGCGTTGCTGTCCTCAGATATAGCCCCCACCGCCAGGGTATTGCCGTCTGCCGCCAGGCTGACGGTAATACCGAACCAGTCACTCGCCCCGGTATTGCTGGCCTTGGCATAGCCAATACTGGCCACCAGATTACCACTGACCGAGACCGTGCCTGAACTGGTACAGCCCGTGGCGTTGCAACTTTGCAGAATATATTGCGCATTGATTCGGGCATACAGCGGCACAATATGGTCAAAGGTTTGTGTGCCCTGCGGAATATCGCTACCCACCTGGGTGAAGCCGGAAGCTCCATCGGGGTTTTCAAGTAATTGATAGTAGGTCGCATCGCCCACATCTACCCAACTGAAGCGGAATGTTTTGACCGAGCTAAAGGCCAGCGTCAACTCGCCTGGAGGTGCCGTGCCATTTCCACCCTCATCACCACCCCCACCCCCACAGGCAAATAATAAAGTGGAAAGGAGGGTGATAAAAATCAAGTGACTGATCCGTTTTAACATTGTGATACTCCCATTTATAATGATATTTATTAACCAATGACATTTTTAACTACAGGACACGGGTACAGCCCAAAAAGACTAATATTTTTTTGTAATTTACGGATTCTGGTTACCACGCTCCTGCGTGGTAACCCCTACCTCACTTCACGTAGCCACCGTAGCATTCCCACGCAGGAGCGTGGGAACGAGATATGGGCAAGCTCGAAGTTATTATTAGCGCTGGTTTTTCGCTATCACGGGTTCGTACAGTTCACGTTATTGGTCGCAACATCCGTTGTTCCACGACTGTTATCGGTGTTAACTGGAACGCTAAAACCGGTCAGCTAAAACGGGTCGGACCTACGCAACCACTTGATAACTCGAATTATTCATCCTGTTTTATGTCATTAAAACCGCTTAAAACTATCTTTTTAATGGCAAAATGGACAGTGTAAGGTATACAGGGCTCTTTACAATTTCACCGTTGCCGCGATCCAGTACTAACAGATGGGGGTGGTTTAATGTTTTTCTCTCTACAGACTGATCGCTTTACCTTGCCTTACATCGTTTACAACCGCTGCTAATTCTTTACCACCACCACTATAAACCAGCTCACCTAATGCCAAAAGTGCCTGTTCATTTAATTTAGTCGTAGTTCGTATAAGCCTCATTAAATCGGCGTTATCAACTGGTTTATTTTCATCACCTCTATTGGGCGATATTGAAGCAGCAAATTTTAATGCAATTGCAGCTTCAATGGTTGGGATTTTAACAACCTTTTTTTTTGCCCTTAACGTCACACAATATTTTTGCACAACTGCTTTAAACAGCGGGAAACCATCTTTAACCAGGTCAATACGCTCAGGGTCTTTAACATGTTTTTTAGTGTCGTATGTAACATGGTAAACTTGATTATTATGTTTAAACTGTGCATAAGCTTTATCAATTACCCTGGAGGCACGTTCAAAATCAGCACCGCCAATAATAAAATCAACATCAACCGTCGCTCTGGCCGTACCTGTGTAATATGAGAGCATATGTCCACCGATCAGAACATAGGATACGTTGTTACTTTCAAACAAAGCGGCTACTTCTAATGGATTGACAGCATCCTCAATCTGCTGGCTGGACAGTTCGTAAGATTTTTGCAGGTTTTCAATTTGTTCTTTCATAGAGCTATGTAGGTGATATTTTCAACACCAATCTGGCGAAGTTCTGTTAAGGATTCTTTTGCATCAGCAATGGCTTTTTGAATAGCCTGCCTGGCGGCTTCTTTTGCATCCGTCAGTGTTTTGTAACAACCGGGCGTCTCTAAAGGGACTTCACGCATAACAGGTTTGCACGGGTTCACAGTGATAACCAGATAGCCGATGCCTGATTCAGCATAAGGGTCATCAACTATTTTAACGGGTTCACTTGCGGCCAATAACTCATCAATGGTTTCCTGGGCGACAATCTTCACATATTCCTGTGAGTGTGTGTTCTTCATTATCTCAACGCCTTTATCAGTCAGCTTGATATTGAGCTCAACACCAGGCTCTACATTCAAATGATCCAACATGGGAGCTGTTATTCTAATACCATGACTATTACCCCATTCACTTATCTTGGCTTTCATTATTGACCACCTACGGCTATACATTGTATATCCATTATAGCAGATGGCATAAATAAAACGCTGGTTTTCTTTACTTTAGTAGGACTGTTAACACCGGAGTAAGTATAACCTATAAAATGGGGCAGACCTGTGCAACCGATTGATAACACGAATTATTCTCCCCATATAATGCCATTAAAACCGCTTAAAACTATCTTTTTAGTGGCAAAATGGACAGTGTAAGGTATACAGGGCTCTTTGCACTTTCACCATTGCCGCGATTCAGCACTAACAGATGGATGTGGTTTGAGGTGATAATGAGTAAGAACACACAAACCATAGCGCTTTTTTGCTTCGAAAAGCCAATGACGCCAACAGTTTTTATCTTTAATATCTTTAACGAATTTTAATAAAAATTCCTGTTTATGGCAGCGGTGGGTGACGTGCTAGACATGTCCGGGTAAAAAATACCGATTTGTCGTGGCCTAATACTTTATCCTTAAAGCATTGTTTTTGTCCGTAAAAAGATGTGTTTAAGCTTGTTTATAGGTTTTATTTTAGATGATTTTTTTGTTATTTCAAAGGGTTGCGTAGGTCCGACCCTACAACCCCCAGGCCAAAAAAGACTAATAAATTTTTGTAATTTACGAATTCTGGTTCCCACGCATCTGCACGCTGTCAGCGTATGCATTCCCACGTGGGGAGCGTGGGAACGAGGTAAAATCTTAATATCCTACTATTTTTTCTATTTTTGGTAATTTGTTATTTTTTCCACATTGAAAATGAACAACCGGTTACATCATAAATATTTATATTATATTTTGATGCATCGGAAGCCGCGCTATTGCATGCCCAACCCCCGGCAAATTGTTTATCTGCTGATATCCAGACCAGCACATCACCGAAAGCAGGTTGCGTATCACTCCATGTGCCCCAGAAAGCACCGAATGGGACCATCCACCGATTGAATGAGCCATTAAAGTTGATACCCTGGCTGTTACTACCGGAGAAACTAAAATTGGAAATAACCGTTGCATTTGACGTAAAGGTATTAACCACACTCAGATCACTTCCAAGCTTGACCGAATAACCACTCCAGCTACCGACAATATCTGAGGCGGTATAAGCTGGAAGTGATGTGGCACCCTTTTGCAAAACACCAAAACTGATGTTGTCATTAATAAAACCCATATAGGTACCGCTACTGTCAGCAAGAAAGCCGCCTACACTGGTATCACTCAAGGTAAAACCAAACGTGCTATTACCTGTTTTGGTGATGATGCCTGTCAAACCCTGATCAACCCCGTTAAGGAATATTGCGATAATATTTCCAGAAGCACCTATTGTGATCGTGAGATTGTTAAACATGGTTTCTGTATTGCCGTCAGTGTTGTCGGCAAAACCACCCAGCCAGGTGCCCTGTAAACTGGCAACGTCCAGCCCAGTACTGCCACCACCGCCGCCACCTCCCCCCCCACCACCACCACAGCCGAAGAGCAAAGTGGAAAGGAAGGTGATAAAAATTAAATACTGTATACGTTTTAACATTGTGATACTCCCATTTATAATGATATTTATTAACCAATGACATTTTTAACTACAAGACACGGGTACAGCCCAAAAAGACTAATATTTTTTTTAATTATGCCGCAATCATGCGTTCCACCGTTTTAACCCATACCTCAGTTTGCGTAGTCACCCTATGCATTCCCACGCAGGAGCGTGGGAACGAGGTACAAGGTAATGACCTAAAAACTGGCAAACAGTGGGCACGGATACCGTGCCCACCTTGTAAGACTTTAATCACAACCAATCCGATAGCCGTGTTAGTACAGGTACACTGCGCCGCTGTTTGGTGCCGAGTTGTTAGTCTGATCACCGTTAACACCGGTGGCGTTGCTGTCCTCATTTACAGCCCCCACTGCCAGGGTATTGCCGTCTGCCGCCAGGCTGACGGCACTGCCGAACTGGTCACCCGTACCAGTATTGCTGGCCTTAACATAGGCCTGCTGGAACCAGCTGCTACCACTGCGGGTAAATACATAGACCGCGCCGGCATCGAATGCCCCGTTATTAGCATCCCCATCGATGCCAGTGGCGTTGCTGTCCTCAAATACAGCCCCCACCGCCAGGGTATTACCGTCTGCCGCCAGGCTGACAGCCCAGCCGAACCGGTCACCCGCGTCGGTATTGCTGGCCTTAGCATAGCCAATACTGGCCACCAGATTGACACTGGCCGAGACCGTGCCTGAACTGGTACAGCCCGTGGCGTTGCAACTTTGCAGAATATATTGCGCGTTGATTCGGGCATACAGCGGCACAATATGGTCAAAGGTTTGTGTGCCCTGCGGAATATCGCTACCCACCTGGGTGAAGCCGGAAGCTCCATCGGGGTTTTCCAGTAATTGGTAGTAAGTAGCGTCGGCCTCATCGGTCCAACTAAAGCGGAAAACCTTGCTCTGTGCAAAGCTCAGACTGGGAGTGGCGGCAGCGGCGGGCGGCTGTCCACCGCCGCCATCGTCTGCCGGTGTACCCCCCACCTCCCCCACCACCACAGCCGAAGAGCAAAGTGGAAAAGAGGGTGATAAAAATCAAGTGACTGATCCGTTTTAACATTGTGATACTCCCAATTTTAACTACAGGACACGGGTGCAGCCCAAAAAGACTAATATTTTTTTCAATTATGCCGCAATCATGCGTTCCACCGTTTTAACGCCATAATTGTGATTCGCTTTTACGGTGCTAACCGAACATTGCATCACCTCGGCAATGTTCCCAAAGCTCAGTTGCTGATTAACCCGTAATAACAGGGTCCTGTTTTGCTTCGTGGGCAGCGCGTCAATGGCAATGCGAAGCAATTTTGATTGCTGCTGCCTCATAAGCGTATTTTCAGGTGATTGTTCAGTAACAATATCCAAATCATAAACATCCTTATTTTGATCAATACGAGCCTGGTATTGGTGGCTGCGTAAATAGTTTTTCCAACTATTGCGCGCAATCACACGAGAAAAGGGGTCGGAGTGATTTAATTTCTTTCGACCAAAATTAAGTCACTCCGCCCCCTTTTTGCACTCCCCCACCAATTAACTTTACTCCAGCCAGGCCTTATTCAAAGCGGTTGGCCCAGATGCTATAATTACGGCCACCAGCAGATTGCTCCCACACCGCGAGGGCATTGCCGTTGTTATCAACAGCAATTTGTGGCATGCGTGCATTCCCTGCATTGTCGGTCTCTATCAGCACAGCACTGCCCCAGTTCGTGCCATCAAAGCGGTTGGCCCAGATGTTATAGCGGGTACCATCCCATTGCCGCCACACCGCGAGGGCATTGCCGTTGCTATCAATAGCGATTTGTGGGCTTGTTGCACTCCTGTCGCCGGTCTCAATCAGCTCGGCATCGCCCCAGTTCGTGCCATCAAAGCGGTTGGCTAAGATATTATAGCTGCCGCTGCTATCGCGTTGCACCCACACGGCAAGAGCACGACCGTTGTTATCAACAGCGATTTGCGGGGTGTATGCACCCTCTGCGTTGTCGGTCTCTATCAGCACAGCACTGCCCCAGTTCGCGCCATCAAAGCGGTTGGCCCAGATGTTATTGCGGCTACCATCGGATTGATTCCACACCGCGAGGGCATTGCCGTTGTTATCAACTGCGATTTGTGGGTAGCCTGCATTGTCGGTCTCTATCAGCACAGCATCGCCCCAGTTCGTGCCATCAAAGCGGTTGGCTACGATGTTATCGCGGCTACCATCGGATTGCCGCCACACCGCGAGGGCATTGCCGTTGTTATCAACTGCGATTTGTGGGTTGCCTGCATCCCCTGCATTGTCGGTCTCTATCAGCACAGCATCGCCCCAGTTCGTGCCATCAAAGCGGTTGGCCCAGATGTTCCAGATGCTATTGCCG
>JAJRZT010000110.1 GCA_024275115.1 Gammaproteobacteria bacterium
AAACAGGTATTTGAGGAGCTGTGGGTAAGCAATTCAACCGCTGATGAAATTATTGAAGAAAAAGGTCTGAAACAAATAACGGATAGTGGTGCTATTGAAGCCATTATCGATAAAATTATTGCTGATAATCCAAATCAGGTTGAACAATATTTAAGTGGCAAAGACAAAGTATTTGGATTTTTTGTGGGTCAGGTAATGAAAGCCAGCCAGGGTAAAGCTAATCCTGGGGAGGTTAATAAGATGCTTAAAGATAAACTTAAGTAAAAGGATAAGTGCCTAGGACAGTATTCTTCTTTATTAGGTCGATTTGACCTGATATTGAGAAATCAAATAAATGTTCATTGAATGAAGATTAGGAACGTGCACGAAATAACTTGAGCAACTAGCTTGTCTTTTTGTCCGTTTTCTGCGTTGCAGCTTCGGTTATATAGCTTGCTATGCGCCCTACGCTGCGCCTTGAAGACGGACAAAAACCCTACGCCAGTTGCTCAAATTATTTCGTGCCCATTCCTTAACATAATATTGTCTGGGAAAGCCTACTTGATAAGTAATGTTAGCCTGCCCTTGTTGCTGCACTGATTGATTCTTATCCTGAAGTTTTTGAAGAAATAATGGCAGACTCTCCAAATAAAAAGCATCGTGCTGCTACTTAAGACATAAATCACAATAAAATAGTAGCCATTTTTTGTGAAAAGCCCTGTCTTTGTCAGGCAAAGATTGTCGAATTGCTGATTTAAAGATGTTGGAAGTTTTTGCATTGCAAGTTAATCGGTTCTGATTATTATGCTTTAAAGGTATGTAATTGTCAGGTTTCACCACGTTATACCATGATTTTTTTAAAAGTTCAGCTCGAAACATATCGGGTGATTTTATAAAAATATCTGGATTCATTCTATACCAACATTCGACAGCTTCAAAGGGCGTTCTCACCTTTAATTCCCTTTTTAAGCTACTATGCCTCCGGTTAAGGTTGTAATCTAGTTTAGTACTATAAGTCTAATGACCGACTTATTACTAAATTGTTTGGGTTGGCGTATAAGATAACCAGATCGAGACAATAACTGGTTATACAACCCAATCCCACAAACAGTAAAAAAATTAACCGTAGGAAGTAACCTTTGAACAAACAACAGCTCGCCGCAAAAATTTGGGAATCTGCCAATCAGATGCGCTCAAAAATCGAAGCCAATGAATACAAAGATTACATTCTAGGCTTTATCTTCTACAAATACCTGTCTGACCAACAAATTGCCTTTGCTAAACAACAAGGCATGAGCGATGCCGACATCGCCCAGCTAAATGAAGACGATCAAGAAACCCTCGAATACATTCAAAAAGACATTGGTTATTTTATCAGCTACGACAACCTATTTAGCACATGGCTGGCTAAAGGCAGTGATTTTGATGTCTCCAATGTGCGTGATGCCTTGTCTGCGTTTGAACGCCTTATTCACAGCAACCACAAAAAACTGTTTGATGGCATTTTTAACACCCTGCAAACAGGCTTAAGCAAATTAGGCGAAAGTGCCGCCAAACAAACCAAAGCCATTCGTGATCTGTTGCAACTGATTAAAGAAATCCCCATGGATGGCAAGCAAGATTACGATGTGCTGGGATTTATTTACGAATACCTGATTGAAAAATTTGCCGCTAATGCAGGCAAAAAAGCGGGCGAGTTTTACACTCCGCACGAAATTTCGCTGCTGATGTCAGAAATTATCGCCCATCACTTAAAAAACCAAAAAGAAATCAAAATATACGACCCCACCTCAGGCTCGGGTTCATTGCTTATTAACATCGGTAACAGCCTCGCCAAACATATTGATGATGAAAACAACATCAAATACTATGCCCAAGAGCTAAAAGCCAACACCTATAATCTTACCCGTATGAATCTGGTCATGCGCGGTATTATTCCAGAAAACATCGTCACCCGTAACGGTGACACCCTCGAAGAAGATTGGCCATTTTTTGATGAAAACGATCCCATCGGTTCATACGACCCCTTATATGTCGATGCCGTGGTCTCCAACCCGCCGTATTCGCAACAATGGAACCCCGAACACAAAGACAGCGACCCGCGTTATGCTCGTTTTGGGCTTGCCCCCAAAACCAAAGCCGACTATGCCTTTTTATTGCACGATCTTTACCACCTGCGCCCGCACGGCATCATGACCATTGTGCTACCGCACGGCGTACTGTTTCGCGGTGGCGAAGAAGGACAAATCCGTAAAAACCTGATTGAAAACAACCATATTGATGCCATTATCGGCCTGCCAGCCAATATCTTTTTTGGTACAGGGATTCCCACCGTTATCCTAGTGCTACGCCAACAACGTAACCATAACGATGTATTGATTATTGATGCCAGCAAGCACTTCACCAAAGTAGGTAAAAACAACAAACTACAAGCCTCCGACATCAAACGCATCAGCGACACCGTGATTGCGCGTGAAAATCGCCCCAATTATTCAAAAGTGGTTAGCAAGCAAAGCATTCGCGATAACGACTATAACCTTAATATTCCGCGTTATGTTGATTCATCCGAGGATAGTGAAAGTTGGGATTTACACGCCATTATGCTTGGCGGTATTCCACAAGGTGAAATAGATGCCCTTAACGACTATTGGCACGCCTTACCAGCCTTACAACAAACCCTATTTAGCCAACGCAATGCCCAGTATGCCGAATTAAATAGTGAACTAGATCAAAACCAGCTCAAACAACAGATTAGCCAACACCCGCAAGTGCAAGCCTTTGTGCAAGGCTTTACTGATGCCTTAAACGGCTTTGATCAACACCTTGTTAATGCACTTATTAACCACTGGCAAGATGTTAAGCTAAAACAGCAAGAAGAAGCACTTAGCCGTGAACTGTTCAGCCGTTTACAACCCATTGCCCTGATTGATAAATACCACG
>JAJRZT010000111.1 GCA_024275115.1 Gammaproteobacteria bacterium
GGCGATTGATGGTGAATGGTGGCTGGTTGATCCGGGGACTTATGCGTATCACAGCGAACCTGAGTGGCGGGATTACTTTAGAGGCACAAGTGCACATAATACGATTAAAGTTAATGATAATGATCAATCCACCATCTCAGGTGCGTTCATGTGGTCGCATAAGGCTAATGCCCGAATAAATCGCTGTAGCGTCGAAAATGGTGCGCAGTCTATTGTAGCGACTCATGATGGTTATAAAAATATTGGTGTGTTGCACCAACGCGAACTGGTATTTTATGAGCAGAAAGATGAAATTGTTATTAAAGACACGTTGGAGTGTGCAGCTGAAGTGAAAGCTGAGATCTTTTTTCACTTTTCCCCAGAGGTGAGCCTGGAATATGATGTAAATAATGGATATTGGGTAGCTAAGCACGAAAAAAGTAGCGCGCAGCTGATTTTTATACTAGATAACCTGTGGACAGTGGATGTCGTTAAAGGGCAAAATACCCCAATTTTGGGCTGGTATTCTCCGGCTCTTGAAGAAAAGGTTCCCACAAGTGTTTTATATGGTGTTGCTGCTGTATGTGAGAATACAGTTAGTGTTAACAAGATATTAATTAAATGAGTTTAAGCTTTAGGTGTTTTTTTAAATTCACATAAAAATTAAGAGGTTAGAATGAAGGTCAGTATATTTGGTTTGGGGTATGTAGGTGCCGTTTCTGCGGGGTGTATCGCAAATGACGGGCATACAGTTATAGGTGTGGATCCTTATCAGCCTAAAATTGACTTAATTAACAATGGTCAGACACCGGTTATCGAAAAAGATATTGGTGAGATTATTGAGAAAGCGGTAAAAAACAATTTGTTGAGAGCCACGACGGATGTGAAACAGGCCGTTTTTGATACAGATATTTCATTGATTTGTGTTGGTACGCCAAGCCAGTTAAATGGCAGTCTCGATTTAAAATATGTTCGAAAAGTTTGTGAAGAAATTGGACAGGCTATAAAAGATAAATCTGATTTTCATGTGGTCGTTGCCCGCAGTACGATGTTGCCGGGCACGATGAACACGCTTGTTATACCAACACTGGAAGATGCGTCGGGGAAGAAAGCTGGTGTTGATTTTGGGGTTTGTAATAATCCTGAGTTTTTAAGAGAGAGTACGGCGGTTTTTGATTATTATAATCCGCCAAAAACGGTTATCGGTGAAACCGATAATAAGGCCGGCGATATGCTTGCCAGTTTGTATGAAAACATGGATGCGCCAATGATTCGAACCAGTGTGGAAACGGCAGAACTGGTTAAATATACTGACAATGTCTGGCATGCACTAAAAGTGGGCTTTGCTAATGAGATCGGTAACATCGCAAAATCCGTTGGTATTGATGGCCATGAAGTAATGGATATATTCTGCAAAGATACCAAACTAAATCTTTCCTCTTATTATATGAAGCCGGGGTTCGCTTTTGGTGGCTCCTGTTTGCCGAAAGATGTTCGTGCGCTGACATATAAAGCACGTAGCCTGGATTTGAATACGCCTATTATTAATTCAATTATTCCCAGTAACGAAAATCAGATAGACAAAGGGTTTTCTATGATTGCTGAAAAGGGAAGTAAGAAGGTGGGTATTCTCGGTTTTAGCTTTAAAGCAGGTACTGATGATTTACGTGAAAGCCC
>JAJRZT010000112.1 GCA_024275115.1 Gammaproteobacteria bacterium
CAAAATGGTACATTAACCGATACACATGATGCATATTCTTTTGTAACTTCATAAGCTGGATACCTGACAATGGGATAATGCCCCATTGTAAGCTATCCAGCTCGGGGGCAAGCCACCCGAGATTTACGCTATGCGGTTAAATAAAGAGACTAATAACCAAACCAGCAAGCTGATAGCTAAAACCGGTACTATCCAGAAAAAGCCCATTCCTAAAAACATTGTGCTGCCCATAATTTTCTCCTTTTCAATAAGTTTGCCACTTCATTAAGTTATTACTGTGTGGCGGTTATGAACCCGGCTTACAATGTTAATGCTGCGCTAAGCCGGGTTCTATTTTGGCAGTTAAGATTTTTTGTCCTGTTTGCCATTTGCTGAATTGCAGTGTGTGTTGCTATTGAAATGTTCTGCACCTGCATGTTGCTTTGTGATGCCGCCATGCATATCAGAAGTATTGTTTTTCACTGCCTGACCATGCATAGTGCCCTGGGTGGTTTGCTGGGTTGTTTGCCCCATCATGCCACCATGGTCCAGCGTATTTTGTGCAAAGGCCATTGTGCCAATTGCCAGGCCAACACCGGTTAATGCACCGATAAGATAAGTTGCTAATTTTTTGCTTTTCATGATATTTCTCCTGTTGTTTAAGAACGTTATTGAATAAAATCATTGTTTCTCAGTTATTATTTAAGCATTTGTTTGTAACGGGTGAATGTCTGGCAAGGGGTTTTTTGTAACGTACTTTATCTGGCGCGCTTATTGTTACAATATGTTACAAAGTGATGCTGACTTGCGGGGCGCAACGGGTTAAAACTAAATTATGAGCATTCAACAACACAAAGATCATATTCTAATCGTTGATGACGATGCCGAAATTCGCCAGTTATTAAAGGTCTATCTTGAAAAGCATGGTCTGCGCGCCAGTACAGCCGAGAATGGTGTTGCCATGTGGAAGTGTCTTAAACAGTCCAGTATCGATTTAATTGTGCTGGATTTGATGATGCCTGGCGAAGACGGGCTAAGCCTGTGCCGTAAATTACGCGTTGATTCACACACACCCATTATAATGTTGACCGCACTGGGCGAAGAAACCGACAGAATTGTGGGGCTGGAAATGGGGGCCGATGATTATTTGGCCAAGCCCTTTAACCCACGTGAATTACTGGCGCGTATTAATAGTGTATTACGCCGGGCGCGCCGTTTACCGGACAGCGCGGCACAATCTGAGCCCAAAGGAAAGCTGCATTTTGCCGGTTTAATCCTCGATACGGTAGCTCACCAATTGACTTCTACCGAAGGCGCGGCTGTGCCATTAAGTGGTGGTGAATACCGCTTACTGCGTGTTTTTCTAGATCGACCCAATCGTGTGTTAAGTCGTGACCAGTTGCTCGAACTGGTGAGCGGCAAAGAAGCCGTGCCGTATGATCGCAGTATTGACGTACAGGTTGGGCGGTTACGTAAACGTTTGGGTGACGACAGCCGTGAACCGCGACTAATTAAAACTATACGCAGTGCCGGTTATGTTTTTACCGCCAATGTAGAAGAGCAAAACTGATGCGCCTGTTACCGCAATCGTTGTTTGGCCGACTGGCACTTATTCTGCTTTCTGGTTTGTTGTTGGCACAATCACTCAGCACCTTATTACAGTTTCATGATCGTGGCCAACGCCTGTTTCAGGCCAGTGGCGCTCAAAGTGCCGAACGCATTGCAGAAATTGTCCGCTTGCTTGATGGTGAAGACGAGGCTGGCAGGCAACAGCTGGTGACTATTCTTAATGCACCACCGCTCAAGGTTTCATTATCAATGCCACTCTGGGCAAATTCACAAGCAATCGTGGCTGGCTCACCCAGCGCGGAATTTCGTGATCGCCTGGAAACTTATTTGGGTAAGCGCTATGACTTAAAGGTTGCAGTGAGTGACCAACCTGCAATGAACATTCAGCATAATAGCAGTGGCCGCATGACGCACATGCAACATATGGGGATGACCGGCCCCGATGCATTGGTGTTTCTTGCGCAAGTACAATTAAGCGATGGTAGCTGGGTTACCTTTGAAAATCGAATTGGCAATGAAATTTTTGCAAACTCAACCATGCTGTTGGTGAACCTGGCTATCTTAATTATTATTGTGTTACTGGTTACTTTAATCGCGGTGCGTTTGGCAACACGACCATTAACATTACTGGCAAAGCAGGCCGATAAGTTAGGTAATGACATTAACCAGCCGCCAATGGTCGAAACCGGCTCAACCGAAATGCGTCATGCCAGCCACGCATTCAATACAATGCAAAGCCGTTTACAACGTTTTATTGAAGACCGCAGCCGGTTGCTGTCTGCTATTTCGCATGACTTAAAAACACCGATTACACGGATGCGCCTGCGAGCCGAAATGCTCGACAATGCCGAGCAACGCGACAATTTTATCCGCAACCTTGACGAAATGCAGGCTATTACAAGTGAAACGCTGGATTTTTTACGCGCTGATGATGCCAGCGAAAACGTAGAGGATGTTAACATTTGTGCACTTCTGGAAACCATAAAAGAACAAGCCGCCGAGCTTGGCCAGAAGGTTGAAATAAAATCCTGTGAAGTAGCTACTTATCCAGCTCGTCCGCAGGCATTAAAGCGCTGCATCGTTAATTTGGTTGATAATGCCATTAAATATGCAGGCCGTGCGGAGATAACCGCCAGCGAAAGTGATACGGCAATATCGATCAGTGTTTGTGACAATGGGCCAGGCATTCCCGAACAGCAACTGGATACAGTTTTTAAGCCCTTCTTTCGACTGGAAACTTCACGCAGCCGTGAAACGGGAGGTACAGGGTTAGGTTTGAGTATTGCGCGCAATATTGCGCTATCGCATGGTGGAGATTTACAACTTATTAACCGTAAGAATGGTGGGCTTAAAGCAACGTTAACCTTGCTGCGTCACTCTGGTTAAGCCGATCAGAGAAAACACAGGATTTATCTACTGAAAAGGGATATGTTTCATGGGGTGTACAGTAAACAGCCGGATTAGTTCAATGTTATCGTTATAAATAATAGATGGCTCGTCATGCTCAGGAAGATTATAATAACTGTTTACCTTTATACGTTTAAGAGTGAATAATAATGCAAATAAGTGAAGCAAGCACAACGAATACATTTTCTCTGTTTAATTTAGGCTTTAGAGTATTTTTTATTGCAGCAGGTATTTTTTCTGTTGTTTCCATTGCCTTATGGTCTGCTATTTACCTGTTTAATGTAGACCTGCCGACAGGGGCGATTTCAAGCTTCCAGTGGCATGCACACGAAATGATTTATGGTTATGCTATTGCCGTTATTGCCGGGTTTTTATTAGCTGCGGTTAGAAACTGGACTGGCGTGCAAACATTACACGGCAAACCCCTTATGGCATTATTCAGCTTATGGCTTGTTGCTCGTATACTGTTTTTATTTGGAACAACCTATTTAACAGCGGCAGCAATTATAGACAGTTTATTTTTATTTTTTCTAGCTATTGCCATTGCTTATCCCATTATAAAAGTAAAGCAATGGAGCCAGGTTGGGATTTTAGCAAAGGTTATTCTATTTCTGGTCTTTAACGTATTTTTCTATCTGGGTGCAATGGGCATACTAAGTGATGGTATTTACTGGGGAATCTATGGTGGCATTTATTTAGTGGTTGGTTTGATTTTGACAATGGCCCGACGGGTGGTACCCTTTTTTATCGAACGTGGAGTCGGCTACCCGGTTACACTGTATAATTCTAAACTTCTCGATATATCCAACCTGGTTTTATTTATACTTTTCTTTATCGCCGATGTATTTCTACAAAACCCACTTTTGTCATCTTCACTGGCTTTAACTTTATTTATTATAAATAGCGTTCGCCTTATTGGCTGGCATACAAAAGGAATTTGGAAAAACAGTATGCTATGGAGTTTATACCTTGCACTTTGTTTTATTTGCTTCGGCTTTCTGCTATTTGCAGCAGTCTACTTTTTAGGTGTAGAAAAATACCTGGCCATTCATGCCTTTACTTTTGGCGGTATTGGTTTAATTACACTGTCAATGATGTCGCGCGTTGCTTTAGGCCATACCGGGCGAGATGTAAACAGGCCACCTGCAATGGTGCCTTATGCCTTAGGTATTTTAGTTTTAGGTGCGGTCGTTAGAGTAATTTTTCCTTTGTTTAACGCCACGCAGTATAACCTCTGGATAGGGACCTCGCAGGTACTGTGGATAATAGCATTTTTAATTTTTGCTATTACTTATCTTCCAATGCTGATTAAGCCGCGCATTGATAACCAGCCGGGTTAGTCCAGACTTCTACACTGCCGTTTAACCAATTAACAGGTTATAATATCGGTTCAATTTGTTAATCAGGCTAGTTAAATGACCATAGATAAAGCGCGTGAATTATTGGCTACGCAAGTCAGCATGGGTGGCGGCTACAATCGAAATGGCGCGAAACTTATTTTAGCTGAGATCGAAAAATTTCATGGACAGCCAGCGGTTGACCAACTGATTAATGATCTTGATCTAGAAGCTAAATTCGGCTTTAAATCGGGCGAAAAAATTATCGTTTAAAGATATACATACACCTTAATAGAAAAACAGAGTGCCAACATGCAAGTACAGGCAAAAAAAACAGAAGAGTATTTTATAAAGAACAAACCTTTTTATCAGCGGGTGGCTGATGAAATTGAAATTTTTGAAGCCGCATATCAACAAAAATTACCCATCCTTTTAAAAGGGCCAACCGGTTGTGGTAAAACCCGCTTTATGGAATACATGGCATGGCGCTTAAAAAAACCATTAATTACTGTTTCGTGCCATGACGATTTAACCGCTTCCGATTTAGTCGGTCGCTATTTAATTCAGGGTGGCAATACGATTTGGGTCGACGGCCCTTTAGCGCGTGCTGTGCGAGCCGGTGCCATTTGTTACCTGGACGAAATTGTTGAAGCACGTAAAGACACCATGGTGGTTATCCATCCGCTGGCCGATGACCGGCGTGTATTGCCAATGGAAAAGTTAGGCGAAATCCTGGAAGCCAGTGACGATTTTTGTTTATCGATTTCATACAACCCGGGTTATCAGAGTGTATTAAAAGATTTAAAACAAAGTACCCGCCAGCGTTTTGTTGCACTGGAATTTGATTATCCTGACGCCGATCTTGAAACAGACATTATCGCGAAAGAAACAGACATTGATAAAAGCGTTGCGGCTAATTTAGTGAAGTTTGCAAATATGACACGGAACTTAAAAGGCAGTGGCCTGGAAGAAGGAGCGAGTACGCGTTTATTGGTACACGCAGCAAAATTAATGCACAGCGGCATTGCGCCAACAACAGCATGCCATACCGCTATTTCACAAGCCCTAACCGATGATAGCGATATGCTGGTTGCTGTTAACGAGCTTTGTTCGTCTGTATTTTAATCATTAAATACAGCGTTTAGGAGCTGGGATGAGCTGTAGCAAACCCCAATAACTGCTGCCTAAATTAATAAATTTACTTTGTCATTGTGAGTGATAGTGCGAGAATTTTCCAGTTACTTAAATGAATGCTAAAACCCCACTCTCATCAGAAGACATTCTAAAACGTCTGGATATTTATTTAGATGTTGAATTTACCTTCTACCATAATGAGCAGCATGCCAAAATTTTATCGGCTCTGCCTTTAACGCAGCAACAGTATATTCTTGCATGGGTGCAGCGCACCGCCAGCACACACCATGAGCTGGGTTATCAGTTTATGGCGCATATTGTTGATATTTTAAACGAGATTGATGCAAAAACCATTGAAGCGTGGGCCTTACACGCGATGGACACCTATGATGTTAAAGGTTTGTATCCGGCCTTAGAAATTATTCGAAATGTAAGTAATTTTTTACAGCTAAGCCATGAAAAAGAAGCCGGTGCGGTATTAGAAGATGAGTCTGCGATTTTATTGCATTTTGTGCATGGTTTGTCCGGTCGCAAATTAAAACTCGAAGAAGCAGAGCAAGCCTACACAGACACAGAAACTATTTTTTTACCTGCGTTAGTTGCACCACTCAAAAACAAAAAAGAAAATTTTAAATTATATAAAGTCATGGTCGCTTATTGCTGGGCGCAATCACGATTTGGTACATACCTAATTAATCTTTATACAGAGGTTGAAAATTCCGAATACCCCGAAAAATTCATTGCACTCTTTCACGCAGTTGAAACTTTACGCCTTGAGCACTGTTTGGCGCGGGAATTACCAGGCTTGTATCGGCAGCTATGCGAAATAAAATCGCAACTCGATAATTCTACTTTAGATCTGCAATGGCAGGCTATCAGCGACCAACTCCAATCAGAAATATGCACAGCCAATGATACACTGGACATTGTTAATCAATATTTGAATCAGCTTGAACCGTTTACGCCGTATTGTTACCAAGGTTTATTGCAACCAGAAATAACCGCCAGCGTTATACAAGCACGTATCAATGAAGAAAAAAAACAACTTAAAAATATTTTACGTAAAATGCAGGATGATTTTGATGAAGGTAAAGAGCCCAAACCTCCACAGAAGATGCCAGCCAATGAACGGTTTGATTTAAAAGAGATTAAAGAACATAGCAGTCAACAGGATTTTACCATGGAGTTGACTCTGGATGACCAACCGATTGCGCCACCGGAGAATGCGAAAAATTTAATGTCGTCAATATTGCAGGATTTGGGTGAAATACCCGATGAATATTTGGTGGCAGCCGGTGACGGTGAATATGACCCTTCTTTTTTTGAAGAAAAAGAAGAAGACCCCGATGATGTATGGAAAGTTCCTTATCATGAAGAAGGTGCGTTCCTGTATAACGAATGGGATTTTAAGCGCCAAAACTACCGAAAGAACTGGTGCGCTGCACGTGAAAAAGTCGTTAAACCCATTTACGATAATTTCGTTAATAACACCATGAGCAAGCATGGCAAGCTCATTAAACATTTACGTAAAACATTTGAAGCCATGCGCGATGATAACAAATTATTAAAGCGCCAGACCAATGGTGATGAGATAGATATTGATGCTTACGTAGAAGCGCTCGCCGATACAGAAGATGGCAGTGAAATGACCGACCGGCTCTATATGCAAATGCAACGCCATGAACGCAACATTGCGGTTTGCTTTATGGTGGACATGAGCGGCTCAACCAAAGGCTGGATAAATGATGCCGAGCGTGAAGCCCTTGTTTTGTTGTGTGAGTCACTGGAAAGTTTAGGTGATCGCTACGCTATTTACGGTTTCTCCGGCATGGCACGCAAGCGTTGTGAAATTTACACCATTAAAGCGTTTGACGATAACTATGACGAAGAAGTCAAAGCACGTATCAGTGGCATCGAACCAAAAGACTATACCCGCATGGGTTTTGCAATTCGGCACTTAAATAAAAAGCTGTTAGATATAGAAGCTAAAACACGTATTTTGATTACCATCTCAGACGGCAAACCCGACGACTATGACAGTTACCGTGGCGAATACGGCATCGAAGACACCCGCCGCGCTTTAGTTGAAACACGCCGTGCAGGTATTCATCCTTATTGCATTACCATCGACAGCGAAGCAAAAGATTATTTACCGCATATGTATGGTGTGGCGGCTTATACAGTGATAGATGAAATTCGGGAATTGCCGTTGAAGGTGTCGGATATTTATCGGAGGCTGACGACTTGATTTTATTTTATTTTTTATTAACCACAACGGACACAACGTAAATAATAAAAAAGAGTCAGGATTATTACTGATAATTACATTGTGATTATTTGGGCAGCATTAAATAATATCTTTCGTTGTGTCCTTCGTGTCCGTTGTGGTTAGTAATATTTATTTAATATGCTCAGGCTCAGGCCGCTTATGCCCTGCCGCTACTAACTCCGCTAAATAACTTTTCCAGTTTTCTTCCATGTTTTTGCCTAAGCTATACAATGTGTCCCATGAATAAATACCGGTATCGTGGTTGTCGTCAAAGAATAACTGAATGGCATAGTTACCAACTTGATCGATTTTGGTAATGTTAACATCCTGCTTGCCAAGTTGTAACACGCCCTGTCCTGGGCCGTGGCCCTGCACTTCTGCGGATGGAGAGTTTACCCGTAAGTACTCGGTTGTTAGTTCAAAACGCTCGCCATCATCAAAAGCAATTTCTAAAACATGCGAAGCCTGATGTAACTTAATTTCTGTTGGTTTAGGCATTAGAATATTCCTGTATGTAATTTGGTTAAAGAATGTAACGGCTTAAATCTTCATCTTCAGCCAGGTCTTGTATATTATCGTTGACATAGTCAGCGGTGATTTTAACGGTTTCGCCAGCTTTGTCGGATGCGGTAAAAGAGACCTCTTCGAGCAGACGTTCTAATATAGTGTGTAAACGCCGCGCACCGATATTTTCGGTACGTTCATTTACCTGCCACGCCATTTCGGCGAGACGCTTAACACCGGCAGCAGTAAAGATAAGCTGCACTTCTTCGGTTTCAAGTAGCGCGCTGTATTGTTCTGTTAAAGACGCATCCGGTTCAGTTAATATTTTCACAAAGTCATCGGAGCTTAAGGCATCGAGTTCCACACGAATAGGAAAGCGACCCTGTAATTCAGGAATTAAATCGGATGGTTTTGATAAGTGGAATGCACCGGAAGCAATAAATAAAATATGATCGGTTTTGATCATGCCGTACTTGGTGCTTACCGTTGAGCCTTCAACTAAAGGCAGCAAGTCACGTTGCACACCTTCACGAGAAACATCGGCACCGGAGGTGTTACCACTTTTGGCAATTTTATCCATTTCATCAAGGAACACGATACCATTTTGTTCAACGCTATTAAGCGCCGTGTCTTTTACTTCTTCTTCATTTAAAAGGTTGGCGGCCTCTTCATCGGTAAGTGTTTTCATTGCCTGCTTAATCGACATTTTGCGACTGCGTTTTTTAGCGCTACCCATATTCTGAAACATGCCTTGCAGCTGGCTGGTCATTTCTTCCATACCTGGTGGTGCCATAATTTCAACGCCCACGGCAGGTGCGTTGACTTCAACTTCAATTTGTTTGTCGTCTAAATTACCTTCGCGTAATTTTTTGCGGAATTTTTGGCGTGTTGGGTTGCTGGTATCTTCTTTGGGCTCTTCGCCAGGATCATCATTTTCGTCTGGCCCAAAGTTATAACTGCGAGCAGAGGGTAACAGTATGTCAAGGATACGCTCTTCAGCTGCATCTTCTGCGCGGCGCTGTACTTTTTTCATTGCCTGTTCGCGGGTTTGTTTAATGGCAATTTCCATCAGGTCACGGATAATGGATTCAACATCACGGCCAACATAACCCACTTCGGTGAATTTTGTTGCTTCCACTTTTAAAAAAGGGGCATCGGATAATTTGGCAAGGCGGCGGGCAATTTCTGTTTTGCCGACACCGGTTGGGCCAATCATTAAAATATTTTTAGGGGTGATTTCATTGCGCAGCGCTTCCTCGACACGACTGCGGCGCCAGCGATTCCTTAAAGCAATAGCAACCGCACGTTTGGCCTTAGCCTGACCAACAATGTGCTTATCGAGTTCTTCTACAATTTCGCGGGGTGTCATTTTAGACATAAGTGATCCAGTTTTTATTCGTGGTTAATCAAAGCCTAATCAATACTCAGCTCTTCAATTAATATATTCTGATTAGTGTATATGCAGATGTCACCGGCGATATTCAAGCTTTTTTCTACAATTTCTTTTGCCGAGAGTTCGGTGTTTTCAAGCAAGGCACGAGCAGCAGACTGGGCAAAGGCACCGCCGGAACCTATCGCCATTAAACCTTGCTCGGGTTCGATTACATCGCCGTTGCCGCTAATAATTAATGACGCTTCTTCGTTAGCCACCGCCAGCAAGGCTTCCAGCCGTCGCAGGGTACGATCGGTTCGCCAGTCTTTTGCCATTTCAACAGCGGCGCGCACGAGCTGGCCGGAATGTTTTTCGAGTTTGCTTTCAAAATATTCAAACAAGGTAAAGGCATCGGCAGTACCGCCAGCAAAACCGGCGATCACTTTATCTTTATAAAGGCGGCGCAGTTTACGTGCATTACCCTTCATCACGGTGTTGCCCAACGTGACCTGACCGTCGGCACCAATAACAACCTGGTTGCCTCGACGTACCGATAAAACCGTTGTTCCGCGATATTGATCCACGAGTAAACTCCTAAAATTAGTGTGTATTTAGAGCGGCTGAAAGAGCGGGCTATTGTACACGAAAAGTGCGTTGTTTCGCTTATAAAGCGAATTTAGAATGGTTATCGGTGGTTTAATTTTTTGTATTTAAGCTGACGGTTTTTGTGGATAATTTTTGGTTGCGCTCGACCAGGCTTTTAATCAGCCCACTCACACCACTGCTACGCAGTTGCGGTGCAAAGCTGCTTTTATAAGTGGTTATCATGCTAATGCCTTCAATCGACACATCGTAAATTTTCCATCCCTTGCGGGTTTTGTGCATTTGATAATTTACCGGCACATTTTTGTTTGAGCCGGGTGGGTGCACAATGGAGTGCACAGTCACATCTTTATCGTCCTTTTTGCGCAAAGGCAGAAAGTGCATAATATTATGGTCAATTTTATGAGTGAGCGCATACTCTGCCAGTGCGGTTGAATAAAAGCGGATCAGGAGCTGGCGAAACTCTTTTATAAAGCGTATTTTTTGTGCGCGATCGGCGTCCCGCCAGTGTTTACCTAATACCCAACGCGAAGCGGCAATAAAGTCCAGCCTGGGCGCGATGTGGGTGGTGACCAGCTGGTGGACAATCGCTGGATCTTGTTTGAGGTTTTTTTCTGACGCTTTAAGAGCCTCGATTAAATCATAAGTCATTGATTTTAATATGGCGACGGGGCTATTCTCAACGCTTGTTTCGGCTTTTGCGAGTGCGCTGGATACGTTGGCAAGCATCAATATCGGAAAAATGAGGCTATATAACAGGTTATTTTTATTCATATTATTTGGCCGGGTGCTTTTTCAGTTAAAGTCCTGATAGTATGATAGCAGGCCATACGCTAAGTTCGCCAATTATTCAGCTATCATGAAAATATGACAGCGACTACGTAAGTCCTTTTATCCTGTGTCTGTTACTTTTAAGGAGCGCCATTTTGGCCAATATTGAAAGCCATTTAGGGAAATACCCCAACGTTCGTATGCGCCGTATGCGCCGTGATGATTTTTCTCGCCGCTTAATGCGCGAGTCACAGCTTAGTTGTGACGACCTGATTTACCCGATGTTTATATTAGAAGGCAAAGGCCAGCGTGAAGCGGTGGCATCCATGCCCGGCGTTGAACGGGTCAGTATTGATGAGTTACTAAAAGAAGCGGCGGAGTTGGTTGAGCTGGGTGTACCAATGGTGGCGCTGTTCCCGGTTACACCGGATAACTACAAATCGGAAGATGCAGCCGAAGCATATAATCCAGAGGGTTTGGCACAACGTGCCGTGCGCGCATTAAAGGCGGCTTTCCCTGATTTGGGAGTCATGACCGACGTGGCATTAGACCCCTTCACAACACACGGCCAGGACGGTTTAATTGATAAATCCGGCTATGTTCTAAACGATGAAACCGTTGAAGTGCTGGTTAAACAAGCCATTTCACATGCCGATGCCGGCGCCGATGTGGTCGCACCGTCTGATATGATGGACGGCCGAATCGGCGAGATCCGTCAAGCCTTAGAAAAAGCCGACCATATTCATACTCGCATTATGGCGTATTCCGCCAAATATGCCTCCAGCTTTTACGGGCCATTTCGCGACGCAGTCGGCTCGGCTGCAAATTTAGCCGGTGGTAATAAATATAGCTACCAGATGGACCCAGCCAATTCAAATGAAGCCCTCTGGGAAGTGGGGCTGGACTTAAACGAAGGTGCGGATATGGTGATGGTAAAGCCGGGCATGCCTTATCTCGACATTGTGCATCGTGTTAAACAGCAATACGGTGCGCCTACTTTTGTTTATCAGGTGAGTGGCGAATACGCCATGATCATGGCGGCAGCACAAAATGGCTGGTTGGACGAAAAAGCGGTGATTATGGAATCTTTGCTGGCGTTTAAACGTGCCGGTGCAGATGGGGTATTAACCTATTTTGCCAAGCGGGTTGCGGGCTGGTTGAAAGAGGCTTGAATTTAAAAAATATTTTAACCACGACGAACACAACGAACACAACGAACACAACGAAGAAATAAGATAATGAACTTCAGCTTCATATAAGAAAACAGATTGCCTCGTATATCGTTGATAATGCAATCTTAACATATGTTTTCGTTGTGCTCGTTGTGTCCGTCGTGGTTAACCTTTATTTTATAATTTCGTAACATATTCCACTTCAAGATCAAAGCCTTTTAAATACCCATCTGCTCACAAAACCAGTTGTACTTGTAAGCAAAAAGTTTATACTTCGCAAAATAATCCTGTCATGAAAATGTAACAAATGATGGTGCTGAAGTCAGTTGCCCGACAATATTATTCAGTTAGAGGAAATCATTTATGCCACCGGTCGATATTTATACTCTCTTTGGCAACTCGCCAGTTTCACCATTACAAGCACATATGGCAAAAGTTCAGGCCTGCATTGAGGCGCTGGAACCGTTTGTGGATGCTGCGCTTGCCGGCAAGTGGAGTAAGGCAGAAAAAGCCCAGCAAAAAATTTCCAAGATTGAAAACGAAGCTGATACTTTAAAAAAAGCATTGCGCTTAAATTTGCCAACCGGTTTATTTATGCCGGTATCGCGGCGCGATGTACTGGAAGTGCTGACCATGCAAGATCGCATTGCCAATAAAAGCAAAGACATTGCTGGTTTGATGTTAGGCCGAAAAATCGAGTTTCCTGAACTCATGCATAAAAAACTAATTGAATTTGTGAAACGTTGCATCGATGCATCCGGGCAGGCACAAATCGCCATTAATGAACTGGATGAACTGGTTGCAACCGGTTTTCGGGGCAATGAAATAAAACTAGTCGCATCAATGATTAAAAAACTAAACAAAATTGAAAACGATACCGACAAAATTCAGGTTAAAGTTAGAGCAATGCTGTTTAAGCAGGAAAAAGATCTGCCTCCCATTGATGTGATGTTTATGTACAAAGTAATTGACTGGATAGGCGACCTTGCTGATATTGCACAGCGTGTCGGCAGCCGGTTGGAATTAATGTTAGCAAAATAAAATCCACTACGACGAGAGTAGTGATAATAACGAACTAGTGGGAGATTCGTTGTGGAATACGGTACAATTTTTATTATCTTAGCCTGTGTTTTTGGTTTATTTATGGCTTGGGGTGTGGGCGCAAATGATGTGGCTAACGCCATGGCAACCTCGGTCGGCTCAAAAGCACTCACCATTAAACAAGCGATTATCATCGCGGCTATTTTTGAATTCCTGGGTGCCTACCTGGCCGGTGGCCAGGTTACCGCAACCATACGTAAAGGCATGATGGATACCAGCTTGCTGGCAGACAATCCCGAACTCCTGGTTTACGGCATGCTGTCATCGCTGCTTGCGGCGGGTATCTGGTTGCTGATTGCAACGCGTGCGGGCTGGCCGGTTTCCACTACACATTCTATTGTCGGTGCCATCGTTGGTTTTGCTGCGGTGGGCATTGGTGTTGATGCGGTTAACTGGGGCAAGGTTGGTACCATTGCGATGAGCTGGGTAGTGTCACCGGTACTTGCCGGTGTCGCTTCTTATGCGTTATTTCGTAGTGTGCAGCGTTTAATCTTTGATGCGGACAAGCCTTTTCAGGCATCGAAAAAATATGTACCTTATTATATCTTTTTAGTCGGCTTTATTATCGCGCTAGTCACTTTGTTTAAAGGTTTAAAGCATGTTGGTTTGGAGCTAACAACCATCGAAGCCTATGGCGCTGCCTTCATTATTGGTGTAATTTCCATGTTTGTTGGTAAGTTCTTTATTAATAAGCTCAAGTTTGACCCAGGTGCCGATCAAAATTATCACTTTACCAATGTAGAAAAAGTATTCGGTGTATTGATGATGTTTACCGCATCGGCGATGGCTTTTGCTCACGGCTCTAATGATGTCGCGAATGCAGTGGGGCCGTTAGCAGCCGTAGTGAGTATTGTTCAAAGCGGTGGCCAGGTTGCGCAAGAATCAGCAATGCCGGCATGGATTTTATTACTCGGTGGTTTTGGTATTGTTGCCGGGCTTATTATGTACGGCAAAAAAGTGATTGCCACGGTAGGCAGCAATATTACTGAACTAACACCTAGCCGGGGTTTTGCTGCAACGCTAGCAGCCGCATCGGTAGTGGTGTTTGCATCGGGAACCGGCTTGCCTATTTCCACTACACATACGTTAGTGGGCGCGGTTCTCGGTGTGGGTATGGCACGTGGGATTGCCGCTGTTAACATGAATGTAGTGAGAACCATCTTTATGTCGTGGATTATTACGCTGCCTGCCGGCGCTGTCCTTTCTATTATGATATTCTTTATGCTTAAAGGTATTTTTTCATAATAGTTTTATTGGGAAGTCTTTAGGTAACATTGGCATGGTAGACATTTTCGATTTTGAACCACGCATAGATAATTATGCTGTTATGGGCAACCCCATCAAGCACAGCAAAAGCCCGCAAATTCATTCGTTATTTGCAGAACAAACACAGCAATCCATTCATTACACAGCGATACAGGTTGATACCGGCGGCTTTAAGCAGGCCGTAGGTAATTTTGCTGCACATAAAGGCAAGGGCTTAAATATTACGGTACCGTTTAAAGAAGAAGCCTGGGCATTAGTGGATGAACGAAGTGAACGCGCCGAACGTGCTGGCGCGATTAACACAATTAAGTTTTTAAAGGGTGGCAAACTTTATGGCGATAATACCGATGGTGTAGGCCTTGTTAACGATTTAAAAAATAATTACAAAATAAAAATGGCGGGCAAGCGTGTATTGTTAATGGGCGCAGGTGGTGCTGCCCGTGGTGTGTTAGCACCGTTATTAAATGAAAAACCTGCCAGCATCGTTGTTGTTAATCGCACACAAAGCAAAGCAAAAGAATTAGCAGCGCATTTTTCTGATTTAGGCAATATTACCGGTTGTGGTTATGATAATTTAGCCAGGGGTATTTCAGATAGCCAGCAGTTTGATATTATTATTAATGCAACAGCAGCAAGCCTGCATGGCGAATTGCCACCCTTGCCAGATAAGTTGGTATCTACAGAAGGTTGTTGTTATGACATGATGTACGGCCAGCAAACACCATTTATGCAGTGGGCAGCACAACAAGGTGTAACAACAATCACCGATGGTTTAGGTATGCTGGTTGAGCAGGCGGCTGAATCTTTTTATATTTGGCGGGATGTCAGGCCGAATACAAATAATGTACTCGATATTTTACGACAGGAAATTTCCACGTAGACTTTATTTCTTTATCCGTATAGCCCAACGTTTATTTTCTGGTTCCTCATCGAGACTTAAAAACTTTATTCCTCTCTCCTTGCACCATGCTTTTACATCATCCCCGCAGGGCGGGTAACTAATAAGTAAATCAATTTCTATTCCTGACTGAATCGCTTCAACGGCTTTATTAATGGCAAGTAAATAGCCGGGGCAGGTTTGCCCGCGAACATCTACAATGGCTTTATTATCTTTATACTGAATGCTGTTAGCTTGTATACCTGCTGGTTTGGGTTTATTAAAAAAACGTGACAGGAACATGATTATTTTTTAAGGTAGCGCTTTGGCAATATCTTTAGCGGCGAGATGAATCATATTACTAAAGGTAACCGGATCTTCGCTGGTGGTGTCATAAGCATAAGTAAGTTCCTGTGCGGCTTCCCAAACAATAATACCTGTTGTGGCATCCCATATTTGTACGAACAAGCGCAGATTGGCGCTTTCTGTATCGTAAACAGTGAGCCCGAGTATACTCCAGCGACCCTGTGCTTTTGATTTAAAATAACTGAGTTTGAGCTGGCAAATATAACGACTATTTGTCAGCGAACCTATTTTCTTTAAGGTAGACTTATTAAAAATACCAGTTTCATTATAGTCTTCATACATTGTCTGGTATTCGCCTTCCAGATCAGCCTGATTGATCATCCCTAATGTTTTTGATAAGTCCGAAATTCTTAATTCAGGGCGGGCTTTTTTTAATGCATGGCTAAAGGTCAGTGCCAGATATTGCTTGTCCTGTTCCATACCCGTAATTGTTGTGGGTGTGATAAAGGTCAGGCCTTGTTGTACTAACGGTACTTTTTCTAGCAGATGTACATTATGTTCAATGTTCGAGCGGAACTGGGTTGAACAGCCAAAGATGAAAAGACTAGCAAAGATTAAGAGGCTACTTTTAATAAAGGATAATTTAATAAATAGCATACGCTGTCCTATGATCTTATGATGGAATAGTTTGGCTTGTTACGTTTTGTTAAAGGGTTGCTGGTGCAATACTTTGCATGTTGATAATCAATAAAACGATATGGCTTATGTTCGTCTCGCCCAGCGGGTATTCCTAAGCGGGCTGTTTTAATAATTTTTTCAGGTTGATAAGCGACGTCATCAATATAGAATTCGTTCGAATCGAACGGCTGTTGGTCCCACTGAGTTACTTTTAAGTGCAATGCACGGCAGATTAAAGTCTGCCCTGCACATAGCTTATTCAATGTGCGTAGTTGCCCATTATTTTGTGGATTAAGTTGCTGCATGACCCTAAACCCCTCCTTAGAGGTTAGTTTATCGGCAAAGGGGATGCAAGACTTTAGCAAAACAGCATTACCATCGCCTTTTACACTAACATTAAGGGAGTCGTAGCCGCGAGCATAGTACATATAAATAGTACCGGGCGGCATAAACATGGCCATCCGTTTATTAGTTCTTCCTAATGATGAATGGCTGCCCTTTTCACAGCGGTAGTAGGCTTCGGTTTCAATAATCTGTGCCGCCAACCAGTGATTTTTGTACTTACGGCGTATTACTTTACCAAGTAAAGCGCGAGCAACCTGACACGCGTCATTATTATAGAAGTTATTTTTTAAAATCATTCATCAATAAGCTGTTGAATTTTTTGAATAATATCACGGTCGAACCAGTCAAGCCCCCCGTAGATAGCATAACGAATGCGGCCTTGCTTACCAATAATAAAGCTGGTGGGGAAAGCAAAAATTTTCCATTGTTTTAAGGCTCGGCCATCGATATCAAGCAAAATATCAAAATTTACAGCGACTTTTGTTTTTAAAAAAGTATCAATCGTTTGTTGATCTTCTGCCATATTAACGGCCAGAATTTTAAATTTGTTTTTTGTTTGCGGTTTCTTATTAAAGTAATCTTCCAGCCGCTGCATGGATGGCATTTCATGTACACAGGGTGGACACCAGCTTGCCCAAAAATTAATCAGCACAACCTTGTCTTTGTCATCGGCTAAATTATGACTGTTGCCGCTAAGGAGTTTAAGCTTTAAGGGGGACGGCACCGGCTCTCCCTTATACGGCGACAAGCTACGCTGTTGCTTAACAGACGTAACAAGCTGGTTATCAGTATAGCCGGTTGCGACTGTGCGCTGCTTTTTTGGGTAACGCTTAAGCTGGCTAATGGCATTATAAATAAGGTTGGGGTATTTTCGGGTAAGCCGCTGCTCAATGGCGTTGGCATCTTCACGGAAATAAAAGCGGTTGCGAATACCCCTTAATACCTGAACAAAAACGTCACTTCCCGATTGCTGCAAACCCTGCAAGCTGATATTTTTATTCCACCAGAAAGGCGACAGATTTGGCTGAATTAAATAAATAGGCTGATTGGTTTTGCTGACGCTGGGCATCAGTTCAGCTTTTAATCCAGGCTCCGGTGTTTTTATAAACAGCCTGGGGTACATTAAAATTAACCCACTTAGGTACGCGGGGGTATTGTCATCGGGCCAACTGGCCAGTGCACGCAACACAGGAATAGCGCCACGCCCGGTGGCTAAAATAATAATATTTTTTTTACTGCGCCTATGTGCTGCTACTATTAGCTGCTGTATATCTTTTGCCGGTATTTTTTCCATATTACTGGCAGAGTAGGGCAAAAAATACGTTTCGAGCAGATTAGTTAACCATACTTCAACATCATATTCTCGAAGCACTTGCAGTAAGGCGGTATCGGCTTGTTGCGGGCCGTGCTCTGATGGAAAAACCAGCAACAAGGTATTGCCCGCTGCTGCTTGTACGCTTAGCTCAGTTTCAAGATTTGAGTGGAGCGGAATACTTATTGTTTCAATTGCAGCGCTATTTTTTGAAAAGATAAATAAACAAAAAAAAAGTCCGTAAAAATAAATTGTGTGGTGACGCCCAAAACAAAACATACCTGAAGTATCGCAAAAAATAAGTGTTAATGCAGCAACTTATAAAAATACTTAACAGCCAGAGTTTTCCCTAAGTTTTGAATCCTTACCAATATTAGTGACTGTATTTTGTAAGAGTTTAGCTGGAGTTTGGTATACTCACTGGTTATGGACGTATCGAAAATATTAGACCCCTTAAATTCTGCACAACGTGGGGCTGTGTGTCATGCCAACGGCCATGCGTTAGTACTGGCGGGTGCTGGCAGCGGTAAAACACGGGTACTGGTACATCGCATTGCCTGGTTGATTGATGCGGAAAATATCTCTCCTTTCAGCATTCTAGCGGTTACCTTTACCAATAAAGCCGCTGCAGAAATGCGTGGCCGTATTGAAACCTTGTTGGGGATACCCGCCAGCGGCATGTGGGTGGGCACGTTTCACGGTATTGCACACCGTTTACTACGGGCGCACTGGCAGGAAGCCGAATTACCACAAAATTTCCAGATTTTAGACAGTGATGATCAGCTACGCACACTTAAACGCCTAATCCGTGAAATGGGGCTGGACGATTCCCAGTGGCCAGCAAAAGAAGCGCAATGGTATATCAATGCACATAAGGACGAAGGGGTGCGCGCCGGACAAGTTGTGTTGCACCGCGGCCAAAAGGACGACCTGCATTTACTACAAATGATCGAAATCTACAAACAGTACGAAGCACTGTGCCAGCGGTCAGGCATGATTGACTTTGCCGAAATGCTATTGCGCGCCAAAGAACTCTGGCAAAAACGGCCGGACGTATTACAACATTACAGAGAACGTTTTCAAAATATTCTGGTAGACGAATTTCAGGACACCAATTCGATTCAGTATGCGTGGATAAAATTACTCGCCGGTGACAGCGGGCGTGTTTTTGCAGTGGGTGATGACGACCAGTCTATTTACGGCTGGCGGGGTGCCAAAATAGAAAACATCCACCAGTACAGCCGCGACTTTAAACCGGCTGAAATGTACCGGCTAGAACAAAATTATCGTTCCACTGCCAATATCTTAAATGCGGCCAATGGCCTGATTGCCAACAATACCGACCGACTGGGCAAAGAACTCTGGACCGAAGATGCCGACGGTGAACTGATTCAGGTTTACTCTGCATTTAATGAAATTGATGAAGCTAATTATATTGTTGATAATATCCAGGCACGGATAAACGAAGGCTACCAACGAAGTGAATGTGCTATTTTATACCGTTCTAACGCGCAGTCACGGGTATTAGAAGAATCGCTTATTATGGCGGGTATGCCGTATCGAGTATATGGTGGTTTGCGCTTTTTTGATCGTCAGGAAATTCGTGATGTGTTGGCCTACCTTCGCTTAATGGCCAACCGAAACGATGCCCCCGCTTTTGAACGCATTATTAATACACCCACCCGTGGTATCGGCAATAAAACACTAGAAATGGTGCGTACAACCGCAAACGAACAAAACTTAACCTTATGGCAAGCTGTGTTGAGTGTGATTGAAAACAAGCTGCTAACTGCACGCGCGCTTACGGCGCTGCAAGTTTTTGTTGATTTAATTAATGAACACGCCGAGGTTATTCAAAATTTAAGTTTAAGCGAAAAAATTGAACATGTTGTACACCATTCTGGTTTAGAAGCACATTATGAAAAAGAAAAAGGTGAACGTGGTCGCGCAAGAATAGAAAACATGCAGGAACTTGTCCAGGCCGGGGTTAACTTTGAAGCCGAAGACTGGCAAACCGAAGACGAAAATATGGACGAGTTGTCAGCCTTTTTATCGCATGCTGCATTAGAAGCGGGCGAAGGCCAGGCCGATGAATGGGACGACTGTGTACAACTGATGACCTTGCATTCTGCCAAAGGCCTGGAGTTTAAACAGGTTTATATTTGTGGTGTTGAAGAAGGCTTATTCCCGCATCGCTTGTCTGCCGAAGATCCCGTGCGGCTCGAAGAAGAACGCCGCCTATGTTATGTGGGCATGACCCGCGCAATGGAAAACTTAAGCTTAAGCTATGCAGAAAAACGTCGCATTTATGGCCAGGACAGTTACCCCACCCCCTCACGGTTTCTAAAAGAAATTCCGCAGGCGTGTTTGCATCAGATCCGAACAGCCAGTTTTGCGCAACAAGCCATTAGCCAAACAACCTCACGCTACACAGAAAAACCACAAACTGACAATGGCATGAATATCAGCTTAGGCCAGCGTGTATTGCACCCCAGTTTTGGTGAAGGCATGGTAATGAACTATGAAGGCGAAGGCCGACATGCGCGGATACAAATAAATTTTGAAGAAGTGGGTAGTAAGTGGCTGGTAATGGAATATGCTAATTTGAGTTTGGCTTAAATTAGGGGCTGTTGATCTTTCGATAATGAATTAAGAAAGGCATGATAATTTAGTACAATTAGTTTTGCGAAAAATTAAAGAGTACAAAAATATCATGCCAAGATTGATGCTAACAGATGAACGATGGAAAAAGCTATCCATTC
>JAJRZT010000113.1 GCA_024275115.1 Gammaproteobacteria bacterium
GTTACGGCGTTTAACGCTTAATCTACTTAAAGCCAATACCTCAAGCAAAGCCAGTATGAAACGAAAACGGAAAATCGTGATTATGGATGATGCGTTACGGTCTGAGTTGGTTTGTCCAGTTATTTAATATGCTCTTGCCCTATCCAGGCCTCAGTCCAGCTGTTAATTCATGTATTATTGTGTTTAGGGACCTCTGATTAATCAGAGGCTCCTTTATTATTTGCATTATATCGGGTTTTGAACCTCAACGTGATCGGCAAAGCCGGTGCCCGCTTCAGTGTAAATATTGAACACATCGTGTGCACCGGCTTGTTCCAGTATTTTAACTTCATCCGGAAACCTTGCTGTCGCGGCTATGCAGCCAGAATAAGATATTGCTCGCAACTGTTCCAGCGCATCCAGGTTGGCATCAAGATTAGGCAGAGCCAACATAACAAGTTTAATGCTGTGGTCTTGTTCTATTTTATCCCAGAAATCGGCATCGCTCGGGTCGCCGTGTAAGGCGTTGCGTCCTGATTCCTGGTGGTTTTTAATACGATCGGCATCAAAGTCAATGCCCACGACGGTCTCACCATGCAGCTCGCGCATTCTATCATAGGCACCTGTGCCAACCCGACCCATACCAAAAATAGCAATGGTTGCGCCGAGGGTGTCGAGCAGCCGGTCATCAGAAAGCCTTTTTTTGCTCTGAAATTTCATCCAGAGTCTTCTAAACCGGCCATAAATACGGTCATCAAAGCTATTCAATGGAGCCGCGATAACAAAGGAAGCGGACAGTGCAATCGCGATAACAATCAGCCATTGGGGCTCGACCCAGCCACTGCTTACGCCAACGGCAATAACAATCAGGCCAAATTCACTGTAATTAGTCAGGTTAAGAGTGGCCAGCAGTGAGGTACGTGCCCGCAGCTGGAAGCGGGTCATCAGCGCAAAAAACAGCGCAGATTTAATCAGGACTAAAGGCGCAAGCAATAATCCAATCATTAAGGCTTCCAGTGACAGGTTGCCTAACATCCCGATGGAAAGGAAAAATCCGACCAGAAACAAATCTTTAAAGCCGAGCATGGATTTGGCAATTTCAGATGATTTAGGGTGGGTTGATATCAGCACGCCCATTATTAGTGCCCCCAGGTCACCTTTTACGCCACCGAGTTCAAATAGCTCAGCACCGCCCAACGCCAGTACCATGCCATACAAAATAAGCAGCTCACCGTGACCGGTGCGTTGCAATAAGTAGTGGAACAGCGGTCGCAGTGGAATTAGTAAAAATAATAACAGAGCCCATATAGAAGGGATTTTACCGGCAGAGGCGGCTAAAAAGATAACCGCAGCCAGATCCTGCACCACCAGAATACCGATAGCAATGCGGCCATGCAGGGATTTCATTTCGCCTTTTTCTTCCAGCGATTTGACCACGAAAACGGTGCTGGAAAAGCTTAATGCAAAGGCAAGCAGTAGTATAACTTTGAGATCCAGCCCGGTAAACAGCGAGACCCCCATCAGAACCATTACAAAGATAACCGCGCTGAAAAATGCAACGATGATGGCACTGTGCAATACTGTAACAGCCCATACTTGTGGTCTGATTAAAACCTTTGGGTTGAGTTTTAGACCAACGGTGAAAAGCAACAGAGTGATACCCAAATCTGCCAGCTTTTGTAGCATTTCGCCACTGGTTGTCCCCAGATAATTGAGCGCAAAGCCGGTTGCCAGAAAACCAACCAGAGGCGGCAGGCCAACCTGTTTTGCCAGTAGTCCCATGGCAAAAGCCAGCGTAATCCATGCAGCATCACCTAGTGCAACTGGGATCCATTCAAACTCCATAGATTCTATTCCTGAACTTTTACGATTTAGATTCTGATTATGTTAGAGCGAAGTATAATCAAGTCTTGCAGAATGGGACACAATAATTTTATTTTATCATGGCATATTTGTTTTGCAGTGCAGCGATTTATGTGTTTTGAAAAATCAGATAATCGACACGAAGATCAATCGCTCCCTGCATTAGCTGGCACACGAAAGCGTTCAGTTCGCTCTCTGGAACCGGGGTGGGTTGAAAAATAATCCAGTAACCCCTTACTTTGTTTTTTATCTTTTGCCTTGTTTTGCTTAACAGCTATATTAATACATTGTATTCGGGTATTTTGCGGTTTGGATTCCTTTATGCAGTTGTTAAATTCATCCGAAAAGCTGGCTTCAAGTTTTTCCATCATATTTGCAAAGTGGATGGGGTTAATATTGTATTTTTGCATATAGTTTAGTGCGTAACTGTCGGCTTCGATTTCCATGCCTTGTGAAAAGCCGGATTTAACCAGCATAAAAGGGATAGCGGTGATAATGGAACTGCTGGTAGAAACATCACCGGTAACGGCAACAATAAAAATTGCCAGGCTCGACTGTTGAATAGTTGCGCGCAGAGCGTGGCGGTTTTTTATATGACCGATTTCATGCAGCATAATCGCGGCAATATCCAGATTGTTATCGGTCAGGCTGATGAGTTCATCGGTAAATACGATGGTGCCATCGGGTAAAGCAAAGGCATTGGCGCCGATGGAGTCGCCGCTTCGAAAAACAAGTTTTAAGTACTGGCTGCCGTCAATGTTTGTTTTTAAATCATCAAATAACTGTTGCAGTTCAGCCTGTTTTTCCTTTGGTAAGGTTGTTTCGGAAAACCATTGTTTATCCATAATGTCGAGCACGCCTTGCCCCATATATTGAGACGCTTCTTCAGGTAAGCGTTCGGCAATTTCCTTGCTGATAAACGGAATGCCGTACTGGATAAACAACCAGCCGAAAATAACCACACTTGCCACCGTAAACAGCACAAAGGATTTGGCACTTTCCAGTTTATGAATAAGCCCCTGCAATATACTGCTGGAAAAAGTGCTGACTATTTCGTCGATGGCATCATTATCCGCGGTTTCAAACTGTGAGCCGTCTGGAAAATTTAAATAGCGAGGCGTATTGCCAATACGCGAAGAAATTTCGACCGAGTTGAACGGCGTTTCAGGCACATCAATATCGCTAAAACCAATCAGCCCGTTATGTTTACAATAGAGCACGGCATCCTTTTTTTCAGATGTCTTGCCATTATAGTAAATACCTTTAATCATGAGAGCAGCTTTTAATTTCCAGCTTAAAAGCCAAGATCCATATCAAACATTTCACCGATTTCTTCACCCATAGCAGACTGCTGTTGTTCCTGAGTTGTAACAAACTGGCTCAAATCACCGACTACGTCAATTGAGGTGACCGATATTCTGTACCTTGCGGTACGGATTTTTGCCCAGGGCATTAATAGCCCCAGTGTAAACACTATGGCCAGTGTGTTGGTTACGTATAGATAGAGCATATAACCTGTTTTTAATTCCGACCTGACTTTATGCCCGGCAATGTCCAGATTACCAAAAATTAAATTGGTGCGTTTGGTCTGGAAGTAGGCAAACAGCCATAAATAGGCCGGAAAAATCAATATGAATATAAGAAAGGGCACAATGCTGGAAACAGCATCAGACGTGGCAGTGTGCATAAGGGTGGCAACAAGAGCGCCAATAACACCAAAAATAACAATCGACAACAGATAGGCTTTTATGTACATGCCGTAATAATTTTTCATTGTTGCCGAAAAAGAAAAATCAGCATCGCCGTATTTTGCATGTACAACTTTAAACCGTGTAACAATATATTCCCACCAGGGAAACATTAAGATAATACCGAGTAGCAGAACGGCGATTGTTATTCCCAGCATCGTGCTGGTTTCGGTGTCGGCGGTTTGTAAGTGATTAATCTGACTGGCGAGAAGCAAATAGCCCCCAGCAAACAGAAGCGGAATAAAAAAGACTTTATAGGCTTGAGCAAATTTTTTGTCAAAGTTAAATCGCACATTGCGGTACATGGAATTTCTTAAGCGGAAGGCCATCGACATCACCACAAAAGCCGGAATCAGTAACAGAATAAACAAGAAGATAATGCCGCCAACAACCGGGTTTGCCATGGACGCAAAGTAATAAAGCACAAACAGGATAAAAGCAATAATTCGGCCCTTAAGTATTTGTATTGGCCTGGCGGTATAACGAAAAGCGGCGCCGTCGAGCAAGGTGTTGCCATAAAAATACTGGTTAGTTCGCACTTTAGCCCAGGCGGAATAGATACCTAAGGTTAAAATGGTGAGTGCAACATTCACTATCCAGATTGCAAAGTATTCGAGTGCCTTGCCGGTAAATTCAAAAGGCTGGTTGTTTGTATTTGTTTCGTTTTCTGTATGGATGTTGTCCATCATACTTCCTTATATTGTATTTTTCTTGTTGTTTGAAACTTCTCAAAGTGAAGTTTATTGTTTTTTTTCGATGGGGTGAAAAGAATAAGTGTGCAGCGCCGTAAAGTCCACGATTATTCACACTATGCTTTGAGATTACACAAAAAATAGCCTGTTTGAGGGCTGTTTTGCGCGCTAAGCTAGAAAAACTTTTAAATAAACCTCGTATCTTATTAAAAATTATAGACTTTTACCTTGTAATTTAGCCCGATTTTTGCCAAAGTTAAGGATAGGGTCAGTAGAATATAAAGTGGGTGTAATAATGTTAAGGTTTACACAAGGTCGATTATTAGCGTATTTATGTTGTTTCTGGGCGGCTGCTGTATTATTGAGTGTGGCTGCACCAGTGATGGCTGCGTCAAATTATGCGACAGAAGTAAAGACCATCCGTATGTGGCCTGCACCCGATAACACGCGGCTGGTTTTTGACTTAAGTGCCCCGGTTAACCACTCCTTGTTTAGTTTAAAATCACCGAACCGACTGGTGATTGATCTCAGTCATGCACGGATGCGAGGCAAGCTTTCAAACCTGGATTTTGCCAAAGGTTTTGTTAAAGATATTCGTTATGCCTCACGTAACCGGAACGATTTGCGTATTGTTCTGGACTTGCGCTCGAATGTTCGCCCTAAAAGTTTTTTACTCAAACCTAATCGCGAATACGGTCATCGTTTGGTAATTGACCTGATTGGCAAGCAAACCACTAAAAAAACCAAACCCGCAAACAAATTAAAATATAAAAACCGTCAGCGTGACATTATTATTGCTATTGATGCTGGGCATGGGGGTGAAGACCCTGGTGCGATTGGGCGTCGAGGTACTCGCGAAAAAACCGTGGTGATGGCTATTGCCAAACGGCTGGAAAAATTAGTCAAACGTGAGCGCGGTATGCGGCCGGTCATGATCCGCACGGGTGACTATTATGTGAGCCTGAAAAATCGGGTGAAGATAGCCCGCCGTAAGCAGGCGGATATCTTTATTTCCATTCATGCCGATGCATTCAGAAATACCAAAGCAAAAGGCACGTCTGTTTTTGTGGTTTCCGAGCGGGGAGCCAGTAGTGAAGCAGCACGCTTTCTGGCCGAACAGGAAAACCAGTCTGATATGATTGGGGGTATCGACTTCGAAGAAATTGACGACGACTTATTAAAACTGGTACTGGTTGATATGGTAAAAAATTCCACTATGGAAACCAGCCATCAGGTGGCAAACCATGTGTTGGGCAATTTAGGCAAAGTTGCGCATCTGCATAAAAAAACAGTTGAGCAAGCCGGTTTTAAAGTTCTAAAAGCACCCGACATCCCATCAATATTAGTTGAAACAGCCTTTATATCGAACCCAGCAGAAGAACGTAAACTGCGCAGCGCTAAACATCAGCAGCGTATTGCGGTGGCTATACTAAAAGGTGTGCGCAATTACTTCCACGCCAACCCGCCACCGGGTAGCTTGTTGGCATTAGGCAATATAAAGGGAGATACCAAACACCGCGTTAGCCGAGGCGAAACATTGTCAGCCATTGCTAATCGCTACCGCGTGAGCATCGCAACAATCCGCAGTGTGAATAAATTAGCCAGTGATCGTATTCGGGTGGGTTCGGTTTTACGTATTCCTTATCGTAGTTAACATGAACTCGGGATAAAAGAAATGACAGTTATCCCCCGGATCGGAGACCGAGATCGCCCACTAAAGACACGCAAATATGCCATCCATGGCTGCTCAACTGCCGCCGTCCATGCGGCAGACGGTCTTTAGTGGGCGATCTCGGTCTCCGATCCTAACTTTTTACCTTATCTCGAGTTCAGGTTAGTTAAGTATTACAAACTTTTTTAATATTAGTTTGGCTAACATGCTGCAACGCCTCTGCATGCCTAATCGCATCACAGGTCATTTTTAAATTCAGCCCGGTTAAAACAACGCCACTTCTGATGGTAGGTTTAGATAACTAGGGCAAGAGCATATTAAATTTCTGGACACACTAGCTCAGAACGCAACGTATCATCCATAATCGCAATTTTCCGTTTTCGTTTCATACTGGCTTTGCTTGAGGTATTGGCCTTAAGCAGGTTAAGCGTTAAGCGCCGTAA
>JAJRZT010000114.1 GCA_024275115.1 Gammaproteobacteria bacterium
GAAAATGAAGATGAGTGCGTTGTGTGCGGCTATGCGTAAACTGGTACATATTTGTTTTGGTGTGCTTAAACACCAAATACCGTATCAACCTCAGGCGGTGTAAACACCGCTTGTGATTGATTGAGGAAGATGGTATCTACATATATAAAGATGGGAACAATACGTTAGTTATTAAGCAGGCTTTTTTTCGAGAAAGAAGTCTTTATTTCTGCATATTTTTAAGTAACACGTATATAGCCCCTGTTCCACCATCACAAGGTCTTGCCGAACAAAAAGCTAATATTTCATCACGCTGCTGTAGCCAATGGTTCACCAATATTTTAAGTACGGGTATTTTACCAGGGGAGCTATGGCCTTTGCCATGAACGATACGGACTTGTTTTAAATGATTGTTGGTGCAATAGCGTAAAAATTCAACCACGGCTTCGCGCGCTTCTTTTTTTGTCAGCTGATGTAAATCCAGCTCGGCCTGAATGCTCAATTCACCGCGCTTTAGTCGTTGAATAACTTTGTGCTGTAAACCATTGCGTGCAAAAAACAGTTCATCACCCGTTGCAATACTGGTGAGGTCGTCAGGTTCGCTTAACATGTCGACCAGTACCTGCTGGTTATCCTGCAGTGTTTGTTTTGGGCGAGTAGAGGGTTTTGTTTTTTTGTGCTGAACACGGCCAGGCTGTTCAATGGGGTTGACACCCTTCATTGCTTCGCGAAAGTCATCGTTGTTGTTATCTGTTGTCATCATTTGTGCACAGGGTTTGTGTTAAAACAAAAGGGTACACTAGCGTCGCAAGAGAGCAAAGCGCAATTTAAAATAAAGATCAGTTTTTGTATTTCTGCTCGAACAAACCCCGTATTTCACGTATAGTTGGCTCTTTATTATGCAACTAATGCATTGAAAGAGCAGGTTTTTTAACGAATGCATATAATAATAAGCAACGATGATGGTTATGCGGCAGCAGGTATTACTGCGCTTGCTGAAGGTCTGGGCGAACTGGCTGAATTAACGGTGGTCGCTCCCGACCGAGATCGCAGCGGCGCCAGCAATTCTCTTACGCTTGAACACCCGATTCGGGCAACCGAAATGCCCAATGGTTTTTTTCGTGTGGATGGAACCCCTACAGACTGTGTGCATTTAGCCATTACCGGTTTAATTAAAACCGAGGCGGATATGGTGGTCTCCGGGATTAATGCCGGTGCTAATTTAGGTGATGACGTGCTTTATTCCGGCACAGTTGCGGCCGCAATGGAAGGGCGTTTTTTGGGCTTGCCGTCATTGGCTGTTTCTCTGCTTGGGCCAGAATTTAAACATTTCGACTCGGCGGTTAAAGTGGTCAAAATGCTGATTGAGCGTATTCATTTGTCAGAGTTACCGATTGATACCTTATTGAATGTGAATGTACCGGATTTACCGTGGGAAGACATTGCTGGCTTACAGGCAACGCGGCTTGGGCATCGGCATAAAGCCGAGCCGGTTATTAAGTCCCAGGATCCACGCGGACGCAATATTTACTGGGTAGGCCCACCGGGAAAAGAAAAAGATGAAGGTGAAGGTACCGACTTTTATGCGGTAAAACATAACTTTGTCTCCATTACACCGATTAAAGTTGATTTAACGCGTCATGATACGATTTCAACGGTTGCAAGCTGGCTAACGAAAATATAAGTAAGCAAAAACATGAGTGAGCGAAAATTTAAATGTCAGTAGTTAATATCCAGGGCATAGGTATGACATCACAACGTACCCGTGATCGTCTTATTGAACGTTTGCGCACGAAGGGTATTAAAGATGAAAATGTACTGAAAGTGATGCGCAATACCCCGCGACATATTTTTATGGATGAAGCTCTGGCCAGTCGTGCTTATGAAGATACTGCTTTACCTATTGGTAGTGGGCAAACGATTTCACAGCCTTATATTGTAGCGCGCATGACCGAGGTTTTACTGGCAGGGGAAAAGCACCTGGGTAAGGTGCTGGAAATTGGGACGGGTTCCGCCTACCAAACAGCGATTCTTGCACAACTTGCCGAACAGGTTTTTAGTATTGAGCGTATCCAGCATTTTATTCCACGCGCCAAAAAAATACTCGCCATGCTGGAACTTCGCAATGTGAATTTGAAACATTATGATGGCTATAAAGGCTGGGCAAGTTTTGCACCCTACGACGCCATTATCGTAACAGCGGCACCCGATGAGGTGCCGCTTGAGCTATTGCACCAGTTAGCAGAAGGCGCTCGACTTGTTATCCCAAGCGGTGAACAAGGTCGGCAGCAGCTATTATGTATTACCCGCGAGGGTGATGAATTTATTACGCAAAACCTAGATATGGTGAGTTTTGTTCCCTTAGTAAAAGGCACCCGATTGTGAAGATGTTTTCGTACATGTATGACCGCGCTCTGGTTTATTCCAAACATCCTAAAGCGCCGCTTTATTTGTCTATTTTAAGTTTTATTGAATCCTCTTTTTTCCCCTTTCCTCCACCGGATGTGATGCTGGCGCCAATGTGTTTGGCCAACCGAAAAAAAGCCTGGCATTATGCCTTTTTAACCACGGTGTCTTCGGTACTGGGTGGCTTGTTTGGCTACCTGATTGGTGCCTTTGCATTTGAAATGGCCGAGCCCATTATTAAGTCGGTTGGTTACTGGGACAAGTTTGAACTTATTAAATCCTGGTTTCTCGAGTGGGGTATAGGGGTTGTTTTTATTGCCGGTTTTTCGCCTATACCTTATAAACTAATCACCGTGGCGTCTGGTGTAGTGGGAATGGCGTTGATTCCTTTTATTTTTGCATCGATTATCGGCCGGGCTGCGCGTTTTTATCTGGTGGCGGGTTTGATATATTTTGGTGGCGAAAAAATGGAGGCAAGCCTGCGTAAACATATTGATACACTGGGATGGAGTATGGTTGCTATTATTGTTATCGCGTATTTTGTTTTGAGAAGTTAATGTATAAAAGCCGATATTTAAAGATTGTTTATTTACTATCAATAAGTATTAGCTTAGTAGGTTGTTCTCAGTATTTAAAATCAAACGCGAAAACACCAGCCTCGCAGGCTAAAAAAGCACTGTACCAGCCGCCTAAATTTCATCGGGTAAAAAAGGGCGAAACACTGTATTCGATTGCCTGGTTTTATGGCTATGACTATCGCCAAATAGCGCTGTGGAATGACATTGATTACCCCTATCTGATAAAGCCGAACCAGGCGATTCAGCTTTACCCGTCTTTAGTGAGGCGTGCATCACAAAACACCCGTGTTACCCATTCAAAAAAGACGCTGTCAAAACAGGAAAAGGCACGTCACGCGCATCGTAATACTGTGCGGCGAGCAAAAAGAAGCGTCCACCGCAAAACAACTAAACCGCAGCAAACACATAAAACCCAAAAGTCGAGCTATGCTTCCAATATTAAGTGGCTCTGGCCTGTTCGAGGCAAAATCGTGCATCGTTTTGGCGTAAAACGTGGTAAAAAAGGGATTGGAATTTCAGGTAAACGCGGGCAGCGAATTGTAGCTGCAGCAGCCGGTAGAGTTGTGTATAGTGGCAGTGGTTTGCGAGGCTATGGACAGCTTATTATTATTAAACATAACGATACCTATCTTAGCGCCTATGCCAATAACAAAAAAATATGGGTAAAAGAGCAACAAAAAGTAAAGTTAGGGCAGCATATTGCCGATATGGGTAGTAATGGGGCAAAAAATCCAATGTTACATTTTGAAATACGTAAGAATGGAAAGCCCGTTAACCCGGTTCGTTACTTACCCAGGTGATTATAAGCTGGAATAATGATTATCAGTTAAGTTAATGAATATGGAAAAAAATAATAAACAAAAACAGGATGGAAACTCAATGGATGCGACTGATGTAGATGCAACAATCGATGTAAACCTTGAAGATGATCTGGAAGAAACAGAACTGGATCTTGGTAGCGATAATGTTGCTGAAAAAGTTGAAGAGGAAAATAAAAAATTTGCAGCGGGCTCGGTTTCGAACGGGCAGCTTGATGCAACACGAATTTATCTGAGCGAAATAGGCTTCTCGTCATTATTAACTGCCGAAGAAGAAGTTTTTTACGCACGGAAATCTTTAAAAGGGGATGAGAAATCCCGCGCTAAAATGATTGAATGCAACCTTCGTCTGGTGGTGAAAATTGCCCGGCGTTACCTGAATAGGGGGTTGGCTTTGCTGGACTTGATCGAAGAAGGAAATTTAGGTTTAATCCGTGCGGTTGAAAAGTTTGACCCGGAACGGGGCTTTCGTTTTTCAACCTACGCCACCTGGTGGATACGTCAAACCATCGAACGGGCGATTATGAACCAGACCCGCACCATTCGTTTACCTATTCATGTCGTTAAAGAAATTAATATCTACTTACGCGCCGCAAGGCACTTAGCGCAAACACTCGACCATGAGCCCAGTCCCGAAGAAATTGCCGAAATGTTGGACAAGCCCATTGCCGACGTAAAACGTATGTTGGGCTTAAATGAACGCATTACCTCGGTTGACTCGCCTATTGGCCCTGATGGTGAAAATTCATTGCTGGATGCGATTCCAGATGAAGCCAATAACGATCCTGTTTTACTGCTTCAAGATAAGGATGTTAAAGACAATCTGGACGCTTGGTTGGAAAAACTGACCGATAAACAGCGTGAAGTGGTTGAACGTCGCTTTGGTATTCATGGCCACGATATTTCTACTTTAGAAGAAGTTGGGAATTCCATTGGGGTGACGCGTGAGCGTGTTCGTCAAATACAGATAGAGGCGTTGCGTAAATTGCGCGAAATACTGGAAAGCGAAGGTTTTTCGGGGGATGCTCTATTTAAGGAGCAGTAGTTAGCGACTTATAAGAAATAATACCTAAATACTAAAGCCGCAGGGTTTCGCTGAGAAAATATATAAATTTCTGCGTAGCTTCTGCGGTTTTTTTGATTAAATCCGTCTATTTAGCACGTCTAGCATATCTAACCGCTTTATTTTGTTGCAAACACCTCATTTTATTATATAATATAGTGTATACATCGTATTTTATGAGAAAAGGTGTTTGTTTATGAGTGTAGCAATCAAAGCCATTTTAACCGAAGAAAAGGTACTGGCGAAGGCTTTTACGAATGCGGGTAAGGCGTTAGGGGTTTCTCAGGCTGAACTAGGCCTGATTATTGGTAAAGATCGCAGTAATTTTCGCAACGGTATCGACCCAAAAACAAAATCAGGCGAGCTCGCGTTGCTCTTTATACGCTGTTACCGCAGCTTGTTTGCCCTAGTAGGGGGGCAAGCTAAAGATATGCAGCACTGGATGCAAACTAAAAATACCCATACGGGTGGTGTACCGAGTGAGCAAATAAAAACGGTAACCGGCTTAGCCTATGTGGTGGAATACCTCGATGCGATCCGCGCAAAAGTTTAAATTAGCTTAAGTGGCAAACAACGATATGGATATCTGGGCGCTGAGCAGTGCACAACAACATATAACAACGATCAGTGATGACTTTATTCGCATTGTGGAAAGTCAGCAGCAAATTGCGACAACCCGTATTGTCGACTCGCTTGAAGAACAGGCAATTTTAGAGTCACTTTTAGAAACAACCAAGCCACCCGTTGCCGCGAATACGGAACATCTGCATTATTTGTTTTCAACCCCCTTTCGCTATCCTCCGTTAAAGCATGGCTCACGTTTTGGAACGCGGTTTGAGCCGAGTTTGTTATATGGTTCTAAAACCATCGAAACCTTGCTTATTGAGTGTAGTTACTATCGCTTTTTATTCTGGAATGGGATGAGCGAACCACCTAAGTCCAAAAAATTCATTACCGAACACACGGTGTTTGCTGGGCGGTATTATTCTGAGCAAGGTTTACGGTTACACGATGCTTTTTTTAATAAACACACGGATGTTTTGCGCCATCCGGCTAATTATACTGCTACACAGGTATTAGGCCGTGCTATGCGTGAAGCGGGGATCGAGGCTTTTGAATATCATTCGGCACGGGATGCAAAAAAGGGTATTAATATCGCGCTTTATACTGCGAATGCATTAATCGTCAATGAACCTTTATATAAGAGTCAGTGGATATGCAGTACCACGGCCAATAACGTGCGTTTTTCCAGTCGGGATGACAGTAAAGTTTATGGTTATAACATCAACGAATTTAAAGTCGATGGGGCTTTCCCCTTAGCATCACTATAACGTTTGCACCACTCTTGGGCATTCTCCCTTTTTTTCTATTTATTGCGCATGATGTAAATATTACATGGCATTTTTGTGATTATTTCGCGCTTTTCTTTTAAGTATCCATACTAGAATTAATTGCAATTCAATCGCTATTTAGCCGGTTGAATTAAAAATTATGAAAAGGTTTGGAGCAATGGCTCCAAGGAAAACCTTTTAGCAATCTGTATTGTTACCAAACACCCAGCCATGGAGGAATACCCAATGAGTAGAGACTTTATTAATAATGATGTAGATCCGAGTCAAACGGATGATGAATTTGAAGAAAACGAGATGTCAGCCGAAGCCGCTGCTTTTCATCAGCCATTTCCTGTCTATCCAAAAAAACTCGCTGTAAGTGGTTTGTATAAAGCCACAAATAAACGGCTCCCTTTGCCAATAAAAACTAAATTTGCCGAACAGGGCAGTGATGAATTTGAAAATGAGATTGGTTTTTTTCCCGGAAAAAAACAGCCATTAAAAAGAATTAAAGAAGAATTGCGATTGGATGTTGATGGCCATTATCCCCAAATGCAGGCCAGCGGAATGGTTCGTATTAATGTTTTTACAACGGTACATTGGATTGCCCGCTTAAAATCGACCGGCAACAGCAATACATGGAAGGGTAACGTCTGGTTTAAAGATGGCCCCGCTAATGCCATGCGACATACGCGGGTGCTCATAAAAGTAAAGCGCAGCTGGTATTCTAATCAGCGCCAGTTAATTGCAACATTTTCTGGCGGCGGTGCACCAACAAGGGTGCGGCACTTTAAATTCAATTCCGCGCATTTTCATCCTGTGGAATTTGAATATGACCGTGTTTCCGATGTGCTAGCAACGGATGCAATTACAGCCATAAACACATGCGACCATCCCAACCGACCGGCAACCGTTGCGTGTGAGCAGTTATCACTGGAAACGGTTTACCGCCGTGCCGGCTTCAATGTGAGTAAATCGGGTAATGACAGCCCGATACCGATTGATGACGCGGGTGTTAATGCGACCTGGAGTGATGCAGAAATGCATGATGCGATGCAGGCGTACTGGTCTCGTTTTTCAAATAAAGCACAATGGTCCATGTGGGTTATGTTTGCACGGTTGCACGATAGTGGCAGTGGTTTAGGCGGGATCATGTTTGACGACATTGGGCCTAATCACCGCCAAGGCACCGCCATTTTCACCGACTCCTTTGTTTCTCAGGCACCCGTGGGTGAAGCTAACCCTGCGGCCTGGGTCGAACGGATGCGGTTTTGGACCGCTGCACATGAAATGGGACATGGTTTTAACCTTGCACATTCGTGGCAAAAATCACTTGGAACGCCATGGTTGCCCACGCTTGCGGATGAGCCAGAGGCACGGAGTTTTATGAATTACCCCTTTAATGTGGGTGGCGGGGAAAGCAGCTTCTTCTCTGATTTTGAAAATCGGTTTAGTGATAGCGAGCTTCTTTTTATGCGCCATGCACCGACAAAATTTGTGCAAATGGGTAATGCAGACTGGTTTGAAGATCATGGTTTTGAGCAAGCTATTCAAGGGCGGCCATCCCCGTTCACGCTTGATTTGCGCACCAACAAAGCAAGTACTGTGTTTGAGTTTCTGGAAATGGTAAACCTCGAATTAAAACTCACCAATATTTCGGGGCAAACGCGTTTGCTTGAGGCGGCAACATTGAAAGAATATCAAAACATGGCTATCATTATTAAGCGTGATGGAATGTCGGCACGCCAGTGGTTGCCGTATGCCTCTTATGTTCGTGACAGTAAAAAGGTGGCGATTGATCATGGTCAGTCCATTTATGACTCACTGTTATTGTCCGCCGGAAAAAATGGCTGGGATATTGCCGAGCCTGGGGGGTACACCGTGCAGGCCATGATGACGATTAACGATGAAGTGATTGTCTCAAACAGTCTAAAGTTAAGAGTTGCCACACCGAAGACGCACGGAGAAGAAATTTGTGCGCAGGATCTTTTTGCTAAGGAGGTGGGGCAGGTGCTGACTTATGGTGGTAGCCAATTTCTTGAATCGGCAAATAATGCATTAGAAGAAGTGATTGTGCGCTTGCCTGAAAGCAATGCAGCACGGCATGCTCAAATTGCATTGGCGTTACCGAAGTTGCGTAACTTTAAATCCTTAAACATCACAGCCGATGCGTCTGATTTGTTTACCGCTCTGGAGAAAAAACAGGCCGCCATTCATTCTGTGAGCACAGACAGTTCAGTGAATAAGGTGCTTGATAAGCTGCTGGTGAAAGAAGGCGATGCGGCAGCCGAAACATTGGGTCACATTTGCTATAAAAAACACATGGACACTTTTAGCCAATACCTTGCGCAACAGGAGAGTACGAGTTCGGCAGAGAAAATACAGCAAGCGTGCCAGAAAACATTAATGGCGAGAGATGTGCCTGAATGGGTTTTTGCCAATGATGCGCATCGCAGTGGCTCTTCATTAAAAAAAGGAAGCAAAAAGAAAGCTGAAAAAGCATAACACGCTCAGTTTGCGTCAAACCGCCTGCCGGTGCAGGCGGTTTTTTGTAAGTCCGTTTAAAATTGAGATCAATTATATATCGTCAACGGGGTATGCACCCCGCTGACGACCAAAGGGGAGAGCGCCGCTTCTCCCCTTTGGAAACCCCAACGGTTTTGTGCCCGCCGCAAGCGGACGGGGAATTTAGATTTAAATTATCAACAAACCGGCAACGACAAAACGATTTTCGGATACCAGTACATTAAAGGTGCGGCAGGCAGAAGCGGTATTCATCACTTCAACCCCAATACCGGCCTGATGAAAACACTGTAATGCTTGCTGGTCAGGGAAGGTCAGATTTTTGCCCGTACCAAGAATAACCAGCTCGGGTTGCTGCGATATCAGCACTTCAAAGCTTTCCAGCGACCATTCACTGACGGCATTGTATTGCCACTGCTCGATAACCTGGTTAGGCGTGAGTATAAAACTGCTTTTCATGGACTGGATACGCTTGCCGGTCGTTTCGTTGTCCCCGTCTGTTTCCAGGTTGCCGGAAAGGGCAATATTGATCTCGCCACTGTTATAACTTTGAATGGCCAGTTTGTGGGTGGTTTCCAGGTTAAATTGCGTCATGCGCTAATCTTCCTTTCCTTCAATTTATTGAAAAACAACGTTTTATGTTGAGGCGATTTTACGGCATAATGCATCGTTTATTCTATTTATCCGCAAATTTTTGCAAAATAACAGGTTATCAGGCTTTGATTGAAGATTTTCCCCGAATAAACCGGCTTCCCCCCTATGTTTTTAACATTGTTAATGAGTTAAAGGCGGCGGCGCGGGCGCGTGGCGAAGATATTATCGATTTTGGGATGGGTAATCCGGATCAACCCACGCCAAAACATATTGTCGATAAGCTAGTGGAAGTGGCACAACGTCAGGATACGCATCGTTATTCCCTGTCGCGTGGTATTCCGCGGTTACGTCGGGCTATTTGTAAATGGTATAAATCACGTTTTGATGTGGATTTAGATCAGGAAACTGAAGCGATTGTCACCATTGGCTCAAAAGAGGGTTTAGCCCATCTGGCGATGGCAACGGTAGGGCCAGGCGATGCAGTACTGGTACCGAATCCTGCGTATCCAATTCACCCTTATGGTTTTATTATTGCCGGTGCCGATATTCGCCATGTGCAAATGACACCAGACACCGACTTTTTCGAAGAACTTGAAAAAGCGATTAAAGATTCCTGGCCAAAGCCAAAAATGCTGGTGCTGAACTTCCCCGGCAACCCAACCACCCAATGTGTGGAGTTGGACTTTTTTGAAAAAGTCGTGGCAATCGCCAAAGAACATGAAATTTGGGTAGTACATGATTTAGCCTATGCCGATATTGTTTTTGATGGTTATAAAGCGCCCTCTATTTTACAAGTACCCGGCGCGCGTGAAGTGGCGGTTGAATTCTTTTCACTATCAAAAAGCTATAACATGCCCGGTTGGCGAGTTGGTTTTATGGTGGGTAATTCAATATTGGTCGCAGCACTTGCCAGAATGAAGTCGTATTTAGATTATGGCATGTTCACACCCATTCAGGTTGCCGCGATTGCTGCATTAGAAGGGCCGCAGGAATGTGTTGCGGAAATCAGCGAAATGTACCGTAAGCGCCGAGACGTTTTATGCGAAGGCTTATGTGCATTGGGCTGGCAAGTTGAAAAACCAAAAGCGACCATGTTTGTCTGGGCACCTATTCCAGAACAATATAAACATTTAGGTTCGTTAGAGTTTTCAAAACTATTATTAAAAGAAGCGAAGGTCGCGGTGTCACCCGGTATTGGCTTTGGTGATTATGGTGACAACTATGTGCGCTTTGGCTTGATTGAAAATGAACACCGCACCCGTCAGGCGATTCGTGGTATCCGTGATATGTTTCGGATAGAAGATTGAATTAAGTAATTTTTAAGATTGATATGAAAGAGGTTATGGTTTTGAAACCAGTAAAAATAGGTGTTTTAGGTTTAGGTACCGTCGGTAGTGGAACTGTTAATGTTCTACAACGTAATGCAGATGAAATTTCTCGACGTGCAGGTCGCGGTATTGAAGTGAGTTATGCAACTGCACGCGACATTAATAAAAAACGCGACTGTGATGTCTCTGCGATTAATGTGGTTGCTGATCCGAATGAAGTGGTGAGCAATACCGATATTGATATTGTTGTTGAACTGATTGGCGGTGATACATTAGCAAAAGATCTGGTTTTAAAAGCAATAGCAAATGGCAAGCATGTTGTTACTGCAAATAAAGCTTTAATTGCAAAACACGGCAACGAAATTTTTGCCGCTGCACAGGCCAAAGGGGTTATGGTTGCGTTTGAAGCGGCGGTTGCCGGTGGCATTCCAATTATTAAAGCCATTCGTGAAGGACTGGCGGGTAACTCAATAGAGTGGTTGGCCGGTATTATTAATGGTACAGGTAATTTTATTTTAACCGAAATGCGTGATAAAGGCCGTGACTTTGCAGACGTGTTAGCTGAAGCGCAAGCATTAGGTTATGCCGAAGCCGATCCTACTTTTGATGTTGAAGGGATTGATGCGGCGCATAAGCTCACCATTCTTGCCTCGATTGCTTTTGGTATTCCTTTGCAGTTTGAAGCGGCTTATACCGAAGGTATCAGCAAAGTGTCGCAAGAGGATGTGACTTACGCAGAAGAGTTAGGGTATCGGATTAAACATTTAGGTATTAGCCGCCGGACAGCAGAGGGTATTGAATTGCGTGTACACCCAACGCTTATTCCTGAGCGCCGCTTAATAGCAAATGTAGACGGCGTAATGAATGCTGTTTTAGTACAGGGCGATGCCGTTGGCCCGACACTTTATTACGGTGCGGGTGCCGGTGCAGAACCCACAGCCTCAGCAGTTGTTGCTGATATTGTGGATGTGGTCCGAGTGTTAACCAGCGACCCGGATAATCGTGTGCCTCATTTAGCCTTCCAGGCCGATGCCTTGTCAGACATTGCTATATTGCCGATGGAAAAAGTTGAAACAGCCTATTACCTACGTATGCAAGCTGACGATAAACCCGGTGTGCTGGCGGATGTTACCCGTATTTTGGGCGAAAAAGAAATCAGCATCGAAGCCATTATTCAAAAAGAACCGATGGCCGGTTCAGATAAAGCCAATATTATTATCTTAACGCATCGCGTATTGGAAAATAATATGAACCAGGCGTTGAGTGAAGTAGAGGCGCTCAATACCATTCAAGGTGAAGTAACACGGATACGTGTTGAAAACCTGGGATAACAAATGAAGCTGTCATTGCGAGCGATAGCGTGGCAATCTGACAGTGTTAGAGATTAAATATAAAGCTTAGTTTTCGGAGAAAATAAAATGACCATGCGTCCTCGTTATACCGGTTTAATTGACAGATACCGCGATCGCCTTCCAGTACATGACGATACGCGCATTATTAGTTTAGGCGAAGGTAATACACCGTTAATTCGCTTAAACAATATCCCGCGTATCATTGGCAAAGATGTTGATATCTATGTGAAGTACGAAGGTTTAAACCCAACTGGCTCGTTTAAAGATCGTGGCATGACCATGGCTGTGACTAAAGCCGTTGAAGAAGGCAGCAAAGCCATTATTTGTGCTTCAACCGGTAACACCTCAGCAGCAGCGGCAGCGTATGCAGCGCGTGCTGGCATTACCGCTTTTGTATTAATTCCCGAAGGTAAAATTGCACTCGGCAAACTTGCGCAAGCAATGATGCACGGTGCCAGCGTATTGCAAATTAACGGCAACTTTGATGTCGGTATGCAACTAGTAAAAGAAGTCGGTGAAGATGCACCGGTTACTATTGTAAACTCAATTAATCCTTTCCGTTTGCAAGGCCAAAAAACAGCCGCCTTTGAAATTTTAGAAGAGCTCGGCTGCGCCCCCGACTTCCATTGTATTCCGGTTGGCAATGCCGGTAACATCACTGCACACTGGATGGGTTACTCGGAATATCATGAGCATGGCATTGTAAATTCACGTCCTAAAATGGTGGGTTATCAGGCGGCTGGCTCAGCACCGTTTATGCGCGGTGAAATGGTCGACGATCCGGATACGGTTGCTACAGCTATTCGTATTGGTCACCCACAAAGCTGGGACAAAGCCTGGGTTGTTAAAGAAGAATCCGTTGGCTGGTTTGATGAATGCACAGATGAAGAAATTTTAAAAACACAAAAACTGTTAGCTATGAATGAAGGTGTTTTTTGTGAACCCGCATCGGCAACATCATTGGCTGGTGCTTTAAAAGATATTGAAACAGGCAAGATCCCGGAAGGCAGTAAAATTGTTTGTACTTTAACCGGTCATGGTTTAAAAGATCCGGATACCGCGATTAAACAAAGTGCGCCGGTGTTAACTGTTAAGGCAACGCGTGACGAAGTGACTAAAGCTATTCTGGATAATATGGCGTAATTGTCCCAGGCACGTGACATTTAACAGCTCAAAATCACAACGCAAAGTTTGTCGGCGACAACAGCCTGAAACGCTCCCTGATTTTTTATCCGCACTGCCACCTGTTCTTGCGCGTGTTTATAGCACACGTAATATTCAGTCGGCATCCGAGTTAGATAATTCTCTTAAAGGTTTGTTGCCTTATCAAAGTTTAAAAGGAATGGACGCTGCAGTCACTTTATTAATGGCTGCCTTGCAAGATAATGCAGCCATTATGATAGTGGGCGACTTTGATGCCGATGGCGCAACCAGTACCGTTGTTGCGATTCGTGCTTTGCGCTTAATGGGGCATTCGAATGTAACGTATTTAGTACCCAACCGTTTTAAATATGGATACGGACTAACCCCCGAGATTGTTGATGTGGCGCAACAATCGAAGCCGGATATTATTATTACCGTTGATAATGGCATTGCAAGCATAGACGGGGTTGAGCGCGCTAAGCAATACGGTATTAAAGTGTTAGTCACCGATCATCATCTGCCCGCAGACACATTACCCGATGCTGATGCTATCGTTAACCCTAATCAAGTGGGTGATACATTTAAGTGTAAGTCGACTGCGGGTGTTGGTGTTATTTTTTATACCATGCTGGCGTTACGTGCCGCCTTGCGGGATAAGGGCTGGTTTACAACTGAACGCCCGGAACCAAATCTGGCTGAGTTGCTGGATTTAGTTGCACTCGGTACGGTTGCCGATGTGGTACCGCTGGAACACAATAATCGAATTTTAGTTGCACAGGGTATTGCACGTATTCGGGCGGGTAAAGTGTCTGCCGGGTTAAACGCACTGATTAAAGTGGCAGGGCGAAATGCACAACAGCTAAAAGCATCGGACATGGGTTTTTCGATCGCACCACGAATTAATGCCGCGGGTCGTTTGGACGATATGTCGATTGGTATCGAGTGTTTGCTTTGTGATGATGCCGTTCATGCTACAGCGATAGCGACCCAGCTTGATTCATTAAATTATTCGCGGCGTGAAATTGAAGATGAGATGAAGCAGCAGGCTTTTAAACTTCTGGGCGACATATTAAAATCTGAAACAAGTAATATTGATGCGACGGATGCTGTTCCTGCTGCATTGTGTTTATATCAACAAGACTGGCATGAAGGTGTGATAGGGATACTGGCCTCGAGAATCAAAGAACATTTCCATCGCCCGGTGATTGCTTTTGCGCTCTCAAATAACGGCTCAAAAGAAGAAACGTTAAAAGGTTCGGCGCGTTCTATTCAGGGTTTGCATTTGCGTGATGTGTTAGATGAAGTTTCTAAAAAATACCCGCACTTAATTGAAAAATTTGGTGGCCACGCCATGGCGGCAGGTTTAACGTTAAAGAAAAAAAACTTAAACGAATTTAAAAAGGCTTTTGTGCAACAAGTTAATACGCATTTAACTGAAGATAAACTAAAAAATATATTGTTAACTGACGGTAGTTTAAATGAGGATGAACTTAATTTGGATATGGCTGAATTAATACAAAATGCCGGGCCGTGGGGGCAGAATTTTCCTGAACCAGTATTTGAGGGGCAGTTTGATGTTATTGAAAAACGTATCGTGGGTGAAAAACATTTGAAATTAGTATTGGGTTATTCAGCAGCCGATTCGATTCAACAAAACACAATCGATGCGATTGCCTTTAATGTCACCGATGAAAGCTGGCCTGCTGATGTTAGCCGTGTGGATACTGTTTATCGACTCGATGTCAATGAGTTTAGAGGTAATCGCACAGCGCAGTTAATGGTGGAACAGATTGCGCCTGTGGTTTAACCTTGCCGAGTATAATAAAGTAGTTATATAAAAATTTAGAGAATATAAAATGCTAGAAATTAATGCTATTAAAACTAGAATAAAAGAACTGCAACAGCGAAATGCGGTGCTTAGGGGGTATCTTTGACTTTGACCTTAAGAGTGAACGATTAATCGAAGTTGAACGAGAGTTAGAAGTGCCTGAAGTCTGGGATAAACCGGAATATGCTCAGGAGCTAGGACGTGAACGTGCTAGTTTAGAAAAAGTCGTACACGGTTTGAAAAAAATTGAAGAGAGTCTAACCGATGCAGCTGAACTGCTTGACATGGCGCAGGAAGAAGATGACGCGGATACCGTCGATGCAGTGATTGCTGATTTAGATGTCCAGGAAAAGATACTGGCTGATTTGGAATTTCAGCGTATGTTTTGCGGTCAGCTGGATATGAATAACGCCTTCCTCGATATTCAGTCCGGCTCCGGTGGCACCGAGGCACAGGACTGGGCTGATATGTTATTGCGCATGTACTTACGATGGGGTGAGCGCAAAGGGTTTAAAACCGAATTAATGGAAGTCTCTGATGGCGATGTGGCTGGAATTAAAAGTGCCACCATAAAATACACCGGTGAATACGCATTTGGCTTGTTGCGCACAGAAACAGGTGTGCACCGGTTAGTACGCAAGTCACCGTTTGATTCAGGTAGCCGTCGCCATACTTCTTTCGCTTCGGTTTTTGTTTACCCGGAAGTGGATGACAATATCGAAATTGAAATTAATATGTCCGATGTTCGGGTAGACACCTATCGCGCCAGCGGGGCGGGTGGCCAGCATGTTAATAAAACCGATTCGGCTGTACGGCTAACCCACATTCCCTCCGGTATTGTTGTACAATGCCAGAATCAACGCTCGCAACATCAAAATAAAGACAATGCGATGAATCAGCTTCGTGCAAAATTGTATGAAATGGAAATGTTGAAAAAAAATGAAGACAAGCAGGCAATGGAAGATTCAAAAACAGACATTGGTTGGGGTAGCCAGATCCGTTCTTATGTGCTCGATCAGTCACGGATTAAAGATTTAAGAACCAATATAGAAACGTCTAATACTCAAGCGGTGCTTGATGGTGATATAGATAAGTTTATTGAAGCCAGTTTGAAAAGTGGTTTGTAGAGTTTAAATTAAGGCCATTATTCTCGCCTTTGCGGGAATGATGAGAAACACAAGATATATAAACAGAGAAGCAAGATGTCAGATAATAAATCTCAAAATAACACCGAACAAACAGTTGATGAAAATAAACTTATCGTTGAGCGCCGCGAAAAATTAAAAGTTCTTCGTGAAAATGGCAATGCCTTCCCGAATGACTTTCGTCGTAATGTGGTTGCCGGAGAACTGCATGCTGAGTATGGTGAAAAAACAAAAGAAGAATTAGAAGCAACCCCCATTCGAGTTAAAGTCGCCGGTCGTATGATGGCGCAACGTATTATGGGTAAGTCCAGCTTTGCCAGTTTGCAGGATATGTCGGGTTCCATTCAACTTTATGTTTCACGCGATGACTTACCGGAAGGTTTTTATAACCAGCAATTTAAGAAATGGGATCTTGGCGATATTATTGCGGCAGAAGGCACCATGTATAAAACAAATAAAGGCGAGCTGTCTGTTAAAGTCGAAGATATACGTTTGTTGACAAAAGCATTACGTCCGTTGCCGGATAAATTTAAAGGCTTAACCGATCATGAAATCCGTTATCGCCAACGCTATCTTGATTTAATTATGAATGAAGACTCACGTAAAACATTCCAGCTGCGTTCAAAAATTGTATCGCATATTCGCGAATTTTTAACTAAAAAAGATTTTCTTGAAGTTGAAACACCGATGATGCAGGTGATCCCCGGTGGCGCAACAGCAAAACCATTTACCACTTACCATAATGCACTGGATATGGATTTATATTTGCGGATTGCGCCGGAGCTTTATTTAAAACGTCTGGTTGTCGGCGGCTTTGAAAAAGTCTTTGAAATAAATCGCAATTTCCGAAACGAAGGTTTATCAAGCAGGCATAACCCGGAATTTACCATGATTGAATTTTATGAAGCGTATGCCGATTATAATGACTTAATGGATATAACTGAAAGTATGTTGCGTTCGATTGCGGAGAATGTCATCGGTAATACCAAAATAAAATATCAGGATGATGAATATGACTTTGCTAAACCCTTTGTACGCATGACGGTGAAAGAGTCTATTCTACATTTTAATTCAGATATCACTGAAACGGAATTAGACGACATTGAAAAAGCAAAAGCCATTGCACTCCGTTTAGATATTCCATTAAAAGATTCTTATGGTTTAGGAAAGATTCAAATTGAAATTTTTGAGAAAACCGTTGAACATCGTTTAATTGATCCGACATTTATTACCGCTTACCCAACCGAAGTGTCGCCACTAGCAAGGCGCAATGATGACAATCCGTTTGTAACGGATCGTTTCGAATTTTTTGTGGGGGGGCGTGAAATTGCCAATGGCTTCTCTGAGTTAAATGATGCCGAAGATCAGGCTGAGCGTTTTAAAGCACAAGTACAGGAAAAAGAAGCCGGTGACGATGAAGCGATGTTTTTTGATGAAGATTATGTTGTTGCTTTAGAACACGGTATGCCACCGACAGCGGGTGAGGGGATTGGTATTGACCGTCTAGTGATGTTATTTACCAACTCACCGTCTATCCGTGATGTATTGCTATTCCCTCACATGCGATTATAGTTAACCTCAACTTCGTTAACTAGCCAGCGCATTTTGCATGGCGGCAATATCTTCGCTGGTTTCATCCATTTCAATCACGTTCACATCTGCTGTAAGTCCCAACTTCTGAAAAGCTGGAATGGTGTTCCAGTCCAGTTGAGTGTGGGGATGATCACTGCCTATCATGCTTTGCAGATTGGCAACGGTAATAATGTCAACGTAATCAATATCGCCACCGGAATTGCGGCTTAAGTTTTCATGTTCCGAGGCTACGGCAACGAGTTCCGGTGGAAAATTCCATTTATCCAATATACGTTCGCCAATGCGGCAATGGGTGTCGGAGATAATTTTATCGAGCAGAGTTGTATTTTCTAAAATCTCGGGCACTTCTTCAACACGGCTTAGAATAGGCAATGCGCCAATGTCATGCACTAGCCCACCTAATAACGATATATCAGATTTTAAATTTGTAAATTGTGTGGTTAGAGCACTTGCGATAGCCGCAACCTGGGTGCTGTGTTCCCATAAATTGCGTAGCCGTTTATCGGTTGCATCCGAGGTTGCCTGAAACATTTGTTCCATTACAATACTGGTTACTAAATTACGTACCATATTGCTGCCCATTCGGGTCACGGCTGCTTCAACGGAGTCAATTGTACGGGTGGTTCGGAGTAACGGGCTATTCGATACCTGAATTAACCGGGCAGAAAGGGCGGCATCGGTGGTAATGATTTTACTGACATCAGCGAGTGACTTGTCTTCATCAGCGAGTGTATCGCGTACGCGCAGTGCTACTTCGGGTAACGTTGGCAGCACCAGCGTTTCATTGTCTAAATCTCGTAATAATTCATTGATAAACTTTTCGGCAATTTTGTCAGACATCCATCTCACCCAATTTACTATTTAACTGGACTTTATATCGGCCAGACTGACGCTAGCTTAAGGTTTTTATTCATCTAAATTGTAGGGCATTTCCAGTATTTTCAGGTTAGGGCCTTCTTTTTCAGCCAGAAAAAGGCTTTGGTTCTCAGCAGCAGCAATTTGCAACACCACTAAAACCCGCGTGGTTTCAGGCGAATTGGCTGAGGCTAATATAATTTTGCCGACACTTTGTTTATTATCGCCGCTTTGGTAAATATCAGTACCAATTTCAATGGGATTGGCTGTTGGGATCTCTGCAAGGTAAAGGCGTTTCTTGAGTTTACCAAGGTACTTGGTTCGGGCAACAATTTCCTGCCCCGGGTAACAGCCTTTCTGGAAATTAATAGTGTTAATTAACTGTAAATTAAGCATTTGTGGTACAAAAGCTTCGGCACTGTTCTTTAATATTTCTGGAATACCCGCATTAATACGTTGTAAGTTCCATGCAGACTCACCGACAGGAACACAGCCTGGCTGGAGCGTATTCCACATTGTGATTGCACCATCAAACGAGCCAATAAGTTCAAAGCGGTCAGGTGTGCCCGCTAATTTTTGCAAACATAGGCCATTGGTAATGATGCTGGCATCGGTTTCATCGGGTAATTCTGGCAGATCAAGTGCAGATTTAAGGTTGGCTGCAGCATCTTTACCGGCAATACCAAAATGAAAGTAGTCGTTGGTTACGCCATCCATCGTTACGTCGCTGCGCATAATAAACATGTTTAATCGTTTCATTGTTGTTTCGGCAACTTCATCGGGCAAGCTAAGAAAATAAGCATTATCAAAATGAAAGACCCGAAACAGCGCCAGTGCACGGCCTTTCGGGCTGCAATAGGCGCTCATTTGTGCGTGGTTTTCAGTGACATGGTTAATGTCGTTGCTTAGCTGTCCCTGTAGAAAGCTATTGGCATCGGCACCGCTAACACGAAATAAGCGGTAGTGCGAAAGGTCGGCCAGTATAGCTGCGGTATTGCTGTTTTTTATTTCAGTTTCCGGTGAATTAAAATGGCTGACACAACCCTTCTCGATTGTTGCACCCTGTTCACTTAAAAAATTTTGCCATTGTTGTTGCATAATTGATTATTCCACTGCCTGGGTTGATTTTGACTATATTGTACACAATTTTAATATCCATCAAATATCAAATACAAGATATTGAAAAGGTTTAATAATTTACTGGACGCACTGGCGATATGTTCTACACTTAATTAACAGATGGACACACAAAATAATAAAAGACAGCCTGATCAAAGACCCAGGCATTTAAACCTGATAAAAATAAAAATGCCGATGTCGGCCGTGGTTTCTATCCTGCACCGAGTTTCTGGAATTATACTGTTTTTGTCAATCCCCTATGTTGTGTGGTTATTCGCTACGTCGGTTAAAAGCGTCTACGGTTACACCGAAGCACTCACCGTTTTAAATTCAAATTGTGGCAAATTAGTGAGTGTTCTCCTTTTATGGGCGATAACACATCATTTTTATGCTGGTTTACGCTTTTTAATCCTCGATCTGGATATTGGCATTACGCGCGAGGCCACAATCAAAGTGGCCTGGTTGGTTCAGATCCTGGTGCTGCTGACCCTCGTCTTACTTATTTATAAGGTGGTGCTATGAGCTGGCAGGCACAGGGTTTTCGGGCATGGTTTTTACAACGCCTGTCAGCCATCTATATAGTATGGTGTTTGTTGGTTGTTATTGTGGGTTTATTCACCGGTGTGATAACCTCGTTTGAAGAGTGGCGACAGCTTTTTAGCTCCCCCGTCGTTAACATCCTCGTGCTGCTATTTTTTATTGCAATTATGGTGCATGCCTGGGTGGGTATTCGCGATATTGTCATTGATTATGTGCATTATGCGGCTGCACGTTTAATCGCGCTTAATTTGTTAATGCTTTTTCTTATTAGCATGTCTGTCTGGATTACTTATATATTATTGTCATTGGTGGAACTTTGAATATAGCGATTCGAAAATTTGATACGCTGGTTATTGGTGCCGGTGGTGGTGGTTTACGCTCCGCATTGCAACTGTCACAAGCCGATGCCAATGTCGCTGTGGTATCCAAAGTTTTCCCTACGCGATCACATACGGTGGCAGCACAAGGCGGAATGAATGCAGCCTTAGCCAATGTGTTGCCTGATAACTGGCACTGGCATATGTACGACACCATAAAAGGCAGTGATTATCTGGGCGACCAGGATGCGATTGAGTATATGTGTCGTGCGGCTTCACATCTGGTTATCGAGCTGGAACATCAGGGTGTGCCGTTTTCCCGTTTAGACAATGGTAAAATTTATCAACGCCCATTCGGCGGTCAAAGCCAGAATTTTGGTGGTGAACAAGCCGCACGTACCTGTGCCGCTGCTGACCGAACCGGCCATGCTATTTTGCATGCGCTTTATCAACAAAATATAAAAGCAAAAACACATTTTTTTGATGAGTTTTTTGCTATTGATTTAATTAAAGATGAAAGTGGTTTTATTTTGGGTGCATTGGTACTTGAAATTGAAACAGGTGAACCTTTATTAATAGAAGCTAAAACCACATTACTCGCAACAGGTGGCGCGGGGCAATTATTCAGAACCAACACCAATGCAAAAATTAATACCGGCGATGGCTTAGCCATGGCATTACGTGCCGGTATCCCACTTCAGGATATGGAGTTCTTCCAGTTCCACCCAACCGGCATTGCCGGGCGTGGTATGTTAATTACTGAAGGCGCACGTGGTGAAGGTGGTTACCTGGTGAATAAAGACGGCGAACGTTTTATGGAGCGCTACGCCCCCCATGCAAAAGACTTAGCAAGTAGGGACGTGGTGAGTCGTTCCATTGCAACCGAAGTACGCGAAGGCCGTGGCTGCGGGCCCAATGGCGACCATGTGATGCTTAAACTTGATCATTTAGGTAAAGAGGTTTTAGACAAGCGCTTGCCAGGTATTTGCGAAACGAGTCGTACCTTTTTACATATTGACCCGGTTGAAGAACCTATTCCCGTTTTCCCAACTGCGCATTATACAATGGGCGGTATTCCAACCGACCGCTATGGTCAGGTGGTGGTGCCGGTGGATACCGGTGAGGAAGCCATCCCCGGTTTATATGCTGTTGGCGAATGTGCGTGTGTGTCGGTGCATGGTGCTAATCGTTTAGGCGGTAATTCGTTACTGGATATTGTGGTATTTGGTCGAGCAGCCGGTAATCATATCATTAAGCACCTTAAAGAAAATCGTTACCATCGAGCCATTGATGATGCCAGCATTGAACAAGCGATGGAACATTTACACCGTTGGGATAAAAAAGGTGAAGGTGAATCGGTTCCTCAACTGAAAGACGAATTGCAAACCGTGATGGAGCAAAATTGTAGCGTGTTCCGTACACAAGATGTTTTACAGGAATGTTTAAATCAGGTTCTACAAATTGAAAGCCGTTTGCAAAATGTGCGAATCAAAGACCACAGTAAAGTTTTTAATACCGCTCGCATTGAAGCGATGGAACTGGAAAATCTGGTTGATATTGCAGTTGCGACGGTGACGTCGGCTCTTAATCGTGAAGAAAGCCGTGGTGCACATTCGCGTATCGACTTTCCTGACCGTGATGACAAAAAATGGCTAAAACATTCACTTTATTATAAAGATGGGCGGCGTCTTGAATATAAACCCGTACGTTTAAAACCTATGACGGTGGCGACCTTTCCACCTAAAGTACGTGTTTACTAAGCCGAGCGTATCGAATTATGACAGCTAAAAATGCAACATTATTTCGGTTTAAAATTTACCGTTATAATCCTGAAACGGATAAACAACCGTATATGCAGGATTTTATCTTAGATGTGACTCCCGACATGATGTTGCGTGATGCTTTAATCAAATTAAAAGCAGACGATGAAACTTTATCCTTTCGGCATTCCTGTGGTGAAGGCGTTTGTGGTTCCGATGGTATGAACATTAATGGTAAGAATGGTTTAGCCTGTTTAACCCGAGTCACCGAATTAAAACAGCCCGTTGAAATCAGGCCGTTACCCGGTATGCCTGTTATTCGTGATTTAATTATTGATATGGAACAGTTCTTCCATCACTACCGTTCGATTAAACCGTATTTAACCGTGCACGATCCCGTTCCTGAGGTTGAATTTAAACAAACACCCAAGCAACGTGAAAAGCTGGACGGCCTGTATGAATGTATCCTGTGTGCCTGTTGCTCAACGTCCTGCCCATCATTCTGGTGGAACCCGGATAAGTTCCGCGGCCCGGCTGCCTTGTTGCAAGCCTATCGTTTTCTGTCAGACAGTCGTGACCAGGATGCGCCAAGACGTTTAGCCGAATTAGAAGGGCCTTATAAATTATTCCGCTGTCATTCGATTATGAACTGTGTAAATGTTTGCCCAAAAAACTTAAACCCAACAAAAGCAATAAACGGGATTAAGGAAATGATGCTAAAAGATATGTTCTAGCTCACGAATAGCGAGAGGGTAGATTAATGTATTGGGGATAATAAATGACAAATATAATTAACCACAACGAACACGAAGGACACAACGAAAATACAAATAATAGCATTGTGTCCTTTGTGTCCTTTGTGTTCGTTGTGGTTAAATGGTTTTATTTCTTTAAATAAAGGTTTAGAAAAATTGGTTTCTACTGAAGCTAAAGTAAGCAATACCGAACTATCCCGCCTCCGCTGGCAATGCCGTCGTGGTATGTTAGAGCTGGATTTATTTTTACAGGGCTTCCTGGATAAATCTTATAACCACTTAAGTCCCGAACAACAACAAACATTTGAATTGTTGCTCGAGACCCCCGACCAGATGTTACTGGACTATTTGATGGGGCGGGTTATTCCCTACGATAAGGAAATCGCTGATGTCGCAAAACAAATTCGTCTCGCTGCCGGCCCTCGAACTTAATCGCTCTAAGATTCTGCTGTTCTTTATTATTGGTTTGCATGTTGTTGCGATAGCCAGCGTAATGCATTCGATTTATTTCCATATTAGTGTGAATGTGCTTTTAGGTTTCGTAATTAGTTTTAGTTTTTACTACTACCTTCAATACTATAAAAATTTAGTTACATTAAAACAAATCAAGTACCGTCAGGATGGTATGTGGGTATTGGGTTACGAATCGAAACCACTACTAGTCTCAATTGAACCAGAGTATATGCTGACTGAATGGCTCATTGTCTTGCGCTTTAGAATTGGTCAAACAAAAAAGAAGAGTATCCCAATATTTGTGGATATGCTGTCATCCGAGGACTTTAAACACTTGCGAGTGGTGTTGCCTTATATATTGAAAATGAAAGATTTAAAATAAATAGGGAAAGTTTTATTATAAGTTAGGCATTATTATTATTTCATAAAGAGTAATATGAACTGATGTAATTTAGGTAAAAATGCTACACTCTAAGAGTAATTAAATCGCAGGAGGTCTTATGTCGGCTGTATTTAAGCAAGTTATTGAAAATATTAAACAACTTTCGCCTGATGAAAGAGCGTTAGTGGCGCATTGCCTTATTTCATCACTCGAAACTGGGCAAGATGATAATGTAGATGAAGCGTGGGCAGCACTAGCTGAAAAACGCTATCTAGAACTGGAATCAGGAATGGTAAAAGGGGTGTCGTGGGACAATATTAAGAATGAGGTGAAAGGCCAGGATGACTGAATTAATCTTCCACCCAGATATTAAAAACGAAATAAAAGCATCATATGAATGGTATCAGGATCAAGTTAAAGGTTTGGGTGATGATTTTATAGTTGAGCTGGAATCAGCATATGAAGCAATAATTGAACTTCCTGATACATGGCCAAAATTTAGCAAGAGCTACCGTAGGTTTTTGCTGCACAAATTTCCTTTTTCTGTGATTTATCAGTAAAACTGAAAAAGTTATTTTTGTGGTTGCAGTTATGCATAATAGTAAGAAACCGGGGTACTGGGTTAAACGAATATAATAGATTTATGTTATGTTCTGGGGTTGCTTATAAAAGGAAAATGGTGAGAGCTGACTCTGATTGGTTCCTTGTATTCACCTTTGTATGCAGGGAGTAAAGGACAATTTTATTTACAGGGTCGCATTTAATTAAACAGTCACATCCGTTAATATTTCAATATCACTATTTTCTTTATAATTTTCTGGCGTAAGAATAGTATTCATTTTTTCTTTCGATGCGTCAGGATAATCAAGCGTATGATGTAAGCCGCGACTTTCTTTTCGCTGCATAGCCGACTCGACAATTAAACAGGCAGTATCCACCAGGTTTCTTAATTCGATTAAATCATTGGTGATGCGGAAGTTGCCGTAGTAGTCGGTTATTTCCTGTTTGAGTAAATTGATTCGACTCTTGGCACGTTGCAAGCGTTTATTGGTTCTTACAATACCAACATAATCCCACATAAAGCGGCGCAGTTCGTCCCAGTTGTGGGTAACCACCACTTCTTCGTCGGAATCGGTCACCCGGCTTTCATCCCATTCGGGTAGTTTAACCGGCATTGGAATGTCTGCTTGTTGTTTGATATGTTCGCTTGCGGATTGCGCGAAGACTAAACATTCAAGTATTGAGTTGCTGGCCATTCGGTTAGCGCCGTGCAGGCCGGTAAAGGCGACTTCGCCAATGGCATATAAGCCAGCAATATCGGTTTGTCCGTGTTTGTTTGTCATGATACCACCACAGGTGTAGTGGGCGGCTGGTACAACCGGGATGGGTTGTTTCGATATATCAAAACCAAATTCCAGACAGCGCTGGTAAACGGTTGGAAAATGCCGTTGAATAAAATCGAGCGGCTTATGCGATATATCAAGCAACACATTGTCGGCACCGATGCGCTTCATTTCATGATCGATAGCATGCGCCACAACATCGCGTGGCGCTAGCTCAGCGCGCTTATCAAATTTATGCATAAAGGTGCTGCCATCGGGCAGTAGCAGTTTTGCACCTTCGCCACGGAGTGCTTCGGTAATCAGAAATGACTTTGCTTCGGGGTGATACAGGCAAGTCGGGTGGAACTGGTTAAATTCCATATTGGCGACACGACAACCGGCTCGCCATGCCATGGCAATGCCATCGCCGGTGGCTGTATCCGGGTTGGTCGTATAAAGATAAACTTTACTGGCACCCCCATTGGCTAAAATAACAAACTTGGCATGAAAGACATTAACTTTGGCGTTATCCCGATCGAGTACGTAGGCACCTAAACAACGGTTTTGCTGATGTTCTTCAGAGCTTGTTAGTCCTTTTGCTATCTGAACTTTTTCCTGAGTAATTAAATCAACGGCGATATGATTTTCAAATATATTGATATTTTTATGCTGCTTTGCCATGGCCGCCAGTGACGTTTCAACGGCGCGGCCGGTGGCATCGGTGGCATGGATAACGCGGCGATGGCTGTGACCGCCTTCGCGGGTTAAATGGTAGGCATCGGCATTGGCATTGGTGCCAGCTTCATTGCGGGTAAATTTAATCCCCTGGTCGATCAGCCAGTGGATATTTTCCTTACCATGACGGACGGTAAAATCCACAATCTCCGGGTTGGATAACCCTGCACCTGCGACCAGTGTGTCTTGCACATGCGATTCAATAGAATCGTCTCTATCGAGCACGGCCGCAATCCCGCCTTGCGCATATAAGGTACAGCTTTCAGTTAAATTTCCCTTTGTTATCAAGTGGATACGGTGGCTATCAGCAAGCCGTAAGGCAGCGCTAAGGCCGGCTGCACCACCACCAATAATAAGTACGTCGGCACTTTGGTGCGCATGGCCATGCGATACAGAAGTAACAAGCGACTTCATGATGTTTTTAATATCCATAGGCTAATCATCGCGCGTTATTTACCGGCTGACAACTGATTAAAATGGATAGTTAGTATGAATTTGTAATAGAATGCCAAGATACTGAGTTTATTAGATAATAATGATGATTTATAAACTAAACAGCCGAACTTTACACAACAATACCGGTCATATTAGCAGACTACTGATTACCCTCAGTAATGTTAAATTGGAGAGTAATTAGATGTCGGACAAAGCCGCTGATCAACAGCTTGTTGAGCGTGTGCAAAAAGGTGATAAGCGAGCATTTGATCTATTGGTGATTAAATACCAGCAGCGAATAATGAACGTGATTTCGCGCTTTGTTAACGACTTTGCCGAGGTTCAGGATCTGGCGCAAGAGACTTTTATCAAAGCTTACCGTGCGCTACCTAATTTTAGAGGCGACAGTGCATTTTATACCTGGCTTTACCGTATTGGTATTAACACAGCCAAAAATCACTTAGTCGCAAGAAGCCGTCGTCCACCGAGTGGTGATGTGGATGCAACTGAAGCTGAATATTACGAAGGTGAGTCTGCATTAAAAGATCAGGCAACACCGGAGCGCATTGCATTAACCGATGAAATTGCAAAAGTTGTTTTTGATGCAATCGAACAATTACCCGAAGATTTGCGTATGGCCATTACCCTGCGTGAATTAGAAGGCTTAAGTTATGAAGAAATTGCTGAAGCGATGGAATGTCCTATTGGCACCGTCCGCTCCCGTATATTCCGTGCACGTGAAGCAATTGATTTAAAACTTAAACCTTTAATGGATGAGGCCGATGGCTAGCTAAGTCTGATTTAATTTAAAGTGAATAACTTATTAATATTTTGAATACCAGTGCAACGTGAGATGAGCCAAACTTGAGAGTAACTAAGATGAATGATTCAATACATGACAATATAAACGAAAAGGTTTCGTCATTACTTGATGACGAACAACGCCTTGATAATACCTTGCTGGACTCTTTGTTGAACGACAGAGAAACCAGAGCAAAGTGGGCGCGCTATAATCTTGTGAGCGATGTTCTGAATGACCGTGATCAGCACAAAGTGGATAAAGCCTGGTTTGCAGAGTTAAGTGAGCAGCTGGATAAAGAGCCAACTGTATTATTTCCGCATGTTCTGCGCACCTTTAAGCAAAAGGCGGTGAAACAAATAGCGGGTCTTGCGGTTGCTGCGAGTGTTGCCATGGTGGCGATTTTAGCCGTACAACAAAACCAGCCACCGGCTACTTCAAATGTACTTAGCATTGCACAAGGGCCATCAACCTCTGCAGGTATTAAACCGGTGGCTTTGCGTTTGAATAAAGCCGCTGAATCAAAACTAAGCGGCTATCTTGTTAACCACTATGAGCATTCGGTTACCAGTAAAATGCAAGGTTTGCTGCCTTATATGCGGATAGTCAGTGTCACACCAGCAGAACGAATTGTACATGAAAAATAAGTTTTTAATTTTCACAACGAGTTTACTTTTCTCGTTTTCAGGTTTTGCATTAGCGGCTCCTGCAAGTTCCGAGCAAGTCGAGTTCTGGTTATCAAAAATGCACCAAGCAGCATATATGCTGAACTATAAAGGTATATTTGTTTATGGGCAAAAAGATAATTTAAGTTCGATGCAAATAGTACATAGCCAGGATGAGTTTGGTGAACGCGAACGTTTGTTATCCCTGGATGGAACAGGGCGTGAAGTTATTCGAACCAAAGATTCTGTAATATGCATATTACCGGATAGTCAATCTGTCATGGTTGAAAAGACCCGGCCTAAATCAAATTTCCCCCCGGCTTTCCCCGTTAAGCTCAATGAGTTGGCAGATAATTACGATTTTTATTTATCTGCTAAAGAGATGGTTGCAGGGCAAATAACACAGAAAATTGTTATAAATCCTAAAGATAAATATCGTTATGGCCATATGTTATGGATTGATGATAAAAAAGGTTTATTGCTTAAAACATATCTTATTGATGACCGTGGTCAGGTGGTTGAAAAATTCATGTTTACACAGATTGATTATATGAAAAAAGTGCCTGAGGCTTTGTTACAAGCTTCAGTCAAGGGTGAGAATTACATCTGGTATGAGTCAGGTAAAGCAAAAAAACATGAGTTACAGAAGTTATCAAAATGGGGTGTGAAAAACTTACCAAAAGGGTTTAAATCAGACATGAGTCGCAAGCATGTTATGCCGCGCAGCGGAATCGCAATGGAGCAATTAATGTATACAGATGGTTTAGCATCTATTTCGGTTTTTATCGAAAAGCACAGTGATGATGAAAGCCTGTTAAGTGGTAGTTCACATATGGGCGCAATTAATGCCTGTGGTCAGGATTTAAATAGTGGTGTGCATGTTACGGTCATTGGTGAAGTTCCGCATGCGTCTGTAAAAATGATATGTGATTCTGTTTATTTAAAATAATCCAGATATGATTGAACAAACGGCAAAAGTATTACGTAGTGAAAATGGCAAAATTTTTGTCGAAGTTAACCCGCAATCAAGTTGCAGCTCCTGTTCTGCTAAAGCAGGTTGCGGTAAGCCACTACTGGATAATGTATTCAAAACAAAACCTCTGAGTATTTCAGTTGACAATACTTTAGGGGCAAAAGTGAACGATGATGTTATTGTGGGTCTGAATGAATCGGCTTTATTGCAGGTTTCTTTTTATTTATACCTGCTACCTCTTTTAAGTATGTTGTTTTCAGCTATTATTGTTGTTTATATCATGCCTGATGCCTACGCTGAAATAAGCTCTATTGCTGCGGCTATTTTTGGTTTGTTGGCGGGTAGTCGATACTCACGCCATATTTTAAACAGAAAAGAAAAGAGTCAAAATACAAGGTTTAAACCTGTTTTGATAAAAGTTATCCCCTCTATATTTTCAACCAAGGTGGGTTTATCCCGTTTTTAGGAGTTTTGTTTTGTTGGACTTAAATTTAAAGCGAGCCTTTATCGCTATTTTGCTATCAGTTTTTTTCATTTCAATGGCTCAGGCGTATACATTACCTGACTTTACTGAGCTTGCTGCTGACAATAGCCCGGCCGTTGTCAATATCAGTACTAAACAAAAAGTCAAAGCTAATAAAAAATTACCACATGGTTTGCAAATCCCTGACTTACCTGAAGGCTCACCCTGGAATGATTTATTTAAGCGTTTCTTTGAAGACCGTGATAATAATGAAAATTTCAACTCTCAATCCTTAGGCTCGGGTTTTATCATCGATACAGATGGTTATATTGTAACGAATCATCATGTTGTTAAAAATGCCGACGAAATTCTGGTGCGCTTATCAGATCGGCGTGAACTGGTTGCAAAATTAATTGGTAGCGATGAGCGTTCAGATATTGCGCTATTGAAGATTGAAGCAGATTCACTCCCAGTTGTAAAAATTGGCAACTCGGACAAATTAAAAGTAGGTGAATGGGCAATGGCCATTGGTTCGCCTTTTGGTTTTGATCATTCCATCTCAGTGGGCGTTGTAAGTGCCATAGGACGCAGTAATTTACCAAACAGTAGTTACGTACCCTTTATTCAAACAGATGTTGCAATTAACCCTGGCAATTCAGGTGGCCCTTTGTTTAACCTGAAGGGTGAGGTGATTGGTATTAACTCACAAATTTATACCCGCACCGGTGGCTTTATGGGGTTGTCATTCTCTATCCCGATTAATGTTGCCATGAATGTTGTTAAACAAATTAAAAAAGACGGCCATGTAACGCGTGGCTGGTTGGGCGTATTGATTCAGGAAGTGAACCGTGAGCTTGCTGAATCCTTTGGTATGAAGCAACCACGTGGTGCAGCGATATTAAAAGTAATCGATGACAGCCCTGCCGAAAAAGCCGGTTTTAAAATAGGTGATGTCATTATCAAGTTTGGTGCAAAGGAAATTTACCGTTCATCCGATTTACCTCTGGCCGTTGGCACAACCGAAGTTGGCAAAAAGGTCAAGGTTAAAATTATTCGTGAAGGCCGAACAAGAACCTTAAGGGTGAAAGTAGAAGAATTACCTAATCAGGAAGAGCTTGCGGAAGTACGGGGCTCGACTAAAAAAACACAAGTGAATAAGCTGGGTATGTCGGTAATGGACATTAGCAATGAACAGCGTGAACAATTTGGTATGGATAAGCGGGGCATTTTAGTTAAAAGTGTTTCCGTAGGTGCAGCGCGTGAAGCAGGTATTCGTAAAGGTGATATTCTGCTTAAGCTCAATTACAAAGATATTAATTCGGTTAAAGAGTTTAAAAAAGTACTTAAAAGTTTACCTAAGGGTAAATCCGTACCTATTTTAATTCAGCGTAAAAAGTCCCCCATCTTTTTGGCGATTAAAATCCCTAAATAAGCACGGCATGTTATTGATGGTTTGAATAATCGGAATGCAGAAAACAGAACTTGTTGTATACAGTCGAGCGGGGTGTCATTTGTGTGATGCTCTTATCGATGAGTTAACCGAATTTTGTTGTGGGAATCTCTTCACGTTTACCACCATTGATATTTCAGGTAGCGATGAGCTGGAAAAGTTGTACGGTGTTAAAGTGCCGGTGGTGACTTACAACAACCATATTTTATGTGAATACTTCCTTGACCCAAAAGCCATTACCGCATATTTCGGCATATCGCCTGAAAATTAGGTACAATACAGTCCTGTTGGGTTTTTAAAAGTCGTCACAGCCGCAATAGTGGCGGGGATTTGATAAAAAACCCAGAATAAGCGCAGTTAATGCGCTTTTTTGTTATATAAATCAAGGTGTTGCAGTTTGTCGGATCTATCTCATATACGTAATTTCTCCATCATTGCCCATATTGACCATGGAAAATCGACCATCGCGGATCGTTTTATTCAGACTTGTGGCGGCTTAAGTGAACGGGACATGCAAGCACAGGTGCTCGATTCGATGGATCTGGAGAAAGAGCGCGGCATCACGATTAAAGCACAGAGTGTCACGCTGGATTATCATGCAAAAAATGGTGAAACCTACCAGCTAAACTTTATTGATACCCCTGGCCATGTGGATTTTAGTTATGAAGTTTCGCGTTCTCTGGCGGCTTGTGAAGGCGCTTTGCTGGTTGTCGATGCCTCGCAAGGTGTTGAGGCACAGAGTGTTGCAAACTGCTATACCGCCATTGATCAAGGTCTGGAAGTGATGCCTGTTTTAAATAAAATTGATTTACCCGCAGCCGAGCCAGAACGGGTGAGTCAGGAAATTGAAGATATTATCGGCATTGATGCCACCGATGCACTGCATGTCAGTGCCAAATCCGGGCTTGGGATTGATGCGTTACTCGAAATGCTAGTTGAAAAGATCCCTGCTCCCAAGGGTGATGTTGATGCACCGCTACAAGCGCTTATTATTGATTCCTGGTTTGACAGCTACGTAGGTGTTATCTCGCTGGTGCGCATTATGCAGGGCACCTTAAAGCCCAGGCAGAAAATAACCATGATGGCAGCGGGTCGCAATTATTCGGTTGATCAGGTGGGTGTTTTCACTCCAAAGCGTAAAGTTATGGATAGTTTAAAAGCTGGTGAGGTTGGGTTCTTAATTGCCGGTATTAAGGAAATAGACGGTGCGCCAGTGGGCGATACCATTACCACTACCGGCAACCCTGCCGATACTGCACTGGCCGGTTTTAAAGCGGTACAGCCACAGGTTTTTGCCGGGCTGTTTCCCGTGGTGGGGGATGATTATGAAGCCTTACGCGAGGCGCTGGCCAAATTACGTCTCAATGATGCGGCACTGTTTTATGAGCCCGAAACGTCTCAGGCGTTGGGCTTTGGTTTCCGCTGTGGCTTTTTGGGTATGCTGCACATGGAGATTATTCAGGAACGGCTGGAACGCGAATACGATCTCAACTTGATTACTACGGCTCCTACCGTTGTTTTTGAAGTTAAAACCAACAAGGGTAAGATTGTAAGAATTGATAATCCAGCGGATTTGCCAGATCAGGTTCATATTGCCGAAATTCGCGAACCCATCGTAACGGCGACGATTCTTGTGCCGCAGGATTATGTGGGCAATGTGATGACCCTGTGTATCGAAAAGCGCGGCGCACAAAAGGATATGCAGTATTTAGGCGGGCAGGTTAGCATTGTTTTTGAGCTGCCGTTAAATGAGATTGTGCTGGATTTCTTTGATCGATTAAAATCGGTGAGTCGGGGCTATGCTTCATTAGATTATGATTTTACTCGTTTTCAGGAGGCAAATCTGGTTAAACTGGATATTTTGATCAATTCTGAAAAAGTGGATGCTTTAGCGGTTATTGTGCATCGAGATAATGCCATTTCACAAGGCCGGAAATTAACAGAAAAAATGAAGGAAATTATTCCCAGGCAAATGTTTGATGTCGCAATACAGGCTGCCATTGGGGTAAAAGTATTAGCGCGTACAAATGTGAAAGCATTACGTAAAAATGTAACGGCAAAGTGTTATGGTGGCGATGTATCGCGTAAACGGAAGTTGTTAGAAAAACAAAAAGAAGGTAAAAAACGCATGAAGCAAATTGGTCGAGTCGAGTTACCACAGGATGCTTTTTTAGCTGTTTTACATGTAGGTAAAGACAAATGACAATTGATTTTTCACTGATTTTGGCATTAGGTGCGGCAATTACGGGTGTTATCTGGCTGCTGGATATTTTATTTTTTGCCCGTAACCGAAAGCTTGATGATGAATTAACTGAAAGTGCAGGGCGGGAGCGTGATACGCCCACGAAAGAAGAGTCAGAGCCTTTTTTAGTTGAATATTCAAAGTTTTTATTCCCGGTATTTTTTATCGTTTTAATCCTGCGCGGTTTTGTGGCGGAACCCTTTAAGATCCCATCAGGTTCCATGATCCCCACTTTGGAAATTGGTGATTTTATTCTGGTGAGTAAATTTAGCTATGGATTACGCGTGCCGGTTATCAACAAAAAAATACTGGATTTAGGTACACCCGAGCGTGGTGATGTTGTGGTTTTTCGTTTTCCGCGCGAGCCACAAATTGACTATATTAAACGGGTGGTGGGTTTACCTGGCGATCAAATTGCATACTATAATAAGCAGTTATACATTAATGGTGAAGCGGTTAAAACAACGGAAGTTTCCCGGTCAACCTTTGGCTTTACTGAATATGTTCGTTTTAAAGAAGATTTACCGGGTGGTTATTCGCATGAAATGCGTTTGAGCTCAAACCCTGCTCATTTTGATTTAGTAACAACCGTGCCAAAAGGGCATTATTTTGTGATGGGTGATAACCGCGATAACAGCAACGATAGTCGAGTATGGGGTTTTGTACCCGATGAAAATTTAAAAGGTCGAGCCTTTGCTATCTGGATGAACTGGCAGGGCTGGAACCACTGGCCTAAATGGCAACGTGTTGGAAGTATAAAATAAATATTTTCCTTAACCTTATCAATGAGAGAAATATGATGAAATTGATTTCAAAACAGCGTGGATTAACTGCGATTAGCTGGCTTGTTGTTATTGCGGTTGCAGTTATGTTTATTACCTTATTGCTACGGCTAATTCCGATTTATATTGAAGGTTATAGTGTTTATAACTCACTGGAAGGGCTGAAGGACGATCCAAAAGTTGCAACCTATTCAAATCGGACTATTAGAAAGACTTTGTTAAAACGATTCAATATTAACTCTATTTATTCTGTGACAGGCGAAGATATTTATATTACTAAAAAGTCTGGTAAAACGATCATTGAAGTTGAATATGAGGTGCGTAAAACGGTTGTTGGTAATCTTGATTTTGTTGTTCGTTTTCAAAAAGAAATCACTGTCCAATAATACCCTATGGATAGCAGAAAACAATTTTTAAAAATAATTGAATATACTTTTAATGATATAGCTCTGCTTGATTCTGCTTTAACACATAGAAGTGCTGCATCAAACAACAATGAACGACTAGAATTTCTGGGCGATTCCGTTTTAGGTCTGGTTATTTCCACTGAATTATATAAACGATTTTCAGACATTGACGAAGGTGTGCTCAGCCGCTTGCGCGCAAGCCTGGTTAAAGGTGAAACACTGGCTGAACAGGCGAAAGAAATAAATCTGGGTGAATATATTCAACTCGGCGGCGGTGAGTTGAAGAGTGGTGGTTTTCGTCGAGCCTCTATTTTAGCTGATGCATTCGAAGCCGTAATTGGAGCCATTTATCTTGATGGTGGTATAAAGGCGGCAACAAAATTTATTCTTTCACAATTTCAAACTCGCTTAAACAAGGTTAATCCCGGTGAAGTTAGTAAAGATCCTAAAACACGCTTACAGGAATATCTTCAGGCACGCAGCTTACCTTTACCTGTGTACACGGTTATCTCCATTGAAGGCGAATCTCATCAGCAAACCTTTACTGTAAAAGGGCAGGCCGACGTGATTGCTCATGAAATTAAAGGCACTGGAAAAAGCCGACGCTATGCTGAGCAACAGGTTGCACAAAAAATTCTGGATTTATTAAGCAATGACAAGTAATGATAATGATTTTCGCTGTGGCTATGTTGCCATTATTGGTCGCCCGAATGTGGGTAAGTCAACACTGCTAAATTATATTTTGGGACAAAAGCTCTGTATCACTTCGCGTAAGCCTCAAACCACACGGCATCAGATACTCGGCATTAAAACAACAGCTATAGCACAGGCCATTTATGTGGATACCCCTGGTGTCCATAAAGACAGCTCACGGGCAATGAATCGTTATATGAACCGCGCGGCACACAGTATTATTGATGATGTTAATGTGGTTTTATTTGTTGTCGAAGCCGGCGTCTGGTCAGACAAAGACGAATGGGTGCTTGAAAAAATAAAATCAACAAACAACCCGATTATTTTAGTGATTAACAAAGTGGATCAGTTAGACGACAAAGCCAAACTGCTTCCGTTTATGCAAAAGTTAAGTCAACTGCACGCATTTAAAAGTATTATTCCTGTTTCAGCTTTAAAAGGTAAATATATAGAGGATTTAGAAACTGAGATTGAACCCTTGTTGGATATTTCCGAGCCTATCTTCCCTGAAGATCAATTTACCGATCGCAGTATGAAGTTTTTCGCAGCAGAAATAATTCGTGAAAAATTAATGCGGCAACTGGGGCAGGAACTTCCGTACGACCTGACAGTGATGATAGAAAAATTTGAAGAAGTGGATGATAAAATTAATATCAATGCCGTTATTCTTGTTGAACGAAAGAACCAGAAACTAATTATCATTGGTAATCAGGGGCAGCGTCTTAAAAAGGTGGGCACACAAGCCAGAATTGACATGGAAAAGATGTTTGACTGTAAGGTTTTTGTTGAGATCTGGGTTAAGGTAAAATCGGGTTGGGCAGATGATGAGCTAATGCTGAAATCACTTGGTTATACGGATGAGCATTAGCAGCCATTCATCAAACTACCAGCGCGTTCATTCCCAGCCGGCTTATATTTTACATACACATGCTTATCAAAATACCAGTTTGATTGTTGATACCTTTACAGCAAATTTTGGCAGGGTGCGGTTTGTTGCAAAAGGTGCCAAACGCTTAAAATCTTCTTTTGCCGGTAAGTTGCAGGTTTTTAGTCCCTTGCTATTATCCTGGATGGGGAAGGGGGAGCTGTATACCTTAACCGATGCTGAATTTGCGGCAGACAGTCAGACTTCCTATGTTAATGCTAAGTTAGCTTTGCGTGGCTCTATATTACTCAGTGCCTATTACCTGAATGAACTTTTGTTGCGTTTTGTAACACTTGAAGATCCGCATCCTGAACTATTTTATTACTATACTAATGCACTTGAAAGTTTATTCATCAGGAAAAATATTGAGACAGTTTTGCGTGTTTTCGAAAAGCGGTTATTACAGGAAACGGGGTACAGCCTTGTTTTAAATCATGCTATTGATACAGGAAAACCTATTGAGGCACTTAAAACGTACCACTACATTTTAACCGAAGGGCCTGAAAGCCAGTTGGCTGATAGCAAGCTGAGTAGCCAACGACATCTGGATTATGCCGGTATTTATGTAGATGGTAAAACTTTGCTAGAATTAGAAAGTGGTAGTTTCAGTAGTCAACAAACACTAAAACAGGCCAAACAATTAATGCGGGCAATTATTGCATTGCATTTGGGCGATAAACCGCTTAAAACAAGAGCATTATTCCAGTCGACAATATTATAAAGGAAAAACAAATGTTACTCGGTGTCAATATCGATCATGTGGCCACCTTAAGGCAGTCGCGCGGTACAATTTATCCAGAAGTACTGCAAGCTGCTGCTGTTGCTGAACAAGCCGGTGCCGATGCGATTACTATCCATCTTAGAGAAGATCGCCGACATATCCAGGAGCGTGATGTTGAGTTGCTATCACAAACGCTACAAACACGAATGAATCTGGAAATGGCGGTAACCAATGAAATGATAGCTCTTGCAGAAAAATATAAACCTGCTGATTGTTGTCTGGTGCCTGAAAAAAGAGAAGAGCTTACAACTGAAGGCGGGTTGGATGTGGCGGGTCAGGTAACGAAAATGCAAGAGGCCTGTAGTCGTTTGGCTAATGCCGGTGTTCGTGTGTCTTTGTTTATTGATGCAGATAAAAACCAGATTGATGCTGCACAAGCAGTCGGTGCGCCAGTTATTGAAATACATACCGGCCACTTTGCCGATGCAAATGATAATATAGCTCAGCAAGATGAACTTGCTAAAATTGTAGCTGCAGTTGAGTATGCTACCCAGCTTGGTCTACATGTAAATGCTGGCCATGGTTTGCACTACCATAATGTACAAAAGATAGCGGCCATTGCCGGTATTAAAGAACTCAACATCGGCCATGCCATTATCGCACAATCGATATTTACAGGACTTGGGTCGGCAGTAACCGAAATGAAGCGACTAATGATAGAAGCAATAAAATGATCTTTGGCATTGGCACTGATATTGTTCGTATTACACGAATGCAGGAAAATATTGAAAAGTTTGGCGATAAATTTGCTGAACGTATTTTGTCAGAAGAAGAATTAAAGGAATATCATAATTATTCAGAACCCTCGCGCCTGCTTGCCAAACGCTTTGCGGCAAAAGAAGCCGCAAGTAAAGCGATGGGCACCGGCTTTCGTAACGGGATCAGCTTAAAGCAGATTTATATTACTCACAATGAGCTGGGGAAACCGTTATTGAATTTTTCAGAAGATGCAAAAGATTTTTTACAGCAACACGGTGTGAGTGAAAGCCATGTGAGTATTTCTGATGAACAGGAATATGCGGTTGCGTATGTGACGCTGGTTAATGGCTAGCTTGTACTGGCTAAAAATCAATTAGTCACAAAGAAGAGCCTGCCCCACGAAAGTGTTTTGGGTACGCATGAGACGTTTATAACTTAGCGATCAATTCAGTGGCTCTTTCCAGTAACCGTTCAATTTCAAAGTTCATATTTTTTAAAGGCGCATCGATAGCATTACTGGGATAGGCCGTTTTAATTTCATCTTCAAGCAATTTGCAGGCATTTTTAAGATCGGGTACACCACAATAAGCGGTTCCCCCATGAATTTTATGGGTTGCATCCCAGAACATTTGTTTATCTTGCAGGGAGTGTCCCTTGTTCATGGTTTCCTGCTGGCTGGGTAAATCTTTTATCAGCATTTCAAATAATTCTTTTGCTAATTCAGCGTTGCCACCAGCCTGGCTGAGCGCCAGTTCTTTGTCAAATAAACTCATTAGAATCGCATCATTTTTGGTTGAAATTAGTGTAAGATTATCACATATATTTTGTGCATTTCAGGTTAAATACAAAGGTTTATAAAGCGTTATGTTCCCCACAATAGAGTCGTTTATTGGCAATACACCACTGGTTCGATTGCAGCGGCTGGTTGCTAATACCAGCAACCAGATCCTAGTGAAGCTGGAAGGCAATAACCCTGCCGGCTCGGTTAAAGATCGCCCGGCACTGAGTATGATTCAGCATGCTGAACAGCGTGGTGACATCAAACCGGGTGATACCCTAATCGAAGCGACTAGCGGCAATACCGGCATTGCTCTGGCCATGGCCGCCGCCATTCGTGGTTATAAAATGATTCTTATTATGCCCGACAATATGAGTGTTGAGCGTATTGCCGTAATGAAAGCCTATGGTGCTGAGATTATATTAGTCACCAAAGAACAAAGCATGGAAGGTGCACGTGATTTAGCTGCAAAAATGCATAAAGAAGGTAAGGGACTGGAATTGGATCAGTTTTCAAATCAGGACAACCCACTGGCACATTACGAAACAACCGGCCCTGAAATATGGCGTGATACGCAAGGGGAAATTACCCATTTTGTGAGTGCAATGGGTACCACGGGTACCATTATGGGCAATTCGCGGTACTTAAAAGAGCAAAACACTGCTATCCAGATAGTGGGTGTGCAACCGGAAGAAGGCGCGCGCATTCCCGGTATTCGGCGCTGGCCGAAAGAATATCTACCCTCGATTTTTGATGCCGCGCGCGTCGATCTAACCCTCGATGTTTCTCAACTTGATGCAGAAAATACAACTCGCAATTTAGCGTCTAAAGAAGGGATTTTCTGTGGTATATCTTCCGGTGGGGCGGTTGCCGCTGCATTGCAATTATCAGAAACGGTTTCGGATGCAGTGATTGTAACGATTATTTGTGACCGGGGTGACCGATATTTGTCAACGGGTGTTTTTCCTGCTTAGTTATAATAAAAATGTAAGATTAAGAGTATAAAATTGAATGCAACAACGCCATTTTAAAACCAAAGATATTTACCCCAACCCCGTTAAAATTGAAAGTCTTTCTCATGATGGTCGCGGGGTTACACATATAGACGGCAAAGCTATTTTTGTAGAAGGTGCGCTGCCGAATGAACGGGTCAAAATAAGTGCGCTTAAACAAACGCGCCAATACGATGATGCCATTGTCGATGAAATTCTGGAAGCGTCTTCTGAACGTGTTGAGCCTAAATGTGCAGCGTTTGGTATTTGCGGCGGTTGTAGTTTGCAGCATTTACAACATGAAAATCAGATTTTATATAAGCAACAATCATTATTGGATAACTTTAAGAAAATGGCCGGTGTTGATCCGGTTACTATTTTAGAACCCATTAAAAGTCCGGCGTGGAGATATCGTTATAAAGCGCGTTTAGGCGTGAAGTACGTTAAGGCGAAGAAGAAGGTTTATATTGGTTTTCGTGAAAAACACAGTCGCTACTTAGCGAACATGAGTGAATGCGAAGTACTTGATGCTCGAATAGGTAAAAAGCTTGAAGTTATTGCGGATGCGGTTGGACAATTAACTTGTTATAACAAAATAGCGCAAATTGAAGTGGCCTTTTCAGAAACGGGTTGTGCACTGGTGTTTCGAAATTTGATTGAATTAACCGATGACGATAAAAGCATTTTAACGCAGCTGGCGAAGGACAATGATTATCATGTTTACCTGCAACCGAAGGGGCCGAAGACGGTTACCTTGTTATACCCTGAGTTTTCTGAATTAAGTTACAGCTTGCCGGACTATGAATTAAAACTGGTGCATCTTGCGACTGACTTTACTCAGGTTAATCCGTTTATAAATCCGTTAATGATTAAGCTGGCACTGAGCTTGTTAGAATTGAATAAAAATGACAATGTGCTTGAGTTGTTCAGCGGTATCGGTAATGTTACGTTACCGATTGCGCGCTCGGTAAACTCGGTTGTGGCAGTTGAAGGCGAGAAGTCACTGGTTGAACGTGCGAATGACAATGCACAAAGAAATTCAATTTCGAATGTTCAATATCATGTGGCTAATTTAATGGAAGATACGCAAGGTTTACCTTGGTTGCGTGACAAACAGTATAATAAAATATTGATTGACCCACCTAGAAGTGGTGCAAAAGAAATGATTGATACCATTGCGAAATTAACCCCCGAAAGAATTGTATATGTGTCGTGTAACCCTGCAACACTGGCTCGGGATACTGATGTGCTGGTAAATACTTACCAATACAAATTAGCAAAGGCTGGCGTGATTGATATGTTCCCGCATACCGCACATGTGGAATCGATTGCATTGTTTACCCGCTAAGGTTTAACCGAATACGAGTTATAAAATGGGCATAGAAATAGAGCGAAAATTCTTATTAAAGAATGATAGTTGGAAGCAAGATGTATCCTCTAGCGCTGTTATTAAACAAGGCTATCTGGCCGGTTCAGACAAGTCGTCTGTGCGGATCCGCATCGAAGGTGATAAGGCGAATATTAATATTAAAAGCATGACACTGGCGATTACTCGGCAGGAATATGAGTATTCTATTCCGTTGGACGATGCAGAAAAACTGTTACAGGACTTATGCGAACAACCACAAATTGAAAAAACGCGTTATATAGTGGAGCACAAAGAACATAAATGGGAAATAGATGTATTTTCGGGTGATAATGAAGGTCTGGTTGTGGCTGAAATTGAATTACAGAGCGAAGACGAAACATTTTCTGTCCCAGAATGGATTGGTGACGAAGTTTCTGATCAGGTAAAATATTATAATGTAAACCTGATTAAATATCCTTTTTCAAGCTGGAGCCCGTAGCATTGGATATTATTATTAATGTTCATAAAAAAATACTGCAATGCCTTGTTGATGATGTTGTTGTGCAAGAATATCCAGTTTCAACGGCCAGGAATGGGGTGGGTGAACAATGGGGCAGTGAGTGTACTCCCAGAGGTAAGCATATTATCCGTGCAAAAATTGGTGCGCAGGCAAAAGAAAATAGTGTGTTTGTTGGGCGACGTTTAACCGGTGAGATATTTTCTGATAACTTACGGATAAATCATCCCGATCGAGACTGGATTCTAACCCGAATTTTATGGTTAAGTGGTTTGGAAGTCGGTAAAAACCGTCTGGGGAAAGTGGATACCATGCGGCGTTATATTTATATTCATGGCTGCCCAGACAGTGATGAAATGGGAGTGGACTCCTCACATGGTTGTATTAAAATGCGAAACAGTGATCTTGTTAAATTATTTGATAAGGTAAGTATAGGTACATACGTGACAATCAAAGAAAAATAATAATGAATTTACTTGGCCCTGTTATGCTCGATCTTGATGGCTGTTGCTTAAGCGATGAAGACCGGCGTTTACTGCAACACCCGCTAGTCGGTGGTGTTATATTATTTAGCCGTAATTTCGAATCTGCTGTACAGTTATTTGAACTTGTTAATGAGATAAAAATATTACGCGATCCAGCTTTATTGGTTGCAGTGGACCATGAAGGCGGGCGAGTACAACGATTCAAAGAACCCTTTACAGTTATTCCTGCACTTCATGTTTTGGGTGAAAAGTATGATGAGAATGCAAATACTGCGTTACAAAATGCCAAAACTTTTGGCTGGTTAACCGCAATTGAGTTACTTGCCTTTGGAATAGATTTTAGTTTTACCCCTGTTTTAGATATTGATTATGGTGTGAGTCAGGTGATTGGTGACCGTGCTTTTCATTCTTCCCCTGACATCATTGCCGAGTTAGCAGCTGCCTATATTAAAGGCTTGCATAAAGCTGGAATGCCATCAACGGGTAAGCATTTCCCTGGTCATGGTGGTGTAACAGCAGATTCGCATACCGATATACCGGTTGATGAACGCGATCTCGATACTTTGCTTAACAAAGACATTATTCCATTTAAGATATTAATCCCTGACTATTTAGATGCAATTATGCCTGCACATATTATTTACCAGCAGATAAATAACAAGCCAGCAGGTTTTTCATCATACTGGCTAAAAGAAATGCTACGAGAACAATTAAAGTTCACTGGTATTATCTTTAGTGATGATTTAGATATGCAAGGTGCAAGCTGTATCAGTGATAATTACACTAAGCGAGCACAAACAGCACTTGAAGCAGGGTGTGATATGGTGCTGGTTTGCAATAATCGTGAAGCGGTAACGGATGTGCTGGATAATCTCGTATATAATGTGACAGATAAAACCAGTCAGCATCTTTTAAAAATGCATGGTAAGGCGGTAATGAATTGGGATGCGTTAATTAAAACAGAGCAATGGCAGCAAGCTGTTGATATTGTTTTGGGTTATAAACAGTAATTTAAATAGAGATATGACATATGAATATTCTGGACGAACTAAATAAATATATTTCGCAAGATGATTTATGGATATTGAAAATATTTATTATTATCTTTGCTGCATTGGTAATTGATTATTTCCAAAAGCGAATTTTGAATAAAGTGCAAGCGAAGCTGGAAAGCACAAAAACAGCCTGGGATGATGCCCTGATACATGCTGTTAGAAAACCATTGTCACTTTTAATCTGGATCTATGGGTTAAGTTTTGCTTTGGATGTTATCAATGCACCTCAAACACAAACACTTCGGGAAGTGGTGGTTATTATAAGTGCTGCATGGGTGGCTGTTCGGTTTATTAGGTTCGCAGAAAAAAATATTATTCACCAGCAGCAAATCAAAGGTAAACCGATTGATAAGTCGACAGCAGACGCTGTTAGTCAATTGCTGCGTGTTGCTGTTATTCTTACTTCATTTTTAGTTGCTCTGCAAACAATGGGTTTTAATATTTCTGCTATCCTTGCTTTTGGTGGCATTGGTGGTATTGCCATTGGTTTTGCCGCAAAGGATTTGCTCGCAAATTTCTTTGGTGGTTTAATGATTTATCTTGATCGTCCCTTTGCGATTGGCGACTGGATACGTTCGCCGGACAAAGAAATTGAAGGTACAGTAGAAAAAATAGGTTGGCGCTTAACCGTTATTCGCACATTCGACAAACGCCCGCTGTATATTCCAAATTCAATTTTTGCCAATATTGCAGTTGAAAACCCATCTCGTATGACTAACCGGCGAATTTATGAAACCATTGGTTTACGCTATGATGATGTGAAGCTGCTGCCCGCCATTGTTGATGACGTGCGCGCTATGTTGCAATCGCATGACGAAATTGATATTAACAATACATTAATGGTTAATTTTAATAAATTCTCCGAATCTTCGCTGGATTTCTTTATTTACACCTTTACAAAAACAACAGACTGGCAGCATTATCACCATGTTAAGCAGGATGTGTTATTTAAAATTAATGAAATTATTGCAAAGCACGGCGCGGATATTGCCTTTCCGACATCAACTATTCATATTCCAGAGGGTATTCCGGAATTTGCTGCTCAGAGTTTAAAGGCCTGAGTTGAAGGAGTAATTATGAAGCCAACTATAAGTGAAGTTAACATTATCCAGAACGAAGCAGATTGTTTGTTTAATGATAAGCGGGTGCAACAGGCACTTGATAAAATGGCGCTATTGATTTCAGCTGATCTTGAAAATTCAAATCCATTGGTCATTGCCGTGATGAGCGGCGCTGTTGTTCCTGTTGGCCACTTGTTAACACGCTTAAATTTTCCGCTTGAAATTGATTATATCCATGCAACACGCTATGACGGTGACATAAAAGGTAGCGAACTAAAATGGATTGTTGAACCACGTTGCTCATTAAAAGATCGTGTGGTTGTTGTTGTGGATGACATTCTTGATGAGGGCTATACGCTGGAAGCTATTATCAAATATTGCTACTCTAAAGGTGCGGCTGATGTTAAGTCAGCCGTGTTAGTTGAAAAAGATCATCAGCGCGGTGTTTCTGTCGCTGTCGATTACATTGGCCTTACCGTCCCGGATCGATATGTATTTGGTTATGGGATGGACTATAAGGGTTTTTTGCGTAATGCAAACGGTATTTATGCCGTAAAAGGTCTGTAATAGCAAAGGAATTATAACGTGACGAAACTTGCAATTATTGGTGGTACCGGGCTCACTTCACTTGATGATATAAATATAACCCGAAAGGAAGTAGTGCAAAGTCCTTTTGGTCATCCCTCCGGTATACTTCAAACAGGTGAATTATTTGGCACTGAAGTATTATTTTTACCTCGGCATGGAGCATCACATACTATTCCGCCACACAAAGTCAATTATCGCGCAAACTTATGGGTGCTGAAGCATGCGGGTGTCGATACGATTATCGCGGTTAATGCGGTTGGCGGAATTGATTCTGATTTAGAGGCGGGGCAGATTGTCATCCCAGACCAAATTATTGATTATACAACGTCACGAACCAATACTTTTTTTGAAGAAGGCTTAAAAGAAGTGGTGCATGTTGATTTTACTGAACCGTATTGCGCCGATTTACGCGAAAAGATAATTTCGGTTTGTGCTGAGCAATCGCTTCGTTTTAAAGATAAAGGCACTTATGCTGCAACAGAAGGCCCACGGCTAGAGTCTGCACAGGAAATAAATCGTTTAGAGCGTGATGGTTGCAATATTGTAGGGATGACGGGCATGCCAGAAGCCGGGCTGGCTCGTGAGCTGGACATTTGTTATGCCTGTATAGCCGTTGTTGCCAATCAGGCCGCGGGGCGTAGCGATGAGAAGATAACGATGGATATGATTGCCAATAACCTTAACGATGGCATCAAGACTGTCCGCAAGGTATTGTCAAAGGTTATTCCAACGATATAAAATTATACTTATTGTAGTCAGGAATAGTTCCGGCTCTATTTCTTTACCAAAACAGGTGTAATGTAAACCAGTAAACCCAGCCGGGGATGGTCAAGATAGTGCAATTCCTTGCTGCGCATTTTGCGAGTTTGCTTTAGCTGATAAACCTGCGGTTTTATTTCGGCAAAAGAGGCATCGGGATTTTCTGGGTTATTCTCAACAACATGCTGAGTGTATTGTATATCGGTCTGGATATGTAAAAATCGTGACAGTGTTATTTTTACCCGGCCCTGAAGATTATTTGTATCAGGCAGGCGTTCATTAACTGTTCTGTTATAGTCGATTTTCTCGATACTCAGAGCGGAATTATCTTCAGTAATTGATACTGGTAATTTAATGCGGGGGATTTCCCGCTGAAATTTTACACTGACTGCTTTTTCACGATCCATACCGGGTTGTCGCCATGAACGGTGGTAGAGAATACGGTAATCTTTATGTTCAGTGAGTCGTTTGGCTTCTTCCTGTAATTGATGGGTGGATGATTTAATCGGTTTGAAAGTAAAGCGAGGATTATATTCCGTAGGTATCGGGCCGGGGTAGGGTGAACCAATAAAAAGTGAGTCTTCGGGTACCTCAAATTCCAGGCTTGATGGCCATGTTTCAGTATTTGCTGGATTAGGCTTTATATTCTCAAAAAGCAATATTTCAACATCATAATAGCGCACTTCTTCCTGGTAAACGGCGGCATTTGTGTTCGCCAGGAAAAGAAGCATAAACGCAAAGCTAATACTAAAATATCGCATAATAGTTACTAAGTCCTATATAATCGTTATTTTCATCTTACTGGGCTTTAGAGTATCCAGTAAAATTTAAACTATTTCTGTTAATTCGGTCAAATATGTTTTGGAAAGTCTATGCCAGTTAAGAATGTCTTAAAAATGGGTCATCCTATTCTACAACAAGTCGCCGAGCCCGTCACAGAATTTAATAGCGCGCTTTTGGACAGTATCTTAGTGGATATGTATGACACCATGGCAGCACTGGATGGTGCCGGTCTTGCTGCTCCGCAAATTGGAATTCAACAGCGAATTGTTATCTTTTGTGTCGAGGATAATCCGCGTTATCCAGATATTAAGCCTGTTCCAGACACCGTTTTGATTAATCCTGAAATCAGCTTTCTTTCTGACGAATCTGTTTTGGGCTGGGAAGGCTGCTTAAGCGTACCGGGTTTGCGCGGTCGGGTGCCACGTTGTAACAAAATAAAATATCGTGGCTATGACCAGTATGGCAATGTGATTGAACGGATCGCTGCTGATTTTCATGCGCGAGTAGTCTTGCATGAGGTGGATCATTTAGACGGTATTCTTTATCCGCAACGAATGGAGGATATGTCTGATTTTGGCTTTGAACAGGAATTATTTCCTTAAAGCTATTTAACTTGAACTCGGGATAAGACGTTCAGTGATTATTCACCGGACAGGAAGCCGGGATTACCCAATAAAGACACGCAAAACATGCCATCCATGGCGACTCGACTGCCGCGTCCTTGCGGCAGACGGTCTTTATTGGGTAATCCCGGCTTCCTGTCCTCACGTTGGTGGATTTTAATGATTAGTTCCTCTTATCCCTGGTTCAGGTTGTTTAGCAAGGTAATGATACAAATCTTCTAAAAACTTAAAACGTTTGTCGATATCTTCCAGCTTGTTTGTAATGCGCAGCTTATCATTGCCATCCAGCTTGTAAATTTTAGATTCGGTTTGTATTAAATGAATAATACGCATAGGGTCAACGTTGGGTTTTTCATTAAAGATAATACGCCCTCCCTGAGTGTTCAGATCAATTCTTTTAACACCCAATCGGGTATAAAGTAACTTTAAGCGGGTAATCTGAAACAGGTTTTTAATGGGCTCCACTAATAAGCCAAACCGGTCGATCATTTCAACTTGCAGTTCTTTTAATTCCTCTTTTGACTTGGCACTGGCAATACGTTTATATAAAATTAAACGTTCATGAATATTATTTAAGTATTCATCTGGAATAAGCGCCGGAATATGTAAGTCAATCTCGGTGCCTTGTGGTAAGGGTTTATTCAGATCAGGCTCAATGCCTGACTTTAGTGACTCAACCGCACGTTCGAGTAATTCAGTATACATGGTATAGCCAATTTCCATCATCTGGCCACTTTGCTCATCGCCTAGTAATTCACCTGCACCGCGTATTTCAAGGTCGTGAGTCGCCAGTGTAAAGCCGGTTCCCAGAGTTTGAATAGACTCTATTGCTTCGAGGCGTTTTTTTGCATCGGCAGTTAACAGTTTTTTAGGCGGGGTAATTAAATACGCATAAGCCCCATGATGTGAGCGACCAACACGGCCACGCAGTTGGTAAAGTTGTGCTAACCCCAACCGGTCGGCTTTATTAATAATAATGGTATTAGCGGTTGGTATATCAATACCGGTTTCAATAATAGTGGTACAGACAAGAACATTAAAACGCTGATGGTAAAAGTCACTCATGGTGGTTTCAAGTAGTTTTTCACGCATTTGGCCATGGGCAAATTCAACCGAGGCTTCTGGAATAAGCTCTGCAATTTTCTGTGTCTGTTTCTCAATGGTGGCAACGTCGTTATGCAAAAAGAAAACCTGTCCGCCACGTTTAATTTCGCGCAGACAGGCTTCTTTAATTAAATTATCATCCCATTGGCTAACAAAGGTTTTAATCGCCAGTCGCTTAGCCGGTGGGCTGGCAATAATGGATAAATCGCGTATACCCGACATAGCCATATTCAGAGTACGGGGAATAGGCGTGGCGGTGAGTGTTAGTATATCTACTTCGGCGCGCAGTGCTTTAAATTGATCTTTTTGTCGCACCCCAAAACGATGTTCTTCATCAATCACAACCAGCCCCAGTCGTTTGTACTTAATGTCTTTTTGGATAAGTTTATGGGTGCCAATAATAATGTCAATGTTACCTTTGGCGAGTTCATCTAATGTTGCTTTGGTTTCTTTGGCGTTTTTAAAGCGTGATAATGAGTCAACTCTTATTGGCCAGTCGGCAAAGCGGTCACGAAAATTTTCAAGGTGTTGTTGTGTGAGTAAGGTCGTTGGGCAAAGCACGGCAACCTGCTTATTATCCTGTACGGCAATAAAAGCGGCGCGCATGGCCACTTCGGTTTTACCAAAGCCAACATCACCACAGATCAAATGATCCATCGGCTTGTCGCTGCGCATGTTTTTTATAACCTGATCAATTGCGCTTTGTTGGTCGGGCGTTTCTTCAAATGGAAAGCTGCCTGCAAAGGTATGGTATTGTGCATCATCAATATGATAGGCATAGCCTTTTTTTGCTTCACGTTTGGCATAGATGTCGAGTAACTCGGCAGCCACATCGCGGACCTGTTCGGCGGCTTTGCGTTTTGCTTTTGCCCATTGTTGGCTGCCGAGTTTGTGCAAGGGAGCCGAGTCGGGGGATGCGCCGGTGTAACGGCCAATTAAATGCAGTGAATTAACAGGTACATAAAGTTTATCACCACCGGCATATTCAAGCATTAAAAATTCGGCTTCGATATCGCCAACTTCAATATTGGTTAAACCTAAATAGCGGCCAACGCCATGGTCTTCATGTACCACCGGTGAATTTAAAGTGAGCTCGGCGAGGTTACGAATAATAATATCGCTGTCACGTTGTTGTTTTTTACGCCGTCGCCGTTGTAATACCTGTTTTCCATAAAGTTGCGATTCGGTAATAATCGAAATTTCAGGCTGGTTAATCTGCAAACCCTGCGTTAAAGGGTAAACAGTAATCCCGTATTTCGTGTCAGCGCTGGCAAACTGTTGCCAGTTATCAAATTTATCAGGATAAATATCAATGCCATGAAGAAGCTCGAGCAAAGCTTCACGCCGACCGGTTGATTCGGATGAAAATAATGTTCGTCCTTTATATTTTTGAATAAAATCTTGTAAACGTGAGGAGGGTGATTCAAGTTTTATATCGATTAATAAACTGGCGGGTGCATCAGTATCAAAATTAATGGCCGCTGGATTTTCATGTTCAAAATGTTGGTATTGAATATGTTGGTATGATTTTATCTGTGCGTTAATTTCATTAATCGGTAGATATAATTCGTTAGGCGTTAATATCGGGCGTTGGAGATCGTGGCGACGTGCGTCATAGCGTTCATTCAGCTCTTTCCAGAATACTTCATTTTGATCCTGCATTGCTTTTTCGGTGATTAAGATGCAATTATCAGGGAGGTAGTCGAACAATGTTTCGCTTTGTTCAAAAAACAGCGGTAGATAGTATTCAATACCCGGCGAGGCCAGGCCATTGCTGATATCGCGGTAAATATTACAGTTTTGTGGTTCACCTTCAAAGCGGGCACGAAATGCCTGCCTGAAATGTTTAATACCATTTTTATCCAACGGGAATTCACGCGCGGGTAGTAGCTGTATATTTTCCAGTTTCGTAATAGTGCGTTGTGTTTCGGGGTCAAAGCTTCTTATATTTTCAATTTCATCGTCGAACAATTCAATTCTAAACGGGGTGGTACTGCCCATGGGGAAAACATCTAAAATACTGCCGCGTACGGCAAATTCACCGTGTTCCATCACCGACGAAACACACTGGTAGCCTGTTTGTTCAAAGCGAACGCGGATATCGTCCAGTGACAGCGTGTCACCCACATCCATCACTAAACTGTGTGCGCTAATATAAGAACGCGGTGCAATGCGTTGAGCCAGTGTCTGGATGGGCAAGACGATAATACCGGCTTGCAGTTCGGGTAGTTTGGCAAGGCTGCTTAAACGCTCGGAAATAATGTCCTGATGCGGTGAGAAAATATCATAGCTGAGTGTTTCCCAGTCTGGAAAATGCAACAAGGGAATATCTCCGGGTGCGAAAAATTCAATTGCGCTTTCGAGTAAATGCGCTTCCGCTGGTGAGCCGGTAATAACCACAATAGGTTGCTGCACCTTTTTAGCCGTTTCAACCAAAGCGAGGGCGAGTGAATTACCGTACAACTTTCCCCAGTATTGAGTCTGCTGATTATTGACTGGATAAACAGGGGCAAAAATGGGCTGTAATATGCCGGGTTGCATATCGGAGACATCGTGAGTATGTGGCATGGAAAGTATTTAGACTATGAGTGGTTCAATAATTGAATTTTTGTATTTTATATTGATTTTACTTGTAGGAACAGGGGTAGCCTTGTCCAATATGAAATGAGCCTGAACGCTGAGCGTGTTTCCAGCATAAAATGAGCCTGAAAGCACTGAAATTGGTTAAAAATCGTTCATCATTACCCAATGATGAGAACGATTATGAAACTAGAAGAACTCAAAAC
>JAJRZT010000115.1 GCA_024275115.1 Gammaproteobacteria bacterium
ATTAACCGATACACATGATGCGTATTCTTTTGTAACTTCATAAGCTGGATACCTGACAATGGGATAATGCCCCATTGTAAGCTATCCAGCTCGGGGGCAAGCCACCCGAGATTTACGCTATGCGGTTAAAACTGTTACTTGCTTGTTAATTAGCCAGCTTTTAATGCCAGAGTATTATTACTAATCAAACAAAGCTCAAAAACTCATCTGTTTTATGATGCAAACTAAAATAACCATTCTAAATCTGCATTAGGCTCCCCGAAAAACCTCTACAAACCCACCGAACTCATCACCACATTAACAACAGTAATAACAATACCTACAAATACAGCAACGGCTATTAAACCTACAATAATATATTGCGAGGGTTTACCGTATTGAAAGTCACGTTGATGATTTTTACTTTTTTGCACGCCCAACATGGCGGCCATAACACTTTTGGTAACATCCCATAATGTGGGTGCTTTATTGTCTGGGTTATTCATATTTGGTACCCACAACAGTCTAATAATATAATCTGGATTGTGGCATAAACTAACGCCTTTACTCCAGCTCTTTTGCCATTTGAATGCCTTTTTTCTCATCAACAAAATAAAGCAGCACGCCACCAATAATAAACAAAACAGCAACAGACAAAATTGCAGTGCGTGTGTCGTCTGCTATTATTGCGACCACACCCATTAACATCGGGCCGATAACGGCTGCAAATTTCCCCAGCATATTATAAAATCCGAAAAATTCGGCCGATTTGGAATGGGGAATAATCCGTGCGTAAAAGGAACGGCTTAACGATTGCACCCCACCTTGAACTAAACCAATGCTAATCGCTAGAATATAAAATTCTTCGCTGGAACTCATTCTGGAACCCAGCACGGTAATGACCAGATAAACACTGATAGCAAATAAGAGAACAGGCTTTGCACCCCACCTTTGGCCTAAATAACCAAACACTAATGCCGCTGGGAAACCGACAAACTGGGTAATTAGAATGGCTTTGACTAAATGGCTGGAGTCCAGCCCTAACGATAACCCATAAGGGATGGCCATACGCACAATGGTATCGACACCATCAATATAAAACCAGTAAGCAATTAAAAATAAAAACACCACGCGTAACGAACGTATTTCTTTGGCGGTTTGTTTAATTTGTTTTAAACCGGCAGCGATATTAATTGTGTCTGTTCCAGCTGTTTTTTTGGGTTCATGCACAAACAACATAATGGGTAAGGTGAAAATAAACCACCAAAGTGAAACGGCAACAAATGAAAACTGAATGGCCTCCATTTTATTATCAAAGCCAAATGTTTCAGGCCATAGACTCATTGCAACGGTTATTGCAAACAATAAACCACCGCCAAGGTAACCAAGGGAATAGCCTAAGGCAGAAACAGAATCGAATCGTTCTTTATGTGTAATATCAACGATAAGTGAATCATAAAAAATATTGGCTCCGGAAAATCCAATAGCGGCAAACACAAAGGCTACACTGGCATAAAGCCACTGGCCTTCGCCAATAAAGAACAGGCAGCCGGTCATCACCATACCAACCAGAGCAAAGGTAATTAAAAAACGTTTTTTTGCCTGACTGGCATCGGCAACGGCGCCTAATATGGGTGCAAGTAGAACAATAACAATACTGGAAATAGAATTGGCTGCGCCAATGCGAGCGGTATTGGTTACCGCATCCGCACCCACGCTCCAGTAAGACTGAAAAAACACGGGATAAAAGGCGGTAAGCACAACCACTGCAAAAGCAGAGTTGGCCCAGTCGTAGAAAGCCCATGATACAACAGGCTTGGTGAGATAGGATTTAATAAATAGTGCTCCCTTTGTAATTTAACAAAACGGCGCTGGTAGTTCGGCATTCCCACAGAGAGCCTGTCTCCAGCAAAGGCAGTAGTGAGGTTCCTAAACTACCCCACCGCAAGCAGACAGGGTATTAACGCCTTAAATATTGTAGCCCGGATGGAATTACAATGTAATCCGGGAAATGTGTACCACAGGCCTTCCCGGATTACGCTACGCTACATCCAGGCTACATAGTTCGCGTTTTACTTGCAGCTAAAGGCTCATCGCAATGACGTTTTTTTACTGAGTACCCGATATAATTTTATTAAGCTCAACATAATCCGGCTTACCCGAACCTAGTAATGGTAATTTTTTTATAAACGTCACTGTACATGGTATAAACAAATCACTAATACCCTGCCCTTTGGATTTCTCTAATATTATTTTCCGAGTTAAATCATTTTGTTCTGTAAGTAAGACCAACTGTTCACCCTTTCCTTCATCGGATATAGCTATCACGGCATGATGTTTGTCTGGCCAGTTCTTTAATATAAAGTCTTCAACCACTCCAAGTGAAATAATTTCACCGGCAATTTTTGCAAAGCGTTTTACTCGGCCTAAAATAGTAATAAAGCCATCTTCATCAAACTTAACAATGTCACCGGTATCGTACCAACCCAAACCTAATTCTGTTTGTGGTGGAATGATTTTGTTCTTACCCTCTGCGGCATTATTATAAAGAAGATAACCCAGCATTACATTGGGTCCTTTAACCGATAAGCGACCACCTTCTTCTACACCCGGCACTTTTTCCAGGTGGTACTCAATCCCTGGCAATAAGCGCCCAACCGTTCCTTTTTTGTTGTCCATTGCGGTATTAGTACTTAAAGCCGGACTGGTTTCTGTTGTGCCGTAGCCTTCAAATACGCGCACACCAAACTTATCACTCCATAATTGCCGAGTTGCATCCTGTAATTTTTCGGCGCCGGCAAACACATAACGCAGGCTGTAAAAATCATAAGGGTGCGCAAAACGACCATAATTAGCAAGAAAAGTATTGGTGCCAAACATAATGGTTGCGCCAATGTCATAGGCTATTTCGGGAATAATCCGGTAATGTAACGGGCTGGGGTATAAAAAAACTTTCATCCCCGATATTAACGGGATAAGCGCACCGGCGGTTAAACCAAACGAATGAAATAAGGGCAGTGAATTTAAAATTTTGTCCTGTGCATTAAAATCCACACGGGTACTCATTTGTATGCCATTGGCAAGCAGGTTGCTATGCGATAAAACAACGCCTTTGGCCACGCCTTCTGAACCCGACGTAAATAAAACAACCGCCGGGGAATTGGGGTTATGATTTGCCAGCCTCTTCATATACGTGGCTTTAGGGAAAGCCGCAGAAATAATACTGGTTAATTTTTTAAGGGTAGATATTTTTTTAACAATGTCTTCCAGATAGCAGACATTAACCTGCTGACTTAACTGTTCGACAACGGCATCCAGTTTTGCATAGGTAATAAACCGTTTAGAGGTATAAACGGTTTTAATATTGGCGGTAGTGCAGGCATTAAGCATGGCCTTTGCACCGGAGGAAAAATTTAACATGGCGGGAATGCGACCATGCACCTGCAAGGCAAAAAAAGTGATTAATGTGCTCACCATATTAGGCAATAAAATACCAACCATTTCCCCTTCGTGCGTTTGTGGTTCCAGTACATCGCCTAATAATAAGGAATGATGAATTAACTTTTGATATGAAACCGGGCTGCGCTCAATGTCTTCGGCAATAATATGTTTTTTACCGTGTATGTTTTTTGCATCTAGCAAGGCCTGAAACAAGGTGCGCTTGTAATTGCTGGTCGAAAAAATAACCTCGTTCATAATATCGGTTAATAACTTACCGGCAAAATAACGCCTTGCTCGGCCACGAATGGTATCGGGTGCTTTTATTTTTCTCGGCGGCAGGATTGTAAGGGTAATTTTGGGAAACCAGCGTAAACGAACAATACCACGCAAGCGTGAAAAAGGGGTGTACTGTGCGCCATCAATCCGCACAGGTAAAACATCGGCATCGGAACGGTCGGCAACCAGGCCGGGGCCATTATAAATTTTCATTAATGCACCGGTGGTGGTTATGCGGCCTTCTGGAAAAATAACCACACGATTATCTTCTTTTAAATATTTAATCAGTGATTTAAGTGAAAATGGATTGGCCGGTTCCATTACAAACAGTTTAACCATAGAACGAAACGGTGCCATAAACCCACGGTTCATTATGCGGGTGTGAATAGCAAAACTAATGTCGTCTGATAAAAAACAGTACAGTAAGGCGGCATCAAGAAATGAAGTATGGTTTGCCACTATCATTGTCCGTTTACTGGACTGATGGAAATAGTCTAACCCTTTTACCTCGACGCGATAAAAAAGTTTTAACAATCGTCGCAATATTACCGCTACCACTTATTCACTCCTGAATATTTGTAGCTTTGATAATATCACCAGAGCAGCAGTATAACCAGATTATTACAAAGCCCAGCCCCTTTTTTACGATGCCAGTTTATTGATGCCGATTTAACGATGTTGGCCTGCATTCCTTCGGCGTAAGAAGTCACGCCGTTCAGGTCGCGACATCGAACGTAAACGTTTACGCTCGGATGGGCTCATGTTCCGTAGCATTTCTTGCCGACGTTGTTGGCGTTCCATAACACGCCTTTTAAAGCGTTCGCGTTGTTGCGGCGTCATCCGTTGCCAGCGTTCACGCAACGCCCGACGCTTTCCTTCAGGTAACCCCTTGAACCAGCGCATTTTACTACGAATGGCTTTTTGTTCATCTGGCGATAAATTTTTAAAACGCTGATAGCGTTCACGCACACGCTGGCGTTGTTCTGGGTTCATTTTACTCCAGCGTTTGAGTCGTTTACGTGCCTGCTTTCTTTCCGCCGGGCTCATATGTTGCCAACGTTGCACACCTTTTAATAACTTCTGTTTTCGATGAATACTTAAGTCTGGCCATTTATCTGAAAATGGCTTTAATACTTTGCGTTGTGCTGGCGTTAAATCACCCCACCTTAAATTAGAGGCTGAGTCACTTACAACTGAATTATTTTCTAATCTGCTACTATCAGCAACAACCATACTCTGCACAGACAACAACATAGACAATATGATGCCTGTAAAAGCAAACAGATTATAAATAGTCTTACTCATTTATATACTCACTGCTATCCTGTTTATCGCTTGATGGTGGTTCATTCTTAAGTTCAGGGTTATTTTCAATACCTAATTCATTATTTACCCATGCCTCATCCTGCCGTTCAAACTGCCCTAGTAATTCCAGCAATTCCATTGAAGGCTGTTGCTCACTGGCATGGCTTATATTTGAAGCTAAACTTAAACTAATTAAAACCATAATCAATACACCACTAGCTCGCCTGTAGCGCGTCTTCTGCCAACCATTGATAAAAATCCAAATCGTCATACAGTTCAATATTGTCCAGTGCGGTAACCAGTTCCAAATCATCGTGTAATACAAGCTCATTACTTTGCCACAAACCGAACTGTATGGAAATACCAATAATTAAAGTTACGGTAATCGCCGCACTGCTAACCGGCAACCAATGTTGCCACCAACGGTTAATCTTCTTTTCCTGTTGGCTATAATGCTGATTCAGTACATGCCTTCTGGCTTTAAAGAGCTTATCTTTTATATCTTCATCCAGCCCTGTCACACTGTCGTCAAGACATTGCTGGCTATGCTTTAACAATGCGTCTTTGTTTTGCCTGTCTTTAATCGCCATAATGCTCACCCAACTGGTTTCTTAATTCATGCACCGCTCTGGAATAATGTGTTTTTACACTGCCTTCACTGATACTCATTGCAGCAGCGGTTTGCTTCGTGTCCAGCCCTTCCCAACAGCGCAATAAAAAAGTTTGTTGTTGTCTTACTGGTAACTGGTTCAAAGCGCTCATAAGTTGAACCATTGCTTTGTCATTTTGATTTTGGTCGACCGTTGGGTTTTCTTTAATATCAACCGCCTGTTGCATTGCCTGAGATTCCCAGTCCTGTTCAATGTCTGAGTCAGCCGAACCATTGCCTGAAAACCATTGTCTGAATTTGTTTCTGACCGACTGGCGACGGTACCAGTCACGAATGGTATTTTGTACAATGCGATGAAATAAAGGTGGCCATTCGTTGTAATGCCGCCGTGAATATTTATGAACAAGGGTCAGCATCGCGTCTTGCACAATATCCAGTGCATCGTCTTTGTTGCTTGTTGCAATATACGCCATACGATAGGCTCGCTGTTCTACACTTGCCAGAAAGGTGTCTAGGGTTTGGCTGCTATTCTGGTCAACGACATTTGCATTGTCCTGATATGGCTGCATTTTACTATTGAGCATGGTTGACTATCATAGCGATTACTTTAAATAGCGGATAGTACTTTATAAGAACAACAACCATTTTGTTAGCCGTTACCCTGCCCTAACTTTTGATTAGGGCAGGATACGTATTTTACTAACGGCGACGATCAATACGGACATGTGCACGATGACCTTTTCTATCCAGCCGATGATTAATACGATCACCACGGCGATCCAGACGGGCATTAATTCTGTCACCACGTCTATCTAAACGTCGTTCAATACGGTCACCACGTTTGTCCAGACGATGAGCTAAGCGGTCATTACCACGTTCAGCCGCACGATCAGCCCGTCGATCCAGGCGGTCATTAATGCGTTCACCACGACGGTCCAGACGTGCATCAATCCGGTCACCTCGATTATCCAGACGTTGTTCAATACGGTCGCCCCGATTATCGAAACGGTTTTCGACTCGCTGGCCTAATTCACCGGCCTGTACCACATTAGAGAGTAATAACAGTGAACTTGAAATAATGATTAATGTTTTCATTGGCTTTTCCTTGTTGTTTATTTGCGTTACTAATTACAACGCAGGGCAAGGAGTTTGGTTGACAGCCTGAAATAATTATTTGTAAGTTATTGATTAAACTACCCCGCCGCAAGCGGACGGGGTATTAACACCTTAAATATTGTAGATACCATCTTCCTCAATCAATCACAAGCGGTGTTTACACCGCCTGAGGTTGATACGGTATTTGGTGTTTAAGCACACCAAAACAAATATGTACCAGTTTACGCATAGCCGCACACAACGCACTCATCTTCATTTTC
>JAJRZT010000008.1 GCA_024275115.1 Gammaproteobacteria bacterium
ACTCCATTTTGGAAGCCATTGATGCAGGCATTGAATTAATTGTGTGTATTACTGAAGGCATTCCAACATTAGATATGCTACAGGCAAAAATTGCGGCGGATAGTGCCGGTGCGAGAATTATAGGGCCTAACTGTCCCGGTATCATCACGCCGGGCGAATGTAAGATTGGCATTATGCCGGGTGAAATACATTTACCCGGTAAAGTTGGTGTGGTGTCTCGCTCAGGGACACTGACTTACGAAGCAGTAAAACAAACCACCGATCCTGGTTTTGGTCAGAGTACCTGTATTGGTATTGGCGGTGACCCCATTCCTGGTACGAGTTTTATTGACTGTCTGCAGCTATTTGAAAATGATCCGCAAACCGAAGCGATTTTAATGGTAGGTGAAATTGGTGGCAGTGCAGAAGAAGAAGCGGCGGAATATATTCAGTCTGAAGTGAGTAAGCCCGTAACTGCTTTTATTGCGGGTGGTACTGCGCCAAAAGGAAAACGTATGGGACATGCTGGCGCCATTATCGCGGGCGGAAAAGGCACAGCAAAAGAAAAGTTTGCTGCGTTGGAAAAAGTTGGGGTGCATACCGTGCGTTCGCCTGCGGAGTTAGGTAAAGGTGTCGCAGAAGTTACGGGTTGGTAATATTTTTGTTGTTACTGTTTTGAAAAAAAGTTTGTCATACCCAGATGCTTTTATCGAGAATATCTCGCTCCCATGCTCTGTGTGGGAATGAGGGGTTAAATAGTCTCTAGCCAATCAAGTATCACATTAGCAGCTTCCGTTGTCGCTTCTCTATTCGTTAATAAATGATCGGTGTTTTTTAAAGTGACCAACTGTGTTTCGCCTTTAATCCATTGTTGAAAATCGTAGGCGTTGCTTTCTTTCACCAATGCATCATTTTTAACATTAATAATCAGCGTAGGTTTTTTCAGATCAGATAAATTCCCCTGCATGTTGAATGCTCTAACATTGTGTAAGAAATCAGGCTTAATATCAAAACGACGACTCGCAACAGAGAAACTGGCGGTTTTGTTTTTTTCGAGAAAATCTACCGCGCTACCAAAATGGTGTAACACATGCTGCGGTTCGCTAGGTGATGCAATCGTTACTACCGCTTTAATTTCAGCGTGATCTTTTGCTACCGAAATTGCCGTTGTACCGCCGAGGCTATGGCCCATTAAAAATTGAGCCGCCTGATAATTCTCTTTAAGAAATTTAATCGCACTATTTAAATCATCTTGCATGCCAGAAAAAGTGGTATCGGAAAAATCGCCTTCGCTGTCGCCCAGTCCTGAAAAATCAAATCGTAAAACCCCATAACCCTGTTCAGCAAGTAAACGGCTTAGTCGATAGGTCGTGATCGTTTCTTTGCTGCAAGTAAAACAATGGCAAAAAATAATAAACGCACGAACACTTTTAGTCATATCAAAATCAACGGGGAGATCGAGTCTTGCATCTAGATTAAATCCAGATGTATTTTTAAATGCGCATTTAATGGTTTTTGTTTTCATGCTTAGGTGTTAACTTAAGGGTATTAAAGAGATTTCGCTTAATGGAAATGAATATGTCAGAAGATAGTTTGCCCGAAAATCGAATGCCAGTCATTCGTGTGCCCGCAAGACC
>JAJRZT010000009.1 GCA_024275115.1 Gammaproteobacteria bacterium
CGTCTGAAGGTTACATTTTAGACTGAGGATTATATGTATCGGCATAAATTAAGCGACGAGAAAAAATGCGCCAGTCTTTATTAGCGCATTTTTATTGGCGGAGAGGCAGAAATAAAGCACCGTGCGGAAAACCACATAAGACACAATTTTAAAGGCGTATACGGGGAATCATTACTAACTTAAGACCCTGTAGTGACAGTAAGAGTAGTGGTAGAAAGAAAACATCATCTCATTTCACCTAAACCCATAACACAGCCAATCACTCATGTTTTTCTTCCATAGACTGATATCCTACGATAATATTGTAAGAATATCGTAAGCGCCAAACCAACCCCATTATTCCAATCAAGCAGGTGTTAACGTAAAATTCCAAGGCAGGCATTGTTCAATATCTTCTACGCACGTAGCATTAGGCAACTGGGAAAATATTTCACGAAAGTATTCATACGGATTTATTTCATTGGCTTTTGCCGTTTCCACTAAGCTGTATAAATTCGCACTCGCATGAGCACCGGCTTGGCTGTTGGAGAACAACCAGTTTTTCCGCCCAATGGTAAATGGCCGAATGGCATTTTCAGCCAAGTTATTATCAAGCGGGTAATCACCATCATCCAAATAGCGTATGAGTCTCGGCCATTGATTGTGCAGATACCGCAGCGCTTCACCCAATTTTGTTTTGGGCGGTATATTGGGTAAACTTTTTTCCAGCCAACGCTGCATTTTATTGATGACGGGCACCGACTCTTTTTGCCTGCGTTGATATTTTTCTTCCGGCGATAAGTATTTAATGGCCGACTCTATCCGATACAAGGTTTGAATAAAGGCAATCGCTTGGTCGGCTTTTCCCGTTTTACCCTTGGGTTGTAGTTTTTGTGCATCAACAAATTTTCGTCGCGCATGTGCCATACATCCGAGTCGTGTTATTTTATATTCATGGCACGCATGCTGATAACCTTCGTAGCCATCCACCATTAAGGTTTTCACTTCATCATTGAGTAGCTGCATCACGACATCACGTCGACGTGTCGGAGAGTAATGATAAATCACAATTGGCTGTTGTGAAAAATTGGCCATTAACCACATGTAACTTTTACTTTGCGCTGTTTTATCCGGCTCATTAAGTACCTGTACCGGTGTTTCGGCAACTGCTCCTGCGTTGCCCTACCTTCCTGCATCCATGCAGTCGTCGTCCATATGAATCACGGATCTTTCCAACACATGCTCTTGCAGTAAATTAATTAACGGTTGGATGAGCGTGCCGCATCGTATCATCCAGTTAGCTAAGTTCGTGCGGTCTAGATGAATCCCTAGTCGTTTGAAGCTTTCGGTCTGTCGATAAAGCGGCATGGCATCACAATATTTTTGTGTCGCAACATAAGCTAACAATCCCGCACTGGCGATGCCTTTTTCGATCGGTTGTTTAGGCTTAGTGGCCGTGATGTGATATTGCTTGCAACAAGGGCAGCTGTATTTTAATCGGCGATGCCGAATGACGTTAACTTTGGCAGGAATGATATCGAGCTGTTCGTGGTCTTCGGTGCCGATGCACGTTAATGGTGTATTATCGTGGGGACAAAATTTTTCTTCATCGGCAAGATCGTAATCTTTGTTTTCTCGGGGCAGTGCATCAGGAATACTGACGCGAGGTTTCTTAATGCGCGTATGTGATTTAACGATAACAGCTGGGACTAGGTTATCTTCAGCGTTGTCATTTCCTTCACTGTCGAGCGATTCGGCTTCGTTAAATAAACCCAATTGGCTGGCCGGCACCTTCTCACTTTTAGCCGAAAATTGTTTGCTTTTAAAAAACTGAATTAATTCTTCAAGCGAGTGAATACGTTGATCTTTAAGGTTGAGTTGCGCTTTCAAGAACTCAATTTCTTCACGCATGTGACGAGTGTTTTCCATGGCACTATTTTAACAAAAACACTAATTAATTGCAGTGTAACTTAATGTTTTATGCAGTTTTATTTTATTAATATCAACACCACGTAATAACCACAACCATTGCTCATGTGTTAATTGAAACGTAGTTTCTTTGCGCGTCTTCGGCCATTTAAAGCGCGACTTTTCCAATCGCTTTTGCCACAAAGCAAAACCCGTAGAATCCCAATAAAGTACTTTTACTTGGTTACGTTGTTTATTACAAAAAACAAACAGCGCGCATTCAAAAAGAGACAATGCCATTTGCTCTTGAACAATAACACTTAAACCATTAATGGCCTTTCTGAAATCAACGGGATCACGATGAAGATAAATGATGATATCTGATTGCCAGTCAATCATGAGAGGTTGCGGAGTAAAGCCGCGATGTAAGTGCTTGGTACGGTCGTATCAAAATGAAGCTCACCATGAGGCAAACATAATGTCATTTGCGCTGCGTTTGTTGGTGCTGCGGCGTCGAACTTTAGGGCTTTAGGTTTTATTATACTTGCTTTGACAAATTTGCTTGGCCCTTCATTTTCTTTTTTTAATAATTGAAGACGACGAGTACTAAAATATTTTGGATTGATACCCTGTTGATGGCAAAACTGTTTCTGGGTTAACTTACTTTGATCAAATGCTTGCAGCAATGTTGGCCAATGGTGCTTTCTAGTTTTTGTCATGGTACTCACTCGTTAATGAATAGAAAGAGTGAGTATGCGGGATGAATCAGTTATAAGTAATAATGGGGTTGGTTTGGCGCTTACATTTTATCACAATTAAACCACGCTTCCGCCGTCAGCTTACGCAAGACGTTATACGGAACGAAAATTATTTTTAAATAAAATA
>JAJRZT010000010.1 GCA_024275115.1 Gammaproteobacteria bacterium
CCAGGCGATCAATTTTAACGGTGCTCCAGGAATGCGTTTCAATTAAGGATGCAAAATAGTCTTTTAAATGATCTGGCGTCAGCTTTTCAGGAAGGCAGTCAAAGTGATCCCGTACACGGCGTAGCGCACGTGAATAGGACTCAATGGTTTTATCGGACTTGCCTTGTAACTTAAGGCATTTAAGGTGTTGCTGATAGAGTACATCAAAGCGCTTTTTATCATTATTATTCATGATACAATTTCCTCCAGGATTACACGGGATTGGGTCAGGAAATTATACGGGTTTGGGTTTTCTGCCGCATTGCGGCTTTGTTCAACAATGGGGTTTAAATGAATGTATTCTTGAAGCTTAATCGTTATGCGTAAAATGCTATATCCATGAATATCTTAGTGTATAAGCTTTTTAGAATACTGTACTTACAGAAAACCTTAGATTTCTGCAAGTACAAGGGGTATACTTGCGAAAATTACAACATATTCACAAGTTAACGCATGTTTGATCCTGAAAAGCCCTATTACGATCTACCTCTTTTGCCGCCTGTGCAAACCCTTGAATCGATCGCATTATTTAAGGAATTGGTACCGGCATCAGAGGCACTTGCTAAACTCTCAGCTACAGCTGAGCATCTACCAAACCAGTCAGCACTGTACGAAAGTGTAATTTTACTAGAAGCAAAAGCATCTTCAGAAATAGAACAGGTAGTTACAACTGATAATAAACTATTTAGTTCTGAATCTACTCAAAAAGCACCTGACCCTATGACAAAAGAAGTTCGCCGTTATGGTGAAGCTATGCGTCATGGCTGGCACTCGAATAAACCACTTTGTACAAATGTAATGGAAGAAATATGTTCGATTATCCGAGATAAACCGGTGCAGGTTAGAAAGGTTCCAGGTACGGCTTTAAGTAATAGCTCAGGGAAAGTTGTTTATACTCCACCTGATGGAGAAGCTTTATTAAGAGATTTATTGGGTAACCTCTTTAAATGGATGAATTCCGAGGACGGTGTTCATCCAATAGTTAAAGCGGCTATAGCTCACTATCAATTTGAATCAATCCACCCTTTTACTGATGGTAATGGTAGGACTGGTAGAATAATGGTGGTTCTTTATTTAGTGGAACAAAAACTACTTAATGCTCCTGTACTTTTTTTATCAGGTGACATCCTAAAAAACAAAGAAACATACTATACACTGTTACAAAACACACATAAAACAAATGATTTTTTTCCATATTTAATATGGTTTGTACAGTTAGTACACCGTGCGTCTTTACGATCTACAGTGCGTGCACTAGAAGTCCGCCGAGCCATGCAAGAAGTTAAAAATAAAATTCGCGATTTTGATATAAAAATGTATTCACAAGATCTTGTGAATGTTATTTTTCGCGGACCAATTATATTTGCAAATCATTTAGTTGAAGATGGTGTGGCAGGTAGTGTTTCTACTGCTCATTCATACTTAAAGAAGCTTGAAGCAGCAGGGCTATTAATGCGATCTCCTAGAAAATATGATCGTAAAACTGCCTATATTAACGGTTATCTGTTAGATGCACTGAGAGATGAGATCGATCTATCACATTAAACGCCCAGTTATTTACGATGTTATGTGTAAAAAATGAATAATACAATTACTTGCGAAAATCATGGTGAGGCAAATGAAACTTTTGTCTGTGAACATTTAGTTGGAGCTTCTAGTGTAAACTGGTACTCAGCGGCACCAACTAAAAATGATTTGTGGCCGAGCGCATGGTGTAAGAAATGCCATCAATCTTTTATAACCGAAGGTGAATGGAATGAAAAACAGAAAATTCCGCAAACCTTACAGCAAAGTTACTTTGTCACCACTGTTATGAAGAAACCAAAAACAAATGTAAAGTTAATCTAATTAAATGAAAATAAAAACACATAACAAATCATTTCAATCGCTGCGCAAAAATACGCACAGCGCGGACTCCCAACCGCTATCGCGTTCGGGAGCTATTTAACTCAAGCGTTAAATTTACAATTTACCCATGTAAAGTAGACACCCCCTTAACTTTTCCCTGATTCACCACCCTCCTTATCTTCAGACGAAGCTTCCAGGTCAGGGATTTCATCACCTTCTTCCTCATCGGCTTCGGTAAATTCCTTTTTCTGTGCCAGCGTTTGACGCAACTGGTACATTTCATTCTTAACCCGCTTTTCACCTTCTTTGGAACCACCTTCATACATGTTAGCAAACTCCGTTGTCATCCGTTCCATTGAGTCCATTGCGGCGTCAAAATCAATTTGTAGCTGTTCATTTTTTTCTTTTAATTCTTTTTTCTCTTCACGTAAGTTTTTAATCTGTTTTTTAAGGTCATGTGAAGCGCCATCACTGCCTTCTTCACCCATTGAACCGGAGTGCTTGCTATAAGTGTTGAGCGCATTATCTGCAAGTGACTTCATCTCTTGCTCTAATTCCAGTAACGACTCTGGATTATGCCCCATATATAATTGCGCAATATGCAGGTATATTTCTTTTTCTGAGTCGATCAATGTTGCAACTATTTTTTTTTGTTCCGCCTCATCTAGATCGGTTGCTTTACTAAAATGTGCTTTTAATGTTTTGTCCCGCTCCACGACATAACTTTTGGCTGCGCCTAGAAAGCTCTCAGCCAGTTTCTTTTTCTTTTTTTGTTTGCGCAAACTTAATATAAAAATAACAATTAAAACAATAGTCAATAATGCTGCAATTTCTGATACAATAATCAGTGAAGTAAAAGAGCCAGTGCCTGCATCACTCATAAATCCATCTCTTCCTGTTCTACAGCCAGTTTGGCTTTACGTTTTCGCCAGACTAAATAGCCTATGCCGCCAAAAGTTAAAATTAAAATATTGGCATAGATAATCACCATCATTGTTGACAGCCAGTTAAAGCCCTGTTCATCTTTGTCGGTATCTTTTTCACCTTCTGCTGATTCTACCGATACAGCTTCGGCCTTTTCTTCGACTGGCACAGGCAGCACAGCTTCATCCACAACAGGCGGGGGGGGCGGCGTTGCCGGTGTTTCCAGTGATAAATGCTGCTGTTCTCCTGGCGTTGCGACTTCTAATATTTTGTCAAAAGCGGCATGAAAAGGTTTATCATTTACACGTGTACCAACCAACGTAACGGTAACCCGTTGCCCAGAAAGTTCTTTTGCTAACAACACCTGCCATTTATCATCATCATTCTGTTGCAATGTTTTTTTACTGCCGTCCGGCAATGTTACTTGAATAGAAACAGTATGCGGAACCAGTAGTTCCATTCGTGGTGCCACTTCGAGTTTAAACTGACCATCGGCCTGTTGCGTAATATCCAGGTCGGCCGGTGTTGCATGCACTTTTACAATATGCCGAACTTCGCGTTCAAATGCGGGGGATTTTGCCTGTATGGTAAGGGACACATCGCCACTGGTTTGGTCTGTATTAAAGACCACACTGTAAACGCCATCTTTTGCCAGGCGATCAGCACCGTTACCATCATCTAGCATGGCTAGTCCACTTTGCGTGCTATTATTATGCTCCTCTGTATTGCCAGCCACATGGTGTGCTGCAGGCTGCTCGGTCATGGCATGCTTATAAACATTAAAGTTAACCAGCTTTAGTAATCTTTCCTGAGTGACGGTTTTTCCTTTCTGAATAAGCTTAGCGGTTAAGCTCAGGCTGTCACCGTACATAATATTATTAGGCAAGTTGCCCGTTGCCAGTTTCAGGTTAGTAACTACCATCACACGGTTGTCAGGATCGATTGCCGCATTAATAAGCCATTGTCCTACCTGCGGATCTTTACTGGAAATAAGATCGTAGCCGGTATCATGATGCCACTTCACCGCAGCAGGATGTTTTTTATAGCTCCATATTTTTTTATCTGGAGTGACTAATTTTGTTTCAGAATCACCTGGCTTGCGAAACACCAGCACGGTCATATCTTTTATCGACTTATCAATTGAAAAACGGTTATCGTCTAAAGGAACGCTGTCCACATTGGTCGATTTTTCAAAAATATGTAAAAAGACACGCTGTAAATCTTCGGCATTATCCACAGCTTCATACCAGCCATCGGTCATTCCTGCCAGTGCCGCCATTAATTTTTTGTCGGCATTGGCTGATAGCGCAATGGTATGAAGTGTTACGCCTGCTTTTTTTAATTTAGGAACAATATTATTTAAAATGCGTTTACGTGATGCTTCATTGTCTGCTGCATTCTTTGATATATCGACCATGCCATCGGTGAGTAAAATTAAATGCCGCCGCTCTTTGCGGTTGGGTTTTTCCCAGCCCTGCGTGGTACGTTTTAATGCTTCTTCAATATTGGTATACAAACCGCGAGAGTGTATTTTTTTCGATTCCTGCATGGCGCGATTTTTCCATGCAGCGGTTACCTTGCCATGCTTTACCTGCATATTGACGTATTTGCCAAACGTCCACACACCCGACTTTGCTTCTGGCGGCATTAAACCAACCAGCATACGTAATGCAGGTGCACGCAGATTTTTGGGATCATTTTTTTTCATGCTGCCGGAGACATCAATAATAACGCGAACGTCACTGATCGGCTCGCTCAAGGCAAAAACAGAATTTGCACAGAGAGTAAAAATAAGAAAAAGACTACACGAAAAGCACCGCATAGCCCATTTTTGAGAAAATACGCTTTTTAAATTCAACTGCACAGGATTCCTAACCGTTTTAATAAGGATAGGACAAAAGCATTAAAAAGCAAAAAGTTAGGGGAAATTGTTAATGTAAAGTTTGCTTAATAGTGAAGCACACTTAAATCCAGCTTAGCCACCAAAAACAACCGACAAAACACTAAAAATACTAAAAATACTAAAACCAATCAGTGCAACAATAAAAGTAAGCGGAAAATTCTGAAAAGTGAACCATTCTTTCATGATCTGTCCTCAATTAAGGTTATATATTAGTTAATTCTAATGTTATTGCATCAGAGATTCAACAAGATTGGGGAAAATTCACTCATATCACAGACAATCCTGCTTTAATCGCCCTGTTTTGCTGGCTTTTCATTGTCCGCATTCCTGTTTTTGGCAGTATATTTTGGAATAAGTGGATCATCGTCATCCATTAAAATACGGTGTGCAGGGCCCTGCATATCTTCAAACTGGCCTGCTTTTACTGCCCAGATAAAGGCTGCGATTGCGACACTCAGGATTAAAAGACCAAGGGGAATAAGTAAATATAAAATATCCATGTAGCTATCTTACCGCATTGCTGCCGGGGCTGCGTTACTCATTCGGCCGTACTTTCATTAAACGCAATGCATTTAACACCACAATAAGTGAGCTGGCCGACATGCCTATCGCCGCCAGCCACGGTGGAATATAGCCAAGTGCCGCCAGAGGCAAGGCCGTTATATTATACAAAAGCGCCCAGCCCAGATTTTGCTTTACGATGGCAATGGTTTTTCGTGCGTGTACAATGCTTTGCTGCAAATGATTGAGGTTTTCGCTAAGCAATACCATGTCGCTACTGGCTTGTGCTAACGCCGTCCCGCTACCCATTGCAATTGAGACCTGAGCGGCAGCCAATACCGGTGCGTCATTGACGCCATCACCCACCATGGCCACAACATGGCCTTGCTGCTGTAAACTTTTAATCACCTTTAACTTATCGTCCGGGGTTTGTTCTGCATAGTGTGTTTTAATATTAAGGGCGGCAGCGGTGTTATCGACAACAGTCCTCTGGTCACCACTCAATAATATAGATACAACCTTTAGCTGGCTCAATTGTGAAACCATCGCCTGTGCATCATCCCGTAATTTATCTTCTAAAGTAAAAATAGCTAACCACTCAGTATCACTTGCCAGATAAACTTGTGATTTGATTTCATGCTTTTGAATTTCGGTTTTAGTGTTGATTTGCGCGGCTATTTCTTCAGCTGCAACACCGACTAATTCTGCCACCCAGTCCTGCTTACCGATTCGATATCGCTGGTTGTTAATAATTGCTTCAACGCCCAACCCCACTTCAGCAACCACATTTTGACAAGTTAATGATTTAAACGGTAAATGCAGGAACGCTTTTGCAACCGGATGTTCAGAAGCCTGCTCTAAAGTGAATGCCAGTTGCTGACAGTCACTGGCGGACAAAGAACCCAGTTGCCTCGTTTGCTGTAAGGCAAGCTGCCCTTCGGTTACGGTACCGGTTTTATCAAAAACAAACGTGTCAACTTTTGCCAGCGTTTCCAGTGCGTGTGCATGTGTTATTAGCACACCTAAACGCGTGAGTGCACCCGTTGATGCTGTCATTGCCGCAGGGGTTGCTAAAGAGAGTGCGCACGGACAGGTGACCACCAACATCGACAGCACAATCCAGAATGCACGGGTGCTATCTATTTCCCACCAGACTAGGCCAACGACTAATGACAGAATAAGGATGGCGACAACAAAAACACTGGCAACCTTGTCGGCAACAAGCGCAATATGCGGCTTTTCAGTTTGCGCTCGGTCTAATAGCCTCTGGATACCGGCTAAGACACTGTCCTCTCCAATATTTGTCACCTGTAAAATAACAGGCGATTCAATATTTACCGTGCCACCAATCACCTTGTCATTAACCTCTCGCCGTAAAGGGTGCGATTCCCCGGTTACCAGCGACTCGTCAATACTACTTTGTCCCTCTATTATAATAGCATCGGCCGGTATAATTTCACCCGGTTTGACCTGAAGGTGATCACCCACATTTAATTCATTAACCAGTACCTGCTCGAATTTGCCATCCACCAGCCGCAAGGCCATTACTGGTAATAATTTTATCAGTGCATCAGCGACTTCACCGGAACGCTGTCTGGCACGTAATTCAAGAAAACGACCCACCAGTAAAAAGAAGGTGAACATTGTAACCGAGTCAAAATAAACTTCGCCTGAATTGGTGGCTGTTGCCCATAAGCTTGCAATATAGGCTCCACCAATGGCCAGAGAGACAGGCACATCCATACCCAGTCGCTTACGCTTTAGATCAGACCATGCACTCTTAAAGAAGGTTTGCCCTGAATACAGTACAACCGGCGTTGCAATAAAGGCGCTTACCCAACGAAAATATAATTTCATATCAGCACTAATGCCGCTGTTTTCACCGGCATACAATGCTATAGCCAGCATCATTACCTGCATAGCACCGAGACCCGCAACGGCCAGACGAATGAGTGCACGATGACGCTCTTTTTTCTGAATTTCTTCCTGTCGACCCGGGTCAAAGGGATGGCCACGATAACCAATATTGGAAATGGCTTTTAAAATATCACTGAGCTGGATCTGTGACTCGTCCCAGCTAACGCGTGCACGCTGGGTAGAATAATTAATAACAAAAGATTTAACACCCTTTAGCTGGTTAACGTATTTTTCATTGAGCCAGACACATGCTGCGCAAACGATGCCTTCAAGGATAAGCGATGCGTTTTTGATGTCAGGGTCGGATGACGATGACTGAACAAACTGCTTTTGCAACTTGGTATTATTATAGAGTTCAAGCTGTTCCAGTTCTTCAGGGATCAGGTTGTCGGCTTTAATTGATTGTTCGGTGCGGTACTTGTAATAATCATCCAGACCGTTATCAACAATTGCCTGGGCAACAGCAGCACAACCGGGGCAACACATTTCCCGTTCCTGATTATCTATATTAACCAGATAGTCCGGGCTTGCAGGGCAGTCCAGTCCACAGTGGAAACATGTTGTTTTGGCTTTATCCATTGCTTGTATTTTTTACATCAGGACAAGAATATAAACAGGACTTGAATGGCTGGCCTTGTTTATTCTGATACATTTGTAGTTGCATTAATATTATAGTCACCCTGTGGGCTGTCCACTGTTAGTTTTAATTCCCAGCGTCCCGGATACTTCAAGGCAATGTCGACACGATAAATTCCCGGCTCAACTTCTTTTAAAACAATCGCCTGATCCTGCTTACTGGTATTACCTCGCTGAAAGCTGCCTTTCACCTTTGCATGAATAACCGGCTGCTGTTTTGCATTACGTAAAGATAACTGAAAGGTTGCCTTTTTATTTGCAACCGGTGAAACTAACCAGCCATATTTAATTTTCCAGCCACGTTGCCGCTGCTCGTCAAGACGCTGCTGATACTGATTATATTGATCTTCTCTTTCATGAAAATTGTGCTCAATAATCCCCGGGAAATAAGAGCTTACCTCACCACCGCCTTTTGGCTCGGGAATTAAAAACACCGGCAATAAAGATTTGCCTCCCTGCTGGGCAACGGTAATAAACACGCTATTAACACTCACCACCACTACAAAAAAACCAACGATTAACAACGGCGCCCAATGCCACTTTTTTGCAACTCTGGCGCCCGCCTTCTTTTGCTCTATGGCCTGACTATGCAGTATGGTTAATAAATAAAGGGTTACACCATAAATAGCAAACTGAATGGCAAAAACATCCACGCCGGGCCAATCAGCAATGAGTAACGGAATATAGATACTGCAAAGCGCCAGAAAAGTAATGAATAACGCGGGCAGACTTTTGAGGCGACTAAAAAATCGTATCGTGCTGTGCACAATAACAATAAAAACAACCCCCATAGCCAGGGTTAAAAGTACATTATTCATATTTTTCTCATTGCCTCTATTCCAGTACTGATGGATTATTTATTTAAAACGGATTGTTTGAATAATTTTTTTGGTGTGAAAAAATTATCGGTATGTGTCCAGTTACTGCTCTTCTCATTTATATTTGTCAGCACAAATTCAAAACTTTTGTTTTCTTTAAGTATTTTCCTTGGTGGCATTTTAATTTTCACATAAAAAGTTGAACTACTTGCAGCTGAAACATGTATTTTATCAAAGCGCCCAAGATCAAGAATGGCACCCTCCAACCCGCGCAAACTAACAGTAAGCCACATTTGCCTGTCTGTTTTGTTATTTATTTTTATCGCATACCGGTTCTGAATATCACCATTCGACAGGACAACAAATAAAGGCTGACGCACCTGTCGCACACTCACATCAACAACTGACCGGGCAATCAACCCCCAAAAGAAAATAACGGCCACAGCAACCAGCACCAACCCATAAATAATTGTTTTTGGTTTTAATATACGCGTTCTTTTACCCTGCATTTCATTTTCAGATGAATACCGAATTAAGCCCTTAGGGTAGCCAACGGATGTCATTATCTTACTACAGGCATCAATACAAAGTGCGCAAGTGGTACACTGATATTGCAAACCATTTCGGATGTCGATGCCGGTTGGGCAAACCTGAACACAATAGCCGCAATCAACACAATCACCATAGCCCTGCTGCTCACGTTTATCGCGTTTAATTAATTCCTTGCTCGGCTTATGTCGCCCTTTTTTTCCTTCACCACGTATCGAATCATAAGCAACCACGATGGTATCTGAATCAAACATGGCACTTTGAAAACGTGCATAAGGACACATATAAGTACAAACCTGTTCACGTGCAATGCCTGCCATTACATAGGTTGTCAGCGTCAGAAACAGTATCGTAATGCCAGCCGCAAAGGGTGCCTGGAAGGTAAGAATTTCAACAATAAGATCCGGCGCATTTCCCCAATACAGGGTAAAAGCAATTCCGGTAAGAAAAGCCACCAGCAACCACAAAAAATGTGTCAGCCCTATTTTAAATATCTTCTGTGCATTCCACTTTGATTCTGCCAGTTTAATTCTTGCCGGACGTTCTCCTTGCACCCGGTGTTCAATGTACATAAATACATCGGTCCATAATGTCTGAAAACAGAAATAGCCACAGAAAACACGCCCGGCAATGCCGGTTACAAAAAATAGCAACAGAGCAGCAAAAGCAAACAATAAAGCCAGCCAGAAAATATCCTGAGCAAAAAGTGTAAAATCGAAGATATCAAAACGGCGCGCCGTGATATCAAAAATAACCGCTTGCGAAGGGCCGCTCTCTCGTTCCCAACGTAACCACGGCAATAAAAAATAAACACCATAGGCAAGAATAACAATTGCAGTTTTTATTCTACGATAAAATCCTTTAACAGAGCGCGGATAGATAGCAGTGCGCTGCTGTTCCGGATGGGGTGTGGGTGTTTCGCTCATATTATCTATATAGCAAAAAAGGAGAGCCAAAACTGATATTCAGCCCTGACTCTCCCGAATGTATTTCCTTCCATATCTATGGATGCCTCTACAGGTGCCAGTGGCGGCTTATTTACCACCACCTAGCTGATGCACATAAAAAGCAAGAATCTTGATTTGAGTTTCTGTTAAACGCTCATCCCATGGTGGCATTTTACGGTTAACACCCTTTTTAATAATTGCTTTAACCGCTTCTTTTTTCGCTTGCAGATTATCGGCTGCGGGCACATCGGCCAATGTCCAAACGCTATCCGTTAAATTGGCAGCGCCCATCGACTCCATACCCGACCCTGCTTTGGTATGGCAAAAATAACAACCACCGCTGGTACTGTTAAATATTTCCTTACCACGTGCTGTTTTGGCAACATCGGTTTTATGTTTAGACAGGCTTAGAACATACTCAGCAACATCATCAATTTGTGTTGCGTTTAACTTCGCACTAAAGGCGGGCATAATACCGTTTCGCCCCGCCGCAATCGACGTTTTAATTTGTTCAAAACTACCACCCCACAACCAGGCATCATCTGCGAGATTAGGGTAAGCACCCACAACCCCCGCACCACCGGGCTGGTGGCAAGCAGCACAGTTATCGGCGTACAGTACTTTTGCCATTGAATAAGCAAAATTACTTTTTACTTCATCGTTTGCAATATCTTCTATGCTGGCAGAGGCTAACTGATCCAGATATTTTTGCTGTTTAATTTCTGCTTCTCGCATATTTTTTTCAAACAGCGCACGCGTGTTCCAGTGTGTTTTTACCTGTTTACCATCGGCAGTTGTGTATTCAATGTCATTCATTACACCTTTAGTATAATCGTTGCCAATTGGCCACGCTGGAAATAAAATCCAATATACAATTGCAAAGACAATCGAAGCATAAAAGCCCCACACCCACCAGTTAGGGAGCGGATTATTAAATTCCTGAATATCACCATCCCAGGCATGGCCGGTGGTTTGAACCGCTGGCTTTTTGGTTTGTGGTTTATTGCTATCTGGTTTAGTGTTATTTGTAGATGCCATAATTTCTTACTCTCTAATCTTTTTCATCTTTATCATCTTCTTCGAAGGGAATATTTTTATACGATTCCAGCCGCTGCTTACGTTTTTTATTGCTAAAAACGTAAATGATAATGCCAACAAACGTTACAAAGAAAAGTACCAAAGCAAATGGCTTGGTGTTTTCCAAATGTGTAAACCAGTTAAAAAAGTCAGCTATCATAATTTTATACTATGTTATCCAGAACCTAACGGAACGTTGCAAAGTGCCCATCATCAAATTTCTTGAAGTCAACCATTGTACCCAGTACTTGCAAGTACGCGACCATTGCATCCATTTCTGTTATGTTGGTTTTGTCACCGTCATAATTATGCGTGAATGCCTGTTCAATCAGATTGGCTTCGGCCTGATTAGTATCCAGTAATTTTGCTACGTCTTCACCAAAGCGTTTCACATTAATATCGTATTCTGCTTTAGTTTGTGAATAAGGAACACCCACTGCTTTTAGTGCTTTTAGGCGTGCTTCAATATCCTTGTATTTCAGCTTGTTTTCCAGCAACCAGGGGTAATTTGGCATAATCGACTCACGCACAACCGAGCGTGGTGCCACTAAATGCTGCACATGCCATTGATTGGAATACTTATTTCCCACACGCGCAAGATCCGGCCCGGTACGCTTGCTACCCCATTGGAACGGGTGATCGTATTTTGATTAAGCAGCTAAAGAATAGTGCCCATAACGCAACGCTTCATCACGGAAAGGACGAATCATTTGTGAATGGCAAAGGTAACAACCTTCGCGCAGGTAAATATCACGACCACGTAATTCCAAAGGTGTATAAGGCCGGACGGTTTCAAGGCCATTTACTTTTACTTCTTCTACCGTGTCATCCAGAAAATACAACGGTACAATTTCAGCCAGGCCACCAATGCTGATAACAACAAAGGTTAAAGCAATCAGCCAGCCAGCATTTGTTTCTATCGTTTCATGTTTCATTATTTATGCTCCTAACCCCGTTACTGTGCTGTTACCATTTTATCGGCAATTTTTGCTTCGAATTCTGCTTTTTCATTTTTAGATTTGCGTACCGTCATATAGACATTGTAAACCATAACAAAAATACCCAGCACAAATAACAAGCCACCCAGTGCACGCATAATATACGGGAGGTGCAAACGTTCGACAGACTCAATAAAGGTATAAGCCAGATTGCCATACTCATCAAAGGCACGCCACATAAGACCCTGACCAATACCTGCAACCCATAGAGCAGAGATGTATAAAATAATACCAACCACTGCCAGATAAAAATGTACATTAATTAAACGCGTACTGTACATGGTTGTATCCCATAGACGCGGGATTAAGTGATAGAACGAACCAAAGGTAATCATCGCAACCCAACCCAGTGCACCGGAATGCACATGGCCAATCGTCCAGTCAGTGTAATGTGATAAGGCATTGACACTTTTCAGTGACATTAACGGGCCTTCAAAAGTCGCCATACCGTAGAAGGCTAACGCCACAATTAAAAAACGCACAATCGGATCAGAGCGTAATTTGTCCCAGGCACCGGATAAAGTCATGATGCCGTTGATCATGCCACCCCAGGAGGGCAACAATAATAAAATAGAGAAGGTAGCAGCAAGCGTTGACGTCCAGTCAGGCAGAGCCGTCCAGTGTAAATGATGTGCGCCTACCCACATGTACAGGAAAATAAGTGCCCAGAAGTGAATAATAGACAAACGGTAAGAATAAACCGGCCGACCTGCCTGCTTGGGGACAAAGTAATACATCATACCGAGGAAAGCAGCGGTTAAGAAAAAGCCGACGGCATTATGCCCGTACCACCATTGTGTCATCGCATCCTGCACGCCCGCCTGTAAACTGTACGAGCTTAAGCTGAACAAGCCCACCGGCATCGCCATATTGTTCACAATATGTAAAATCGCGGTTGCCAGAATAAAGGCAATAAAGAACCAGTTAGCGACATAGATATGTGGCTGCGAACGGCGGCGCAATGTTTGCACATAGATAACCAGATACGCGACCCAGGTAACTGCAATTAAAATATCAATTGGCCAGACCATTTCAGCATACTCACGTGCTTGCGTGTAACCCAGCATATAAGAAATAGCCGCTGAACCCACCGCAATTTGCCAGCCCCAGAAAGTATAAATGGGCATCAGCTCACCCCAAAGGCGAACCTGACAAGTTCTTTGTACAATATAATACGATGTTGCGAATAACGCACTACCGCCAAAGCCAAAAATAACCAGCGTGGTATGCACTGGCCGCAAACGCCCAAAGGTTATCTCCGGGGTATTAAAATTAAAAATAGGCCAGGCAAGCTCAAGGGCAATATACAAACCGGTAAACATACCGAGTACGCCCCAGACAAGTGACATAATGGTGAATTTTTTAACAATATCATAGTTATATGATTGTGGAGATACTTGCGATGTTGCAGCCATAAACGCGCCTCTAACGGTAAACCTTAAAATGTGCATGCATTAGCGGCAGAAAAGGGGAAAGTTTGAGTACCAACTTCACCCTTGCCTGCCAATAATAAACATAGCATGGAGGTTGTAATTTAATGATATGCTAATATTGTATTATCTTTACGATTATTCAGCAAGTATTGTATGAAATACACCACTGAAATTATATCCCGCAATCCGGGAATAACCTCTACACTATGTAAAGATGGCATATGTAAAGACGACATATGTAAAGACGACAGCGGAAGACTCAATCCTTGATAGCCAGCGAAAAGTGCATGCAAAGCAAACCAAAATATACCTTATATATAGGCCTGGTTTTCAGCATGTCTCTATTTTTGTTAACAAGTTGCGCGAAAGACAATGCTGAAAACGCGCTAAAACAGGCATTAACAGAGCTTGTCAGTGCTGTGGAAAATAAACAACACCGCTCTGTGAGGCAAAAACTAACCCCCGATTTTAAGGGCAACCACCGCTTCAACCAACAAACCATGTCGGCCTATGTTTTTCGCTATTATCTGCGCCACAAGTTTATAAAGATTTATACTCTGGTAAATACCATTGATATGAGCAAGGATAAAAATGAGGCCAAAATGTTATTTCATGCCGTACTCACCAGCACCAAAACGACCCTGCCTGAGCGTATGCGAGCATTTCGAGTTCAGTCACATTGGGTAAAACTGGATAATGAGTGGAGAATAAAAGCGGCTAACTGGGTGGAAGTTCAGGCTCAAACCGTATACCCGGAAGTAACAAAACAATAACCCGAAAAAAGAGCAGCCCTGCAACTAGCCGCGACTGGTTCGCTTGCCTTTACCTTGTGAAACAAGTTTCAAAGTGTGTTTGCAATTCAAATGAATACTGCCACGAGAAAGTTTAATGCAACGCTTATGCTCAAAATCTTTCAGGATTCGGCTCACCATCTCACGGGTTGTCCCTAGTTCATGGCCTAAGTCACTGTGAGTAATAGCAATAGGCCGACCACAATTGCGCTCAAATTGCGTCTGTAACCAGCATGCAATGCGTAAATCGAGCCGGTCAAAAGCTAAACCGGACACCAGATTAACCATATTGGCAAGCCGTTCGGTTAAGCTGCGTAACACATAATTTCGAAAACCATCTGATTTTGACATTGTATTGTGAAACTCAGAACGACTAATGACTAAACCACGCACACTGGTTTCTGCCTGAGCCATAATGGGGTAAGGCATACCATTGACCAAATTGTTTAAGTTGTGAATACAAAGTTCACCCGGTTCAACACGATAAAGGGTCATTTCACGCCCTTCGTCTGAATCTTTAAAGACGCGCACGGTTCCTTCAACCACTAACATTAAGTGCTTACACTCCATATTTTCGCTGAACATAACGGTATTTGCATCAAACGTGTGTAATTTTGCCGTTTCAAGCATTGCCCAGCAATGTGTATCTGCCTGCTCGAGCAAATCCGGGTAGTCGGCCAATAAATCATGCAATTTATCGCTCGGTGCGACTTGAAGGTTTGCCACAGGTGTTGCAAGTGTTGACATCAGAGGTGCCTATTCCTTAAATTTGTATATTATTTAATCATATTTGGGAAAGGACGCCAAGCACCCTTTTTCTGGAAAACGAGCTATTTTAAGCTAATGATGCTATTTTCCCCGCTCCTTGGCTCAAACTCTGTAACTTAGAGCACACTTTGCCAAGTATCAGGCAAAACCCAATATATTTCAAGGTGCCCGCTTTACGCAGAACAAACATAAAAAAAGGGTAACTTACATAAAGTTACCCTTAAACGCAGACTACCGTTTGTTAATCTTTAAATATATAAGCAAATATCCGAATCACCTGCAAATTCAAAAAATTTCGCTGCACCGGCATATTCAACACAATCGATTAATTCCGAAGGCTCAAAATCAAATAAATCGACCGTCATCTGGCAGGCCGTGATCTTCACGTCTGCTTCTATACATAAGTCACGAAGCTCCTCTAAAGTCGCCACGCCCTTGCTCTTCATTTTTGATTTCATCATCATGGTCATAATGCTTTGCATACCCGGAATTGCGGTACCAATCACAGGGAACCATTTATCCATCCCCATAGGCATGGGCATACCCGGATTCCCTAATGGGCTCACCTGCACTTTCATTTTTTTCTTTAAAAGCTGTAAACCGTAAAATGTAAAAAAGATTTCAACATCATAGCCAAGCGCCGCAGCGGTTGATGCTAATATAAAAGGAGGGTAACCCCAGTCTAATGTACCTTTTGTTGCGATAATGGCTAATTTTTTATTACTCATGATTGAATCCCAAGTTGTGTGGTTCCCGTAATGTAGGTTCAAAGTCTAACGAGCAACAACTGACTTTTCTGTACGTATTCGCACTTAAGCAAGAATTAATTCAAAACACTTAGAAAATCATTTTCACAGAAATGTATCCATTGGCACAGACCCCGGCCGTACTCTTTGACTAGGATAATTACCATTACAAAAACTAAATTAACCAGAGAGTCATAATGAAAAAGACAAATACACTATTTTCCTTCTCTGCGCTGTTTATTCTCTTTAGCGCATTTTTTTATACCAGCATGACTGTTAGTGCCGAAACTTATTACAAACCTTTTGTACTGGCACAAACAATCAATTCGTCCGACATTAAAGCGGTAACAGCCGATGTTAAGGCTAAAATCAGCACAGCCGGTTTTGAAGTTGTGGGGGAATACACACCTTATGCAAATACCCACATTATCATTATCTCCAGCCCTGCTTTACGTGCTTATGCTGCACAGTCAGATAATGGTGTTTACGGTGCTGCTCAACGCGTCAGCATTACCATTGCAGGTAGCGAAGCACAGGTTGCCTTTACCAATCCCACTTATATGGCACATGTTTATCGTTTTAAAACAGACCTTGCCGACATTACCCAAAGCCTTAAAAATAGCCTCGGTTTTGTAAAAGAATATGGTTCTAAAGAAGGTTTAACCAAAGACGAACTCCGTGATTACCAGTACAAATGGTTAATGCCTTACTTTACTGATCGACTCGAATTAGCCGAATATTCTAGCCAGCAAGAAGCCGTGGCCGCAGTAAATAAGGCACTTACCAATAACCAGGGCGGCGTTAGTAAAATTTACCAGGTTGACCTGGAGGGCAAAAATCAAACTGTCATCGGTGTTAGCATGAAGGGCAATTCAAGCAGTGAATGCAGTGGCGATGCTTATATTATGGAGCAGATTGACTTTAAGAAAATCAAATCATCCGGCCACCTGCCCTATGAATTAATTATTAAGGATGGCAGCGTTTATGCTTTATATGCTGAATTCCGCATTGCAATTAACTTCCCGGATTTATCCATGATGGGCTCAAACAGTTTTATGTCCATTATGTGTGCACCTGACTCCATTAGAGAAGCCTTAACACTCGGTGCAGGTGGAAACCCAGAAGATTAAAAACCAGAAGACTAAAAACCAGTACAACTGGAACACAGGAAAAGGGAGAACACATTTTAATCATTGTTCTCCCTTTTTTTATTTAAACGACTATATGTACTTGAAATTGAAGCAACTTTTAGATGTAAAGTGAGGTCTGCTATGATTATTCGAATATCAAAATTACCATTGATTGCGTTTCTACTCTTACTTAGTTCCATTGCTTTCGCAAACCCGGCACTAACCGAAGAGGTTCTTTATAAACCCTTTATTCTTGCACAAACCGTGCAGTCAACGGACACAGCGGGCATTACCAAAAAGGTTGAGCGAGCCCTTAAGAAAGGACGTTTTGATATTGTTGGTCAATATTCACCTTACCCCAATACTCATATTATTGTTGTTTCAAGCCCCAAATTACGCCGCTATGCTTCCCAGACAAAAAATGGGATTTACGCCGCGATTCAGCGCATCACCATTACAACCGTTGATGGTTCCACCCAGCTCTCTTTTACCAACCCAACCTATATGGCACATGCCTATCGTCTAAAAGCCGATTTGGCAGACATAACACAAAGCCTTAAGAAAATTTTAGGCTTTAAAAAAGAATTCGGTTCAGAAACCGGCGCAACAAAGGAAGAATTACTTCGCTACCAGTACCGCTGGATGATGATGCCTAACTTCACAGACAGGCTGGAACTAGCTGAGTACGGTAATCAAAAAACAGCCCTTAAAGAAGTGCTTCAGGCATTGAATACTAATACAGCAGGCGTTTCCAAAGTTTACCAAATCGATTTAAAAGGCAAAAATGAAACCATTATTGGTGTGCAGATGAAGGGCGCTGGAGCGACTCAATGCAGTGGCGATGAGTTTGTAATGCAAAATATCGATTTTAAAAAAATAAAATCAACCGGCCACCTGCCCTATGAAATGATTATTCAGAATGGCAATGTGTATGCTCTATTTGCCGAGTTTAGGATTGCGATGAACTTCCCTGACTTATCCATGATGGGTAAAAACAGTTTTATGTCCATCATGTGTACCCCGGATGCCATTATTGAAGCTTTAACACTGGCCGCTGGCAGCGAGATCGATGATTGGTAAGCGCTCTTACCCGATAGAGGCAGGCCGGCATGTTGGCCTGCCTCTTTGCCTTGCAAATTAAACCCTCCACAAAAAACTGTTTAGCAGAAAACTCGGCACAGCCACACAAAATAACCCGCCCACGGTAAACTAAATAGCATTTACTCTGTCATAATGCTACCTGGTTTTCTGTGCACGCAGGCATCCCGTTGCTTTATATCAAAAAACCGTAAACGCCACTTGGATTCCTGGCGGCAAAATCCTATATAATTCGATATGCACAGCTATACCAATAACAACCCGAACGGATGAGGATAAACAGTGCCACAACAAGCCATTCAGCAACTTAAAAACTACATCAACACACATATCATTGGTCAGCAACGGCTGGTTGATCGCCTGCTTATTGCACTGCTTGCCGACGGCCATTTACTGGTCGAAGGTGCGCCTGGACTGGCCAAAACCCGGGCAATAAAAGTGCTCAGTGAAGGGGTTGAAGGCAACTTCCAGCGTGTTCAATTTACCCCAGATTTACTCCCTGCTGATCTCACCGGCACCGAGATTTACCGCCCGCAGGACGGCTCCTTCCATTTCCAGCAGGGGCCGTTGTTCCACAACCTGGTACTTGCCGATGAAATTAACCGTGCACCCGCAAAAGTACAATCGGCGCTGTTAGAAGCCATGGCCGAACGCACCATTACCGTTGGCTCGACCACTTACAGCTTGCCTGAACTGTTTTTAGTCATGGCAACCCAAAACCCGATAGAGCAGGAAGGCACCTATCCACTGCCGGAAGCACAGCTGGACCGTTTTCTACTGCATGTGTTTGTTGATTACCCTGATGCTGCATCTGAAAAAGCTATTTTGGAATTGAATCGCAATGAGGCCATCAAGACAAAAGAATCGACCACCAATAGCACAATGGCAGTCAGCCAGCAAAACCTGTTTGAGGCTCGCCAGCAAGTGTTGCAAATCCATATGGCAGAAAGTTTACAGGACTATTTATTACAAATTGTAATAACAAGCCGCAACCCCAAAGCCTACGGCGATGACCTTGCCAGCTGGGTACAATACGGTGCCAGCCCACGCGCCAGCATTGCACTGGATCGCTGCGCACGTGCCCATGCCTGGCTTGCCGGACGTGACTTCGTTAGCCCGGAAGATATTCAGGCAATGGCACATGATGTCTTACGGCACCGTATTATCCTGAGTTTTGAAGCCGAGGCAGAAGGCATCACTAAAGACCACTTTATCCAGACTCTCATTTCACGCATTGCGGTTCCGTAAGGTTATAACAGATGGAATCAATAGCAGCAGATGATATTGTACGTGTACGACTGGATACACTGATACAACTGCACCGCTCAGCCAGCCAATTACCTCTCAAATCAAAGCGGATCCATTCACGTTTAAGCGGCAATTATATTTCAACTTTTAAAGGCCGCGGTATGGAATTTGACGAAGCCCGCCCCTACCAGCCTGGTGATGATATTCGCAGCATTGACTGGCGGGTAACTGCGCGCACAGGAAAAACCCATACCAAACTTTACCGCGAAGAACGCGAACGGCCGGTTTTGCTTTGGGTTGATTTGCGTCCAGCGATGTTTTTTGCAAGTCAGGGTGTCTTTAAAGCAGTGCTGGCAGCAAAAGCTGCGGCCTTGTTCGCATGGAGCAGCAGCCAACACAGCGACCGCATCGGTGGGCTTGTTTTTTCAGAAGAGCAACACATCGAACTAAGACCACAGCGTGGAAAGGCGGCCACTTTACATTTTCTAAAACAACTCGCCGGCCATACAGCATGGGACAAAGAGGAAGTTGCTCATACAAAAAACCAGTCGGCCAACCATGCACTCCATCGCTTACGCAATGTCACCCGCCCCGGCAGTCTGATTTTTTTAATTTCCGACTTCAGAGACTTTGATAAAAAAACAGAATCGAATCTGGCTCAGTTAGCAAAAAATAATGATCTAGTAATGTTGTTTATCAGCGACCCGCTAGAGCAACAGTTGCCCCCCGCAGGCTATTATAAAATAACCGACGGCGACAAAGAGTTAACTATCAATACTTATAACCAGGACATGCGCAAACAGTATGAACAACGCTTTGTAAAACACCAGCAAGATTTAAAAGATCTATGTAATAAACTGGGCATATTTTATATTCATTTATCGACCCATAAACCACTCATTGAGTCTTTGCAATGCGGGCTTAATTTACGGAGCTCAACTTGACTCCAGTATTAACACCTAATTTGCAGAACAACTTGCCATTGCGCGACATCCATTTACCTGAGACAGTATCCTGGTGGCCGCCGGCAATAGGCTGGTGGTTGCTTGCCGGTCTGATTATTATTATCATATTACTGTTGCCGAAACTTTACCGTTATATTAAATATAAACCTTTAAACAAGGTCGCCACTGCTGCTTACAAGAAAATAATTAATGACTACCAACAACAACCAAACAACCAACAGTTGCTACAATCACTGTCCAAGTTATTACGCCAGATAAGTATGAGTTATCAGGGGCGAGCAACCAGCGCCCACTTAACCGGTAAACAATGGGTACAACAATTAAATGCATTAACCAAAGAAAACTATTTTGGTCATAATGTTCAACAATTATTAACACAAGCCCCCTACCAGGAAACAACTCTGAGCAATGCGGATATTCAGCCATTAATCGCTGCAACCGAAAAATGGATAGCCGCTTTACCGAAAAATAAACAAAGGCCAGGTAAAGGCCAAATTGAGAATCTACAGACAAATGATTGAGTTTATCTGGCCATGGGCTATCGCCTTATTACCGTTACCATTACTGATACGTTTCTTACTGCCTGCAAAAAACACATTACAGGATGCTGCCCTGTACGTTCCCTTTCTGAATGACTTTGATGTAGTGACACATTCTCAACCGGCTATAAATAAAAATGTATTAGTTATTACCTCAACCACCCTTGCGTGGTGTCTGCTAATACTTGCAACCATGCGGCCACAATGGTTGGGTGAACCGGTTGCATTACCTGTTAGTGGACGGGACTTAATGATGGCGGTTGATTTATCCGGCTCAATGCAAGCTGAAGATTTTAAAATTAACGGCCGAACCGTTAACCGCCTGCAGGCAACAAAGTACGTTGCCAGCGAATTTATAAAACAGCGTAAAGGTGATCGCCTCGGGCTTATTCTGTTTGGTGAACAAGCCTACCTGCAAACCCCGTTAACTTTTGACCGTAAAACGGTGAATACCTTATTACAGGAAGCACAAATTGGCCTGGCCGGAAAAGCCACGGCCATTGGCGATGCAATTGGTCTGGCGATTAAGCGGCTAATAGCGACAAACAGCCAGAAGGCTTTACATGAAAATAACCAACCAGAAAGCAAGGTGCTGATTTTATTAACCGATGGCGCTAATACAGCCGGTGAAATAACACCTTTAAAAGCCGCTGAGCTAGCCGCGAAAAATGGCTTAAAAATCTACACTATCGGCATTGGTGCCGATGAAATGATTCGCTATTCTTTCTTTGGTACACAACGCATTAACCCATCTGCCGACCTTGATGAAAAAACACTCACTGCCATCGCGGAACAAACGGGCGGAAAATATTTTAGAGCACGCGATACACAGCAGCTTGCACAAATATATGAATTACTGAATAAACTCGAGCCAACAGAAAAAGATCAGCAACACTTTCGACCTGTTAGTGCTCTATATGTCTGGCCACTTGCGGCTGCTTTTATTATTTCGTTATTGATAAGCCTGACTAAATTAACAGCTGGTTTATCGCTCACGTCAATCATTAAAAACATGCGCCAGCCCTTCGGCTCGCGTTATAAAAATAAAGAGCAATACAAATGATGGATGCTTTTATTTCTCAATTCCATTTTCTTCGGCCACTGTGGTTCTTTGCTTTTATTCCATTATTACTGCTCAGTGCCCTTATAATAAAGCAACGTTTGTTTAGCCGTCGTTGGCAGTCTATTATTGCACCCGAATTATTACCACACCTGCTTATTGGTAAACAAGCAGCCCCATCACCGTTAGCTGCCGTTATATTCTTTGTGGTGGGTAGCCTGATTATTATTTCTCTTGCTGGCCCCGTTTGGGAAAAGCGTCCTCAACCGGTGTTTAAAGAAAAATCCGCATTAGTGATTGCACTGGACTTATCACGTTCAATGGATGCAAATGATATAAAGCCATCACGACTCAGCCGTGCGCGATATAAAATAGCCGATATATTAAAACGCCGTACCGAGGGCCAAACTGCGTTGATTGCTTACGCAGCTGATGCTTTTATTGTTACCCCATTAACCGACGACACCTTAACCATTGATTCATTGTTATCCAGCCTGACAACCGATCTTATGCCTGCACAAGGCACACGCACCGACAAAGCAATCGAAAAAGCCGCCAGCCTGCTTAAAAATGCGGCTATAATACAAGGCGATATTTTGCTGGTGACTGATAGCATCGAGTCAGCGGCTAGCGACAAGTTTAAACAAATTTCAAAACAACACCGTATTTCTATTCTTGCAATTGCAACAATAGAAGGAGCGCCCATCCCCATGCCTAACGGTGGTTTTGTTAAAGATAAACGCGGAGCCATTGTTTTACCTAAACTTAATATCACCAATCTAAATAAATTCAGCCAACTGGGGCATGGCCGATTAAGCATTATCTCCTCAGATGATAAAGACATTATAAACATTACATCACTTCTCAGTGTTAATCGTTTCCAGGCAAAAACCGATAAAGAAACGCGGCTAACAGACTCATTAACAACCGATAGCTGGTATGAACAAGGGCCCTGGTTACTGCTGCTTATTATTCCATTCGTGGCATTCTCTTTCCGACGTGGGCTTATTTTTATTATCCCCCTTATTTTTCTTATACAACAGCCTCAAACTGCCGAAGCAAACAGTGGCAGCGGCCTTTGGGACAAGCTCTGGAATAATTCAGACCAACGCGCTATGGAAATTTACAAACAGAAGCCCGCAACAGCCGCTGAATTATTTAGTGATAAACAATGGAAGGCTGCTGCACTGTACAAGTCCGAACAATACCAAAAGAGCATTGACACACTAAAGAAATTCAATACGGCTGACGCGCATTACAACAAAGGCAATGCTTATGCAAAACTTGGCCAAACCAAGCAAGCGATTAAAGAATATGATCTGGCTTTAAAAATAAACCCTGACCACAAAGATGCCCGTTATAATAAAAAACTACTCGAAGAAAAAATCTCCCGCGACAAAAAAAAGAATTCAAAACAAAACAAAAATGGAAAATCGTCAGAAAAAGATGGTAAAAAGCAGCCCGCTAAAGAAAATAATAATACCAATAACAACAAAGAAGATAACAACGCAGATCCTGATGTATCAAACAATGACTCTAAAAACAAAAAACCAACGGATACAGCTCCAACAAATAAAAAACCAGATCCGTCAGGAAATAATGACCTAAAGAGCTCAAAACAAGAAGCCAATAAGAACCGTTCAGATAAACCAAAAAGTGAACAATTAAACTCTAAAGATGCACAATCTAAACAAGCCACTGAACAATGGCTACGCCGCATCCCGGATGATCCTGGCAGACTATTACGTAACAAATTTCTTTACCAATACAAACGGCAGCAACATACTAATGAAGACACTGCCTGGTAACTAAATACAATGATGATCATGATAAATAAAAAACACAAATACCTTTCGCTATTAACCAGCCTGCTATTGCTATTTTTTATTAGCAAACCGCTATTTGCTGCAACGATATCAGCACAAGTTGATTTGAATCCAGTCTTACTCAGTGACTCATTTAATTTAACTTATACCGCGACAGGTTCCGTCGACAGTGATCCTGATTTTTCCCGCGTTAAAGATAATTTCGATATTCTTAATTCTGCCAAAAGCAGTAATATCAGTATTATTAATGGTAATTACACGCGCAGTGCCACATGGACCTTAACCCTGATGGCCAGGAAAACCGGTGTGTTTCGTGTTCCACCTGTTCCTTTTGGTAAGGATTTATCGCCTGAAGTGGAAATTATGGTTAAAAAATCGTTGCCAGCCAATCCTGCATCTACTGGCAAAAACTTTATTCTCGAATTAGAAGCATCGCAAAAGAGCAGTTATATTCAGGAACAGGTTATTATTACTCTGCGACTACTGGTTGCACAAAGTATTAGTAGTTACCAGTTTGGGGATATTAATTTAAACAACGCCGATACCATTACTGAATCATTAGGTAAAGATATCCAGTACAAAACATACCGCGGCACAACCCCTTACATTGTTGTCGAAAAGAAAATTGCTATCTTTCCGCAACAATCCGGAAAATTGCTTATTCAACCTTCCATTGCTGAAATTGGTATTATCAACCAGCAGTCACGCAATAATTTCTTTGACCCGTTTAATTCAAATACTCAAACCCGACGGCTGCGCAGTAATTCACTTACTTTAAATATTAAAGATAGACCGGCTACTTTTATCTGGGAAAACTGGTTGCCCTCTCCATCCATTAAACTTATTGAAGACTGGCCCCACAATACTGAATTTAGAGTCGGTGAACCCATTACCCGAACCATTACATTGATGGCAGATAATCTAACGGCATCACAATTACCTGAGCTTGAACTACTCACCGTGAGTAATTTGAAGTCATATTCTGACAAGCCTGTCCTCAATAACAATAAAACTACAACCGTAATCAATGCGATACGCAAAGAAAAAATTGCACTTATTCCAACAAAACCTGGTGTGTACACTTTACCCGAAATCGATATACACTGGTGGAACACTCAAAAAAATAAAATGCAAACCGCACATATATCGAAACGCGAGTTCACTGTATTGCCCGCGGTTTCTACAAATAAATCTCAACCGATCATTTCGCAACCTGAAACCGAGCCAGGTTTATCTGCTAATTTAGCAAACTCTGATAGAGATGCTAGTCAGGGGTTATCTAAAAAATGGTTCTGGAGCACTGTTATTTTCTTACTACTGTGGTTGACTACACTTGTTTTATGGTGGCGTTCCAGCACGAAAAATAGATCTTTGAAAACACCCGTTTCAGAAAAAAATCAAAACTTAAATATCAATTTAAAACGGCTCAAACATGCTTGCCGCAGGAATGACCCACAGGAAACTAAATCAGTTTTATTAGACTGGGCGAAGATTGTATTTAATAACGAACAAATTATGAACTTGTCGGACATTGCTGGTCACGTTAATGAGCCACTAAAATCGAAAGTACTTGCTTTAAATGTATATCTATATAGCGCAGATAACACTACGTGGCAGTGCGAGGAAATCTATAACTTATGCAAGGAATATAAAATATCAAACACGAAAGCAGCTAAACACAAAAATAGCGACCTGATGGAGCCCTTTGTTAAAAACTGATGTAGTGATCAATTAACAAGAAACTAAACAATAACATTAAATATATTATTGAGTAGCCAAAGGTTTTCATTGGCAGGCCTTTTAATTTCGGGTCCTGCATTCGTATAGCATAATATAGAAAGATTCCGCCAAGAATGGTTGCGGCTAGCAGGTAAACAAGCCCGCTCATTTTTGATAAGAAAGGTAGTGCAGTTACAACTAACAACAATATCGTATACAAAAGCACCTGCAAACGAGTGAACTTGACACCATGTGTTACCGGCAACATCGGGATGCCAACTTTAGCGTAGTCATCTTTTTTGGCAATCGCCAGTGCCCAGAAGTGCGGTGGTGTCCATACAAAAATAATTAAAAATAGAATAAGCGCATCGACTGTTACATCATTTGTTACCGCGGCCCAGCCAAGTACGGGTGGCGCCGCACCGGCCGCACCGCCAATCACAATATTTTGTGGCGTTGCATGCTTTAAATAAAGTGTATATATAAAAGCATAACCTATCAACGATAAAAAAGTTAAGCCTGCGGTTAACGGGTTAACCAGAAATACCAGCATAGCCATTGCTGTAAGACCAACAACAACCGCAAAAGTTAATGCCTGCTTTTGGTTAAGCCCACCGGTGACCAAAGGGCGACCTTCAGTCCGTTTCATTTCCGCATCAAATTTCTGCTCGACTATTTGATTAATGGCGGCAGCAGAAGCGGCAGCAAGGCCAATTCCCAGTGTACCAAAAATTGTTTCGATTACTGGTAAATCCTGTGGCATTGGCACGGCCATAAACATTCCTATAACCGCCGTAAACACAATAAGCATAACAACTCTTGGTTTACAGAGTTCATAATAATCATTGAATGTTGCTGTTGTCATTATGTTGTACCCAAAATTAAATAAAAGCTGTAAGTTAAATTTGTGAGGTCGGCCTGACAGCATGATTAACCGCAACCAGGGTTAACAATAACAAAGCCCCAACGCCGTTGTGTGCAACCGCGACTAATAAAGGAAGTGACAGCAATACATTCGCAATGCCAAGTGACACCTGCAATACGAGCATGAATAATAATATCTTGCCTAATTTTCTTAGCGCAGGTACGCCACTACCAAAAATTAATTTTAAGCCCAACCAACCTACAAACAGAAAAGTTACCAATGCTCCAATACGATGGACGAAGTGGATGGTAACTCTTGCCGTATTGTCGAGTACACCACCTTCAAAATCTATTTCTGTTCCCCGCCACAGGTTAAATGCTTCTTTAAAATCAGTCGGCGGGATTATGTACCCCTGACAAGTTGGAAAATCAGAGCACACCAGAGCCGCATAATTTGCACTTGTCCAGCCACCCAGCATTATCTGAAAAACAACAATGATTAAGCTTGTAAAGGCAATACCAGTAAACGGCTTTAGCTGGGTTGGATATGATGAATGCGGTACAAACATTTTACTCTGCCGCAAACTTAGCCACCACAGTAGCGATAAGGTTGCCATACCACCGATTAAATGCGACATAACAATAGTTGGGTTTAACTTAATTGTAACCGTCCACATGCCCAGCATACCCTGAAAGATAACCAGCCCAACCAGAAAAATAGGTAACAGATATTGCTGCCCCGGTTTTTTTCTATTGCGCCAGGCAACAATAGCCAGAATAATAATAAGCAAACCCAATGCACTTGCAAAATAGCGGTGGCTCATTTCCTTCCATGCTTTTGCTGCTTCTACCGGGCGTTCAGGGTAAGCCTCATTTGCTTTTTCTACATGGTGATCTGCCTGTGGAATCGTAAAATGACCATAGCAACCCGGCCAGTCTGGACAGCCGAGGCCTGCATCTGACAGCCGAACATAAGCACCTAAAACAACAACAAACAACGCCAGGCTTGTCGCTAAAAGTGCAATTTTTTGAAAGTATGATTTTTGCATTTTAATTTACCCGAATTAACCAGTGAAGCCTAACCCATTTGTGAAACTTTCAATAAGCGAGCTAGATCTTTTGCGATATCCGCTGCTTTTGCTTCCAGCTCGTAATACATCATCAGGTTACCAATCGGGTCAACGATATAAATTCGATTTGATTTTCCCGGCTGTATTTTGTCAGCCAGTTTAAACTGTTCAGTCAGATTAATTAATTGCTGCTCTGTTCCTGTTACAATATCCATATCGGGATGATAAGCTTTTACTTCTTTCATAAATTTATCAGATTGCTTATCTAACATAACATAGAGCCGATTAACTCGGGTAAATTCACCACCTTGTGCAAGCCTTGTTTGACGCATAACCACCAACTGACGCTTGCAGCGATCATCACATTCGCCTGCACCTATAAACACCATTAACCATTGGTGTTCCTGAGCCGCTAATGTATACAGCTTATTATTTTCGAAATACGTTAGTTCAATATTTTTTAGTTCGATTGCCGGGCGAATTAAATTACCTCTGTTCTTGGTAGCATAATCATCCGCTGAATTAGTATTGAAAATATAAACCGCAAAAAGAATCGGTGCAACAAACAGTGAAAATAACAACAGCATGGTTATTTTGTTTTTTCTGACTTGTGCTGCATCAGGAAATTGATTACCTGACATTGACTCAGATTGCGGCGTTTTTTGTTTATTCTCTGACATGATTCTTTTCACTGCTAGGCAGCTTTCCCCCTATTTAATCTAATGCTTGAACTGATATATATCAATAATACAACAAAGGCCATAGTAAACCATTGTGCAGCATAACTCTGGCTTTTCTCTGGTGACGAAGTAATAACCTGCCAGTTCCGTACAAAACCTGTTTTATCTTCTGGATCCAGTCGTAAAATAAATGGATACAGATCTATTTTAAGCGCTTCTTTTATTACCGTAAAATCAATATTTTGAATAACAACAGGGAAGCGTTGATTTTCAATTTTAACATTATCTACCGCAAAAAAGTTCTTTGACGGCACATATCCCACGCCTTTTAACATTATTTTTTCACTGGTGGTTGTAAAATCAGGTAGATCCGCACGGTAGCGCTTCCCTTTCAGCCAGCCACGGTTTACTAAAATAATGCGGTCGGAATTTTCAACAACAAAGGGCGTAATAACATAATATCCAACCTGTGACTGATGCACTCTATTATCAATTAAAAAGCTGTGTTGGCTATCGTAGCGGCCCCTTACCTCAAATTTCTGGTACATGGCATCGGCAACTTTTATTGCAGCCGGATTAACCGCTGCCGTTAACGGCATTGCCCTTTGTTCTGAGCGTGCAGTATATTTGTCAAGCTGCTGCTGTTTAAGTTCAGCACGATCCAGTTGCCAGAAACCAAGTGACATTAAAATAGGTAATACAATAAGCGTTGCAATACTCGGTGCTAATTTTGGTTTAAATTGAATCGCCATAATAAATGTGCTTTGCCAAAGCCTGCCGCTAAGTTAGAATATCAAATATAAATTTTAGCTAACCTCCGGGTTCGCTTATCGGAGATAGACTATGATTGTTAAAAGTTTAATTGTACTGGTTTTTTTGTTCATTGTATTCAGCTTGTTCTTTGCATTATATACAATGGCAAAAGATAAAAGCAAAACCCACCGGACGGTTAAAGCTTTAACCATACGCATTGTAGCCTCAATTGCCCTGCTTATATTTTTGCTTATTATGTATAAACTAGGCTACATATCACCACATAATTTTTAGTGTCTCTTAGTTGCTTAGCAACTTAGAGACACTTATGCAGCACATACCTTGTATGTGATGCATGTTTCCTTATACCTGCCTCACAACTTAGAGACACTTATCTTAATAAAGCACATACGCAAAAAGGCGGAGCCGAGCCCCGCCTTTCCATGGCTTGCATTCCTGGCTATATCAACCAATACACAAAGATAAACAAGCCCAACCAAACCACATCTACAAAATGCCAATACCAGGCGGCAGCTTCAAATGCAAAATGATGCTCCGCTGTAAAATGGCCTTTCATTGCACGCACCAGCATAACAATCAACATCGTTGCACCAACAAATACATGGAAACCATGGAAGCCGGTCAACATAAAGAAGGTTGTACCATATGCACCGGTTGTTAATTTAAGGTTCAGGTCATTGTAGGCATGCCCATACTCATAAACCTGGAAACTTAAGAAGACAACACCTAGTACAACGGTTAAAAACAAACCTAATACTAACTGGCTATTTTTACCTGCTTTTAAAGCATGATGTGCCCAGGTTAATGTTACACCTGAAGTCAATAAAATAATGGTATTCCATAATGGCAAACCCGTTGCCGGCATAACTTTATAGTCACCACCCACATTGGCAGGGCCATTTGTTGGCCATACGGCCTGGAAACCTTCATGCAAAATAGCGTTAGTCATTGCATTGTTTCCTGCACCACCTAACCATGGCACCGAGAAATTACGCATATAATAGAGCGCCCCAAAGAACGCGGCGAAGAACATAACTTCTGACAAAATAAACCACATCATTCCCATACGAAATGATGTATCTACTTGTGAGTTATATTTACCGGCCATGCTTTCTTTAATGACAGTACCAAACCAGCCAAATAGCATAAAAATAACAATCGCCAGACCAATATACGATACAGTCATGTTACCCAATGCACCATCGATACCATAGATTAATGCATAAGCAAAACCACCCGTGGCAAGAAATAAACCAATCGATCCAACCAGCGGCCAGTGACTTAGCTCTGGAAGATAATAGCTGCCTTCAGCATGTGACATAACTACCCCTCTTTCTCTTTTAATATAATTAAAATTATTTTAATGCTACTGGTTGTGTATCAAAAAATGTATACGACAACGTAATAGTATTAATGCTTTTTGGTAGGGCTGGACTCACCATAAACCGCAATGGCATATTCCGCGCTTCACCTTTTTTAAATATCTGTTGCGTAAAACAAAAACATTCTATTTTAGTAAAATATTTTGTTGCATTACCGGGTAATATTCTCGGTACTGCCTGGGCAATAACGTCTCGCCCTGTTAAATTCTTTGCATAAAAATCAACAGTACTCATAACACCGGGGTGAACAACAACTTCTTTTTGCAGGGCTTTAAACTCCCACTTCATTCCGCCATTTAAAACAGTTATAAACTCCACCGTAACATTGCGCGTTAAATCTTTGTTCGCGGCCATGTCTTTAACAAGCTGCTCTTGCGCCTTTGGATCGTATTTCCCCGATTCAATATCGGCAAATCGTCCTATACCCAAAACCTGACATACAACATCGTATAAAGGTACCAGGGCATAACCAAAGCCAAACATAGCGACAACGATAATTAAAAGTTTCCCCGCTGTTTTCTTGTTGCTTACTCGGGTTTTCGCAATCACCTCAGGTTCCATATTTATACCTGAAAAAATAACCACAGATAAAATATTACAACCACGATTACCAATATAGTAACTGTTTTACGAATACCTTTTTTTTGTTTTTCATTCACTACGTTAGTATCTCTTAACTCTAAAGACTTTAAGTATTTATTCAATTTTAGTATCTTTTCCTCGCTATACAACGTAGTAGCGCTTATGTCTCACTTGCCATTGTGACAAGTGAGACCGTATTGCTAGCTACTTAACAGTCGGCGGTGTTGCATGTGTATGGTAAGGTGCCGGAGATGGCACTTCCCACTCAAGACCTTTTGCATCTTCCCATACTTCATCCGAGACTTTGTCGCCACCTTTAATACATTTAATAATAATGTAAAGGAATAACAATTGTGTGCCACCAAATATAAATGCACCGATTGATGAAATTTGATTGAACTCCGTAAACTGTAAAGCATAGTCAGGAATACGACGCGGCATACCGGCTAAACCCAGGAAGTGTTGCGGGAAGAATAAAATATTCACCGAAATAGCCGACACCCAGAAATGAATTTTAGAGAGCCGAATATCAAACATGTGTCCAGTCCATTTTGGCAACCAATAGTAAACACCGGCAATAATCGCAAACAATGAACCCGTTACCAACACATAGTGGAAATGCGCCACAACAAAATAAGTATCGTGGTATTGGAAGTCAACCGGAACAACACCAAGCATCAAGCCGGTAAAGCCGCCAATGGTAAACAAGAACACAAAGGCGATAGACCATAACATGGGCACTTCAAATGTCATTGAGCCTTTCCACATGGTAGCTACCCAGTTAAAGACTTTAACCGCTGTTGGTACGGCTATCATAACGGTTGCATACATAAAGTAGAGCTCACCCGCTGCTGGCATGCCCACCGTAAACATATGGTGAGCCCATACAATAAACGACAGGAATGCGATTGCAGCGGTTGCATACACCATTGACGCATAACCGAATAAAGGCTTACGAGCAAAGGTAGGTATAATTTGCGAAACAATACCGAACGCCGGAAGAATCATGATATAAACTTCAGGATGGCCAAAGAACCAGAATACATGCTGGAATAATACAGGGTCACCACCGCCGGCTGCATCAAAGAAGCTAGTGCCGAAGTGTTTATCTGTCAACATCATGGTTACCACACCAGCCAGTACAGGCATTACTGCAATCAATAAGAAGGCGGTGATTAACCATGTCCATACAAACAGTGGCATTTTCATTAAGGTCATACCGGGCGCACGCATGTTTAAAATTGTTGCGATGATATTGATCGAACCCATAATGGATGAGAAACCTAACAAATGCACAGCAAAAATAAAGAACGCAAGCTTGTCGTATTGACCTGACAAGGGCTCATAAAAAGTCCAGCCAAATGCCGGCCCCTGCCCTGCCATAAAGTCACCACCAATAAACATAGGTGCTACAAGCATGATTGCTGCAAACGGAAGAATCCAGAAGCTCCAGTTGTTCATACGTGGTAAAGCCATATCTGGCGCGCCAATCATAAGCGGTACTTGCCAGTTAGCAAAACCTACCATGGCTGGCATGATGGCACCAAATACCATGATTAAACCGTGAAGGGTTGTCATCATGTTAAAGAAGTTAGGATTAACCACTTGCATACCGGGTTGGAAAAGCTCAGCACGAATAACCATAGCCATTGCACCACCAATAAATAACATAGTGAATGCGAACCATAGATACATAGTACCAATGTCTTTGTGATTGGTTGTAAACAACCAGCGTTTAATACCTGTAGGATGATCGCTCATTTTTTAATCTCCCAATTAACGCGCAGCTTTAGCTGCTACTGGTTGAACGGTATCGCCGGTGTTATTACCCCAAGCATTACGCTCATAAGTAGTAACCGCTGCGATGTCTGCGTCTGATAACTGCGCCCCGAATGGAGGCATAATGCCTTTACCGACAATGATTAATTTTAAATGCTCCTCAATAGAGCCGGTTGTTGCCACTTTAGAACCGATAAGTCCCGGGAATGGCCCGCCACCGGAGCCATCTGCCTGATGGCATGCAGCACAATTCGCTTTATAAACCGTTTCACCTTTTGCCATTAGCTCATCATGAGTGAAGGTTTTATTTGAGTCCCCAGCGGCCGCGGCAATGGCTGCTTTCTCACTTTTAATCCAGGCATTGTATTCCGCTTGCTCAACAACCTTTACAACGATGGGCATAAAGCCATGATCCTTGCCACAGAGCTCTGCACATTGCCCCCGATAAATGCCTGTTTTAGTTGCAGTGAAATGGCTTTCATTTATATACCCGGGTATTGCATCACGCTTGACTGCAAATTCAGGTACCCACCAGGCATGTATCACATCATTGGATGTCAGTAATAAGCGTACTTTTTTGTTTACCGGTACAACGATTGGCTTATCAACATTTAACAGGTAGTTATCTGCTTTAACCTTTAAAGAGGGGTCGGCATCCAGTTGACGAGCTTCATTACTGTCTGCTGCCAGACTACTGAAGAAACTTAAATCTTCATCACGGTAATTATATTGCCACTTCCACTGCCAGCCCGTTACCTGAATCGTCACATCTGATTTAGACGGGTCTTCAATATCCAGCAATACGCCGGTTGCAGGAACGGCAATAGCCACCAGAACAGCCAACGGAATAACTGTCCAGACAACTTCAACTGTCGCACTTTCATGAAACTGTGCGGCGACGGCGCCTTTTGATTTACGGTGGTTAATAAGTGAATAGATCATCACTGTAAACACCAGGATACCCGCGATTGTGCAGATCCACATGACTAATTGATGTAAGTCATATATATCGTTACTGATCTCAGTAACACCTTGTGTCATATTCAGCGCATAATCAGCTAATGCAACACCTGGCGCGAGTAATAACCCCGACAGCACCGCTAGCTTTTTCGTAATGTGACTTGCTGACATACCATTACCTCTATGGTTTGGAATTTTAAAGTTTTTAAAAACTTTTCTTCATGCTAAAGCTTATTTTTTATTGTTGCTTTAACACCCTCAGTTTTAATGATTCAAGTTGATGAAGGCTTGATACATTATTGTTATTTTTTAAATCAAAACTTTCCTGTCTGAATTTAAAAAATAAATTCTTATCATTTTTATTTAAATCACAATGTTATTGATTTAGATCATTATTTTAGTCAGGTATTATTGATCTAGATCATTGACGCGCATCGTACCCAAGCAGGATATGAACCGCAACCGAAAATTCAAAAAAATCTTTACAGATCAATGACATATAATAATATAATAATATACTATATTATTAATATTATAATATAGACCAAAAAATTAAAGGCTTGAATTACAAGTAGTTAGGAAATAGTGCTGGTTAAGAAATATACAGAAACCCTGTTTTTTAAGCGGGCTTAACGTTAAAATTCTGTTAATATTTTTTTTCGCTAAAAATTATTTTTATATAAAAGTTGGCTAATGGATTGCACTGTTGCGTTAAAAGGAATTTCGGCAACGAGTGGTTCATCTATTAAAGTTTTGAGTGTGTTAATGTTTTCTGAGTAGCGTAACATTTCATCTTCTAGCGTGTTGGCCACCCAACCATAAAACTTTAGCCGGGTGTTTTTTATCGCTTGCACCGTAAGTAAGGCATGGTTTAAACAGCCCAGTCGCATTCCTACCACTATAATGACAGGCAATTTTAATTGTTGTGCCAAATCGGCCATTGAATGCTGCTGAAATTTTTCAGTACCCGCAGCCAAGGGCACCTGCCAACCACCCGCACCTTCCACCACCACCACATCCGCTTTTGCAGCGAGCTGTTGATAAGCATCCAGTATGTAGGGAAGCGATATTTCAATATTGTTTTCTGCCGCAGCAAGGTGCGGAGCCACCGGTGCTTCAAACACATAAGGATTAACAAGCTCATAGGGAATATCCAGGCCACTGGCATCTAATAATTGTTGTGCATCGTCATTGCGCAATTCACCACTATCATAATTTCCACCGCTGGCTATTGGCTTCATCACAGCAACCGTTTTACCCTGTGCTCGCAAAGCATGTACCAGACCAACACTAAAATGGGTTTTCCCCACACCGGTATCCGTACCTGTTATAAAATAACCTTTATTCATTTATATCCCGGTCACAAAGCAAACTAAAATTTCTATTCTAAATTCATTGTAATACAAGTAGACTTTAGATTATGACTAAAATCAATAATAAGAAACAACGCCAGTATATGGCACTCGCACCCTTGATATCACTGGCGGGGATATTTATAGATCCAATGGCCAGTACCCTTGCCCCACTGATTCTGTATTTTATTTTTCGTAATAAACGGCCGGATGTGGGCGTAATTGCATTGCGAACGGCCGATCTTGCGTTCAGTATTCAGTTATGGCTAGTTTTAATCAGCCTGGCATTTATGCTGGCTATTTCACTGGATCTTGTGGCGATTACTGATGTGCAGCAAATGATGGGGTTGGCAACCATTATTATTTTAGCCATATTTGTCGTCTCGCTTGCCACCGCGACTTATCAAGCCACCAGGGGTAACGTTTATCGTTACCCGTTTTCTTTCAGGATAGCCGAGCGTGTATTAAACCTTGTCGAGAAACGCCGCAACAACAATTAGGATAAAAAATCAGCCAGACGCGCCTTGCCCTTATCCATCTCACAGCGAGGCACAATGTCATTTAACATTGCTAAAAATAATTCGGCTGTGGCGATGGCATCCATCAATGCATTATGTGCTTTATAAGCTGGCATATGACGTGCGCAACGCAAATTAAACAAGCGTAAATCACTCGTGTTGTAAGCTGAATTGCGTCTATCTAAGCTGCGCCGAGCAAGAGCCTGCGTGTCAATAACCGGTATAACAAAGTCACTCGCATAAAGCACCTGACATATTTTATTTATAAACCCCAGTTCCAGCTTCGCATTGTGCACCAGCATCACTTTGCCTTTGAGGTGCTCAAGCAATAACGGCATGGCCTGTTCAATGCTTATCCCTGTTTTAATCTGGTCGTCAGTAATTTGATGTATGACAATACTTTGTTCAGGAATATTTTTTTTAGTCTGAATAATCTGATGCCAGCAGGATTGCAGTTTTATTCCTAAATGCCTGATTTCAACCAGGCCGATGCTCACTATTTTATCTTTATCAGGATCGAGCCCGGTGGTTTCGATATCAAGGGAAACAATAACCACCTCGTCAATAAATTTTTTTTTATCCGGGAATGCTTTGCTCAAAAAATGCTGCATCACCGGAGAGCTTGCTTTTGACAATAAGCGCTGCCGCACAAAATTTTTCCCCAGTAACTGATAAATATGGGTTAGACGTATCATGCCGACGAATAACGACTTTCAAAAAATTGCTGCATGGTCTTAATAATGGCAAATGAATCTTTTAGATGGCTTTTTTCAAGGCCGGACAATTCCCCAGGTGAAACATAGTTATCAACGCCCACACCTGTGCGTATTTGTTCGGCCTGGTGCCGAATACGTAACGAGCCTATAAATTCCAGTGCATCCAGCAGGTTGTCACGCATTTCTGCACTCAGAGCTTCACTCTCAAAAGCGGCATTAAGCCTGTCCACTGTACTGATTGCACTAATCCCTGTTTTTAAAGCAAGTACCCGGGCAATATCAACAATAGGAATAATCCCGCGCTGCTTTAGATTTAAGGTATTTTTGTGTGTCGCATCCTGCACCAGCACAAAGTTTCGGAAAAATCCTAACGGTGGCTGGTGTGTGAGTGCATTGGCAACCATGAGTGAAATGAAAAGCTGGCTATCTTTAGTGCGCTTAAGTACCGAATGTTGCAATTTATCCAACAATGAAAAGTCACCATACACCGCACGCAAATCAAAAAAGATGCTCGACAGCATCAGTGCTTTTGGCTCTGGGCTGTTAATCCAGCGGCCAAACGTCTGTTGCCAGACACTTAATGGCTGACACCATTGTGGATTGGTTGCCATTGCATTACCGGGGCAATAAACATAACCACAGGCATTGAGACCATCGCTGACAAATTGGGTTAATGATTTAAAGTATGCCGCATGTTCGGGTTTAAACTCGTCTGAGATAATCAGTGCATTATCCTGATCTGAATGTGAGGTTTGTTCATTTCGTGCTTGCGAACCCCCTGCTGCCCAAACATACTTCACTGGGGGCGCACCATAACGTGCTTCAGCAAGCTCCAGTAAGCGGCAGGTTATTGCATCGGTAATCGAAGCAATAACCTCACCGATGTGCTTTGCCGTTGCGCTCGACAAAGATAACTGTAATTGTAATTCAGGCAAGCGCGTACTTATTCTTTCCAATGCCTGAAGCGAAATTGCTTTACCAATATCCGTGGCAATCAATGCCGGGCTGGTGCTTAAATGTCGAACCACATCGGCTGTGGTTAAAATACCGACTGGCGCATTATTTTTTAATACCGGTAAATGCTGCACTTGTTTGCGTGTCATCGCAAGCAAGGCTTCCGATAATAAAGTTGTATCCTTTACCGTTTTTAAATCCGTGCTCATAATCAAACTAACGGGCTGCTCCAAAGCTATTGCCTCTGCAACACAACGTGAACGGATATCGCGATCCGTTAATATCCCGCAAAGTTGGTTATCGAAAGTCACCAGAATCGCCGACACTTGCTCTTTGGTCATTATTTTTGCGGCTTGTTGAATGCTGGTTGCCTGGTCAACAATAACGGGCAGCCTGTCAGTTAAACCACTCACTTCCAGCTTCATTGCACTTAAGTCACGCATATTCTCGGCGTGGGTGTGTTTTACTGCATCACGAAGGCGTTCATTGATCGAACGGTTAAAATGGCGATTAAAAACATCGGCGTTTTTTCGCAACTGTGCCAGCAACTCACACGGCAATAGATACACCAACGTATCTTCAACGGCAATACCTGACTCAGAGCTATCCACAATACATTGCTGCGAAAATATATCGCCTTCAGCCAGTTTGTCGTTTAACAGGCCAGCCTGATCACGAAATTCAATCGCACCCGAACGAATAATGTAAAGACTCTTTTCTTGTGTATTTATTTCTGGAAAAGTATGGCCGCGCCGAAAATAACGAATAGTTAATTTTTCAGGTAAGGTATCAAGAACAAAATCGTCAAGCACATCAAACGGAGAACACCGCTTGATAAAATTTCGAATTTCAAGAAGTTCGATTTCCATATATTACATGTTAACTACGGCACAGCATAGCAGGCACAGCGTTTAAAAAATTTATATCTTTCACTGTACCCGCTGTGCCGCCGTGGTTATTTATTTTTTATCCAAACAAATTAATGTTCTGCTGCTGTCTTTGCTCCCGCAGGAATACGAATGTCTTCAACAAGATGTTGAATATGTTCCGGTGGTGGAGCGGTCACTTTAGAAACACCAATCGCAACGGCAAAGTTAGCCAACGCACCAATACAACCAAAGGCATTCGGTGAGATACCAAAGAACCAGTTAGGTGACATGCCACCCAGGAACGAAGTACCCGGTATAAACATAATGCCTTTATGCTGGAACACATACAGCATGGTAATACTAATACCCGTTATCATACCAGCGACTGCACCAGTACGATTTACCTTTTTATTAAAGATACCCATCATCAACGCCGGGAAGATAGAGGATGCCGCTAAACCAAATGCAATCGCAACCGTACCTGCTGCAAAATCAGGTGGATGCAAACCAAAGTAACCAGCAAGGGCAATGGCTCCGGCCATCGCAATACGCCCGGCCATCAGCTCGTCACGTTCAGAGATATTGGGCTTAAATATACCTTTAAGTAAATCATGCGATATAGACGATGCAATCGCAAGCAACAAACCGGCTGCGGTTGAAAGCGCCGCTGCTAAGCCACCGGCAACCACCAGTGCTATCACCCAGTTAGGCAAGTTAGCGATTTCCGGATTGGCCAATACCATAATGTCACGATCCACCTTGACCATTTCATTGCCTTTCCAGCCATACGAGTCAGCTTTTTCGGCAAAATCCATGTTTTTGTCATTGTAGTATTGAATACGACCATCACCGTTTTTGTCTTCAAATTTTAACAAGCCGGTTGATTCCCAGTTTTTAAACCACTGCGGACGTTTATCGTATTCAAGATTTGCTGTTACTTCGCCTACCGGGCCAGTTTGAATGGTGTTCATTAAATTCAAACGTGCCATTGAACCGACTGCAGGCGCGGTAGTGTAAAGAATGGCAATAAAGACCAACGCCCAACCCGCTGTTGCACGAGCATCTTTCACTTTAGGTACGGTGAAGAAACGAATAATAACGTGCGGTAAACCGGCTGTGCCAATCATTAATGTCAGGGTATAGGCAAACATATTCAGTTTGCTACCCATCACCTGGGTAGTGTATTCATTAAACCCCAGTTCGGAAACCACCAGATTCAGCTTGTCCATCATATATGTACTGCCGTCCGCCATGGTACTTAAAATACCCAGTTGCGGAACCGGATTACCGGTAATATTAAGCGAGATAAAAACAGCCGGAACCGTATACGCAAAAATCAGTACACAGTACTGTGCTATTTGTGTATAGGTAATACCCTTCATGCCACCCATAACCGAATAGATAAAGACGATGCCCATGCCAATATAAAGGCCTGTGTCATAATCCGTCTCAAGGAAGCGCGAGAAAGCCACGCCGATCCCTTTCATCTGACCGATAACATAAGTAATCGAAGCCAGGATTAAACAGATAACCGCCACCACACGCGCAGTACGTGAGTAATAACGTTCACCAATAAACTCCGGTACAGTAAACTTGCCGAACTTACGTAAGTAAGGGGCAAGTAATAAAGCGAGTAAAACATAACCGCCGGTCCAACCCATCAGGAAAACCGAGGCGCCATAACCGTTAAAGGCAATAAGCCCGGCCATGGAAATAAAGGAGGCAGCCGACATCCAGTCTGCGGCGGTCGCCATACCATTTGCAACAGGATGAATCCCTTTTCCTGCAACATAAAATTCACCCGTTGTTGATGCACGTGCCCAGAAGGCAATACCTATATATAAGGCAAACGTCGCACCAACAAACATATATGTGACTGTTTGTAAATCCATTGAGCGTCTCCCCTAGTCTTCGTGTACGTTATATTTACGATCAAGTGTATTCATTTTTTTTGTATAAACAAAAATCAATACTAGAAACGTATAAATAGACCCTTGCTGGGCAAACCAGAAACCCAGCCCGACACCACCAATGCGAATCGTGTTTAAAGGTTCTACCAGGATAATGCCAAACAGAAATGAGACGGTAAACCATATTGCAAGCAATATTGAAACAAGCCGCAAGTTCTCCTTCCAATAGCCGGAATTATTATTCATTACATTACTCCCCAGGTGACTAGACAACTGTTAGCCCAACTAAAATTCAAAAAAATGATGAGCCACTACTCACAATAACCATGCATCGTTTTAGTGCAATGGTTATCATCCCCCCAATATAACAAATTAATAAATGAAAGCAATAAAATTTATAGATAGTTCGAGTATATTAATAGATGGTAATATTTTTAAATTTACACCGAAAAGTCAACATTCACACTCTCGGCAGGAGCAGTCCAGGCATGGCCATAAACAATTTCATAGCTCAGCGGCAATACCCCCTCATGGCGAAATGTTTCATACTCCGCCACCATTGCCTGTAATCTTTTTTTGCCGGTTAAGCTATGGCGACGACCATTTAGAACATTATGTGCGCCAATGGTTTTTAAATCACGCATGATTTGATAAACATCTTTATATGCAACGGTAATGGTTTCGGTGTCCATAACCGGATCTTTAAAACCCGCCTGAAATAAAGTATCACCAATATGGTGCATATCAATAAAGCTATTAACGTGATTATCACTGTCTACCTTATACCAGCAATGTCTTAATTCTTTTAAAGCATCGGGGCCAAAACTGGTAAACAGCAAACAACCGCCGGGTTTTAATACCCGTTTAAATTCTGCAAAAGCTTTTATATAATCGTTACACCATTGCACCGTTAGACTGGAAACAATTAAATCAACACTGTTATCCGCTAAGGCTATCTTTTCTATATCACTGGTAACATAACTTATATTATTACCAGGTTTTGTTTTTCTACGTGTTTGTTCTAACATAGCCGCTGCAATATCCAATGCAATGATCTGTGCATTTGGATAACGCTGTACAACATCTAATGTACAATAGCCCGTTCCTGCGCCCGCATCTAAAACAACCTGTGGTTCGATCAACATATAATCCAGACGCTCTAACATTCGGCTTGCAACTTCACGTTGTAAAATCGCGGCTTCATCATATGCCTGCGCAGCCTTTTCAAAGGCACGGCGCAATAATTTTTTATCAACATAAAAATCGGGCTCAGACATAGACTGCTCTCGTGCTTTAACCATAACTAAACTCTTTAACAGCCTGCATAAATTCATTCGGATGCGAAATAAAAGGCGCGTGCCCTGCACCTTTAATCATCGTACTTTTAGCATGGCTAAATAAAACCTGCATCGCCTCTGCTGCCTGATACGGCATAAGCCTGTCATGCTCACCGCTAATCATCAAAGTAGCTTGTGGCAGTGTGTGTAAATTTTCTCGCAGATCTGTTGTTTTTAAAATGTCCAGACCTCTACGTAAGGCCTGCATGGAAGGCTCTGGGCGAGAAACTATTGAATTTTTTAATATTTTAAGTGCATGTTTGTAATCATCTGCTCCAAACATTTGCAGCGCCATAAATTTATCAACCGTTTTTTTATAGTCCTGTTCTAACTGTTGTGCAAAATTATCCAGCACTATTGCGTCTAAACCGTGCGGCCAATAAGGTTGTTTACAAAAACAGGCATTCGCGGTTATTAAAATCAGTTTTTTTATCTTACCGGGAAAGTGATTTAAATAATCCATTGCAACTAGCCCGCCTAACGACCAGCCAGCTAAAATAATACTATCGGACTCAATGCTATTAATAAGTGTATGCAGCGCTTTACGCATATTGTTTAAATCAAACAATTCATTATTAATTGCCTGTGATTCACCATGACCAAGCATATCCACTGCATAACAATGAAACAGCTTATCTAATTCAGGCAAAATGCTTTGCCATACACCGCTGTGCAATCCCCAGCCATGAAGTAAAACCAATGGCGAGCCTTCGCCTGACTCGGTTACCGCTAACATAGTTGACGACTTAATACCGATAACAAACGTTCAACATGTTCACTGGTATGATTCGCAGAAAATGTGATGCGTAGACGTGATGTGTTTTGTGGCACCGTTGGTGGGCGAATGGCACTGATTAAAATGCCGTCCTGTTGCAATGCCTGACTTAACTTTATAGTTTTATTTGCCGCTCCCACAATAAGTGGTTGAATTGCAGAGTGCTGACCGTACTCGGGTGCAGCCACAACCGGGATACCTGATTCATCACACCCTTTACGAAACTGAATAATGCGCGCCTGCAATTTTTCTCTTAGCTCATCGCCCTGCTTAATTATTTTTAAGCTGGCGCGCGTTGCCTCTGCGACTGCAGCAGGCATCGCTGTTGTATAAATATAGCTGCGTGAAAAGTTAATTAAATTTTCTATTAGCACTTCGCTGCCTGCAACAAAAGCACCAAAGGTGCCAAAGGCCTTGCCAAAGGTTCCAACCAATACAGGTAATTCAGACTGAGATACAGCTGCATCGACTTCATCTATAATTCCTCGCCCCTTTTTCCCCAACACACCAATACCATGCGCATCATCAATCATCAACACCGCATTATTTTTTTGTGAGATCTGGAACAATTTTATTAAATCCACTTTATCGCCATCCATGCTAAACACACCATCACTGACAACAAATTTTGTTTTTGCATTTGATCTTATTAACTGTTTTTCTAATGCCAGACTGTCTTTATGTGTAAAGCGTGTTAATTCGGCACGCGATAACAAGGCAGCATCAATCAATGAAGCATGATTGAGTTTATCTTCAAAAATTTCATCATTACGATCACTTAACGCACTGAGCACACCAAGATTAGCCATATAACCGGTTGAAAACAGTAGCACCCGATCACGGCCTAAAAAATCGGCCAACTCTTCTTCTAATGCACGATGTGGCTTTTGGTGGCCGGTAACCAGTTGCGAAGCACCACTGCCCACACCGTATTCATCCACTGCTTTTTTAAACGCCTGTTTAACGTCCGGGTGATTCGCGAGACCTAAGTAATCATTACTACAAAAATTGATTAACATTTTGCCATTTATATTTAAAGTAACATCTTGAGGTGTTTCAACTAAGCGCCTGGACCGATACAACTGTTGCTGTTGCAGATTTTGAAGTTTGTCGTTTAGTTTTTTATTGAATGACATAATTTTATTTCAAAAAAATCTATTGACTAAGGTATTAAACTGCCTCTATACCCAACCGCCCAAACAATTGCTTGTCGGTATTTTCACTCGGGTTAGGTGTGGTTAATAATTTTTCACCATAAAAAATAGAATTGGCACCCGCTAAAAAACACAGCGTCTGCATTTCATCACTCATATTTTCTCGTCCTGCCGATAAGCGAACATGTGATTCAGGCATCATAATTCGAGCAACGGCCACGGCTCGCACAAACTTGATTGGGTCAAGTTCTTCTGAATCAGCCAGTGGTGTGCCTTCTACTTTTACCAGTAAATTAATCGGTACACTTTCGGGATGCTGCTCCAGGTTTGCAAGCTGCTGCATTAAACCGTAGCGATCTTTTTCTGCTTCGCCCATGCCTAAAATACCACCGCAGCATACATTCACTCCAGCATCACGCACATGCATAATAGTGTCTAAACGATCCTGATAAGTGCGGGTCGTTATTACATCGCCATAATATTCAGGTGAGGTATCCAGATTATGATTGTAATAATCCAGACCGGCTTCTTTTAAGCGCACGCTTTGCTCCGCGTTTAACATCCCTAAGGTTACGCAGGTTTCCAGACCGAGCGATTTCACCGCTTTGACCATTTCTATCACCGGTTCTAAATCTTTGTTTTTTGGGCTACGCCATGCAGCGCCCATGCAAAATCGGCTGGAACCATTTGCCTTGGCTTGCCTGGCTTTTTCAATTACCTCATCAAGTGGTAACAAGGCTTCGGTTTCAACTTTGGTATCAAAACGAACACTTTGCGGACAGTAACCACAGTCTTCCGGGCAGCGGCCGGTTTTAATGCTTAACAGGGTACTCACTTGCACCTGGTTTGGATTAAAAAATTTGCGGTGCATTGTTTGCGCTTCGAAGATTAAATCACTAAACGGTTTGTTAAATAATGCTTTTACTTCTTCGACTGTCCAGTCGTGACGGATCTTTTCAGTAGAACCCGTCGAATTCGCTACACTTTCTACATTCGCATTCATTGTGCGTCCTCACTTTCAAAAATACTGTCTTGCCATTGTTCTTTATTAATTTTCATCAGGTTATAAACACTTAAGGGAATAAGAATTGCAGCGGAAATAGCCCAGGTTATCAACCAGTATAAAAGCTCGGTGCCAAAAAAAGTGGCCACCACCAGCACTAAACCAAGCACCGCATAAAATTGATATGCAGCCTGCTGGGTGTAATAACCCACCCGTGGATTCGGATGGTGACGGTGCATGGCATACACCACCATCGAGGCACCGAACCAGAAAATACCAAGCGGAAAGGGAATAATCATAGAAACAATATTCCCCAGGCTAAACCAACGCGCAGCTCGGCTAGCCTGCTTACCTGTAATTATTTGATTTTCTTCAGTTTTACTCATTTTGTAGTCTTTACTATTGTGTTTAAATCCATATAGGCAGGATCTTAATCGCCTGGATTTTCTTGTCAACCATTAAAATTTATTGGTTAACAATACCGATGACCGGTTCCACCGCACAAACAGCTAAAAATATGGTCATAACACGTTTTTCTACTGTTAATTCCCTCATATCTTTCTTCACACAGATAATTTAAGATCATAGCTGTGACGATATGATCGCCACTCAAATCTACCCATCACACATATAAGCTAGGTGCGGTTTTTTTATGGCTTGTAAAAAGCCTCAAATAAATTTACATTATAGCTTACCCAACAATGGCACTATCAAGGATGATTTATGCTAACAACACTTTTACATGCAACCCAACAATGGGCTAAGCGACTTACTCGCCGCTACACAACCTGCCCGTTGTGTTCAGAACTCAACACACAACTTATCTGCCCTGCTTGCACAAAAATGCTGCCAGAGATAACAACCCAATGCTTTCAATGTGGTTTACCCCTGAATATGGTCGACACGTCACACAATGCGCTACGCTGCGGCCAATGTGTAAAAACACCCCCCGCTTTTGATCTGTGCATTAGCCCTTACCATTATGCGTTACCTGTTAGCCAGTTTATTACCCAGCTAAAATTCCAGCACAAACTCTATTATGCACAAGTGCTTGCCGAATTGCTGATAACTAAAATTGAACAACACGCAGAAGGCTTGCCGGACTGTATAATCCCCGTTCCGCTGCATAAAAAGCGGCTGCGGCAACGTGGCTTTAACCAAGCCGTGGAAATTGCCCGCCCCATTGCCAGGCGCTACAGTATTCCGCTTAATACCCGCTGCTGCACACGCGTAGTTTCTACCGCACCGCAAATGCAGCAGAATAAAAAAACCCGCCAAAAGAATATTCGCAATGCTTTTAAAATCGCAACCGACTTCCCATACAAGCACGTTGCGATTGTTGACGATGTAATGACCACGGGCCAGACCGTAAACGAGCTAGCCCGCGTGCTGCGCAAGCAAGGCGCTGAGCGCATCCAGATCTGGAGCGCAGCTCGCGCATAAAACCATACAAACAATAAGGTTAAATGACTGTAAATTGATCTAGATCAATGTTTTTAAAATACCCTCTCCCATAATTATAAAGGAATACTTTAATAAGGGGATTTAGTGATGATGTATCAAGAGGGTGATAAAGAAATTTTGATGAATGTTGGTAAAACCGTACTCGTGTTACTGGGTGTTATGGCTGTAGCTATTTTTGTGGCTAATGCCGTTATTTAAAAAATCGAGTCATTGAACCCCAACCGCCCGGCCAGTATGGTTGGGCGGTTTTTTTATGCCTATAATCTCAAAAGTAACTTACACTTAATAACCATCAATAAGAGAACTAAAAACAATGTGGGATGAACGCTACGCTGCCGAACATTATATTTATGGCATACAACCCAATACCTTTTTAGAACAGAATTTTACTCAAATCCCCAAAGGCAAGGTATTGTGCTTAGCCGATGGCGAAGGCCGTAATTCCGTGTTTCTGGCAAAACAAGGTTACAAGGTAACCGCCATCGACTCATCCGCCGTTGGCATTGAAAAGGCTAAAAAACTGGCACAAGATAATAGCGTACAGGTTAACTATGTTCATGCCGACCTAGCCACCTACCCACTCGGCTCAGAACAATGGGATGGCATTGTTTCTATTTTTTGCCACCTGCCAGAAAAAATCAGAATCGAATTACATGCACAAGTTGTGCACGGGCTTAAAGGCACCGGCACTTTACTATTAGAAGCCTACACCCCCGAACAACTCAAACACGGCACCGGCGGGCCACCGGTCGTTGAACTTACTATGAGTGCCGATATTTTAAAAAAAGAATTAGCCGGTTTACAGTTTAGCCTGTTGCAGGAGCTCGAACGCGAGGTTGTTGAAGGCAGCCACCATACCGGGCTTGGTGCGGTTGTTCAGGCCATTGCCAGAAAATAACAGCGTGTTGTTAGAACTTGAAATAAAAATCCACAAACGGGCCTTCAGTTTCACTACTGGTGGTAATACTCTGAAAAGCATTTAAATGAAGTTGCTGGTACTGCCAGCCACCGTGCAAACCAAAACCATTGCGGCTTTGATAACTCAGCATGGCTTTATAGTCATAAGCGGTGCTGTTCGCAAGAACCATATGTTTACCCTCAAAACCGGCGGATAATCCCTTCCAGGGCAATTCATACAAGGCCGTTGCATACATCATCGGCAAGGTTGCATTGTAGCTTTGTGAACTCGTCACACCAAATTCATTAACCGCCTGTGTAATGCCGTTAATAAATTTAATATTTAAACCTAAATCAAAATTTAATTTGCCACGTTGAAAAGGATAAAAGAAGGTCGCATCGTACTGCCGTATAATGCCGCGATCTAAAGAATATTTTGTGCTTTTAGGCGCAAGGGAAATATTGTCGAACTCACTCATCAAGTTACGCTGTATGTTTTGCTGACTTAAAGCAGAAGATTGACCTTCAAACTTTACATTTAAACGCAAAGGATCGTCACGCCAGGAAGAAATATCACTCTCAGCCACCACGCTAACTGGCAGTGCAGCCGCCATTAAAACCGCTAAAGTTGAGCTACTGCATAAATTTTTGAGTTGCTTGTTATAAAACACAACCGGTTCCTTAAGATTAGCGCTAATTTGTTAACTAAAAAATCAATCCCTTATTTTCAGTACTTACTTTACCCGGAATTAACCCATAATAACTGTGAACCCGGTCACGGCTAATACGAAATAATAAAAAGCTAAAAGTGGTTTGCCTGATACCCTCTTAATGCCTCTAAGCGTAGCTGAAAGTGCGATTTTTTCCAGCGAAAAATTACCAAAATATGCCCTGATTTTTAAACAGCGACTTACGCTGAGCACAGCAACTAAACAAGTAGCCAATAATGTAAGACCAGACCTACAAAAATAGTACCACCGAACCCGTTATTATTAAGAAATGCCTGTATACATTGTTCCGGCATGCGGTTTTTAATTAAATATTGCTGGTAAACAGCCAGCCCTGCCGCAACCACCAAACTAAAATAAAACACCCAACTGAGCTGCAACTGCTGACCAATAAAATACAGGCCAAGTAAAACAATACCTTGCAACATGGCTATCATCACTTTATCCATGTCATCAAATAAAATAGCGGTTGATTTAACCCCGGCCTTTAAATCGTCTTCTTTGTCGGCCATTGCATACATCGTATCGTAAGCTACCGACCAGACAATATTCACCACAAACAGTAACCAGGCAATTTGGGGTACGCTACCCGTTTGAGCTGCAAAAGCCATCGGAATCGACCAGCCAAACGCCATGCCCAGCGCTATCTGGGGTAAATGGGTATAACGTTTCATAAAAGGGTAAATAGCAGCAAGTCCCACCCCTATAAATGATAAGTATATGGTCAGTTTGTTCATCAATAAAACCAATACAAAAGCGGCTAAACATAAACCAATAAACAGCTTGAGCGCTTCTTTTGGTTTAACCAACCCACTGGCAATGGGGCGCAGACGGGTACGGGCAACAAGCGGGTCAATTTTTCTGTCGGCATAGTCATTAATTACGCAACCTGCTGATCGCATCAACACCACACCTGTAATAAAAACAAATAAAACCAGCAGATCCGGTTTGCCTTCACTCGCTATCCATAACGCCCAAAGGGTTGGCCAGAGCAATAAAAAAATACCTATCGGTTTGTTTAACCGGGTAAGAAGGTAATATTGGTAGAGTCGGTCTTTTAGCTGTGATTGTATCGGGGGTTTATTCATCCAGATATTATAAATAGTTTGCAGCGAGCATGCTGAGCTTTTTACCAATATGACAAAGCTTTCCACCTGCCAACGACAATGAATAAACTCATGACGGCCGTTAATATGTTTATGGTGAGTGTTTCACCTTTTCCAGCAACGTCAGTCCAACTTGAGAAAGGGTAAGGTGGTCAGAGATTAGGATCAGTTATTTAGATGAACCAGCCTATTTTTAAATAACTAAATTTATCTAAAGCAGCCCTCTTTTTAATGCTCTCGCACCAAAAACGTACTAAACCTATCTACATGCACCACTTTGTACCAAATAATCCGTAAATATAAATAAAAAGTAAATTAAAACAACAAATTACATTTGGCATATTACTTGCGATACAAACTGAAAAATATTTTAAAATTATTCATGGATGCATGAAGAGGATTTGTTATGTCGTATTTAGAACCGTCAGAGTTTGTTACAAAAATGGTCGATTCGGGAGAATCAAAAGTTTACATGTCAACTAAAGATACGTTGATTCGAGCATTTATGGCAGGGGCTATTTTAGCGCTCGCGGCTGTGTTTGCAGTTACCGTTACCGTTCAAACCGGTTCAGCACTTGCAGGAGCCGTTCTTTTTCCTGTTGGTTTCATTATGTTATATCTCATGAAGTTTGACTTACTTACCGGTGTTTTTACTCTTGTACCGCTTGCCCTGATTGATAAAAGACCCGGCGTTACTGTTAACCAGGTACTACGAAACTGGGGTCTTGTTTTTCTTGGTAACTTTGCAGGCGCAATATCTGTTGCAATTATGATGTCTTTTATCTTGACCTATGGATATAACACTGACGGTGGCATTATTGCTGCAAAAGTGGCTAGCATTGGTGAATCAAGAACCTTAGGTTATCAAGCACATGGTGTTGAAGGTTGGTTTACTATTTTTGTTCGTGGCATGTTGTGTAACTGGATGGTTTCGATGGGGGTTGTTGGTGCGATGATTTCCACCTCAGCAGGTAGTAAAATGATGGCAATGTGGATGCCAATTATGCTCTTCTTTTATATGGGCTTCGAACATTCAATTGTAAATATGTTTTTATTCCCATTCTCAATGATCATGGGCGGTGATTTTACTGTTGCTGAATACTTAATTTGGAATGAGATCCCCACTGTATTAGGTAATCTAGTGGGTGGTTTTGTATTTGTTGCCTTACCACTGTACTACACTCATGTTAGAACAAGCCCAAACCGTGCCTTATAATAAACAAAGAAAATAATTATATATCGTCAACGGGGTATGCACTCCGCTGACGACCAAAGGGGAGAGCTCCGCTTCTCCCCTTTGGAAACCCCAACGGTTTTGTGCCCGCCACAAGCGGACGGGGAATTTAGATTATACTGTGTATTAAAACATGCCAACTCAATTAAAAATATCTCTTGGTCAATACTCTGGTAAAGGCCGAAAAGAAATTAACCAGGATTTCCATGGCACTCATATTCCCAAAGAACCACTACTTAGCTCAAAAGGGATTGCAATAGCACTCGCTGATGGTATTAGCAGCAGCCATGTTAGCCAAATAGCAAGTAAAACAGCCATTACCAGTTTTTTAGAAGATTACTATTGTACTTCTGAATCCTGGTCAGTAAAAACAGCCGTGCTACGCGTATTACTGTCAACAAATTCCTGGCTCTATTCACAATCCCGTGCTAGCCAATATCGTTATGAACTTGATAAAGGGTATGTCTGCACCTTTAGCACATTAGTACTTAAATCAACCACCGCGCATATCTTTCATGTTGGTGATAGCCGAATCTATCGTTTATCAAACCATCAACTCGAACTTCTTACTGAAGATCATCGACTATGGGTATCAAAAGATAAAAGTTACCTGCAACGTGCGTTAGGTATGAAGGATCATATTGATATAGAATATCAATCACTCCCTTTAGATGTTAATGATATTTTCATTTTAGCAACAGATGGGATCTATGAGTTCGCAAGTGAAAAATTTATTATAGGCACTATAAGCGAACACAAGGACAACCTAAATGATGCTGCAAAAATTATTTTTGACAACGCCTACAAAAGTGGAAGCGATGATAATTTAACTATTCAAATTGTTAAAGTTGATCAACTTCCACTGCAGAATATTAAAGAAGTCTACCAGCAATTAACGACTTTACCCTTTCCGCCTGAACTCAAGCCTAGAATGTTATTTGATGGTTATGAAATCATACGAAACATTCATCTCACAAGCCGTAGTCATATTTATCTTGCTACCGATACCAAAACAAAAGAACAGGTTGTGATTAAAGCCCCGTCGATTGATCTTCGCGAAGATGCCGCTTATCTTGAACGGTTTCTTATGGAAGAATGGATCGCTCGGCGTATCAATAATGCGCATGTGTTAAAAGCTAGCTTACAAACACGCAAGCACAACTACTTATATATTGTCACTGAATATATTGAAGGAAAAACATTATCGCAATGGATGATAGACCATCCTGAACCCGATATTGATACTGTGCGTAATATTATTAAGCAAATTTCAATTGGCTTACGTGCCTTTCACCGACAAGAAATGCTACATCAAGATCTTAGACCAAATAACATCATGATCGATAAAACAGGTACCGTTAAAATTATTGATTTCGGTTCAACTCAAGTTGCAGGTTTAAAAGAAATAACGACCCCTCTTAACCAACAAAATATACTTGGCACAGCCCAATATACTGCGCCAGAATATTTTCTTGGAGAAACAGGCACATCTCGTTCAGATATGTTTTCTTTAGGTGTTATTACCTATCAAATGTTATCTGGCAGATTGCCTTATGGCGCTCAAGTGGCACGAGCACAAACAAAATCAGCCCAACGAAAGCTTATTTATCAATCTGTACTTGATGATGATCGTACAATCCCCGCCTGGATCGATGAAACCATTAAAAAATCCATTCATCCCGATCCCTGTAAACGCTATGAAGAAATAACCGAGTTTATCTATGATCTACATCACCCCAACAAAACTTTTTTAAATAAAACACGACCTCCTTTAATAGAACGAAGCCCTGTTCTTTTTTGGAAGAGCCTTTCTTTTATTCTCTTCATTATTGTTCTTATATTACTAAGCACGCATCCCGAGATAAGTTAAATAATCGATCTCGAAAGCTGCGAGAATCAGAGACTCGTTTATGTCGGCGATTAAAACACTGTGTATAAATATCATTTAGTTGCCGTGTGCTCTTTACCTTATCTTTTTATTCTGTAACTATGCATTAACGTGCCATTCACAATAAAAGCACCCAACAAGGGCGCTAATAAAAAATAATAAAACACACAGGCACTTTCAAAAAAATCAAGGGGGAAATTCGTTATGGTTACACCCATACAACATCACCAACCCGGCATTCAGCCTGATCCATTACCTTTTGTGGCTCCATGCCATCAACTTAAAACAACGGCGGCTTTTCACTGGATTAAACTCGGCTGGCAAGATTTTAAACGCGCGCCACGTCAAAGCATTACCTATGGTTTTATCATTATGTTGCTAAGTTATATCTCCAGTTTCTGTGCATTGGAATTCGGTAACTTTTATTCCGTGCTTTCATTGGTATTAAGCTTTCTTCTGTTAGGCCCCATTATTGCCATTGGTTTATATTCAATTAGCAGCCAGTTACAGGAAGGTAAACAGCCTGCTTTAGGCTATTGCTTGCGAGAAGGCCGCCTCCACTTTGGTAATATTGGAGTGTTTAGTTTGATGTTAATGGTGGTGTTTTTAATCTGGGCACGCGCCGCATCGATGTTGCATGTGTTTTACCCGATTGAATCAGGCGCGAGTTTCGAAAGCTTTATAACCTTTCTAAGTATTGGCACCAGTGTCGGTGCCGTTTTTGCCTTTATTATTTTTACTGCCAGTGCATTCTCATTACCAATGATTATGGACAGGAAGGTAGACACCGTAACGGCCATTATTACCAGTATAAATGCTGTACTACACAATAAAAAAGCAATGCTAGTGTGGTCTATTTGTATATTTTTAAGTGTGCTATTAAGTGTGGCCACCGCGCTTATCGGTCTGCTTATTTTTTTGCCAGTTATAGGGCATGCAACATGGCATGCGTATAAGGAAACCATTGATGCCAGCCAATGGCCGAGACATATTTAACCTGAACTCGGAATAAGAGAAATGAGTCATTAAAATCCACCACCACAAGGACAGGAAGCCGGGATTATCCAATAAAGACCGTCTGCCGCAAGGACGCGGCAGTCGAGTCGCCATGGATGGCATGTTTTGCGTGTCTTTATTGGATAATCCCGGC
>JAJRZT010000011.1 GCA_024275115.1 Gammaproteobacteria bacterium
AGCAAGACACAGTGAAATATATTATGTCTCACTATAACATTGCGAGAGGACACAGTTATAATAACTATTTATCGCCAGTGGCGGCTGAAAATTTAATTTGCTCCCATTAAAGTGTGCAGATTTACTTGACCACAACAGGTGATGGAATAAGGATAACACCCGTTATAAAAACAGAGGAGTAGTTAAATGATTGGGCAAAAAAATATCGCATTTGGATTTATATATTTAGTTTTTACGGCCTCACTGGGCATTGTGATGGTCGATAAATACGAGGGTTTTGGTAAAGTCGCGCAGGAAAAACAAGTGAGTGTGGGGCGTTTGCAGGCTTTAAAAGGCAGCGACTTTGAAGAAGAGCTGGAACCGCTCAGTGCCATACAAATTGCAAAAGCCAATACTGCGGGTATTTTAGGGATAAATAAGCTCAATAACACTGAGGCAGAAATTGATGCCATAAAAGGGGGGCCGCACGCGCACGGTAACCTGGAGTCGGTGCTCAATATTATTGTTGGTCTGACGCTTTGTTTTATTGCGGCGGCCGCATGGTTAAAACAACTTATTAGTTGGCTATTTATTATTGGCACGCTAATGCATTCGGGGATGTTGTATCTGGGCACCGTTTTTGGTTTTAGCTGGGCATTTACCCTGCTTGATACCGGTATAGGTCCTTTTGCTATTTTAGCCGGTTTGTTACTGATGGGGGTTGTGAGTATCAAAAATTTTAGCAGTAAAAAGGTGGTCGATTAACGGTGCGTATTTTTTACCCGAAGATCCAGCCATACCAGACACATCGTTTAAAGGTGGACGATGTGCATGAATTGTATATCGAAGAGTCGGGTTCAGCCGATGGCATTCCTGTTGTTTTTATTCATGGTGGGCCGGGTGCGGGGTGTGCCGAATGTCATCGGCGTTTTTTTGATCCGGAAAAATACCGCATTATTTTATTCGATCAGCGCGGTGCAGGAAAATCAACGCCCTATGCCAACCTGGAAAATAATACCACTCAGTATTTAGTTGCCGACATGGAAGCAATTAGAAAACATCTTGGTATTGAGCAGTGGGTTTTGTTTGGTGGTTCGTGGGGCTCCACTCTTGCGCTGGTTTACGCACAAACCCACCCGGAAAAAGCACTGGCAATGATTTTACGCGGTATCTTTTTATGCCGCCCGCAGGAAATTAACTGGTTTTATCAGCAAGGTGCAAGCCGAATTTTCCCCGATGCCTGGCAGGACTATTGTCAGCCTATTCCAGAAAATGAGCGTGGCAATATGGTCGCCGCCTATTACAAACGCTTAACCAGTGACAATGAACTTACCCGTACTAAAGCTGCAAAGGCATGGTCAATCTGGGAAGGGCGTACATCCACACTCAAACCAAGCAAAGAAATGGTGAACAGTTTTGGTAACTTACATACCGCAGTAAGTCTGGCTAGAATTGAGTGCCATTATTTTATGAACGATAGTTTTTTAGAACCGAATCAAATTTTAAATAATACGGATAAGATAAAAGACATTCCCGCTATTATTGTGCAGGGCCGTTATGACGTTGTTTGCCTAATGGAATCAGCCTGGGATTTACATCAGGCTTTGCCTGCATCCGAGCTGGATATTATTCCTGATGCCGGCCATTCAGCAATGGAGCCGGGTATTATCGATGCACTGGTTAAAGCAACCGACAAAATGCTAAGTAAAATAAAATGATCGCGCTAATTCAGCGAGTTAAGTGTGCCAGTGTAAGTACCAGTATAAGTGTTGAAGAAAAAACGATTGCTGAGATCAAGCAAGGTTTACTAGTACTGGTGGGTGTAGAGAAGCAAGACGACAATACAAAAGCTAAACGCCTGGTTGAACGTGTTTTGAATTACCGTGTATTTGCTGATGAGGCAGACAAAATGAATTTATCGGTAAAAAATATAAACGGCGGCGTGCTTTGGGTGTCGCAATTTACTCTGGTAGCTGATACAAAAAAAGGCTGCCGGCCGGGTTTTAGCCGTGGAGCACCGCCGGAACGGGGTGAACAATTATTTAACCAGGTTTTATACAACGCAGAACAGCAATATTCAAATAATGCAGCTGGGCGGTTCGGTGCTGATATGCAGATAAGCCTTGTGAATGACGGGCCGGTTACATTCTGGTTAGAAGTTTAAGAACGACTCCCCCAAATTTTGGCCACAGCTCGGTCAGTTCCCAAAAAACCCACAATAAACCCCACCAGCGCAATGCCTCCAAAAATAATAATAGGCAGGAAATAACCGGCATCAGCATTGTCTGGCATTAAATAGAAAACAGCTGAGGCCAGCACGCTAAATAGTACACTGACAGTAATTAGTATTTTCCGGCTCAGTGGTTTTATGGCATATTCTTCGGTGCCGCTTTCAAAGATATTAAGTATCGGGCTAAAGATTTTTCTTAAGATTTGATTCATAATAAATAAGTACTACGGTATTGAATTTTAGTAACCGATATTACCACAGAGAGCGATCTTTTATGGCGGTAAAACGAAATGTGTAGCCTGGATGTAGCGTAGCGTAATCCGGGGAGACTTGTGCTACACATTCCCCGGATTCCATTGCATTCCATCCAGGCTACAATATTTAATGCGTTAAACCAGCTCCGCGATAACATCATAAAGCTTTTGCTTATCAACCGGCTTTGTTAAAAATTCATTCATGCCAGCATTCAGGCATGCTTGTTGGTCTTCTGGTGTTGCATTTGCAGTTAATGCAATAATGGGAATTTGTTTTGTGTTACCTTCATGTTGCCGCCATTTTTTGGTGGCTTCCAGTCCGTCCATTTCAGGCATGCGCATATCCATAATTACAAGGTCGAATTTATTATTAATAAGTTGCTCTACGGCGAGCGCACCATTTTCGACATGGGTAACAGCATGCCCGGCCTCTTTTAAAAATGCGCTGATAACTTTGGCGTTAATTAAGCTGTCTTCTGCAACCAAAATAGACAAGGGTTGTTGAGTATTTTGCTTGTCTACGTTTAATGCATTGGTATTGGCTTGTTGTAAATTTTCCTGCTGGTATTGCCAGGGAATTTCAACCCAGAATGTAGAGCCTTTGTCGAGTTCACTATGCACACCTACCTGGCCCTTCATAAGTGAGACAAGATTCTGGACAATTGCAGTGCCTAATCCAGTGCCCACTTCTTTTAAATTATTTTTGCATTGGTAAAAAGGGTCGAAGATGTTTTTCAGGTGATGGGATTTAATGCCAATACCTGTGTCGATAATTTCAATACGAACACGGCAGATTAATTCATCTTTGTTAACCAGGCTAACATTAATGGTAATGCCGCCATTAGTGGTAAATTTAACGGCATTACTGATAAGGTTAAGTAAAACCTGTCGCAGGCGATTAGCGTCACCAACAAAAATAACCGGTAACTTTTTGTCGTAATGGGTTTCGAGCGTTAGGCCTTTGTTGCGTGTAATGGGGGTAAACATATCGTTTACCCCTTTTATTACTTTAGGTAAATTAAACGGTTCGTTATCCATTACAAATTTACCGGCTTCAATTTTTGACAGGTCTAAAATATCGTTAATTAATGAATGCAGTGCGGTCGCGGATTCGTCCAGTGAGTCCACATAATCCTTTTGCTGTTCAGTGAGCTTTGTGCTGTGGAGTAAATTAGTCATGCCAATAATGCCGCTCATCGGCGTGCGAATTTCATGACTCATGGTTGCAAGGAATTTACTTTTAGCACTATTGGCGGTATCGGCCATTTCGCGTGCTTCCTGCAAGTTTTTAAGCATACGATTAAGGTAAAGCGGCATAATAATAAGAAAAATACTATAAACCAGCGAAGTGGACGTGTCGCTTTGCCAGTAGCCTTTACTTATTAATAGCCATTGGTAGCCGATAAAGCCAGCAATAACCGCAGCTAATAGCAACCCACGGCCATAACGTATACCATAGCCGATAAATATCCACGGGTAGAGTAAATAAAACGCACCGAATGCGCTGGTGCTGGTTAAAACCATAGAATAAGTCACCGAGCCAAGGTCAATCGGCACCATTAAATAACGTCTTAGCACCACATCAGGGTAAAGAATAACGCTAATGGCATTGGCGATGGTAATAAAAAGAAAGCCGCCTAAAAAAATAATAAAATCAATGGGGGGTGCGCTAAAATAGCCGTACTGAATCCCCAGGCCAATATAGGTGCTGGCAAACAGCCAAATACCTAAGCGGACAATGGTTTGGGCAATTTCCGGATTATGGTTAAGGCGTTGGCGAATTTTTTTGATATTCATACCTTACTAATATAATGCAGGAATAGGTTTAATAAAACACTTATGAGTAAGCAATCTAAAATTAAAATTGAAATAACCGCAGAAAATAAGTGCAGTTTTTGTACAGGCACCAGGTGCTGTGTGTATATAACACAGCAAATGGACACCCCCAGAACCAAAGACGACTTTGACCACCTGCTTTGGCAAATGGCACACAAAAACATTCAGGTATACAAAGATGAAGGCGAATGGTTCTTGTTAGTAAACAACGAATGCCAGTTTTTAGGCAAAAAAGGTGAGTGCGGTATTTACGATACGCGGCCACAACTTTGCCGCGATTATTCAAATGATTATTGTGAATTTGATGAGCCAGCCGAAAAAGGTTTTCAGTTTTATTTTAAAACCTATAACGAGTTGGACACGTATTGCCGTAAGCGGTTTAAGAAATGGGATGATCGGTTTACGTGTTGATTGTGGTTAAACAATTTTTGGCATAATGTCTTGAAAGCTATGTATCGCCTTAAATTCATCCACCTCTTTAATAGCTTGTTGTGTATCGGGTTTGTAAATGGCGAGTAAATGCTTAATGCCATACTGCTGGGCTGAACGCAGCACTGACAAGCTATCGTCAATAAATAAGGTCGACTCATTTTCGTAAGGGATCTGCTGTTTTAATTTATCCCAAAATATCTGTTGTTCTTTTGGCATACCAAAGTCATGGGCGCAAACAATATGGTCGAAATAATCATGCAGTTGTGTTTTTTCGAGTTTTAACGCAAGGCTTTTCTGGTGTGCATTGGTAACCAGTGCGGTTTCAATGTTATTTTGTTTTAAAGCGGTTAAAAACTCACGAACAAAAGGGTGTACCGCAATTAAATGCGCCACTTCTATCTTTAGTTGTACAATATCCAGCTCCAGCCGTTCGGTCCAGTAATCGATACAGTACCAGTCGATAGTGCCTTCAACCTCTTTATAAATAGGCATTAAGGTATCGTAGGCTTTATCAAAGCTTATATTATTCTTTTCGCCATAACGAACAGGAACATGGTGTTGCCAGAAATGATTGTCAAAATTCAAGTCCAGCAAGGTGCCGTCCATATCCAGCAGTACAGTTTTAATGTTTTCCCAGTTAATCATAGTGTTATTTCAAATGTAGTCGTGAATTTCAGGCAGTTTAAGCTAAACTTATTAAAAGCCATTATTATGCAATGGAAACATTAACGATGCACTTGTTAAAAATAATTTTATCCACTGCTGCTCTCTTGCTGGCACTTGCTTTTAGCCCCTTTATTTTTGCCAGCAGTTTAACAGAAGAAGAAATGGAACGCTGGCTTAACAGCGACGATCTTGAGCCACCTAATTATCAGAAGGTTGAAGTGAATGAAGGGGTTTTATTTTTTCTCACAGAAAAACCTTTAAAGTCCGTTCATCACCACCACAATTCATTTACCCTTTACAAAACGAGCTTAAAAGATGGCTGGATTAAGCTGCAACAGTGCCATAGCAATATGGACCGTGTTCCAAGGGTGCAGGTGGTGTTTAATAAAGAACGCATACGCGACATCAAGGTCGTAAAGTCAGACGCAATCGAAAAAGCCTGGGTAGAAAAGAACACCGTGCAACTGGAAAATGTAAAAGACAATGCACGGCTTTGTATCGAAGCATGGTCCAGAGCGTTGTTTAAAAATAAGGATGGCAGTTATCGCTTAACCAATGGCCCGTTTATGCGCAAATTTCTGGACGGGTATTTTCCTATCCATGTCACCATCGATGTCGATTTTACAGCAACAACGCTGAAACTGGTGTCGGTTGAGCCCGCTGCGCAGGGTGGTTTTAAAGTGAGCCAAACGGCTAAAACAGTCAGCATAGACACCTTATTTGAAGGGCGCTTAAAAACAAAACTAACTTTTGCTAATTAACCGCAATACAGGCTAAACAGGTGCCGCGTGAAACAAAAGTAGCTGTGGCAATCGGGTTTAGTAGTGGAAATAACCGGGGCCAGCCTGAATAACACTGGCGAAACACACTCTAAACTGTCAAAATCGCGCTTCTTATGGATAATACTTTGCAATCATATCTGGAAGCAGTACGAAACCTTGCCTGTATGGCGGGTGAAAAAATTCTTGAAGTCTACCAAACCGAATTTAATGTCGAAACGAAAGCCGACCAAACACCGGTTACGCAAGCCGATTTAGCCGCAAATAAAATCATCCTTGCCGGTTTAAAGGCATTAACGCCAGATATTCCGGTGCTTTCAGAAGAAGATAGTCCCCCTGTTTTTTCCGAGCGCTCTAAATGGCAGCGCTACTGGCTGATAGACCCTTTAGATGGCACCCGTGAGTTTATTCAAAAAAATGGCGAATTCACGGTTAATATTGCACTCATCGAAAACCAGCAACCGGTATTGGGCGTTGTGTATGCGCCGGTTCTGCAGGTAATGTATTACGCACTTAAGGGTGAGGGCAGTTATAAAACCTCGGCGCACAACAGCGCAGAGAAAATCCACGTTGCCAAACATTGCGCCAGGCCAGTGCGTGTTGCGGGCAGCCAGTCATTTACTAATAATGAATTTATCGCCTTTGTGCGTAACCTGCCAGAGTGCACGGTTATCAATCTGGGCAGCGCCTTAAAGTCCTGCCTGGTTGCCGAAGGCGGTGCCGATGTTTACCCGCGCTTTGGCCTAACCTCAGAATGGGACACGGCAGCAACGCAATGTATTCTGGAAGAAGCTGGCGGTTATCTGGTGGACTTAAACCTGCAACCGCTGCGTTATAACACCAAAGACAGCCTGTTAAACCCGCACTTTCTTGCCTACGGCGACAATCAAATGGAATGGGCTGCGTATTATGAAGCCGAGCCGGTTAGCCCCTAGTCCTCGCTACAATCTTTATTATCGTAAACCGCCATAATGGCCTTTAGTTCTCGCAATATTTCCTGCTGCTGTGTTTTGTTAATGCCTTGAAGTAATTTGAGGGGCGGGTTAGGCGTGGCTTGCTCTAGCGCTTCAATGTGTTGTCGTACAATGCCGCAACCCTGCTGGCATATTTGCTCAATGTAATCATGGGTTTTGGTGATAGGCATAGTTAATAAACGTGCTATTTTAAAATGTGCATATAAATCAGTATTTTACGTGAAAAACGTACCCCGAAAGTGCGCAAATACTAAATGTTTTTGTGTGGGCAATCAACCCTGGCCTTGCCGCTACTCATGCGCGGGCTTTATACAAGCTCATTTGTATTGAAAATGGGTTAACCCATCTGGGGTTTTATGGTGAAATATTAACCCGTTTAGGTGACAGACGATTTGGCCTATATCGTATAAACTTTAATCAAAATATAATGAATTATTCAATTTAGGCAGACAAATGAAAATTTTAGCAGTTGTTCTTTTTTTAGCAAGTTTCGCGTCAACTGCGCAAGCAGCCGTTCTTGAGGAGTATGCAACCGACACGGCAACCCCCACAACACTCGGTGGGTATGATGTGACCGATTTTGCTTTTACTGGCATAACAACCGGAACCACCACAAGTATCTTATCACCCCTTGGCGGTTCTCTGAGCTTTTTGGACCGAAGTGGCAATGCAACAAATATGGTGCGTTCTACCGCGAACAATACAAGCTGGTGGAATAATGGCGAAGCAGTGGATTATGATGTTTTTCTAACAGGCCTGAGTTTAGTGACTATTATGCTGCCAGAAAATACCCGTGCATTTTCATTTAATGTCGGCGCCGATCTTAGCAGCACACAAACGAATGCATGGTTAACAGCAGCAGAATCCACAGGTTCTGGCGTTAGCAAAAGCTGGTTTAATGTTAACCGTAATAACACCCCTGGTTTTGGCATCTATGCAGACAACAGCAATGGCGGTTGTTCAGCGCTAACATCCGTCACTATCGACCCGGTTTTTTGGGGTTTTGGGAACTTCTCAATTAACCAGGGCAGTTGCGCCAGCGTTCCAGAAAGTTCATCTCTTTACTTACTAGCCATTGGCCTGTTCGGTTTGCTTTTTGTAGCAAGACGAAAAGCTTAAGTAAAAGCAGTAACGCCTAAAGTCCCCGCTTTCGAGCGGGGTTTTTTTTGCATGGAATAAAGTTTTAGCTTGTATTATGCGCCTGGAAATCTTGGCTTAGGTCGACAAAAGACAAACTAACTAGCGAATCGTTAGTAAAATTGAACATATTCTTATGGTGTAACCGTGTTCGTAGTTGAGAAAGAACAAAATGTTAATAATTTTATATATTATTGATTTATAAAGAATAATATATGACCACTATATACCTATAAAGATTGACAGGCGTTTTATTATATTACATAGTCCATGTAACATAACATAACATAACATAACATAACATAACATAACATAACATAGAGAGTGATAGCGATGGCAAAGGGTAGTAGTGGACGAATCGTTATAGAGGTCGATCCAAAACTTAAACATGAATTATACGATGCCCTAGGTAAAGAAGATTTAACACTCAAAGAATGGTTCTTAGCTAATACAGATGATTTTCTTAAAGATCGGTCTCAGTTAAGCCTGTTACCGGTAGACGATAAACTTACAAGGAAGGTGAGTTAAATGAAATTTAATGGTGAACAGGTCGCATTTGGTCGGCATGAAACTTTCGCACTACGCTATAGCTGGTTATCAAAAGGCTTTCAAAACCTCAATGTGTTTGATGACGAAGATGCCGTTGTCCGTTTGGGCGTAGGTAAAAACATGGTGTCGTCTATTCGTTATTGGCTACGAGCTTGTCAGTTAATTACCCCGCAGAAGCCTGAACAGCCAGAAGACTTGGGGACACTCATTTTTGATGAAAAAAATGGGTTAGATCCATATCTTGAAGACGAAGCAACAATCTGGCTAGTTCATTGGTTATTGGCCACTAACGCAACGCTTGCAACGTCTTGGTTTTGGTTTTTTAATAAATATCATAAGCCTGAATTTGCAGGGCAAGAACTGCAAACGGCACTGTCCGATTTTGTAAAAGAACAAGTGGTTGAAAAACGTCGGCCATCAGCGGGCACTATTAAAAATGATGCGCTGTTATTACCACGTATGTATTCGCAGTCAAAAGGTAATGGCCGCACTCCATTAGAAGAAGCTCTCGATTCACCTTTATCTTTGTTAGGTTTAGTTACGCAATCCGCAGGTGGCAGAGCTTATCAATCAAAACCAGCCGCAAGGCCCGGTTTACCGGTTGGTATTTTTGCTTTTGCTGTTGCACAACTTATACAGCAGCGTAATGTAACAACACTCCCCATTGAAGAATTAATGTATAGCCGAGATAATTTTGCATCACCCGGTTCAGTCTTTAGACTAACCGAAACCGATCTAATTACTAAGTTAGAAATTATGGTTGATTATATTCCCGGTCATTTTGATATTCGCGAAACATCCGGTATCCATCAGCTATATCAACTAAAAGAAATAGAGCCTTCTAAATTCATTAAAAAATATTATGCAGACATTGAAAAAGCCAGCAACAGTGAGGCCGCAGCATGAGCCTACATGACTTAGTTTCTGTTAATACCCATTATACTCGTTCAGTAAATCTTGAAAGGGATTCGGGCTCTGCTGATGTTGTTAATGCCTATATACCTACTTCACGCGCACTACGTACCTTCTCAAGAATAACCGAAGCCTTTAATGCTCAGCTAACACCAAGAGCATGGTCATTAATTGGCCCTTATGGTTCAGGAAAATCATCATTTTCAGTGTTTTTATCACAATTGCTTTCGTCGCCAGAAACAGAAGGTGCAATAGCCGCTAAAAAAGTATTAAAAAACACCGACCCTATACTTGCGAAAAAATTTATAAAAGCCACAAAAAATAGTGATGGTTATTTAAAGGTGTTGATTACAGGTGCACCCGAGTCAATGTCAAAGCGCATTATAAAGGGTTTGGCCGAAACAGCGCAGGAATATTTAGGTGCAAAATTAGCCATTGTAAAAAAATTAAATGATGCCTTAAATAATGAATTAAGCACGACCGAAATTATTAGTTTATTTGATCGGTTGCAACAAACTTTATTAAAGAAAAACTGCAAAGGTATTTTGTTAGTTATAGATGAGCTAGGTAAGTTTTTGGAATATGAAGCTCGTCACTATGGTGCGAACGATATTTACTTGCTGCAAGCTTTAGCAGAACATGCCTGTAAAGGCAGTGAAGCAAATCTATTCTTATTTGTACTCTTGCATCAATCATTTGAACAATATGCAAAAGGCTTAGGTGAAAACTTAAGAAATGAATGGTCAAAAGTTCAAGGCCGTTTTGAAGATGTACCATTTCTTGAGTCAGCAGAACAAGTATTAAGAGTTGTGTCCGCTGCTTTTGAATACAAGTTAACAAAAAAACAAGCTAAAGAAATAGCCGATAAATCTACAAAAGTGGTTGATGTTTTAATAGAACAACAAGCAATACCGAACACATTAAATCAAAAAGAGGCTGTTGAACTATACAGTAGCTGCTATCCACTGCACCCTGTCAGTGCAGTTTTATTGCCTTTGTTATGTCAAAAAGTAGCACAAAATGAGCGTACACTTTTTAGTTATTTAGGTAGCCATGAAGAGTTTGGTTTGCAGTACATGCTGTCGGAATTAGAAGCATTGGGTGAATATGTTTACCCGCATCATATCTATGATTATTTTATAATGAACCAACCTGCTGCGTTAGGTGATTATGCAACTCACCGCCGTTGGGCAGAAGTAGTAACATCAATTGAACGCTTAGGTGATGCACCCGAAGCTGAAATTAATATTTTAAAAACCATTGGCATACTTAATATTATTGGTAGTAAAGGCGGGTTTAAAGCTTCAAAGCCCCTATTAGAAACCTGTTTGCCGAAAAAAACAACCGTTAAAAATGCGCTTAAGTCACTGCAATATAAATCAATTATTAACTATCGACGCTTTAATGCGGAATACCGTGTTTGGCAAGGGAGTGATTTTGATTTAGAAGCCGCACTACAAGAAGAACTCAGTAATATTGGCCAGTTTTCTTTAGCTAGTGAATTAAATAATGCCAAAAATATGCTGCCTATTGTGGCGCGTAAATATACGATTAAAACCGGAACATTGCGCTATTTTGTACCGACCTTTGTTGATGCAAAAAGCTATAAAATTACAGATGTACAATGTAAGGATGCACGTATTATTTTTTACTTAGCATCGGATCAGGACGATGAAAAAATATTTTATAATGAAGTTACTCGTTATTTTTCAAACCTCGATATTGTTGCGTTAAATTTAAATGGTTCTCAACTTCGAGAAGCGGTTGCAGAAACACTCGCATTAAAACGCGTTGGTATAAACCGGCAAGAATTAAACAGTGACCCTGTTGCAAAACGTGAATATGAAGACCGCTTAACCGCAGCAGAACAGGCAGAAGATCAATTACTGCAAGATTTAATTGCCTATCCAGCAGAATGTAACTGGTATCATGAAGGTAATAAGCAAGGTGTTACTAATAAGCGTTCAATGCAAAGCATGCTTTCAGGTGTGCTTGAAAATGTATATAAGCATACACCTAATATATACAATGAATTAGTTAACCGAGACAAACCATCAGCACAAGCAAATGCAGGCAGAAATAAGCTGTTACTTGCAATGCAAAACCACGTAACAGAAAAAGATTTAGGGATAGATAAATTCCCGGCAGAAAAATCCATTTACCGAGCAGTGTTAAAAGAAACCGGACTACATCAGTTTAATGAACAAACAGACAAATGGGAATTATGCGCGCCCTCTAGCGATGGACGTAAAGATAAAAAATCAAATATGCGCCATGTATGGTCACGTATAAATGAGTTTTTAGACAGCACAGAAAAGCAAGCAAAATCATTCGCCGAACTGAATAATGAATTAATCGCACCACCGTATGGTGTTAAAGCAGGTTTATTGCCTATTTTTTATATAACGGCTTATTTGGTTTATCAGCATGAACTAGCCTTGTATGAACAAAGGCGATATAAACCTTATTTTACAGAAGAAATGATCGAACGGTTTGTAAAACGACCTGATGAGTTTTTCTTTCAACGGTTCAGAATTACTGGTTTAAGAGAATCAATTTTTGAACAATATTCAAAGGTTATATTTAAAGATTCAAAAAAACGCACCTTATTAGAATTAGCAAAACCACTTGCTACATTTATGGGTGATTTGCCTGAATACACACATAAAACCAGAAAAGGTTTAAAACCCGATGCGACAAAAGTAAGAACCGCATTTAACTTAGCAAAATCACCTGAGGTATTGCTTTTTGAAGAATTACCAAAGGCTTTAGGTTTTGAAGAGTTAAGTGCAAAGGCCAGTCAAAAAGTATTAGAAGAATTTGCACAGAAATTAACAGATAACTTACGTGAACTACGTGATGCACACGGTAATTTGTTGTATAAGCAAAAAGAATTGCTTGCCCAGGCATTTATTATCAGTCCTCAATTACCTTTGGACGAAGTCAGGAATATTATTTCTGGTAAGTGCCACGGACTTGATAAATTCACGGTTGATACAAAAGGTCTGCGTGCATTTATTATGCGGTTAACTAAGTCGACAGGCACAACCAAAGAATGGTTTGAGAATATTTTAATGTTTCTTGGCAATAAGCCAACCAATAAATGGTTGGATAGTGACCAAGATATAGCTGAATATCGGTTAACTACATTTTCACGAAGTGTATTGGATCTTGAAAAGCTGTCATTACATGAGAAATCATTAAATTACCTAGTAAGCAATGATTTTGATGTATATTTATTACGTAGCGTCAAAAAAGGGGGCGAAATGTATGATGAGGTAGTGGCAGTAGATCAAAAAAATAAACCAACCATTACGGAAGCTAAAAGACAAATTTTAGATATTTTAAATAACCTCCCGGATAAAGAGTTAGAATTAGGTGTGTTAGCTGAAGTAACAGATACCTTTTTTTATATGTATAAAAAAGAGCAGTCAAAAAGAAAAGAAAGCAACACCAACACAAAAATTAAAAAGGTTGGTAAAACATGAGTGAAAGTTATAAAGAATTAATACAAGACTCTCAATACCGCCATGTATTAGGTATTTCAGGTGGTAAAGACAGTGCCGCGTTAGCCATTTATATAAAAGAAAACTACCCAGAAGTACATAAAAAGGTGGAGTATTTTTTTACAGACACCGGTGCAGAACTCGATGAAGTGTATGACTTTTTAGCAAAGCTAGAAGCCTATTTAGGCAAAGAAATTATACGCCTAAGTAGCGGTAAACCCTTTGAACACTGGTTAATGCTACATAACGAATATTTGCCATCGCCCCAGCAACGCTGGTGTACGCGGATGATGAAAATTAAACCCTTTGAAGAATTTGTGGGAGACGACCCGGTAATTAGCTATGTGGGTATCCGTGCAGATGAAAACCGCGAAGGTTACATTAGTAAAAAAGAAACAATAAAAGCGGTATTCCCCTTTGTTGAAGATGGTCTAGTAAGAGATGATATTTTCCAAATGTTAGAAGACACCGTAGGCATTCCTGAATATTACAAATGGCGCTCACGTTCAGGCTGTTATTTTTGTTTTTTCCAACAACAAAAAGAATGGTTAGGGCTTAAACGTAACCACCCACACTTATTTGAAAAAGCAAAAGCCTTCGAAAATAGAATAAGAACAAAGTTCGACTGGAGAGAAGGTGAAGTAGAGTTTGGAGGCCATGGTTATACGTGGAGTTCACAAGGCACGTTAGATGAGCTTGTAAAAAGAGCCGAGTTAAGAGAGAAGAAAGATCTTAATAAAATAATAAAAGTAAATGAAAGATGGCAAGATGTTTTGAGGTTTCATGAAGACGATGAAGATCCTGAAGATCAAGCTTGTTTAATTTGTAGTCTATAATATATAGAGGGAAATTATGTCACGCGAAAATTTAAGTTGGAATGCGAATAGAGTATTATTCGGGCTTAGTCGAATAGGCTATACACCACAGACTGCAATTGCTGATATTGTCGATAACTCTATTACCAATGGTGCTAGCAATGTGTATATAAATATTGTGAAGGAGCGCGAAGATCTATCAGACAATAGAAAAAACAATATTAAAGAGTATTTAATTATTGATGATGGATGTGGTATGAATAAGCAAGGCATTTTATCTGCTTTTGAATTAGGTAGTGATGCTCTTTTATATGGCGATGCATCATTATCGAAGTTTGGATTAGGTCTTAAATCCGCATCATTTTCACAAGGAAATGTATTAGAAATAATTTCATCTGATGGGGAATCGGGTGATTTTCTTAAGTACAAAGTTGATTTAAACACAATAAAAAACTCATATTTTTGCACTCTAGAAAGTCTTACTAATGAAGATAATGAAATTATTACGCAGTATATAAATGGAAATAACGGCACCATTATTCGTATTGCAGATATACATCAGAGTAATCATCCGAGCCCAAAAAATACTATTAACGAATTACAATATCGTCTTGGTATTATATATTATTATTTTATTGATGATGGGTTAAATTTATCTCTCAATGGTGAGTTAATAGAAAAGTATGATGTTTTATTTACATCAGAAGCGGAAAAAAATGGGAATTTAAATGAGCACGAGTGGAACGGAAAAGAAGTTTGTTGGATTAAAAGGCCAACAACACAAACTTTAGATATAGGTGCTGATCCTTCTATTAGTGCAAGTGTTGAAGTGACCCAGTTACCGCATCCACCAATTCATAGTTTAGATGGAGAAAATGTACCTGCTCAAATAAGAAAAAAATATAAAATTGAGTCTGGCAATTATGGGTATTATGTATATAGAAATAAAAGACTGATATCTTGGGCTGAAAGATTTGATGGTTTAATTCCTCAAGATCAAGACTTCTTTTCATTTCGGGGAAGAATATTGTTAGATAGTACAGCTGACGATTCATTTAATATTGATGTCAAGAAGTCACATCTTACATTATCAGAAGAAGCACGCAACGCTCTTAGTGATCTATCCGATGAGTATAAACGAAAAAGTAAAAAGGCTTGGCAAAGAGCGGGAGAGCTTAAGACCCAAATGCTAGGTGAAGAGCCAAATAGGTTGGCAAATGATATCGCAGCTGATCTTGATTTACCTGATATATTACCTGGTGAATCTATCCCTAGTCCAGAGGAAGAAAAAGAAAAAATTAATAGGGAAGTAGAAATAAAAGAAAAAATAAAAGAAAAAATAAAATCTGAAGCTATCGAACAAGAAGAAAAAGAAGATTTAAGTGATGATGAAGTATCAAATTATGTGTCAGAAAGCAGTGAGTCAAAAGATAAAAGAATTATAAGAACAAGATATATCCAAGATAATCATTTGTGGGAGCCTTATTATGATGATGACCATGGTTGGTCTGTTCGTATAAATAAAAATCATAGATTTTCAAAATGTATCTATGAAGATAATTCCGAAAATTTAGATTTACAAATAATATATGAATTACTGCTACTTCAAATGGCTCATGCTGAAATATCAATGAGAAAACAACTAGGCTTTAATCAGGATGATGTGGAAAAAATTATCCTTAATTATAGAGATACTATATCGAGCCTACTTGTAACTATGATGAGGTCAGAAAATATTACTCTGCCACCAATAGGCAAATAGTTAAGGTTTTGTTTTGATATTAACTTATATATCAAATATTTTTAACAGAGAACGTGCATACATTTATATTTGGTTTACACGTGATTATAAATCTATTTATGTGGGGCAAACGAATAGTGAGTGCGGTACTTTAGGTCGAGCATATGCGCACGTCAAAAGTCATGGAACATTAAGGGATAGATTTTATGATACGGAAGGGATTTCAATAGAAAATGTTGTTGATTGGCATCTTGCTAGTTTTTGTTTACCAGATAAAAAAAAGTACACTAGCGTGGAATCATCTTTTAGATTGGCAGTGGAATATTTAGTTCAAGTAAAACTTAATGAGGTAAGATCCACAACAACACCTAAGTTTCGCATAATATCAAATGTAACTTACACAGATTATTGTAGTAATAAGGAAGTAATTAGAATTAGTGACAATATAATTAACGAATTTTTATTGGCATTTAATAGATAACTATTAGTTGGAATAATTTATATTTGATTATTGATATACGCACTCTTATTTACAAGGGGTGTGGGTTTGAACTTACCAGTATATTCAAAAAAATCAATATCAAGCTCTCGCAGCTTGATTTTTATTCTTTCAAGTAATAGCGGCATATCTTTATCCCAGTCATCATAACGCATTAGGCTAACTTTGCCTGATCGAATGTGGGCTTTAATTAACTGAAAATCATCTATATCACCATAGAGCTGTGTTGCGCAGCCAATATATATGCGTAATACAGCGGGTAATTCACCAAGATAGTTTTTATAGAAGGTATAGCTATGGCTTTCTTCTAAAAACCCGCAACCTAGGTTTTTATGTGCCGCTATACAGGCTTCATTAATGGTTAATGGGTTACCAACTGAGAAAAGCATTTCTTTAGCTTGTTCAAGTGCGATTTGATACGAGGGGAAAAAGGCTTTGATATCGCGTTTTAAACTCTCTGGCATTTTGCTTTGAGCTTTACGTTTTTCAAACATACCTAATGCAAAATAAACAATTAAATCTTCTTTGCGCTTTTCTGTTGATTCGCTAAAAACTTCATCACCAAAATGCTTTAATAAGGTTTGGTGTGCTTTATTATGTGAGCCACAAATTCGACGTATTTGTTCTGAAAACTCAAATTCGTTATTTGCAGGGATACGTCCGAGCTCAAGTGTGGTTTCCCAATAATCAGTAAATAGCTCGATATGTTTATCGATAACATCTTTCTTTATAACTTTAGTTTTAAGCGCTAGTTGACGTTGTGTTTTTTGTTTCCAGTCACGTTTTATATGTTGGCGTTCAGATAAAAAGACTTGTTCTTCAAGTTTGTCTTTAAAGACAAAAAAAATGCCTTGCCCTGTCGCTATAGCTGCTTCATTAAGTGTTGATTCAATATAATAACGAATTTCCCCTTGTGAATAATATTTTTGAAAGGTATTTCTGCTGGTAATAATACCGTCTTTATAAGGTGCAAATTGACTTATAACACTTTCACCGGCCACCATGACGGCAACTACCAATATTTTATCGGCATGTTTCCAAGCGTTAATGAGCGTTTCAGTACGTTCTTGTCTATCTTCTATAACGTTAAGAACAAAGCCCAAGTTTACGATATCTCGGTTAGAATATTCTTCATCAGGTCGGTGTACGGGGTCCCAGCCAGTAATATTGATACCGTGGGCTTCTAACTCTCTAACATCGTCACCTTTGCCGCAACCGTAATCGAGTACACTGTAGTCATCATTAAGGTAATTATGTCGGGCTAATGCCTGCATCGGTTGTGAAAGCTGATTACGATCAATGGCTGTTTTGTGGCGCTCAACTTCACCATTGAAGTTAGACGTTGTTGCTACGACAGGTTTATCCGTTAAAGGTTTTAATCGGCCAATTTCATCTAAAAAATGGCCTTTAGATTTAATGAGCTTTTCCCAATTTTGTTTAAAGCCAATGCGGTTTACTTTTTCATATAGACCAATGGCTTCACCTTCCGCTGTTATTTCTTTGAACAATGGAATGAGCGGATAGCTGTTTGTAACAAAGGTTTCTTTTCTATGAAGAATGGGCGGGTTTTCTGATTTCGAGTAATCTGATTTTCGAATAGTCTGTTTTTGAATATCGACTATCTGACTAAGTTTTAAGGCGGGGTAACTTATTTCTTCAAAATCAGGGTAGTTAAGAAAAGTGATTTTATAGTCTTTTTTGTAAAATTTAAGGATATTCCAGCTATCCTCCGTGATATTAAATTGGTCGACTGTTTTTGTAACTAAGGCAGTGAGAGTTTCTGGTAAATGATAGATTGCACTTTTATGTATATATACAGAATCTGGAAGATTCTTGCCTATTGCTAAAGATTTAATCTCGCTGCTGTATTCAATAAAATCCATATGTGGTATCGCTAGTTATTAGTAAAATTTTAAGGATTAACATCAGCTCTAACTTTTCTCACCGCTTTTTACAGAAACTCTATAAGTTATTCTGCTTCAGTTATCCCTTCAAATTGGAATAGAGTATATCAAAGTCACTTTATGTTGAAATTAGAATTAGTTGACTTTATCGCTAATCCCAACGCACTAGCAAGCCTTACGGTATATGTTATATTTGTTTTTGAATAGCAAGTATTAAAATACTTGGATATCTATAAATTATTGTTTTACAAGCAGAATATAGAATGAAAATACCAGTATCACCACCAAAATTTGATGTTAGTTTGTGCTCTATCAATTACCTTCGCCGCGTGAGAAAGCAATTTTTTGGAAGAGCATTAGATATGACAACAATATTTAACCCCCGCCCAAACAGCTAAAACTACCGCGTAACACTTTGGCCTGATTGTCGAGTTTAAATGACACCCCCCAGCCCCAGTTTTTTTTGCCGTTCTTTCGGTAAATCATAACTTTGGCAAGGTGCATGTTATCTGCCGCTTCTGAAACCTGAATATTCAACCCGTTACGGCCGTCTTTATTTGCATGAAATGCCCAAAAGCCACTTGGGTAATCGCTTAGCGTTCGGTCATTTCTTTTGGGGCAGTGTTAGTGATTAAGCTTCTTCGCAATATTATTTATACCATTAAATATTGGCTCGTATATATTAGTCGGGAAGTCATCGGGTAGCCGTGATGAGATATTCTCAATAATAGGTTCAATATTGCTCATTGTATGTTCAATTATTGCCTGCATTTCTGTTTTAGGGAAGTTTACTTTCTTTGCCTCATCAAACCAATGGCGCGGCATAATTTCATGCCAGGTATAATGTGTATTTTTACCATGAAGTGCCATCGCCATATTGAGTTTACGATATTCACGTTGATGTTTCTCTGCTAGCGGATACGCAGAGATTACATCGTAAACAGGCGTTAACTTGAAGCGACCACCTTGTTTCAGGAAAATACTAAAGTTCTTCGCGTGGCCATCAATGGCACCAAGCAGCCAGAATAAAAATACCATTATCATAAACTGCTTGCGATCTTCTTCGGGGTGCATTGATGATTTTAATCGCTCCATTATTTGCGCAATGCCAGGGCCGCCTTCGTTTTCATATTTTAAAGTGGGTGCAATTCCATTCGCCTGGCACATATCTTCTTGTGGGTGACGAATGATCCATGTTTTGTCTGCAGATAATTCTCTATCAAAGCGCTCAACAACAAGAACTTTTATATCATCAAAGGTTTCAATACTAACGGCAGGTACAGGTAGGCCAAATTCTCTGAGTATCTCCAGGCATAACCATTCATTTTCAACACTATCAGATAGATCAATATCGGCATGTTCAATCTTACCTATGGGAAGCTTGAATATGTGAGTGGTGGGTGTTGCTTCAACAGGTCGTTGCCACTGCTTGTTATGCCAGAGTAGGGCCGTTTTTTCTTGTGCCCCTGCAATGGATATCCGAAACGCCTGATCGGTAGACATGCCCAGTGGTAAGGTTTGATAGTTTCTAAGTATTTCTGCAATTTCACTTTTGTTTAAAGGTGTGCCGTGAATGTTTTTAACATCAACTTTTGTTCGGTCACTCATACGGATTGAAGTTGACAGGCTGTGTGTAGCCGCACATTCATTGCCAACCTATGTACGTAAACGATTAATTGAAAAGGGTATTTCCTTTGTTGTCCCTGGTGTTCAAATGTATCTACCGGCGTTGGGGATGGATATGCGGTCACGTGCTGTACGCCAGAAACCCTTAACAGTGGATCGTTTTAGCCCTGCGACACAGGTGGTTTTAATATATTGGTTATTAGGGCGAATTGAAGGTGTTGTAACCCCATTAGAACTATCGAAGTGGCTTGGGTATAGCGCAATGACAATGAGCCGTGCGGTGGATGAGCTTGAAGCATCAAAGGTGCCCATGTAGAACGGGCAGGGCGTGAACGTGTGGTTTCTTTTGTTAACGACCGCCAGGCTATTTGGGCTGATGTGTACCCTCGAATGCGTAACCCTGTTAGCAAGGCGGTACGTATTTTTGAAAAAACGTTCTACACCGTTATAGTGATTTTCTTATGTCGAAAACTATGGAGTATTTGACATAAGAGGCATTCTTGTATAGTTTTCGATATAAGAGAAACGTTAAATCGCAAACTAGGGGTTAATTCGATATTAATGGATATTAGTGATTTTAAATCAGGGCAACACCAGCAGCAATATGAGTATAAAAGCTTCTTACCTGAAAAGCTGAATCATGCATGGGAAATTACCGACGGTGAAGTACAGCGTTTATTGAGCGACGCGGATCGTGTTCTTGGTGAATTAAATGCGTTCTCTCAGCTTGTGCCGAACGTGGACTTTTTTATTCGTATGCATATAACCAAGGAGGCAACGCAGTCTAGCCGCATTGAAGGTACTCGTACAAATATGGAAGATGCTTTGTTGGATGAAAGTGACATTGCACCAGAAAAAAGAGATGACTGGGATGAAGTGCAAAATTATATTCATGCCATTAATCATGCGATTGAGCAGTTGCAAACACTGCCGCTGTCTAATCGGTTGCTGCGTGATACACATAAAATCCTGATGCAAGGCGTGCGCGGTGAAACTAAAATGCCGGGTGAGTTCCGCAACAGCCAGAACTGGATTGGCGTAAGTTTAAAAAATGCTGTGTTTATCCCTCCTCATCAAGATGAAGTTGTTGAGCTAATGAGTGATTTTGAAAAATTTATTCATAATGATGAATTGCAAATACCGCATCTTATTAAAGTTGCTATTGCCCATTATCAATTTGAAACGATTCATCCTTTTCTTGATGGTAATGGGCGCTTAGGGCGGTTAATGATAGCGCTTTATCTGGCAGATTTTGATTTACTTCATAAGCCGGCGCTTTATTTATCGGATTACTTTGAACGAAATAAATCGGAATATGTGGATCGCCTTATGGCTGTGCGCGAAACTAATCAAATGAAGCAATGGTTAATCTTTTTTTTGTATGGCGTAAAAGAAACAGCAATGAGTTCAATTCAGGTCTTTAAAGATATTATTGAACTTAAAGAAAAAATCGAAAGAGAAGTATTGCCGCACTTTACGACTCGCAGGCAGAAAAACGCGCAAATGTTAATGCAGTTTTTGTATAAAAACCCGGTTGTAAATATCGGTATGGTTGCTGATTTGCTAGGTATAAAGGCGAACACATCAGCAATGCTGGTTAATGATTTTGTTAAGTATGGTATTTTACAAGAATTAACTGGAAAGCGACGTAACCGTGTATTCTGGTTTAAGGAATATATATCTATATTTAATAATAAGTAAGGAGATTTGAAATGGTGGCCGGACCTGGAATCGAACAAAAGTTATGGGTTATGTTTAATTTTTAATCCCAGGCGTTATCTTCTTTAAGGTAAGGCTGCTATTATTAAGCAATATAGGTTATTTCTATTTGGAAATTTGGAGTTACCAATGCTGTTAAGTGAAGTTCAAGCTAATAAAGAAGTTATTAAAGCATTAGCTGAGCAGCATGGTGCGCGAAATATTCGGCTTTTTGGTTCAGTATCAAGAGGAGAGGAGCGGCCAGACAGTGATGTTGATTTTCTGGTGGATTTCCCCCGGGGCTATGATTTATTCAGCCAGCGATTACCGCTTATCGAAAAGCTTTCCAATTTGCTTCATCGACGAGTCGAAGTTGTGCCTGAACATGAATTAAATCGTTATATTCGAGAACAGGTTCTCAACGAGGCGATGGATTTATGAGTAAATCCTGGCAAGCATACGCCTGGCACATTATTGATACGATAGCAAAAATTCGGCAGATTCATAGTAAGGGTGATTTAGCTAAGGACGAAATACTTTATGACGCAGCCTTACGTAATTTGCAAACCTTGTCTGAGGCGACACAGCAACTACCCGATACGAAGTTGACTGCTTGCTCGGATATCCCCTGGAGAGAAATTAATGGTTTCCGCAATATTCTTGTTCATAACTACCTCGGAAATATTGACCCACTGGCTATTGTTGCGGTGATTGAAAAACATCTTCAGCCACTAGAAGAATGCGTGAAAGCCATGCTTGCAGAATAAGTCAGAAGTTTTGGGTGCTCGATATTAATGAAATGGTGGCCGGACCTGGAATCGAACCAGGGACACGAGGATTTTCAATCCTCTGCTCTACCGACTGAGCTATCCGGCCATTTTTAACTGCAACTTCAATGTCGGCCGTATGGCTTTATTGAGCGGCGTATTTAAGCGGCTACGCGCCTTTTAGTCAAGTTATTTTGGGTTTTTATGACATTTTATTGGTAAATACCATTAGGTATTAGCTGAATAGGGTGTTATTTCGGCGCAACGTAGCCTTCGGGCATTTCGCTGCCTTCGCCGAAGAAGAATTTCTCCATTTCTTTCTCTAAAAAGGCGCGATCTTCGGGTTTTATTGGGCTAAGTCGGTTTTCGTTCATTAATATGGTTTGGTGCCCCATCCATTGCTGCCAGGCTTCTTTACTGACATTGTCGAAAATTTTCTGCCCGAGTTCGCCGGGGTAGGTTGAGTTGTCGAGGCCTTCGGCCTGTTTGCCAAGTTTTACGCACTGTACCATTCGTGTCATGGGAATTTCTCCAAAGTTGATTCTAGTAGCTTTTTAACGGGGCCGGGCAGGCCGCGTTTGCCCGACCTGTTTTGTTCGTTTGGTGGGACGCATTTATACCAGACAAACTTGTCTGAATCCATGACACATTGTGTGTGGGTACTGACTCTGCAATGAATGGGCTGAATATCAAGGTGGAAGTGGCTAAAGGTATGCCGGAAAGGGCTGAGCGGAATGCTTGTTTCAACCTCGCAGGCAAACTGTTGGCGGCTGATTTCGCTGGCAGATTCGGAACCCTCTATTTCTGGCAGGCTCCATAGATTACCCCATATACCTTGCGCCGGGCGCTGTTGTAGTAGGATTTCACCTTTTGTATTTTGCAGCAGTAGCATGGTGGTTTTGCGCACGGGCAAGCGGGCACGTTTTTTAGGCGCGGGGTAGTCGCAAGGATTGCCCTGTTTATATGCGCTGCAATGTGGTTGAAGGGGGCAGGTTTTACAGCCCGGTTTACTGCGGGTACAAACGGTGGCACCTAAGTCCATAATGGCCTGGGTGTAGTCTGCCGCGCTGTGTTCGGGGGTATGTTGCCGGGCAATCTCCCAGAGTTGTGTCTCAATTTTTTTCTTTCCCGGCCAGCCACTAATGGCATGGAAGCGTGTTAGCACGCGTTTTACATTGCCGTCTAATATGGCGTGTGGCAGGTTAAATGCTTGCGCTAAGATGGCCGCCGCGGTTGATGGGCCAATGCCGGGCAGGGCAAGTATGTCGTCATATTCTTGCGGGAACTCGGCGGCATGCTGCTCTACAATTATTTGCGCAGCCTTGTGCAAATTGCGCCCACGGGCGTAATAACCCAGCCCAGTCCATTGGTGCAGTACTTCATCCTGAGAGGCTTTCGCGAGTGCCCGTAGGCTGGGGAATGCTTTAATAAAGCGCTCAAAGTAGGGGATAACCGTTTGTACCTGAGTTTGTTGCAGCATCACTTCAGACAGCCATACACGATACGCTTCGCGTGGTTGCTGCCAAGGCAGGTCATGGCGGCCGTGTTGTTTAAACCATGTAAGTAAGGGCTTACTAAAGACTGTGTTGGTATTTTCGGTCACAGGGCTGCTCTTCTTTACTTGTTTTGGTGGGTTGCTGTTTGGTTATTGTGTTGTTCCGAATCTTCGGGTTTTGGGTATCTGGTTCCTGAGTATACTGGACTTGTTCCTGGAGTATTAGCCAGGTGGCAAATTCAACCTGGTAAATCCCTCACTTACCCCTGCTATAGCTCATGTTTTTTGTTTATTTGCCGATAAATTTGAGGTGCGGGGTCTTTTTTGTGTTTGTATTGCACCCCAGTTTATCGTTTTGTGGTAATAACCAGGAGTATTTTTGATGAGTTTAAGCCATCTTAAATTACAGATTTTAGGAATATTACAGCACCGTTATGCGGGTGCTAGTTTAACGGCGATTGGATTACTGGGCCTGGTTACTGTTATTTTAATGGATGGGGTATTAAAGAATAGCCCGTTAATTTGGGCTTTACTTGGCTTAGTGGGATTGGGCTGCTGGATGCAAATTTTAAGTCGCACTCTAGTGCGCTGTTTTAATCAGAGCCTGATTAACGCGTTTGAAAAAGGCATGAGCGGTGAGGCGTTTGAGCCCATTGAACCGATTGCGGGTATGCCACTCACGGCAACGCTTGCAGATGATTTTACTGCGGCAATGGGCAGGCTTAAAACGACCAACCAGCTTGTTACCGAGGTTGCCAGTACCCTGGCAACCCATGCCAATGAAATTAGTATTACTGCATCGGTGATAGCGGGGCAAATGGATGAGCAAGTTAACGAGACAACCGATATTGCCACGTTGGTTGAACGTTTGCAGGGTGTGTTTTCAACAGCAGTGGCTGCGGCTGAAAAGACGGTCGACTTATCGACCAAGTCTGAAGATGAAGGTAATAGTGGTAAGTTGGTCATGACGCAGGCAATGAGCAGTGTTTCGGCGTTGAGTGACTCGGTTATTTCAGCCGGTTCGATGATTGAGCGTTTGGGTGACGAGAGTAAGGAAATAGGCGGTATTATTAGCGTCATTAAAGGCGTGGCAGACCAAACTAATTTACTGGCATTGAATGCAGCGATTGAAGCCGCGCGTGCTGGTGAGCAAGGCCGTGGCTTTGCCGTGGTGGCAGACGAAGTGCGCTCGTTGGCGAGTAAAACACAAGAGTCGGCGAGTGAAATTGAAGCGATCATCGAAAAAATTATTAATAGCGTGAAGGAAACGTCCGATACGGTGAGGCAGTCGGTTAGCCTGGCACAGGATTCGGACGAGTCGATAGAAGGTGTTGTTGTTTCTTACTCTGAGCTGGTAGGTTATATGTCACAGGTGAGCAGTTTGGGCGATGAGCTGGCAACGGCTACCCGCCATGAACTGCATACAGCTGAGCAGGTTTTTGATAAGTTACAGGGTATTCGGAGTATTGGTGAAACAACGCAGGGCAGCAGTGAAATGATGGCGGAGGCTAGTCAGGAGTTACAGTCATTAGGCGCACAGTTAGAGCAGCTGGCTAAATTGGGTAGTGCCAGTAACAACAATATGGGTGCTGAGGATGACGCAGTTGATTTGTTTTAATTGACAAGCCCACGCTGCGGCTGGACTTTACTAATGGCAATAAACAGATAATGGTATGAATAAATCTATGAAGATACTTGCAGTGGATGATGAGCCTTTAAATTTAATGATCATTAAAGAGTTGTTTGAAGATATTCATGAAATAACCTTAGTTGAGTCAGGCGAAGATGCGCTGGCAAAACTCGAAAAGAATGTCCCTGATGTTGTTTTGTTAGACGTGATGATGCCGGGGATTGATGGCGTTGAAGTTTGCAAACGTATGCGCGCTGATCCAAAAATGGATAAGGTTAAAATTATTATGGTGTCGGGCAAAGCAATGGAGTCGGACATTCACATTGGTATGGACGCCGGAGCAGACCATTACGTGAGTAAGCCATTTGATATGATGGAATTGGTTGATTTAGTCGAGTCCTACAGTTAAAAATCGCTAACGCGACTTATAATTCAGCGTAGCTCGGATGAAATAAAACGTAATCCGGGAAATAATGCCAAAATACTTCAGATTTCGCGTTTCTACATCCCGGCTACAAGCTGTTATGCGCAAAATAAGTGCAAAAGGCACACAATGTGCTAATATTTATATATGGATTATTTTGCATGGAGTTTGGAAAAGAATGACGAATTAATCAAAGAACGTGGTATATCTTTTGAGCGAGTAATACAACATATTGAAAAAGAAGGGTTTTTAGATGTAATCACGCACCCTAATACATCTAAATATCCAAATCAGCGTATGTATATTATCGAAATTGACAATTATGCTTATCTAGTACCTTTTGTTGAAAATGATAATGAAATCTTTCTTAAAACCATTATTCCAGGCCGCAAAGCCACACGTAAATATCTCGAGGTGAATGATGAACGCTAAATTAACTAAAGAAGAGAAGGTGATCCTTGAATCGTATGAAAATGATGAGTGGGTTTCTATTTCAAACGAGGTCGATCTTAAAAAGCATCGGTTAGCCGCTAAAAATACTTTCAAAAAAGATAAACGTGTGAATATTCGTATTTCAAAAATGGATCTTGATTTAATTCAGGAAAAAGCACTTATAGAAGGCTTACCTTATCAAACCCTGATGTCGAGTGTTTTGCATAAGTATGTAACAGGTCGTTTAAAAGATAAAACCGTATAACTTGCTGCTACCCCACTAACGTAGCTCGGATGCAATAAAATGTAATCCGGGGTGTCTGCACACCCTTTCGTTACGCTTAATTCAACTAAATTTCAGGCCAAAGATTGACCTGCCCCCCCTTGCCGCATTAACCTTAGCGCATGAATATTATTGTAAATGGTGACAGCCAAACTATTGAAGAATCCTGCACTGCGGCACAGCTTGTCGAGCAAATGGGCATAACCGGTGGCCGCATTGCGATGGAAGTTAATCAGGAAATCGTGCCACGTAGCACGTATGGAACGCACCAGTTTCAAGCTGACGATATTGTCGAAATAGTGCATGCGGTGGGTGGTGGTTGATAAAACCATCGGCTGCCATAGCCCGGGGCGCATCTTGCCAGCAATCAATCCAAATTAAAACCCATATTAGAATTCTGAAGGAAACAACATGACAGCATTACAAGACACGCCACTGATCGTTGCGGGCAAATCCTACCAGTCCCGTTTACTGGTGGGCACGGGTAAGTATAAAGATATGGACGAAACGCGCGAAGCAATCGAAACCAGTGGTGCAGAGATTGTAACGGTTGCGGTGCGCCGCAGTAACATCGGGCAAAATCCGGGCGAGCCAAATTTACTCGATGTGATCTCACCGGATAAATACACTATTTTGCCAAATACGGCGGGCTGCTTTACCGCTGAAGATGCATTGCGCACCTGTCGTTTAGCCCGCGAGTTACTGGGCGATCATCGGCTGGTTAAACTCGAAGTATTAGGCGATGAGCAAACCTTATACCCCGATATTCCCGCAACACTGGAAGCAGCCGAAGTATTAGTAAAAGAAGGGTTTGAAGTGATGGTGTATACCAGTGACGATCCTATCATTGCCAAACGTTTAGAAGACATTGGCTGCGTAGCCGTTATGCCACTGGCCGCGCCGATAGGTTCGGGTTTAGGTATTCGTAACCCGTATAATATTTTAACCATTATCGAAAATGCCAATGTACCGATTATTGTTGATGCCGGTGTGGGCACTGCATCGGATGCCGCGATTGCAATGGAATTAGGTTGCGATGGCGTGTTAATGAACACCGCGATTGCCGCGGCAAAAAAGCCGGTGCTAATGGCATCAGCGATGAATAAAGCCATTGATGCCGGCCGCGAAGCCTTTTTAGCCGGGCGGATGCCGCGTAAACGTTACGCCAGTGCTTCGTCACCGATTGATGGGTTGATTATTTAATTTTTTAAAAAAAGATTAACCACAACGAACACGACGGGCACAACGCAAAGATATAAAAATTTTAATTCGCTATTGCTCGCAATGATAAAAGTTAGTTGTTCGCCTAATGATATTCTTTTCGTTGTGCCCGTCGTGTTCGTTGTGGTTAAAAAAATCTCTTGTGGTAGTCGTTTTATGCAACAAAAATCTTCATCTCTTAAAGGTCACCGTATTCGAAGCTTTGTACGTCGTCAAGGCCGTTTAACTGCGGCACAAAGTTTTGCTTTAGAAAAATACCTGCCAAAGTTTGGCTTGCTGGCATCCGATGGCGAGTTTAATTTTGAAAAAATTTACCAGCGCAAAGCACCCACTCATTTAGAAATTGGCTTTGGTAACGGTCAGTCGGTTGCGAATATGGCAGCGGCGCATCCAGAGAATAATTATCTTGGGGTCGAGGTGCATCGTCCTGGTGTGGGTAATTTATTGCGGCTAATTCATAAACAGGAATTAACCAATGTGCGCGTTATGACCGACGATGTGTTTGATGTTTTACAAAACAACATTATCGATAATAGCCTTGCTGCTGTGTATATTTATTTCCCCGACCCATGGCATAAGCGCTGTCATGTTAAACGCCGCATTATTAATCAGGAATTTGTTACCATGCTGGCGGCTAGAATGGAAATGGCTGGGTTATTACATATGGCAACCGACTGGAAAGATTATGCGTGGCATATGATGAAGGTAATGGGTGACCTGCCGCAATTTAAAAACACAGCCGGAGAGGGTGCCTATTCGCTACGCCCTGAATGGCGAACCCTGACTAAATTTGAACAGCGCGGTCATCGATTAGGGCATGATGTTTGGGATTTAATGTTTACTAAAATATAGTTTAGCGGGTATACGAGTTAACAGGACAATAGTGATGATAAACATAATGCATTCACTTGCCATTATTATAGGTGTGCTTGCTTACTATTTTAGTGATGTGAATAGTAGCAGTGGTTTTACAAATACTTTGCTACCGCTTATTGCGACGTTCAGTTTTATATACGGTGTTATCGTTACCGTTAACATGCTCTACACTATGCGAAATAAATCAGACATGGCCGATAAGTCTGCCGATATTTTATTTCAGAGCATGAAAGAAGTGAGCAAAAAAGAGCCTGTTCAACAAGAAAGCAGTTCTGACGACTTTCCCCCTGGTGGTAACGAAAAGTAGCCTTTCTGATTAGAATTAAGTCACTGCCTCATCCATTTATGGGTTAACCCAAAATGGGGTGAGCGGGGTAAAGTGGCTACCTGCTGCGCTAACATGTTGATTCTGAATAATTTTTAAGAAAGGTTATGGGTTAACCCATTAATAATTATAAGCCTATGTTTTTATTGAGTATTTTATGCGAATAGGTGCGTTTTATGGTAAAGTTTCGTTAGTAAAAGTATTTTATTTCTATTCTTGAAAGCTTAAAAAAGAGGAATAGAAAGCAGTTTTAAATGGGGTATGGCCTATGCGAAACGGCACCATTGGGTTTACTCAGTTTTATGTGGTATCTGGGTTGTAGGACTTGGGATTAATGGTACGCCGCAAGCAAATATAAGAAAAATAGTTAAATGCAGCATCAGTGCTCTAACTGGCGTCCGGGTTTTCCTGGACGCCTTTTTTTTAGTGCCAGTTTCTTCTTTTCTTTACTGGCACTTATGATGTTTTAGAGGTGCCAGTTTCTTCTTTTCTTTACTGGCACTTAGGTGGCCACAACCAGGCCGCCCCGCGTACACCACTTGAATCGCCATGTTTTGGCGCAAGCAGTTTTGTTGCAACCGTGTCAGAAAAAACATACTCCCCCCAATAACGCGGTACGTTTTGATATAGGCGCTGTATATTCGACATCCCGCCACCGAGCACAATAATGTCAGGGTCGATAATATTAATCACATGGGCGAGTGCTTTGGCCAGGCGCTTTTCATACAGCTCAATGCAAGTGACGGCATGTTGCTCCGCCTGTTCGGCTTTTTTTACAATTTCTTTCACCGCAAGTCGTTGTTTTGAATTTGTCAGCCGTTGATAGTGCTTTTCAAACCCCGGTCCAGATAAAAATGTTTCAATGCAATCGACTTTGCCGCAATAGCATTTTTGCTGTGTCTGTATTTGTTCTGCGTCTAGCGCGTCTTGCCAGGGCAATGGGTTGTGTCCCCATTCGCCGGCAATGGCATTGCAGCCGGTTAATACCTGTTTGTTAATGCAAATGCCACCACCGGTTCCGGTGCCAATGATTACACCAAAAACAACAGTAGCATTTTTAGCTGCCCCATCGGTTGCTTCCGATACAACAAAACAATTGGCGTCATTCTCAATTTTTACTGTGCAGTTGAGTTTTCTTTCAAGATCTTCTTTTAAAGGTTGGCCGATTAACCAGGTGGAGTTTGCATTTTTAACCAGTGAGGTTGCCGGTGACATCGCTCCGGGAATACCGATACCAATACTGCCCTGCTGTTTGGTATGTGTTTGTGCACTGTTTATAAGTTTACAAATAGTGTTTACGGTTACGGTATAGTCATGTTGCGGTGTTGCAAGGCGTTGCCGGTAAAGTTCTGCACCGTTATCGCCTAAGGCTATCACTTCAATTTTAGTGCCGCCTAAGTCAATACCAATGCGCATGGTGTTTTTTATTTTGAATCAGACACGATAAAAGTGTCTGCATGTGAATAGGCTGGGCTACAGCAACATAAAAAAACAAGATCTGTGTCCCCGGTGTTTTTTATTTTATGTTGGCTGTTTGGTGGTATGCAAAGTGTGTCGCCGCTTTCGACTGTAAAAGCTTCTTCGCCTATTGTCATTAGGCCGTTGCCTTGCAATATGTGGTAAAGCTCCTCGGTTGTTGCATGGTAATGTAAGTGTGTTTCCTGGCCGGGGCTTACAATGGCCTGTGCCAAACTTTGCTTGCTGTTGCCGTGTTGTTCGGGGTGCATCAGCTCACAAATACTGGAATTATCCCTGGTAATATAATGTTGCAGATTTTTTAGTTTAGTAAACGAGGGCATTATTGTCGAATTGGGCTAGACGATGGGTCGGCTATAAAAGTTACCTTGCCATCTACCTTTGCGGTGGAAATAAAAATATAAGGCTGTGTGAGAGCCAGACTTACCTGCTCGTCTTGCGGAGGTTCTGTGAATGTTACCGATACGGTTAAATTTTCATCCAGGCTTTTTAAACGGCTCACGCCGAGCGTATAACCGCCACTGGGTTGTTGGCCAGCAAAAATGGCAATTACCATATTGTCATCAAAATTAATACGCGGTCTTTTCTTTTTTTGATTGCCGCTGTGTATTTCCCACAGGCGTTGCCAGTCCTTTTTGTTTTTTATAATAAGCTCGCGTGTGAGTGATATATTACTGTATGAGCCTTGCGCGATAATTTTAAAGTTGACATTTATTGTGTAAAGAGCATCGTCATTGTCTGAGTTTGTACTCGTAGTAGAGCAGGAGGTTAACAGAAAAAATAAAAAGTAAAGTAGCGGGTTCAGGTTGTATAGTTTATTCATTTTCTTGTCTTGTTATTACTTTTTGTAAAGTACCATTGGGATTAATGACCGGTGTAAATAAAATAGGCTGGCAGCACACCTGGCAATCTTCGATATAAGTATAATCCTCACTTGTGCTTGCGTCTACAAGTGGGCTCATGTCAATGAGTGTATTGAAAACCTCGCCACAGTAAGGGCAGCTTATATCAAAATCCGTTAGCATAATATGTGCATTTAAGTTTAGTCGGGTAAAAATAGTGTAAAGACATCATTTAAATATTGTTGTCCTAAAGGTGTAGGTTTAATCTGTGCATTATCCTGCTGTAACCAGTTATTTTGCTGTGCTTTATTGAGTATGGCCTGTATGGATGAAATATCCATACCAGTATTATCATTAAATGTTTGAATATCAAAACCGTTGCTTAACCTGAGCGCATTAAGCATAAATTCAAAAGAAATATCCTGGTTGTTTAAACGGTGTTGCTTGATAATATGGGTCTTGGTCCTGACTTGTTGCATATAATGTTGTGGCTGTTTTTGTTTTGCGGTTCGGGTAATGCTTTGTGTATTGGCAGCAGTTATTTTCTGGTGGGCACCGGCACCAATCCCCAGATAGTCGCCAAACTGCCAGTAGTTGAGGTTGTGTTTGCACTGGTTTTTCTCACCTGTTTTAGAGAAGGCAGATACTTCATATTGTTGATAGTTATATTCGGCCAGCTGCGCATGAGCCTGCTGTGTCATATGCCACAGTACATCATCATCTGGGAGCGTGGGTGGTTGTGCGGCAAACAAGGTGTTGGGTTCAATGGTTAACTGGTAGTGTGATAAATGCGGTGGCTGGAAGTCAATGGCCGTTTGTAAGTCGCTAAGCATTTGCTCGGTTGTTTGTTGCGGCAAGCCAAACATTAAGTCAATATTAAAGCTGTTAAAGTTGGCTGCATGGGCGGCTTCTATTGCTGCAATGGCCTGAGAACTATTATGGATACGGCCTAATTTTTTTAGCATGGGATCATTAAAACTTTGTATCCCCATCGATAAGCGATTAATTCCTGCCTGACGAAAGTCGGTAAAATGGGATTGTTCGACCGTCCCGGGGTTAGCTTCTAGTGTTATTTCAATATCAGGTTTAAAATTTAAACGCGCACGTAATGCTTGAATAAGTTTTTCAATTGCCTCTGGCGGGAATATGCTGGGTGTGCCTCCACCCATAAAGATAGACTGAATAGAGCGACCCCATATGTTAGGCAGCTCATAATCTAAATCCAGCAACAAGCAATCAATGTATTCATCGTAAGGTGTACTGTTTTTTATTGTGTGCGAGTTAAAGTCACAATACGGACATTTTTCAACACACCATGGGAAATGAATGTATAAGCTTAGCGGTGGTAATGTAGTAAATAAAGGCATAAAGAGTAAGTTGTAAAGACTATTCTCTTTCAAAAGCTAGTTTTTCATCAATTTCTGACTTTAGCTGCTGGGTATTTTTAAAAAATACATCCAGTGTTTCTTGTTGCGCAAAAATATAGCTGGACGGTTTAATGATGCCAGAATAATTGGGCTTGTTGGTAAATTTAGGTGCGTTCAGAAAACTGAGCACTTCAACTAAGCCCAGTAAAATAATGGAAGCGGTAATAGCTGAAACTCTGGATTTTTGGTCAGAGAATGTGGTGCTATAACGTAAGTGACCATATAATAAAATACTTGTCACGATAACGCCCAGAATAAAAACAATAACACCGGCAGATCCTGGTAATGAAAAACTAAACTCAAAATAGTTAGCCAGGTTGTCAACCAGTGTGCTGAGTATAGTCAGTACGGATGCCCAGATAGCATGAAATGAAAAATAAAATCGATGAGTTACAATTTTACTGACTATCGACCAACCCGCTGCCCATAAAGCTAAAACTATTAATATAGGGAACACATCACTTAACAAACCCTGAATAGTCACCAGGCCAGTATCTTCGATATAGTTATTGAGCATGAACAGCAGACCGAAAACAATCCAGACAATGGGTAAAATAAAACCACTGGTTAACAGCATGCTTATCTTGCTTGGTTTGTTGCGTTCCTGAATGGCTTCTTTTACAGGGTGGCCAGTGAAGCGAAAACGAATATCTGTGTGGCCGATGCGGACACGGCTATCGTCTTCAATGTTTAACGCTTGTTGTTGTTTAAACGGGTGCAGGCTGAATAAACCATTTTTACTATTGTTGTCATTAACCGTGAAAGTGTCTTCCAGTGAATTAATAGTAATATGCGTGGGTGAGATATAGGGGTCATCAATAATAATGTCATTATCATAACCACGACCTATTTTGCAGGGGAATTTACTGGCGTGGTGACGCTCTTTAACTTTGCCAAATCGATCGAGTGTTTCAATAATCAGGGAGCCCATGAAAATGCCTCTAAATATTTTTTGCTAAATGAAATAGCATTTTTATAGCTGACACCGGCAAGAATTAAATTAGTTTGAATGGCGGTTGTTTCTTTACTTAAGCTGGCTGCAGATAGCATCATGTCATACACACCTGCAAAGTGTTTGTAACCTCGAAGGCAGAAAGAAACTTTAAATGTTATCTTGTTGTTTTTTACAAATCCAGTTTTACATTCGTAATTTGTAAAATATTTTTTATTGCCACTTAAAAATACGCTGGGATCTTTGTAAAGGTGTTCCATAACATAAGCAAATCGATAGCGATTCATAACCTTTGTGCTAATGTGGTAGCGTGAATAGTGGATGTCACCAGTGGTGAAATTGCTAGCCAGATAAATATCATTTTTGGTTGCGCAGCTATTTTCACTGATTTTATAGGGTAAATCTTTCGATTCTGAGTCACCCCAGCAAGTTAAGTAACTGGCAAGTTTGTCGGGTACCTGATATGGCCCCAGTTTTTTTGTTTTAAAGGGTTTTTTTAAAATACGGGAAATATAAACATCCTGATTCTCAAGTATTTGTTTGCCAATGTGTTTGATAAAATCTTTTGGTTTTTCTTTGTTTTTTATTAATGTTTTTAAATATTTAACCGGAACCAGAAAACCAATTTGATTGCCTGCAGTAGCAACATTAACGCCGATGACTTTGCCTTTCCCGGTAATAGATGGGCCGCCACTCATGCCGGGATTAATGGCGCTGGATAAGTGAATTCGTTTATTCATACTGTCATCGGTAAACCCATTGTAAGTGCCAGTTATAATGGCCATTCCTAAATCATGTGGGTTACCGATTGAGAATATTTTTTCACCTTTTGTTAGACGGGCGTTTTGTAGCCTTAAATAAGGCGTTTTAGTCACTTTTTTTACGGGTTGCAATAAAGCCAGATCATGGATTACGTCAAAGTTAACCAGCTTAGCTTGATAGACGTTCTTTGTTTTTTTGTTGTCATGTAAAACATATTCAATTCGATATTGTTCAGGTTCAAAAACGTGTTTGGATATAACGTGGTAGTTTGTTGCAATAAGCCCGGTGTTATTAACAAAAAACCCACTACCGATGGTGGTTTTAGAGTCGGTTGCTACATCGACGATGCGTATTTGCAGCAGACTACTTTTGTATTGGCTGAAAACATCTTTAGTACTTGCTGGCGCTGTATTAGCAAAGGAAAGCAGTAAAGCAAGGAGTAGATAAATTTTGTATTTATCGGCTAAAAAGAAGAAACAAGCTTTTAATTTTATATTTTTAGATATTATCATTTACTGGCGAACGATTTCATTTTTTCAGCCAGTGCTTTTAAAGCCTGACCTCGGTGACTGAGTGCATTTTTCTGCTCGGCGGTTAATTGTGCAGAAGAGCATTGATGTTCCGGCACATAAAAAACAGGGTCATAACCAAAACCATTTTCGCCCTGTGGTTTATTTAATATTCGGCCTTCCCATGTTCCCTGAAAAATTAGTGGGGTGGGATCATTCTCATGTTGCAGTAAGACCATCAGGCATTGGAAGCGGGCATTACGTTGTGCTTCAGGAATATCTTTTAATTCCATTAGCACTTTTTGTAAATTTTCTTCATCGCTGGCATTTTCTCCAGCAAAGCGCGCAGAATAAATACCGGGCGCACCTTTTAAGGCATCTATTTCTATACCTGAATCATCGGCTAATGCGGGCAAGCCAGTATGGTGACAGGCATTGCGAGCCTTGAGTAAAGCATTTTCAACAAAGGTGAGACCGGTTTCCGGAATTTCGGGTACGCCGAATTCAGATTGAGGTACAACTGAAATATGGTAGCTTGTCAGAATTTCTGTTATCTCGCGAGCCTTGCCAGCATTGTTGCTGGCCAGAATGATTTTACCTGGTACAATTTTATTCATGCTCGAAAAATTCCTGCTAATTTTTTAATGCTTTATTCTGATGTTCAAGTAATTGTTCAATAGCCTGTTTTGCAAGCCCTGACATAGCGATAAGATCATCATGACTAAAAGCATCGCCTTCGGCAGTACCCTGTACTTCAATAAAGCCACCTTTATCGTTCATGATAATATTCATGTCGGTATCGCAATCGGAATCTTCAATATAATCCAGATCCATGACCGGTGTACCTTTGTAAACGCCGACAGATATTGCCGCGATTTGATTCACAATCGGGCTGGTCTTAATCATTTTCTGCTCTAACATATGGTTAACCGCATCGGTTAGGGCAACAAATGCACCGGTAATAGATGCGGTACGTGTACCGCCGTCGGCCTGGATCACATCACAGTCTAAAGAAATAGTATGTTCACCGAGTTTGTCAAGATCAATGGCGGCACGTAAGGCGCGGCCGATCAGCCGTTGAATTTCCATTGTGCGGCCGCCTTGTTTGCCACTCGATGCTTCACGGCGCATACGGCTACCGGTTGACCGTGGCAGCATGCCATATTCAGCCGTTATCCAGCCCTGCCCTTTGCCGCGTAAAAATCCGGGTACTTTTGCTTCAACCGTTGCAGTGCAAATAACTTTAGTATCTCCACAACAAATGAGTACCGAACCTTCTGCATGTTTGGTGTAGTTGCGTGTAATGCTAATGGGACGTAATTCATTGGCAGCTCGACCACTTGGGCGCATAATCTTTCCTTTAATAATAGGGGTTAAATAATAGCCCAGTATAACGTGTCTTGATGATGTTGAGCTAGTTTGTTTTATCGTGAGATGATAACTTACGCTTGCTAAATAACTCGATCATTACCACCGTCAACCGGCAGTTGTGCGCCCGTTGTTTTGGCGAAGAGTTTGCTACACATGGCCGCGGCAAGATCGGCAACATCACTACTTTTTAATTCTGTCTTCAGAATATTCTTTCGTTTGTAATCTTCTACGCTCATGCCATAGTGTTTTGCTCGCGCATTTAAAACTTCGTCAGTCCAGATGGCAGTATCGAAAATAGCATCTGGGTGTAAAGTATTAACGCGAATATTATTGGCTCCCCATTCCAATGCAGCAATGCGCGCCATTTGTGTGAGTGCCGCTTTCGATGCGGAGTAAGCCACGGCACCGGGGCCGGGTGCAAGGACATTTTTAGAGCCAAGCATGACAACACGCCCACCATTAGGCGCTTGTTTAAGTGCGCTGTGTGCTTCGCGCATATAAATTAAATTGGCATCCAGATTAACCTGCATCACCTTGCGCCAGTCTTGCGTTGATATTTCCGCTATCTTGCTACTTAATGGAAACAGTCCTGCATTCAGGATGAGCATATCTAAACCGCCGAAGCGTTGGATTGTTTGCTTTATAGAATCAATTATTTCGGCTTCGCTGCTTACATCGCATACAATGCCTAAGTAGTTTGCTTGCGATAATATGTCGGTGACTTTGGGGTTGATATCCACTGCGACCACGGCTGCGCCTTTTGCCAGTAATGCTTCAACACAAGCTTTGCCAATACCGGATGCACCACCGGTAACCAGCGCAATTTCACCTGTGAATTCTGGTGCATTACCGCCTTTTTTTAATTTGGCCTGTTCAAGAACCCAGTATTCCATATCAAAAATATCGTTATCGGCTAAGGCTTTGTAACCGCCGAGTGCTTCTGCGCGTAGAATAATATCAATGGTGTGTTGGTAAATATCTTCAACAATATCTGCATCTTTTGCTGTTTTGCCGATGGCAATAAACCCCAGTTCCTTATCAAGCAGTATACGCGGTGCGGCATCGAGCATCACTTTGTCACTGCCTACTGAATTTTTATCGAAGTATTTTTTATAGCTGGCGGCATACTGCGCTACAGCGGTGCCGAGCATGGGCAGTTGCTTGGTACGAATAACATGGTCGGGCGTGGCCGGGCCTTGTTGTGCAATTTTTTTAAGATCATTGCGTTGTGAAAAGGCAATGCATTTTTTATTACTCGATGTTTTTAGAATAACGGGGAAGCCCGCTGTTGCTGATACATCATTACGAAGTTTTAAAATAGCTGCCGTTACATCGGCTGTTTGTTTTACATCGTCCTGTTTAAGATCCCATGCGTTTTGTTGTTTAAGATAGTCTTCAGCCATGGTCACATATTGAATATGGCGCTGGTATGATTCTTTTGCGGTTGCACCAAAAGTAAAAATACCGTGGTTGAGTAAAATCATCGCTTCGGTTTTATCGGTTGCCTGTTTGGCAAATTGTTTTGCACACAGTCGGGCTAAATCAAACCCCGGCATAATGTAGTCAATAATAATGGCTTTATTACCGTAGATTTCTTCGATACGTTGTTTGCCTGCTTTTGTATTGGTAATCGTCACAACGGCATCAGCGTGGGAATGGTCAACGTATTTAAAAGGTAAAGTGGCATGTAAAATCGCTTCGACCGATGGCGTGGGAGCGGTGGCATTGGTCATATTTGTTTTAAGTTCGTTGACCATTTTCGGATCGGATAGTTGCTTTAACTCTGCTAAATCACACAAGTGTTTTAAACGTACCGGTGCAAAGCCGGGTGCTTCGATGGATATTAAATCCCAACCGCTGCCTTTAACATATAAAATTTCTTCCTTAACCCCAAGAATATTTTTTTCTGTTACTTTAACGGAAGTATTACCGCCACCGTGTAAAACAAGTGACGGGTTCCGGCCTAATAATTGTGAACTATAAACACGAAGTTCTAAATCGGTTTTATATTTTTTAGCCTGGTCATCGTTCCAGAGATTTTGCATATTTTTTCCAAAATATTTTAAAATAGTGTTGCCCCAAATAAGATACTGGGATAGTAACACTGATTGTTTGTGTTTGAGTATATTACTGGGGCGTAATTGTATACCTACATAAAGGTAGGAGTCGATGTGAATTATCAAAATAGTAACGTGGATTCATTGGTTGTTTGTGCAGGTAGAGTGTTCCATCGCTGGCAGCATGTGCCATAAAAAGAGCGACTTATATTTTAGTTTAATGTTTCGCGAGGTGTTTCATTAAAGAAACTCTGATAGTCCTGTTTGAAACGGCCGATATTGATTACCCCAAATTTATGCACAATCTGTGTAATTGTTTTTTCGGCTGGGGAGGATAGCTGTAGTTCACGACGGATGGCGTTTAAACGTACACGTATTAAATAAGTTTTGGCGGTCATACCCAGTAATTCAGAGAAACAATACTGAATAGAGCGGCTACTGGCATGGGTTCCTTTTATTAAACCTGAAACCGCTAATGTTTGTAGATCGGAGCGGTGAATATAGTCCAGTGCACGAGCAAGCAGGCGTTCTCTGTTTGTTATTTTTATGGGATTTTCTTCAGAATGAAATACGTGGTAGTCGTTTACTGCATAAAACAGGGAGTCATAACAATCCTGGTAGGCAAGTAAGTTACAGGGATGTTTTAACAATTGCTGAAAGGTAGCGTATAAATGGTGTAAATGCTGAGTCAACAGTGACTTGCGGGGAATAGAGACTCTGTTGTATTGAAGCTGCTTGCAGGCCTTAACAAATAATTCTATTTCGTTTTCATCGAGGTAGCAGGCTAATTTTTTTGAGTTGATGAGTAAGGTGAGATGTTCATGACCCTTAGGGTTAATAATTTTTGATTCACAATCATCATAACGTAGCAGTTGTGAGTCAGCCTGATGCAATTTCCCATTACAAATATAGCTCGAGCTTTTAAGTGGAAAAATCATTGCGATATGCCCTGATTTTACCTGACCAATTTGTATATGTTGTGTGCTAGCTGAACGCAGGGCTATCTGAAAACCATGGGTTGACAGTATTTTTGAATGGCCATTAAAGTTCCCCTTGCTTAATTGGTGGCCTTTCAATTTCAACCCTGTGATGGCGGTCGAATATTCCTCTACCGTCTGGAAGGTGTTTTCTACTAATTCAGGAATAGAATCTTCGGTTAACAATGTCATGCAATATACCAGCCCATTTATATTGTAAAACTTACTAAACGTTTATTTTTTACGACGTAACGACGTATCCGGTTAAGCTTCCCGCTTTTTTAGTGCTAGTGATTATCCTTAATGTTTGGTAATTTCAATCAAATATAGAAATGAGAGTTGATTTGTATGGCAGGTGTCTGGGGAACATGCAAATAATTCCACTAACAACTATTTATTTTAAATATACCGTATCTATTGTATGGATATAATGGTGCTTAAACTATACAAAAGTCGCTAACTTCCTGATTTTAGTATACGTTTCCCGCATATCCTGTTAATTCGTCTCAGTATTTTACCTTATTTACCGATAATTTTCTAAGTTCTATAAATATAGGAGGTATTTTATGCGCCAAATAAGTGCAATTCAAGCCGACAATATGATTCAGTCCTTAAATATGGGGAGTGTTTTATGCGCCAAATAAGTGCAGTTCAAACAGACAACATGATTCAATCATTATTTCGTAGCAATCACCAACTCGGCGTGACGGCACGATTTGCCAGCACCCTGTCGCAGTTAACCGAAGCGGGGGCATTAACGGCCGCAACGCAAACAGCATTGATAGAGTTTGGCTTGAATGGCCTGTTTCAAATAAAATTTGAGGCCAACAAGCCGGTTAAGAAATTTGGGCAGCGGATGGGTCGAGATGCGTTGGATAAGCTCGCTTGTCTTGAGGGGTGTACCGATAAAATATGCCGTAAACAAGACTACATGATGTTTTGCCTGGCGCACTTTACTCTTATTCTTAATGTGTCGGATTTAACGGAAGAACAGATTGATGAAACCAAAGATAATCTGGCGATATTCAGTGACATTATTGATGCCTGGATAGTAAACCACATAGAGTTAAAGCAGTTCAGGGAAGCGAATAAACTTTATAAGCAAGATATGCTGGATAAAATTAATGAACTAAGCAGCAAGGTGGTTACAACTTCAGCCGATATTAAAACGCAGCATCTGGAAATCTCTCAAAGCTTATTATTGATGCTGGCTTCACGTTTTCCAATGCTTGGGCTGGATGTGGATCAGGAAGAAGAAATTCTTAATAGCATTGAAAATACGATTGATACCTATGGGGAATTAATTGAACAGCAAGTTAATCGTAATACGGACTTAACCGAATTGCTTGATGATGCGGCAGATTGTATTCAGCTTAATTAACAGCGAAAGAATTTAGTCGTCCATCTCATGCCCATACTGGTTAATCGCGTTTTCCATTTCTTTAATGGCGCTATCAACGGCGGGTTGTTTAACGTGGACTTCCATGCTTCGGTTTGAACTGGTCTGGTTAAGTAATTGCAATGAAATAATTTTAAGTGCAATTACGGTAGTGTTGTCGGCGGTGGGCGAGCCGAGTTGCACGGCATTATTGGCAAGTGCGCTGATGGTATCGCTGAGCCGGCCATTATTTAATTGTGCACCGATTTGCGCGTCATCCAATGGCCCCCAGAAACCATCGGAACACAGTAGAATAATATCGCCTTCGGTCAGCATGACTTCTTTGCTTAAATCGACCTCGGGTTCTTTCGCCAGCATGCCAACGCAACGGGTAATATAATTACGCATTGGGTGGGTGCTGACTTTGCTCAGGCTTATTTCGCCGTTCTTGTATAAGTCTTCGACATAGGAATGGTCCTGGGTACGGTAAATAGAAAGACCATGACGAAATAAATAACAGCGGCTATCGCCCACATGTGCCCACCAGGCACTGCCGTTTTGAATTAAACAAAGCACGGCCGTGGTACCGGGTTCAACCGGTGGAATTTGTTCGCGGCCAGCAGCCATTACATCGTTATGTGCTTGCAGTAATGCGCCTTCGAGAAAATCAAATGGATCGGGAATGGGCATCGGTGACTTTTGTAAGGCTTTTTCAACCGTCTCAATTAAGGTTTGTGCTGCCAGCTCGCCCTTGGGTCGCCCGCCGAGGCCATCACCTAAAATTAAAACTGCGCCATAATCGTATTCGATATAACCGACACGATCCTGGTTATTCTTACGGTCACCTTGCAGGCTGATTTGGCTAACTTCAAATTGCATAACGGTTGTTAACGCTTTGCTTTTGGATTGGTTAAAGCTTCAATAAAGTTTTCGATATTTTGTGGACGCAGAATGGGGTCGACTTCCATTGCCCAGTCAATGGTCTGGAGTAAGTGTTTTGAATATTTTTTCTTAAACGCATTGACCGCGGGTTTTAAGGTGTCGCGCTCGCGTCGCTTGGTGGACGATAAGGGCGGCGCACCTTCAATACAGGCACGAATGGTGGCACCTATCGCATAAATGTCTGTCCAGGGGCCAACATAACCACCGGGATCCAGTTGCTCGATAGGCGAGAAGCCGGGGGTAATCACCTGGTTAGCCTGAAACTGCCGGGTCTGCATCATTTCATGCGCAGCACCAAAGTCGAGTAATAGCGGGTTGGCGCCCTCACGTAAATGAATATTGCCGGGTTTAACGTCTAAATGGAGTAAGCCATTATGGTGAATGGTTTTTAAGCCATCTAATAACGGTAGAAATACAGCCATTAAAAATTGTTCAGTCATATTGCCATCATGGCGTTTGATATAACTTTGTAAATTAATCCCTTCTTCGTATTCCATTACCATATAAACGGTGCCATTGGCACGAAAGAAGCTGATCACATTGACTATATTGGGGTGTTTTAGGTTGGATAGCGTATTGGCTTCCTGAAAAAACAAACGCTGGCCGTGGCCAAATTTGTCGCCACAGTTTGAATTTAAAGCACTAATATGCAAGTCATGGGTGCGGGTTGCCAGTTTAGTCGGCATGTATTCTTTAATAACAACGTCTTTGTCGTAGGTATTGTCTTTAGCAAGGTACACAATGCTAAAGCCGCCGCCACCGAGGGTGCGGGTAATGGTGTAGTTATCTACAACCGTACCGGGGGGTAATTCGTGAGTTAAATGCGTCATCTTTTGAGATTATAGCTGTTTTATGATGGATAAATATATAAGATAATCAGCGGATATAATGGATAGCCTGAAACAGGAATTGCACATGATTCAAAGTATGACCGCCTTTGCAAGAAACCAGGCCACGCTGGACGAGCTAAGCATTACACTGGAGCTGCGCAGTGTGAACCACCGCTATCTGGATATATCGATTCGCGCCCCGGAAGAGGTGCGTGAAATTGAACAAGCTTTGCGCAATTTACTGTCCGAAAAACTCAGTCGCGGCAAGGTCGAACTTAATATTCGCAGCCAATTAAATCCTTTAGCTGAGAATAATCATGGTTTACAAATTAACACCGAATTAGTCAAGCAATTATCGAATGCATGTGAAACCATCAGCAAAAATTTAGCAGCGGCCGACAAGATGAACCCGCTTGAAATTTTGCACTGGCCGGGTGTAATGCAGGCGCAACAAACCGACTCAAAAGCATTACAGCAAACCGTTACCGATTGTTTAGCCGAAGCACTGGATGAATTTGTTGCCAACAGAAAAGGCGAAGGCGTAAAGTTAGCAGCTATGCTGATTACACGCTGTGATGAAATGGAAAAAATTGTGGCGCATGTCAAAAAAATCATCCCGACAGTTCTTGAAGCCCGTAAACAAAAAATTCTAAGCCGACTGGCCGAGTTTGATGTTGAACATGACGACAAGCGTATTGAGCAGGAAATGGTGTTGCTGGCACAAAAAATGGACGTTAGCGAAGAAACCGATCGTCTGGGTGTACATTTAAGTGAAGTGAGAAACGTATTAAAACAAAGCAAGCCTGTTGGCCGGCGGTTAGATTTTTTAATGCAGGAATTAAATCGTGAAGCCAACACTTTGGGTTCCAAATCAGTGGATACTGAAACTACTCGTGCATCGGTGGATTTAAAAGTGTTGATTGAGCAAATGCGTGAGCAGGTGCAGAATATAGAGTGATTTTTTTGCTATACACAGGTATGTATACTGTGTAAAGGTGGTTTATTAACGTATTTAACTGTATTTTTCGGGGATTAGGTAGCGTCTGTTTATATTTCTTTATTTATTCGTGGCGCATTCAGGCAAGTTTCTCAAAATAATATTTGTTAAAGCCGCGCAAGCATCTATAATTTAATAATACCTGTTATCTTTGAGGGCAAGAAGGTTTAACCTCATTATTTTATGCTAACGAAAAATAATATAATAAGTATGTTGGTGGCTGCATTTTTATTAGTGGTTTTTGCGTTTGACTTAATGTCGCCTCTGGGTATCGCGGCCGGTACTCCATACGGTCTTGTTGTATTGTGTACCTTGTGGGTAAAGAGAGTCTATATAACATATGCAATTGCGGCATTAAGTATTTTATTAACGATTGCAGGCTTTTATCTTTCAGTAGAAACAGCGGGTTCAATGAATGCCGTTATTATTAATCGAATTCTTGCCATCATTATTATTGTCTCATCTGCTTTTCTTGTGATTCAACGAAAAAATGCAGACAGGAAAATAGCGCACCTTTCAATTTTATCTACAACCGATCACTTGACCCAGGTAAAAAATAGATTATCCTTTGATGATGAAATTCATTCTGAAGCAGAAAGAAGTAAGCGATATAAAAGACCTTTTTCGTTAATGCTTATTGATGTCGATGACTTTAAAAAAGTTAATGATAGCTATGGTCACGACCAGGGTGATTATGCGATCAAAAGAATATGCAATGAAATTATTGCGTCAATAAGACAATCTGACAGTTTGTACAGAATAGGTGGTGATGAGTTCGCTATCATTTTAGTGGAAACGAATGTTGATAAGGCTAAAATGATTGGGGAGAATATTCGTAAGCGAATAGCAAAAACGGTCGTTGTGGGGAACGATAAAATAACGGTCAGTATAGGCATCTCATCATTTGATTATAATAATGATAAAGAGGATGAAGAAAAGTTATTCAAGCGCGCTGATAATGCTTTGTATGCATCTAAAAATCATGGACGAAACAGGGTGTCAGTAATAACCGTTTAGTCGTTTTGTACTCTGGATATGCACACTTTGGTCATCAGCGGAGTGCATACCTCGTGATGATGTATAATTGATTCAAGGCAATGTTTTTGAAATATATTTTTTGGGGATAGCAGAAAAAGCATAAATAGTACCGCCCTGTTTTTTTGCAAATAACGCCGCTTTTTCTTTTGTTGAAAAAGGTATGGTTTCTGGCGCACCCATGCCACCGGTACGATTACTACCCAGTACGTACCAGGCGTTACGTGCGTTTATCCAGTTATCCAGCCCGGGGTTATCCCAGTCAGCATCTGCCATGTCGTTAACATAAATGGCGGCAATATTTTTTGGCTCTTCGGGTGATAAAGTAAAGGCGATGGTGTCTCGTACAGAGGTAAACCATAAGACTTTGTTGTCGCTAAGAATAATCTGCCCTTTGGGGCCAGTATGGTTAACCACAGTCATTAAACAATAATAGCCATTTGCATCGCGTGTTAGCTTCTGTGCGGCGGGCGCTTCAGTGGTGGGTTGCTTATTACAGGCGGCCAATAAAAATGCCAGTAATAAAATATTTAATTTATACATACTTTTCTCTATATTTAAAGTTAAAGCTCTCGACGCTGAAAAAGTAGTAATGTTGCCACTAATGGCATAATTACCCACAGCAACATAACACTCATCAGTAAGGCACCGCTTATGTCCGCTTCACTTGCAATGCCTGCAAGCCCTGCTGCCTGACTGACTCCTTCGAACATGCTGAGGTTAAATATACGATAACTATCAGTCGGGCTTATCAGCATTAGCGCGGAAAATAATTGCTGGCCAATCATCTGCTCTTTATCAAGCAGCAGGGCTCCGAACAAAAGCAGATCGTACAGGACAACAAAAACCAGCCACAGGCCAATGGCTGTTCCGGCTGCGGTTGCTCTTTCTTTAACGAGCACACTCACCAGATAGCCCAGTGCAATAAAAACAGCCCCCAGTATTAAAGAACTGAACATCATCATTGCGTAGGCCTGCCAGCCTTCTATGCTACTCCCTGTGAACATAATCATAAGAAGAAATGCACCGCCATAACCTGCAAAAATAGCAATAAAAAGAATTAAAACATGCCCCAGAAATTTCCCCATAATAACTTGCCAGCGTGATACAGGGTAAGTGAGCAATAGCATCATGGTGCCGCGTTCAAATTCGCCCACTAAAGCGTCAAAAGCCAGCATCAATGCGATTAACGGGATGAGATATACGCTTAAACTTGCAAGGCTGACAACAGTAATATCAATATTACTCACCCGTACCGAACCGGTGGGGGCGGCGCCCAGTAAAGATAAGGCCAGTGCCAGTGTGCCTAACAAAATGATTGCTGCCGCAATCCAGCGGTTACGTAGTCCGTCTCGCAGTTCTTTAAGTGCCAGTGTCCATAATAACTTCATAATGAACCACCGTTCATAAAGTGGCTGTAGATTTCCTCCAGTCGTGGCGGCATAATTTGCATGTCGTGCACCACCTCGCCAAAACTACTAATGTGGCGAATGAGCGGCATTTTTTCTTCTTTCAAACACGACAGCTTGATACTTTGGTTATTTACCTTGTCGATATTAACGTCTGCTCCCAAGCGCTCTGCAACACCTGATGCTTCTCCCGGTGTTACAGAGAGCTGTAAACGGACAGGCAATGCAGCCTGCTGGTAGAGTTCATCAAGCGTGCCACAGGCAACAATGGCACCTGCTTTCATAATGACAAAACGACTGGCTCTTGCTTCTACTTCATTGAGTGCATGTGATGAAATAATTGAGGTGGCACCTTCTTGCTGCAAACCATCAATTAATTCATAAAAGTGCTGGCGCAAAACAGGATCCAGGCCGGTTGTTGGTTCATCAAGAAAAAGGAGTTGTGGACTCCCCAGCATTGCCTGAGCCAGTCCCAGTCGTTGTCGCATACCTTTTGAATAAGTCCCTATTTTTTCCCTTGCCGCATTACCCAGACCCACTAATGCCAGTAGCTTTTTACATTCAACTTCAGACGAACCTTTAAGCTGGGCATAAAAGGTTAATATCTCATGGCCTGTCATCGCTTCATAAAACATAACGCTTTCAGGCAAATAACCCAAAGCCATACGTTGTGCAACGGCGGCACTAAAAGCAGGGTTTTTACCAAGGATTTCAATGGCTCCTGATGTTGGCCGTGTCAGCCCTAACATCAATTTCATCAGGCTGGTTTTACCTGCACCATTATGGCCAACCAGCACAATGCATTCACCTGCCTGTATGGTTAAATTAATATCACGTAATACGGTTTCGTTACCATACTGTTTGTTTACTACTTGTAATGAAATGACATTACTTACTGTATTTACTTCAGGCATACTATAAATCTCTTTGTGTCATATCATTTGTGCAACCGAACCAACTTGTGGTGGCCGCATCAGCGGTGAACTGTCTGTTACACCGCCGGGGTGAATACCGGGGAACTCAGACTGAGCCCATTTTAATAACTTTACGGATGGGCTGTTCAGTAATAACTTTGCCATTGGGTGTCGCCAGATTATCTGGTCAACCAGATCATTTGGTTTATAAGGTTGATCGGCAATACCATTGCCATCGATATCAAAAGCAGGGTTGTCACTCCAGTAATTGCCATGCCCATTTTTAGACCATTCAATATAACGTGTTCCCACATATTTTACCTGGGTACGATTATTGATAAAGGCATTGGAAAAAATCTCATTACTCTCCGAGCCGGCAGTAAAATGAATACCAATCTGACAGTCGGCGAAAGAATTGTTATTAATTCGGTTAAAGTTGGCGTTATAAATAAAAACACATTTTTCAGTATCACCAACACGGTTACCTTCGATAACTGAATAATTAGCATAGTTAAAAAATAGACCACGTTCATGATCACCAGTGGATATGTTATTTTTTACTAGCAGTCGATCAGAAAACATCAGGGCATAACCCACATTGTTATTGCTCGATATATTATTGCTTATTTCACTATCATGGGTATACATGTAATGTATTGCAAAACGTAAATCACGTATATGGTTACCACGAAATATATTATTGCGGCTGGTGTTGACAAAAATACCATCCCTGCCATAACGAATATTATTGTTTTCAATAATTGAACCGGGTGTATTCCACAGGTAAACACCATTACCGCGATCATTCACGCGGTGGAAGCGGCTGCCAATAATAGTGTTATTACTAACAATAGCTGACTCAGGTCCTTTCAGGTAAACACCAATTAAATTATTTTCAAGATGATTATTTTTTATCTGTGCTCGATCGCCTTTGTCGGTAATAAAAATAGCGCTGTCTTCGCTGTCCAGGCTATTACCGGAATGCTGGATGCTCAAGCCTTTAATTAACACATCCGGTGCAGATATATTAATAACATGCCCTGAACCTTCACCATCAATGATGCTTTTTTTATTTCCCAAAAGAGAAAGACTGCGATGTATGTTGACCGAGCCCGTGTAAGTGCCGGTTGTTAGTTGCAGCGTATCGCCGTTGCGAGCCAAATCAATAGCCGCTTGTAATTTACCGTAACCGGGGGTTACCTTTATTTCTTCAGCCTGAGCATAAAAAGAAATAAAAAATATGGATAATAAAAATAATCCACCAGCGAGCACGCGGCTCGCCAGTGGATTATTTGTTTTTTGCTTAAAGTTCAAACAAACCAACTAAGCAGGTTCAACCAGCATACGTCCCCGCATTTCCATGTGCAGCGCATGACAGAACCACTGGCAGTAGAACCAGTGAACGCCAGCGCGGTCAGCCGTAAAGGTGACTGACGAGGTTGCCTGTGGCGCAACTTCCATTGCAATGCCGTAGTTAGACATTGTCAGGCCATGTGCCAGATCATCAATCGCATCATTGTTACTAACAATAATGGTGACTTCGTCACCCTGTTTTACGGTAAATTTCTCCATGCTGAAATGCGGTGCTATTGACCACATATAGACACGTACCTTTTTACCGTCACGTATTACCTTGGAGCCAACCCCCAGTTTAATGCCATCTTTTTTGGCCTGTGCACTGGCATCTGCCCACATACGATCACCCTTGGTCCATAGCGACTGCGGATTTACGATATCGGCGCGAACGATAGTAATGTCATGTGGTTCTGCGTAGGTTGGGCCATCGTGTACCACTTTCATTTTTTTGCCAGAAATATCGATAAGCTGTTCATTCTCTGGTTTTATCGGGCCGACATTGATAAAGCGATCCTTGGAGAACTTATTGAGCGATACCAGCCACTTACCATCCGCTTCCTTGGTTTCACCCATTGAAGTGTGGTTATGGCCTGGCTGATAATGGACATCAACCTTGTCAATAATGGGATCCACTTTTTTCCCATTGTAAGCATCAATCGCTTTTTCAATGTTCCAGCTAACCACCTGGCTATCAAGGAACAAAGTGGTATAGGCATTACCTTTGCCATCAAAAGCGGTATGCAATGGCCCTAAACCTAATTGCGGTTCAGCTACAACGGTATCACGTGGTTTGATTTTGTCTTTGAACAGATCAGGCAGGCGTCTAACATCGATGACCGTTACTGTTGGAGACAATTTGCCGTTGAAGACGACATGGCGGCCATCCGGTGCGGTATTGCAACCATGGGGGCTGTTTGGAACCGGAATATAGCGTGTGTATTTCGAGCCTTTTCGGCCATCAAGTACAGGTACACCCTGGATTCGTTTAAAGTCGCCTTTTTTAACGCCCGCTTCAATCGCTTTAAGATCAAAAACAACCGCCCAGTCACGTTCATTTTTCATCATTCCATTAAGGTTGGTGGCTTCTTCACTATTATAACAAGTTGAAAAAGCATACAGTCCCTGATAATCCGCATCACAATTATCGAGGTTACCATCAACCATGACTTGCCATGCCACTTCCATTTTATCGCCATCAATTGCGGTAAAAATAGCATGGTATTTTTCAGGCTCATCAAGGATACCGCCATCATTTGGAATAGGAACTCGGTGTTCACCGTTAGCAAAAACATAACCGGTACGTGGGTACTTTTGTGGACGCAACCCGTGTATATCCGCTGCATTTGGAATTTCGATAATTTTGTCACATTTCATGACATCGCAGCGTATACGTGCGACACGTGTATTGGCTTTGTCGTTTACAAACACATAGCGTCCATCGTAGGTGCCATCGGTGAAGGACATGTGTGGATGATGTAAGTCGCCATTCGTCCAAACGCCACCCCGGTTACCCGAATCAAGAAATTTCTTGGTTGCCGGTAACAGACCATCGCGAAGAATTTTACGGCTCTCATTGGTTTGCCCCCAACCGGATGCACTGCAACGGTTGAATACGGGAATACGCATCAATTCACGCATGGAGGGCATGCCCAGAATACGTAATTCACCGGCCTGGCCACTACTCCAGAAAGCATAGTATTCATCCAGATCACCGGGAGCCACCTCGGATATGCTTTTGGATGCAGCCACGGCTGTTTTTGGTGTCATCACGCTTAAGCCGGTAATGCTGCCAACCCCTGCTAATGCAGCGAGTTTGGCTGAACCACCGAGTAACTGGCGTCGGCTAAGACTCACTTTATCATCATCATTTTTTTTCATTGGTTCTCTCCTTTTGTAAGCCCATTGGAATATAGGCTAAGTTAATTAAACCTCAGTGCCATTACACCAAGGTAGTTACTGAATTCAACGGTTCTACTACACCGGTTTTTTGTGTTTTATTGCTACTTTAATGGCCGATTCTTCTTCATTTTCAGATGATGTGGAGCGTGCACTGTGGCGTTCTCTTTTCAGGCGCTTTTGAATCACAACAGGGCAGGCATGGTCGTCTGAATAAACGACCTGACAATGCAAACAATAAAGACATTCGTTTACATTAATCTCACCTTCACGATGTATTGCCTGCACCATGCATTCATTAGCGCAGCGCTGACACGGTGTACCGCATTCCTTGTAGCGTTTAAGCCACGCAAACATGCGCATTCTGCCGGGAATGGCCAGTGCTGCTCCTAATGGGCACAGGTAGCGACAATAAAAACGTTCGATAAAAATACCGGGTAGCAGTACTGCCAGTGCAAAAAGCACATAAGGCCACTCGCGGGCAAATTTCAGGATAATGGCTGTTTTAAAAGGCTCCACTTCGGCCAGACGCTCTGCCCATTCCAGTGAGTACAGTGAAAAGCCGAATAAAAAAAGAAAAATTAAATACTTAAAAGTCCAGATGCGTTCATGAATTGCCCATGGCACGGTGACCTGTTTAATTTTAAATACTTTGGCGAGCCGGTTAATTAATTCCTGCAAGGCACCAAATGGGCATAACCAGCCACAATAAGGCCCACGTCCCCAGAATAATAATGCAGCAGCTACAGAGCCCCATAAAATAAAAATAAGTGGCTCCATCAAAAAATAGCCCCAGTCAAAGCCGGTCGCCAGAGCATTAAACATGGCGAGGATATTCACGACAGACAACTGTGCATTAAAATACCAGCCGATAACGAACAGGGTAAAAATAAGATAACCAATACGAACTTGGTCCGTTAATTTGGGGCGCTTGACCAGCCAGTCCTGGAAAAAAAAGATAAGAGTGAGAATGCCCAGTGCAAATATAAGTACGCCAGCTTCAACCGTCTTGAGTTCCCACATTTTTACCCAGATGGGTTTAGGTGAGGCACTTTCTTCTGCTTTTACTTCCGTAAATAGTAAATAGCTTTTGGGAGCGGTGTAATTAAGGTCAAAGGTGAGGAAAACTTTTTTTGTCGGGGCGATTTCACGGCTGACCAGTAACTGTAACTTCCAGGGCGATACCGCATTAAATTTTATATCAGCCGGAGTTCTAAATAAGTCCACATCCTTTAATCTGGGTGCACCCTTAGCGGCCAGCCGATGCAGGCGTTTATGTTCCCGGTCATGAAAACGGATGGAAGTGTCTCCCTGAATAATCTGGAAGCGATCAAAAATACCGCCCCGAACATAGCCGGAACCTTTGAACGAGAAACGACCCGCGCCTGCCAGTAAAATAGCCTGTTCACCGGGCTTTAGTTTTTTCTGAAGATTAAGGTATTCTCTTTCTCCAAGCAGACTTCGGCCAATACTGGGTATGGATACAACCGCAGCGTAAAGCTCAATCAAAATATCATCGGCATTGCCTTCTTCAGGAAATTTCAGTACCTGTGGATTGCCTGTATCTTTAAAGGCCTGATTGATTTGTTCTACCGTAATTTTTAAACGGTGTACCGAACCCTCCTCGAGCAGGGTTTGCCAGTCCTTGATAACATTAATGTCCGGGTTGACCGAAGCAACCGGGCCGGTTTGTTTGCGCTTAGGCGCAAGCCCGGACAAACCATAATTTCGTGCAACTTTGATAGCAGAGCGTAGAATATTGTCATCCATGACCATGACTGTCACCGTGGCACCGGTGACAATATCAACTTTGTGATCCTGTGCTGTTCGTACTAATTTGCCTACATCCAGGCCTTCGTAATCCTTAAGGACAGCCATAATACGCTTTTCGGGAATACCTATCAGTACAATCGGTTCATGATGTTCAACCAGTAAAACTTTTTTAATGATGCCTTGCATATCAATGGCTACAAGCTGATGTATGGGTTTGCCTGAATAACCGGTTGTGTTGACGTAATCGGAGGTTAGAAAGACAAAACCAAGCTGCTTGCCATTTTTGTAAGCGGGTGACACCGGAGGTTCACCTGTGGGTGCGCCTAGTTTATCTGCGGTGGGGAAGATTTCCTGAGCAGTAACGGTATCAAGAAAGCGCGGCAATTCTGAACGGGCATGGCTAACGCCAGCGGTTATCCACAATAGTATGAGTAATAACAAGGAATGAATGGCTTTGTGGCAATACATGCCTCGTATCACACCTTTATTTAATCTATGTAGCAAGTGGGCTCAACTCCTGGCACCATGTGAGTACTTCATTTAGAAACCTGACCAGCAAGATTCCAGCACACGTTTATGTTGTGTACTATATTACTTTTATATGCGGTATATTGTCGCACCTTTAACGCGCCTTAAATGACATAGATCAAGGCGGATATGTGCGACATTTTGTCGCACCTTGTAAGGTATAGTTTTGAAAAGAGTTAAAGTCAAGGCATAGGACAAGTATCAGGGAGTGGTAGAAAATATGTTAGCAACCAATGTAAAAAGTACCAGTGACTTAATGTCCATTGCGTTACAGGCAGAACGTGAAGCCATTCGTCGTTATTCTCGACTGGCGGCCTGTATGCATGAAGGCCACAATGATTCTGCTGCTGCCTTGTTTGAGCGAATGGTACTTGAAGAGCGGGAACATGAACGTTTACTGCTTGAATGGATGGAACAGGAGGGTATTGAGGAGAATCCTGATATTGAGCCTGTTCGCTGGAGCGACCCGCAGGTTTCTACTGCCTACAATGATGAGGCTTGTGACCCCCACCACAGTAGTCCTTACCGGGCACTGGCCTTTGCCGTGCATAATGAAGAAATAGCCTTTCGTTTTTATACCCATGTCGCGGCAGATTCGGAAAATAAAGTGGTGCGTCAGTATGCTGAAATACTGGCGCGTGAAGAGCTAGGCCATGCCGCCTTACTCAGAGCTGAGCGGCGACATGCTTACCACAAAGAACGTGAAAGTCGGACAGATGAACCTCGGCTTGATCCCAAAGCTATTCACACCGAAGCGGATCTGCTGGCAGCAGCCATTCATATTGATCGTTATTTAGCTGAGCAAATGAATATTATTACGACAGATACACCCGAAATAAACGTACTTGCTGAGAAGACGCAACAGCAAATCAATAGTAATGAAAATTCACTCAGTCATATCGGTTTACCGGGTGAAGATATTAGCCAAAATCTTGAACAACTGAAGTCATACAATGCCTATATGAAACAAAAGTTTGATAACAGTGGCCAGGAGTTACAACGATTATGGGCCTGTTGTGACCGGAGCTTTGCCTTCTACGATACGGTAGTTGAAACAGCCGCGGATGAAACAACGATGCTTGTTGCACAAAAACTGACATCGTCTGCACTTGATCGTATTGGTGTTTTAAAACAGTTGTTTGGGGATTCAGGGATGTAAATAGATGCATTTTCAAAATCACTTTGTAAAGGGCATCTATTAAAGTAAACTATTGCTATAGCCCGCCTATATATTAAGGTATAAAATACTTTGATTTTGTCTGTTCAAACCCTGTATTACCCTGGAGAATAAAATCAGTGAAATCCCCTTATAGCGGTCAGCTCTATATTTTTTCGGCACCATCGGGTGCCGGCAAGACCAGTTTGGTTGAAGCCCTTTTAAAATCAACCGATGGTATTGCTGTTTCTGTTTCGCACACCACGCGGACAATGCGCCCGGGTGAGGAAAATGGCGTGCATTATCATTTTGTTGATACCACTGCTTTTGAACAAATGGTTGAGGCAGGGGCTTTTCTGGAAGACGCGAAAGTTTTTGATAATTATTACGGTACCTCACAGCAGGCCGTAGAAGATCAACTCCGTGAAGGGGAAGATGTTATTCTGGAAATAGACTGGCAGGGCGCGCAGCAAGTGCGCAAGCTTATGCCTTATGCCATTTCTGTTTTTATCCTGCCTCCCTCGCGTGACGCACTTGAGCAGCGCTTGAATGCGCGAGGCCAGGATTCGGCTGATATTATTGCCCGGCGAATGCTTGATGCGACTAGCGACATGGCGCATTATGTTGAATTTGACTACCTTATTATCAATGACGATTTTAACGAGGCCGCACAACAATTACGCTCTATCGTGTTGGCGCAACGGCAACGGATTGAGGTGTTGTCGCAGCGTGAACAGGCAACGCTGGCTGGGTTATTAGAGTCTTAAGGACGTTCGCTTCAATAATAAAAAGGGTGTGCAGTATTTTCCAATAATGAAATGAGCCTGAACGATAGAGTCATCATGCTTGGTTAACTCTTCGTTCATCAATGGTTTTAAAAAGTAATCGACGAGCCTTTTGTAGTCGGTCAGCCGATTGATTGTCGGTTATTGCGAATG
>JAJRZT010000012.1 GCA_024275115.1 Gammaproteobacteria bacterium
TCCAGTCATGATCTTTATAGCGTGGTAAAAGCCGAGTTCATTGCCATGCGGCTTGCGCGGATCGCCGGGATTGATGCCGCACCGGTCAGTATTAAAAAGGTGTCTGGTAACGATGTTTTACTCATCGAACGGTTTGATCGCGTATTAAGCGAAGGGAAATGGACGCGTAAAGGATTGGTGTCTGCGCTCACACTGCTCCAGCTTAATGAAATGGAAGCGCGTTATGCCAGTTATACCGACCTGGCGGAACGTATTCGTTTGAACTTCGATCAACCCAAACAGACACTCAGCGAATTATTCAACCGCATGGTCTTTAATGTGTTGTGCGGGAATAATGATGACCATGCGCGAAACCATGCCGCCTTTTGGGATGGCAACCAGCTTAAACTAACCCCAGCGTATGATATCTGCCCACAGAACAGAGCGGGGCAGGAAAGTTCACAGGCGATGTTACTGTCTACTAATGATAACCACAGTCGTTTTTCTACCTGTTTGTCGGCGGCAACGGCCTTTATGTTGAGCGAGGCGCAGGCCAGCGAGGTGATTCTTCATCAAGTGGACACCCTGGTGAAAAACTGGGGTGCTCTTTGTGATGAAGCGGCACTGAGTCATGTTGACCGCGGGTTTTTTATCGGGCGACAGTTTTTAAACCCGTATTGCTATCAAGATTTAGCGCAACATTGCCCGAGCATTTATGATGCCTGTGTTGACGCGATTAATCGCTTAAGGACACAATAATGCACCAATTACCGATATTATGGTGCAAGATGAAAAATGGCACTTTTTCACGTTAAATAGTGGCTATTTTGCCTGTAAACGCACGAATATCAGGGGTATTATTGTTCCCGTTTTGAACCAAACTTCTTAGGTGAAATGGTGCACATTCGCGCACAGCACAGACGTTTCACCCGGCCGAGTCACCGCTGGTCATATTTCTGATCCAGTCCATCCGCATCATTATTTATACGTTATTGCTTAGCATAACCTTCTGCTCAGGCTGCCACCGCTCGATATTAAGTTGAATGGTTCCGATACCCAGCGCGCGCACCCATTTAGCGGCTGAATGAATATTTGTCCAGGTCTTAAGCTTTCCTTTTAGTGTCGTTGCGATATGCTTCCCGGTGGGTGTGAGCACTTCCACATGAAGCAGACCACCTTTGCCAATAATATGGATCTGCTTGATAACGCCATTCTCGATAAGTAGCCTGAGGGTCTTTTTATTCACTATTTTTAATCTTTGTTAATAATATTCGGATAATGCGTCATCATTTGACGTAATGGTCATATAAGATTTAGTTTTTATAATCAACAAAGAATATTTTGTTATATGAAAGCGGAGATAAAATGAACCTCGTACATATTTGGCCTGCTATTGAACTAATAAACGGTAACCCAGTTGTTGCAGATTTGCGCGCGCATACTTATCTTTCAACCTATCCACATATTATTGATATGGCTGCAGAAATAGATCCAAATAGCCAACAGCAGTTTTATCAGCTTGCATTAATGGTGTACGGATGGATGCCAAGGGTTCTAAGAATAGACCCTATACATACACCGTCTGCAACAATGGCAATGGTGGCAGCTAGAAATGCCACCATTGAAAATTATAAGGATGTAAATATCCAGCATATTGCAGATTGTTTTCACTCTTTAGTTGGGGCATCAAAATTACTGCATTTTATAAATCCAAATGTGTTTCCAATATGGGATAGTAAAATACAAGCATTTTGTGGGCGAGCCAATGCGCATAATGCAATGAGGAATCTGGCAAATTATCAACGTTACGTTGATGAGGTTCA
>JAJRZT010000013.1 GCA_024275115.1 Gammaproteobacteria bacterium
AAGAAATCACCGGCATTCGACAATGAATAAACTCATGACGGCCGTTAATACGTTTATGGTCAGTGTGTCACCTTTTCCAGGAACGTCAGTCCAGCTTGTGAAAGGATAAGATGGTCAGGGATTAGGATCAGTTATTTAGATGAAAAAGATTTGTATGAGGCTAGACAAGAGTATACATATATTGAGCATTTAGCTAATGAACATGATTTATAAATAAATGGGATGAGGAGTGAAGGGGGAAGAGGGCAAATGTTGGCATTTTCAGGTTCTTGCAACTATTAACGAAAAACAACCCAGGTAGTTGCAATATACTTAACGCCTTTTTCAAGTGTTACGCCACGATGTTCATGTGTCCAGAAGGGCGGGAATAAAACAAGCTTACCTTGTTGAGGTGTTACTTTTATATTCTGAAATAAAAATTCGGTTTCGCCGCCAGGTCCGGCAACATCATTTAAATACCACACTGCAACAAGTTGGCGCTGGCTAAAATCATGACTACCGCCATCAATATGCCAGTGGTAATGCTCGCCTGGGTTAGTGCGCTGAATGGCATAGCCCATATCTTTAAATGGGCCTTTAAAGTAGGGATAGGCTTCTCTAAATTCGACTAGCGCGGTTTTAATCGAATTAAATAACGCAGTGTCGATGTCTTTAAAATGCGGTTTGCCGCTTACGACCATATCCGTTGATTTTTTAATACTGGTGTCTTCCGTTGCTTGCTGACCTATACGCCCCAGGTATTGTTCGTCTTCATGCGATTCAAATTGCTTAATCATATGCTCGCATTGTTGCGCAGTTAAGGCATTTTCTTTTTCGAAAATAAAAGTATTTTCTTTTACTTCATGAATGGTTTTAAGCTTACTTTTATTAGGTGATGGCATTGTGCTACGTCATTTGTAATGATAAAAGTGTATTATCTTACAAACGGCTGGCTTCAATCAATGTTTCTATTTGCTTTTGTGGTTGTTTATTTGTGTTGTGTATTTGCAGGATTTTTTTAGTGAGTGCCAGCCAGTGGTCACGGCATGTTATAACTAGGTTTTTCAGTGGTTTAAAATTACCCGATAATTGCCATTCATTATAGGCGGCAAGTAATTTTGGGTTAAGATGTTTGCGCATATGGGTGAGGTTTGAAAAGTAAAAATGAATAGAAGCCATATTATTATTGTGCAATAAAGCGGGCAGGGTGGTGATGGTGTCAGCTAAATGATCGCGTATGGCTCTTAGCATAATTTCCGCCTGAGTTTGGGGCACGTTTAAAATCAGTTGTTCCCATTGTTCTCCTAAAATCATCCCGGCCTGTATTTCACCTATCTCGTGTAAAATAATGTTTTCTATTTCATTATTGGTCATTTCTTCGAGTGCCGTATCGATATGATTAAAGTCGTAACATTCGATGGCCTTTTTCATGGCATTGTCGGGCTTATTCCATAACCATTGGTCGTAACGTTCCCATATCATTCGTTTGATGGATTCTTTGCGAATAAATATATTGCTGCCTAAGGTCATTGCCGGTGGAGAAGCGAGATCGCGAGCGTATTCGGTTGACGAAATATAAATGGTGTAATCACCTTGTGTTTCCTCTGATTCGAGTTTGGCTAAAAAGAAATGAGGGGTTAATTTAGCCCCTAAACCCGCACTGTAAACGAGCCCTTGTTTGTTGAGTACGGCGTTAATTGCGCTAGCGTCAAAGGGATCAAAGTCTTTGTTATTTAAATTGATTGGCTGAAATGACTTAGATTCAATTTTATCCCATAATTCTTCACGCTGACGAAGCCATTGGCCTACATCGTCCATTTTTAATTTTACTGACGGGGATTGTTGTTGTTCCCAGCGGTAGTATTCACGCATTTTTAGAAGGTAAATACAGAGGGTGTAATTGCCGGCATGATTTGCATCTGCTATATGGCAGTTATATTGAACAATATCACGCAGCTTATGTAATGTTTTAGAGCTTGTCGCGTCCATTAGTGCCTCATACAAGGTTGGCAACGGGAGCCATAACAAAGTAAAATACAACCTAAGCGTAGCATGCGTTTTAAATCAAAACCAGAACAGCAATATATTATCGAGGTATCCACGTGGTTAGACTAAAAATGAAATGGCATAAGCAAGACAAGTCGCATTCTATTGAAGAAGAAGCGGGTGTCATTGCGTATAACCTTTGGAAGGTAGCGATGGATGCTATTTTAAACCTCGAAAATGCAGATTACCAAACAGACAGTAATAAGCAGCGTTTAGAGCTGGTGGCCGATAATTTAATTTTTATGATCCACCTTGCTGACCGTATGAGTATAGAATATTTTGACGAAGACGAGCGTGCGCGCTTTATCGGTGAGCTGTCCAATAAATGTGGCAAGCATTTAGCGGATAATTACCATGAGCTTTATGGCACAGGTAACTACAAACAAGCGTTTATTGATTTACTCAACAGCCGAGTTGCAGAATATGCCGAGTTCGATTTTAGTGATGAAGGCGGTCCTGGCTTTGCGATGAAACGTTACTATGGTGAGTATGTTACGGGGATTATGGGTGAGAAACATAATAAGTGGGTCACCTCCCAGATGATGGATATTGAGGTGCCTGCAATGTACCGGCATTTAAAGCGAATTATGAAAAACATTATAGAGTAATATCAATATTTTATAATTCAAACTTAATGTTATATCTTTTTATATTAGGTGGCTTATTTGACTTGGTTAGCGATGTTTCTGTTTTTTATCAGTCACTTTCATCTCGTTAATTTTGTCGGCAAAGCGTGAAATCGCAACAAATTTTTTGAACATTTTATTGGTCTCTGGCTCATGTTCACTTACCGTGGTTTTATCCATCGGTTCAAAAAAACAGGTTGGATCTTCGGCCATAATATCGCCACTTTCATAGAAGGCCATTGCGCGACAACCGCCACAGGTAAATTGATAACGACAGCGGCCACATTTTCCCTTTAAATGGGTTCGGTCGAGAATTTTTTGAAATACTCCACTGTCATCAATGATTTGCTGGAACGTTTTCTCTCGCACATTGCCACAATTCACATCATCCAGCAGTATGCCACAGGGTGATACATCACCTTCTGCATTAACGGCCAGCCAGGTACCACACCAGCAACCTATCGATGGATTTTGTGGAACGGTCACATTACTGATGCCACTGGATATTTCATCATGAAGTTCAGGTGAAAGGAAAAAGGGCGTATAGCTGATATAACCGTTGGCATGTTTGCGTAAGGCCGGGTGGATGGTGTCCTGCATATTTTTTTTGCTGAACTTAAGTTCATCCCAATATTCACGGCCATAGCCCCGCGCTGTATAGGGTGAACGATTATAGGGGATATGGTGGTCATCGAGCCACTGTAAAGTGCGTTCAATCGTTTTTAAATTGTGCTGACCAATGGCGACGACCACATTTTGCCGGATATCAAGTTCGTTACACAGCGCCAATACGGCAAGGGATTGTTCGCAATCGGTATCACGGGTCCAGGAATTTTCATCTTCGATAGAATTAATGCCCACCGCAATGACCACGCTGCCGTTACTGGCCTCTTTAAGTTCCAGCAATTTTTCTCGCGTCATTTTTGAACCGTTGGTGGTTATTACCGAGGAGTAACCGTAGTTTGTCGCAAGTTTTACGAGTTCGATAGCATCTTTGCGCAGTATAAATTCACCGCCACTCCAGGTTATTTTTTCAACCCCGATCTTATCGACTGTTTTGAAAATATGTTGTTCGATTTCCTTTAGGCTAAGCTCCTGTTTACGGCTTTTCTTAACGAGTTTGACATCGTTACTGCTTGCCATGCACATGGGGCAGGCATAGTTGCATAACCGGGTTGCTTCAAAAAAAAGATTTTTAAAAGTATAAGTGTTGGAAGTGGGCATCGGAGGTTCCTTGTTATGCAAAACGAACTGAAACTATCATTCAAGTTCAAGCAAGATGATGATGTACATCAATAAAATCGACCTAAAACAGTTTAGATGCTGATTATGCCAACACGTACTATAAATTTTACGAAATACGCAATTTCCTCTAAATATTTACGGCCTGCATGCCGATACTTAGTCTAAGTACAAAATCTGGAACATAAGGAAATGGCAACCCAATGCCGACTAAAATACTGATAACCGATGACTCCAGCTTTGCGCGTAAGCAACTGACACGAGCCTTACCGTCTGAATGGGATGTGGACGTGCTGAATGCGGCCGATGGCAAAGAAGCCATTGATGTTTTGCTCAAAGATGCACCCAAAGTGATGTTTCTGGATTTGAATATGCCGGTAATGGACGGCTATGAAACTTTAGAAGCGATTATAAAGCAAGATATTGAAGTGATCGTTATTGTGGTGTCTGGCGATATTCAACCCCTTGCTGTCGAGCGCGTGACAGAAATGGGTGCGCTGGTGTTTGTAAAAAAACCCATAAAAAAAGAAGAGTTGAGTGAAGTCCTTCGAAGCCACGCTATTTTTGATCTTAATGCAAAAGTGGTTGCGGCTAAGTCAACAAAAGCATTAACCACGCTGGTTTCTGAGACGGTCAAAACAGATACTCAGGAAGGCTATCAGGAAATTGCCAATGTAGCGATGGGGCGTGCGGCAGATTTGCTGGCCAAGCTTTTGGATTCGTTTGTTGTAATGCCCATTCCACTGGTGAATGTGATTGAGGTGTCTGAATTGCGCATGGCCATTCAGCAGGTGGATGACAATGATATGGTCTCCGGTGTTTGTCAGGGGTTCATTGGTGCCGGTATTGCCGGTGAAGCTCTGCTTATTTTTAACGAGGCCAGTTATGAAGACATTGCCGATTTAATGAAATATGTTGGTGACATTGATGAAGCCGTGCAGGTGGAACTGTTAATGGATATTGCCAACATTTTAATTGGTGCCTGTTTAAAAGGAATTGCCGAACAACTCGACATTAGTTTTAGCCAGGGGCATCCGCTAGTGATTGGGCGGCATGTTAAAGTGGATGAATTACTCGGCCAAAATGCGAGTCGCTGGAAAAAAACATTGACCATTGAAATGGGTTATAAAATTGAAGATAAAAACATCAGTTGTGATTTGCTCTTGCTGTTTACCGAAGATTCAATTGAACCTTTAGATGAACTTGTTTCTTACTTAATTGATTAAGCCGTGGAATAAACAGCATGAGTGAAATTGATGTAAAAGATATACAGCGCTTACTAGGCATGTTGCGCGCTATTGATGTGGGTTTAATTGTGCTGGATGAAGATTTCACGATAAAAGTCTGGAATGATTTTATGACCAACCACAGTGGTATCCGTGGAGAGCATGTGATTGGTACGAATTTATTTGATCGTTTTAATGATTTACCCGAAAGCTGGCTAAGAAATAAAACGCGTTCAGTTTTTCAGTTGAACAACAGTGCGTTTACCACATGGGAACAGCGGCCTTATTTGTTTAAATTTAAAAATTACCGGCCGATTACCGGCACGGCCGATTTTATGTATCAGAATATTACCTTTTTACCGTTAAGTTCGGCCGATGGCACGGTTGATCATATCGGGATGATTGTTTATGACGTGACTGATGTAGCGGTGGGGCGACTTGCGCTAGAACAAGCGAACAAGGAACTTAAAGAACTTCGAAAATCAGCTCACTGATGCCTTTGTCGGGTATGAGCTTGTAGCGCCAGATTGAGGGAAAACATTATAACTGGCCGTAAAAAAAACGGGCACCGGGCACTAGGGGCTGTTGATCTTTCAGGTGTAAAGAAAGCGGATACAGGGCCCTGTATCCGCTTTCTTGTCATGCTAAAACAAACAGGACTTTATTTGGTCCAATTACCAAAGTTATCCTGGGTTTTTGCTTTACCATCTTCATAGCCCGCGCTATAAGCTTCGTTGACACGTTGCTCTTCACGTTCTGGGTTTAATACATATCCACCTTGCCATCCTTGAATATATTCAGGGTTTACACCCATTTTTTCCATTTTAGTAACGGCATCATAATACTCTTGATTCATGAATTTCTCCTGTTAAATCAGCTGATTATCAAAAAAAGTTAAACTATAGTCTTACTTGATTCCAGCGAAGCGTGTATAGGCTTCACCCGAATCCAAGATTTTTCGTACCTTATCTGCCGCAGCAGATAAGGTTTCGGCTCGGCCAGTTTTGGTTTTACTGGTATGAGCTAAAACAATGGCGCAGGAGTATACCAGACTGTCGTAAGGAGTGCCTTTATTTCCTTTCAGTGCAGCAATGCCTGCTTCTGCTGTTGCTGCAGCGGCAGCATCCACATCAAATTCTTTGCATTTACCATCCTTACCCTCGGGTATGGATTCTGGAATGGGAACCGCACGGGTATTTTGTTCGATGCCGATACTAGTCGGGTCGAACGTTTGCGGGCTTTCTTCGCCATTATCGGTGAAGCCAAAGACCTTATGCGATTGCTGCAGAGAGGGTATTACACCACCTTCAACGCCACGTACAATCATGCCGGAGTCAAAGCCGACAAAGCGAGCGAGCTCAGCATAAACAGGTGGGTAGGCCTTATGCACGTAACCGGTTAGTAAATGAGTATGCTTTTTTGCGCGTACTGGGCCAATCAGTACTTCAACGGTGGTCAACACCTGGCGTTTAATAATACGCTCTCTTAAATCTTTTAAATTGTATAAATCAGGCGCGTAGGCTTGTTGGTCGATATAAGCCCAGCCGATGTCGGGATTTTCAATCTGCGTGGCAGCTTCTGCGGACGATAAATTAACCTTAAGCCCCGCAGCAGCGAGTACTTTATGCGTGGTAATCCCATATTTAGGGTTAATGCTTTCCAGCCCATGTGACACAGCCGGTAGGCCACAAGCGGCTAAAACAGGTGGTATGAATGCGCAAACAGGTAAGCTACGGTTATGGCCATTATAGGGGTCGGCAACATCAACCAGCTCGTCAACGTCGGCTGTTACGATATTTGCGCCATCGATAATGGCCTTTAAAATCCCCTTATTTTCATCCATTGTCTCGCGTTTCATGCGTAAAGCAATGAGGAACACAGCAGCTTGTACCGGATCAGCGTCTTTATCGAGGATATATTGCATCGCAGTATAGGCCTCCTCAAAGTTCAGGTCTTTACTGTATTCCGGGCCCGTGGCTACTTTGCCAATACAGGCCTTCATTGCTGCTGCAGATTCATTGTTCATAAAAGCTAATAACCTATAATAATATGGGTATTTATACTGGTTTAAAAGTATACCGAGTGATAGTGGAAGTCTGAATATCCCTATAGAGGGATATAATTAGCACCTAATATTAATACTTGAGTAAAATACCTTGAATAGATGCGTTAGATAAGTATTTCAGGATATACTACACCTTTAGTGCGCTTAGAAGTAAGTGTCTGTTTAAATTCTGAAAAGATAACATTATACAAAGATTGAGAGATAAAACGATGGAAATGACCGATGAACAATTAGTAGATTATGCCAGTGCCATGTCGGCTTTTGAAGGTAAACACTTTGCAACGGCGATGGGTATGTTGAGCCCCTTTGCTGAAAATGGCAACGCTGAAGCACAGCATCGTATGGCGATTATGTATCAGAATGGTTTAGGTTGCGCACAAAATGATGTTGCTGCACTTAAATGGATGAAAGCGGCAGCCGAGAGTGGCTTTGCCATTGCCGAGCACGGGCTTGGCTTTATGTACATGGAGGGCGAGTGTGTTGACAAAGATATTAATGCCGCAATTGTATGGTTTAAAAAAGCAGCCGAGCAGGGGTTGGTAGGTTCACAAACAACTCTGGCAATGATGTACCATGAAGGTAACGGTGTCGAAAAAGATTTAGCAGAAGCAAAAAAATGGTATGACCTGGCTGGTTTTACTGACATGGAACTTGAATAGCTTCTCGTTATCGTGAAAAGCTATTACATAGAAATAATGAATATTTAAAAAATCTCGGAGAAAGAAAAATGCGTCCAGCCCATTTAATGAGCGTACTTGATAAGGAGTTCTTAAGTACCGAGCATGGGCATCATACACCCGTGATGATTTGGGGTGCGCCGGGTGTGGGGAAGTCACAAATTATTGCACAAGTAGCAGTGAAGCATGACATCCCTTTAATCGATATACGCTTATCACAAATGGAACCCAGTGACTTACGTGGTATTCCTTTTCGCAATGGTGAGTCCGTTGAATGGGCTGTGCCTGCGATGTTGCCAAACAAAGAACGCCACGGGACATCAGGAATATTATTTTTAGATGAAATTACTTCCGCACCGCCCAGTGTGTCGGCTGCTGCCTATCAACTTATTTTAGATCGTAAACTTGGCCAGTATGAAGTGCCCGAAGGCTGGGCGATTTTTGCGGCGGGTAACCGACAAGGTGATCGTGGTGTGACTTACACAATGCCTGCACCGTTAGCCAATCGCTTCTCTCACTTTGATTTTGAAATTCATTTAGATGACTGGGTTGCGTGGGCGTATCAAAATAATATTGATGATCGTGTGATTGCTTTTGTGCGTTTTCGCCCCGAGTTGTTATTTGACTTTGATCCAGCACACAACCCTGTTGCATTCCCATCACCACGTTCGTGGGAGTTTGCTCATCGTGCCTTGCAAAAGTTCGAGCACAATCCAGATTTACGTTTAGGCAGTTTTCAGGCTTGCGTAGGGCCGGCAGCGGGTATTGAACTTAATGCTTTTATATCGAATCTGGACCAATTGCCGGACATTGACGCGATCATTAGAGGCGAAGAAGTGGCCGCCCCAACAGAAATTGATTTACAGTACGCGGTTGCTTCATCGTTAGTCGGGCGAGCAATACGTGCCAAGGGCAGTGACAGTGCCGAAACCACCTTTGGTAATATTTTAGACTACGCCAGCGTGTTTTCACAAAAAGAAATGGGGGTGATGCTGGTGTCAGATATGCATCGTGCAATTGGTCAGGATATTTTTTCTGTCCCACAATTTGCGCAGTGGTCAAATAAAGTGGCCGATATTATGCTTTACCAATAGCGTTTGAGTACTGATGGATAATGAAGCGCTAACGGATATTGAACTAAAGCTCAGTGCCGCGCGCACAAAGTTAATTATCGACAAGCCTTTTTTAGGTGCGCTTGTTTTACGTTTACCGATGATTAAGGCAGACCCTGAGTGGTGTAAACGCACTGCTACCGATGCCAAAAGTTTTTACTATAATGAAAAATACATCAATTCATTAAGCCTTGAGCAAACACAATTTATCTTGGCGCATGAAGCATTGCACTGTGCTTTGTCTCACTTCGCGCGTCGTGTACATCGCATTAAACATCGTTGGGATTTAGCCTGCGACTTTGCTATTAACCCGATGTTAATGAAAGATGGTTTAACACCGCCGCCTGAATCGTTGTATCTTAAAGCCTATGAAGGCATGACGGCAGAAGAAATTTATCCATTGTTAGCGGATAACGATAATAAAGAAACACAAGACCAACATGTTTATGACGATTCGGATGAATCCGGTGATGATCCACAAGGCAATGATGATGATCTGATAAAGGAAGTTCCCAAAGAGAAACCGAAATCAGCTCCTGATAAATCCAGAGAAGGTGAGTGCCCACCCAAAGATCCCTTTAACAACAAGCCGGATGAAAAAGGCGAAGGCGAGCAACAAAGTTCGCAACAATCTGATTCGCAGAAAAAGAAAAATCAGGGGGATAGCGATAGCGGAGCTAAAGATTCAGAAAAAGCACCGCCGCTGCAAAACGAACAAGCCAATCAACACCAGGACAATTTAGAAACAAAACAGGAAAGTGATCGTGGTGCAGCCCAGCCTAAGCCACTTAATCACGATGAGCGTGAAAACTTAAACGTACAGTGGAAACAACGGATGGCCGGCGCAGCCCAGTCGGCCATGCAAGCCGGTAAGCTTGGTGATGACATGGCAAGGATGATCGATTTTCTGCTGCAACCCGAGTTACCGTGGCGAAATTTGCTCGCACAGTATATGACTTCCATTGCACGTGATGACTACAGTTACGCCCGGCCAAATTCACGGCGTGGTGAGCCTGCTATCTTTCCCAGTTTACGCAGTGCGCAAATTAATATTGTCGTTGCACTGGATACCAGTGGTTCAATTGCTAACTCAGAAATCAGCGAGTTTGTCTCAGAAATAGATGCCATTAAAAGCTTAATGCGTGCACAAATCACCTTACACACCTGCGACTCCAGTTTAAATGCAGAAGGCCCCTGGCGATATGAAGCATGGGATGAATTTAAAGTCCCCGAAAAAATAACCGGCGGCGGAGGTACCAGCTTTAAACCGGTATTTGAATGGGCAGAACAACAGGATATGTTGCCGGACTTGCTGGTGTATTTTACCGATGCAGAAGGGGACTTCCCTGATTATGAACCCCACTTTCCAGTGATATGGTTAGTTAAAGGTAAAAAGAAAGTACCGTTTGGGAATAGGGTACAATTAAATTAAATTTTTTAACCACAACGGACACGAAGAAAGCACATGATGAAATATTGTCATTGCGAGCGTTAGCGAAGCAATCTTAATGATGCGTGCTTCTATGCCAAAAGATTGCTTCGCTAACACTCGCAATGACCGATGTTAATTTTCATTTCTTTACGTCGTGTTCTTCGTGTCCGTTGTGGTTAAAAAATAATGTTATAAGGCAATAAAATAACAAGATGGAATTATCAGCAGAAGACAGTTTAAGAATGAATGTGTTGCTAACCCAGCAACTACAGGCGATACGTGTTGATGAATCAAAAATGATTGTTTATGGTTTGTCTGAACGGGGAGAAGCTAAAGTGGTGCTGAACCCGAATTGTCGTGATGAGCAATACATTAAACAGGTCAAAGAATTTATTTCAACCCAGGTGTTGGGTTCACCGGGTGGTTACCCTATTTATTTGCGTCGCTGGACACGAATGGGACAGGCTAAACACGATAGCTTAGAGCGCCTATTACAACTGGGTGAAGCCGAGGCTGTTATTGCGGTGGTGCATGCTGAAAGTTTAACGGATGAATTGGCACGGCGTGCCTGGTGGGTCATGCAATCATCGGCCAATGCGCGTTGTATGCTGGAACGTGATTTAGTGGCTAATGGTGCAATGGGGAAAATACTGGCTGAGTTTCTGGTGGAGTTTTTACCTTTTGAAGAAGAACCCAAAGCAATGCTTGACTCTGTTCGTCTGGTATTAAAACCGAACCTGATTTCAGAAGAAACAAAAGCGAGCTTGTGGAAAAGAGGCCAGCGTAAAAACGCCTTTTTGGCCGGGTTTATGCGTGCCGTGCCAGATGATTTGCCCTTGCAGACGGCGGCACACCCCGCTTATGCCGGTTACAGTGAGCTATTAGCAGACATGGCTCACAACCCCTTTGCTAAACAGTTATTGCGTTGTTTAAGCCCACAGGGGCAAGCCTTTTTTACAACGGGGCTGACTGTTTTAAAAAAACCGGCTAACCAGGATGTGGCCATTGAATTACTGGTTGCGATAGCCGATTATTTTGCAGCGATAAAACCCGCTGATTTTGTTCCAAGTAACGTATTTGAAACTTTACCTGAAAAAGCCAAAGAATATATTGCCGTTGAAAAATGCGACTATACTAAAGCTATAAATGAAATTATTGCTGTATTACCGGATGCAACCGATTTGTTAGAATCAATGCTTGTTTTGACGCAACTGGATATTCATTTAGTGAACCCTATTTTTGCGCGTAGCGATGCAATGGGAACGGTGATGCGTAAAAAACTGGCACCAGTTTTTGATCCGTTAGCCGATTATGTTGCAAAGCTTATTGATTAACAGGATATTTTTGTGAAATTTTGCCGTGTTGCCGCAACGCTGGATTTGAAAATATCGCAGCAGGATTTAGAAAAGCACTTACCCGCCTCACCTTATGTGGTTGGAGAAGAAATTGCAGAACAAGCTATCGTTTATGAAGAAGAGCAGCATTTAGGTTATTACCCGGCGATTGAATTTTTAAAACAACAAAATGCAATGGATAAAGATTTAATCAATGCAGTTGAGAACATAGCCTGGCTGGTGAGCAACCTTGTTCGCGAAGAAATAACACGCCGGTTGCGTCCTGCATTCTCGACAGTTCAGTTTGAAAATATTCAGATACACGCATTTAAAATGCCAACAGTTCGGCCGCATAAGAAAAATGCACGCCATGATCTTGTGGCACATTACACACCGGATCATGCGCATGTTAGTATCATTACTACTTCCATTAAACATTATGCTGACGCTGTTACGGCACAGAGAATGACAAAGAATCTTATCCATCGTTGGTTGAATGATCATGTTGATGGACTGGATATTACCAGTGTCAGTTATATTGAGAGTTAAAATAGGTTTATAATGAATAAAGTTGTTATGTATTGCACCAAAACTTGCCAATATTGCCATAAAGCTGAAAACTTACTAGTAAAAAAAGGTGCGAAGGTCGAAAAAATTTACATAGAAGGCAATAAGCGTAAAATAAAAGAAATGCTGCAGCGTTCCAGGCGTAATACGGTTCCCCAAATTTTTATTGGTGATGAACATGTAGGTGGTTTTGATGAGCTTGCGAAATTAGATAGAAAAGGCAAGTTAAAGGCTATATTGAACGGTTAAATGTTTTACGGTTATTTTGTTGTTGTAGAATAACGTGTTTGCTTGTGAAGATATATTAGCCTGATTAAGCAGGTATTTAGATTGCTTTTAGCCATTGTTTTCTGTTGTTGATGCTTAGCTCGCTCTGGCTGTCGACCACTTCCAGATAAAAGGTGTTTTCTTTTGCAGGTGTCATTTGCAAAGAAAATAACATAAGTTCATCACGCCTAAAGGCATGCACTGGAATTTTGCTGTTGGGAGGGTAAGATTGCAGTAATTTTTCAAAGTTAGATTTTGTAACCTGTATGTTATCAACTGCTATCGCAATGTCGCCTGCTGATAAGCCTGCTTTTTGTGCATTACTATCATCAAATATATGGGAAAGCTTTGCGCCGAGTGGGTTATGAATAACGCGTGCGCCAACGGATGTTGTTTTTATATCTTCTTTTTCGAGTTTGTTTTTCACGCCACCGGTATTATCTACAGAGTCGCTAATATAACTGTTTAATGCGATGCCGACAGAATTAAAATAGTCAGCAAGTGGTAAGTCTTGAGTGCCGTACAGGAATTTACCGAAGAAATTACTTAAGTCTTCTCCTGCAATATCTGCCGCAATGGTTTCGATTGTTTTTTCGGGTACACCAATGCCTTTTTTACCATATTGGTTCCAAAGACTTTGCATCACATCATCAAGTGATTTTTTATTGTTGGTTGCTTTTCGAATAGTAAAGTCCAGCCCAAGTGCTATTAGTGCCCCTTTGGCGTAATAACTGACGATATTATTCGGTGCGCTTTCATCCTGTTTGTAAAAACGTGTCCAGGTATCAAAGCTGGACTCGGCGACGCTTTGTTTGGTGCGGCCATTACCGCGCATTACTCGGGTAATATTTTTGCCTAACATTTCAAGATAGTGTTCTTCGCTTATTATTTTGCTGCGAACCAGTGCAAGTTCATCGTAATAGGATGTAATACCTTCGAAAGCCCAAAGTTGTTCGGTATAAACTTCCTGACTTAAGTCGTAGGGCAGGTATGCTTCTGGTTTTATACGCTTAACATTCCATGTGTGGAAGTATTCGTGGCTGCAAAGGCCAAGAAAATTTCTGTATTCTGATGTTTGTGCTTGCCCTGCCAGCGGTAGATCAGTTCGACTGCATAATAAGCTGGTTGATGAACGATGCTCTAAGCCACCATAACCTTCACCAACCACCATGGTTAGAAAAAGGTAATGCTTAATGTCCGGTAGTTCACCAAAGAAGTCGGCATGGGTTTGGCAAATTATTTTTAAGTCTTCGCAAAGTTTAGGGATGTCTGCACGGTGCTTGCCGGTTAACACAATGTCATGCTGAATACCGTTAATATAAAATGTGCCGACATCAAAGATACCCATTTCAACCGGGTGGTCAATTAAGTCATCATAATTTTTAGCTTGATAGAAGCCAAATGAATATTGAGTGGATTCCAACGGCTTTAGACTGGTGGCAACGCGCCATGTTTTAAAATCTTCGCCGTCTGGTTTTTGTATGTCGACACTACAAGCCGAATCTTCCTGTCCATTAACCGCAAGAAAGACACTGGTGCCATTAAAGAAGCCATGCGTAGTATCCATGTGAGCACTTCGTACCGATAAATTCCATGCGTAAATTTCATACTGGATTGTTATGCCAGAATCACAGGCCTGAACTTGCCAGCATGATTTATTTAATTTTTTATGGTCGAGTTTATTGCCTGCGCTATCAGCAGCTTTAAAGCTAATAATATTTTTGGCGAAGTCCCGGATCATATAACTGCCGGGGATCCAGTTCGGTAACTGGAATTGCTGGCCTTGTGGGTCAGGCTTGTTAATGTGGCAAGTAATCGTAAATAAGTGTGCTTCGGGGTGGGTTGGTTTTATTGTGTAATGAATTGCCTGTTGTTTAGCCACTTAAGTTTAGTCCTGATACTTTGTTATACTTATTTTAATAAAGATTTGTTTCATCGAGCTTGCATTGCGTTGGGTCGAAAAAACAAAGCCACTGCTACTATTTTCAACGGCACTGCGAATGCCGCCAAGGGCTATCCATTCATTTAGTTTGCCACGCACCGTTGTATTTAAGCGCTGTGTTTTAGACGTTACTTTATCGCCAATGGACGATTCAATTTTCAGGTTAACTTTATCGCCAATAATTTGGGGTTGAATTTTTAAACGGGTAACAATGGTTTGATATTGAATAGACTCGGTAATCGTACCATTTGCATTTTTTGACCTCGATATAGAAGGAACGGAAATGCCCGTTTGAATACTGGCCCATTGACCTTCTGTAACCTGGATCTGTTGCTGCCGCAGATTATTTTCCGCACGCCGGGTTGAATAGGCTTTCGCGGTTGTTTTTTTCGGTAGCACACCGCTTATTTTAAAACCATGCTGCTTCATGGTGGCTTCCGATTCCTGCATGATTGTCATTTTTAACTGCCGTAAATCGGCATCCAGCATAGCGATAACCGGCCTCAACTGTTGTAAATTTTTTGCGGAAGTATTAATAAACAGCACATACTGTTCACCGCTGAGAGTGCCGCCTTTAGCGAGCAATGGTTTTATAATGGGAATAATGTCACTGGCGGGGCGGTGGTTAAGATTAATGATTTCCAGTTCATAGGCACTAGACAGGCTTATCAGACTGCTGAACAATAAAAATGCGGTAATGATTTGTTTGAAATAACGTGTTGGCATATTTGTTAACTTTAAATTATATATAAAGACGGTTTAAATTAGAGTCGGTCTGGCTATGAGACCAGATTTCATTGAATAAGTTTAGCAGTTCTTTTGTCTGTTTGGGGTCGTTGATAAGGCTGCCGTCGAAACTACTGTAGTCGCGCCGGAGTATAAAGAGCTTGTCATCGACAAGCATAAAGGATTCGGTGTGTTGTTCATGTTCCTTTGATATTTTATGTATTGTAATATTGCTGGATAAGCGCCGACAGGTGTCGAGTATTTTATGATCGCAGCTTATAATTGCATTGGTGTCACTCACCGCTATTCTAACGTAACGCTGCGCACTGTTTGCGATGACAAATTGTGTAAGGGCAGACGCAATATCAGGGTGGCTGTATATGCGCGGTGTTAAATCGTGACAATGAATAAATATATTTCGGCTTGCTGACTGGATTAATGCCAGCGTGTGCTGGTGGTGCTCGGCTGCAGAGCTTAAAATAACTTCAGTGCTAGTTGCTTTATTGCTCATTAGTGAGGCGGCTATCCTGGATGACATGAAAAATAAATTTAACCACGACGAACACAACGAGTACAATAGCCAATTAAATCTGTTCTATACGCTACTTGAAATGAACAGTTTGAATCATTGCTGTCTCGTTAACTCTGGGTTCTCGCCTGCGCAGGAATGATAAGTTAAGGGGCAGCAGTGGGGTTGTATGTATTTACAATTTTATTTTTTCGTTGTGCTCTTCGTGTCCGTTGTGGTTAATAAGTTTATATATTTTTAGCTAACTGTACAGCCAAACCAATATAATTTGCTGGCGTTAATTTGCTGAGCGCTTTTTTCGCATCATCAGGCATATCTAAATTGGCAATAAAAGCACTTAATGTTTCGGCGGATATTTTACTGCCTCGGGTTAAGTCTTTTAATTTCTCGTAGGGGTTTTCGATGCCGTAACGGCGCATTACTGTTTGGATGGGTTCGGCAAGTACTTCCCAGTTGTTGTTTAATACGTCCGCCAGTTTGGCTTCATTGACTTCCAATTTGTTTAAGCCACGCATGGTTGATGAATAGGCAATTAAACAATGCGCTAAGCCCACGCCTAAATTACGCAATACAGTAGAGTCGGTTAAGTCGCGTTGCATACGGGAAACGGTGAGTTTACCGGACAGGTGGTTAAAGATTGCATTTGCAATACCGATATTGCCTTCGGAGTTCTCAAAGTCGATGGGGTTCACTTTATGCGGCATGGTTGATGAGCCTACTTCACCTTTTATCACTTTTTGCTTAAAAAATCCCATTGAAATATAAGTCCAGATGTCGCGATCCATATCTAAAATAATGGTGTTGTAACGTGACAGGGCATCAAAGTATTCGGCAATGTAATCGTGTGGTTCAATTTGTATCGTGTAAGGGTTAAAGCTTAGGCCTAAGCTCTCGGTAATAAACTGTTCGGCGAGCGCAGGCCAGTCGAGTTCGGGGTAAGCGGAGACATGGGCATTGTAATTGCCAACCGCGCCATTAATTTTCCCAAGCATAACGACATTCGCCACTTGTTCACGTTGGCGAACAAGGCGGGCAACAATATTGGCAAATTCTTTGCCAATGGTTGTTGGCGATGCCGGCTGACCATGTGTATGTGACAACATCGGTATTTCAGCATAGTCATGCGCAAAATCGCGTAGGCGATTAATAATGGCATCCATTTCAGGGAGTAAAACATTATCACGTGCCGTTGATAGCATCAGCGCATGGGAAAGGTTGTTAATATCTTCAGATGTGCAGGCAAAATGAATAAATTCACTCACCGCTTCAATTTCGGGCTGCTCTTTAATTTTTTCTTTTAAAAAATATTCAACGGCTTTTACATCGTGATTAGTAGTACTTTCAATATCTTTAACACGTTGCGCGTCGTCAGCATTAAAGTTGCTAACAATGCTATCTAAAAATGTATTGGCTGCGTCGGAAAAGGACGCGACTTCTTTGATGTCCGTTTTATTTGCCAGAAATTGCAGCCAACGAACTTCCACTAAAACGCGGTGATAAATGAGTCCGTACTCGCTAAAGTAGGGTCGCAGAACCTGGGTTTTAGAGGCGTAGCGCCCATCGACAGGGGAAACGGCGGTTAAAGGACTTAAGTCCATGAAAAAACTCCACTTTTAGTATTATTTAATGGTGTATTTTACACTAAATAGGGAGCAGGTACAGTGCAGAAATTACTTGTTGATATTTTCAGCAAAGTGCATGTAAGGCATGCCAGTACGGAATCTTCAGATAAGTTAATCCGTATTATAACAATAACAAACACTCGATTTGGTTTAGGTCTGTTTGCAACTGAATGCAAACAACATTATTCATTTAACCAGTGAGTTTGTAAATTAACCCGGTTTTTAGCATAACTTCATCTTTGCTAAGCTGATCCAGCGGGCAACCATCATTATCACATTCAGCGACACGATCATATTGAAAGACATTACCGTCAGACTCGATATTTTTGTAAATAGGTTTACCCAAATGTGTGCCAACAGTGCTGTGATCGACTTTATTACTCACAATAATTTTCCTCTAGTGTAGGGTGACTAAATACGATTGCATCCGGTCTTTTAGAAACAATCTAGCGTAAGAAAAGTATCGGCTATTCTTGTGGAGAACTTTAGAATTTTTTTGAGATAAATTTGGTTGGCTTTTGTAACTGAGAACCAGTACAAAAAAAGGAAGCGATGCCGTTGGTTCCCCAAACGGCATCGCCTCTTTGTCGGTATTACGAGGCTAACTGCCGCAATACATAATGCAAAATACCACCATGACGGTAATATTCAATTTCCTGCGGCGTGTCAATTCTTACTTTGGCATTAAATATAACGACATCACCATTTTCTGCTGTTGCAACGACTTCGACTGTTTTATTAGAACCATCACCTAAACCATTGATTGAAATGCTTTCTTTGCCAGTCAGATTTAAGCTGGCTGCTGTATCACCGTCATTATACTGTAATGGCAAAATGCCCATGCAAACCAGATTAGTACGGTGAATACGCTCGTAGCTTTCGGCTATTACGGCTTGTATACCGAGCAAACGCGGGCCTTTTGCTGCCCAGTCGCGTGAGGAGCCAGAGCCGTATTCTTTGCCCGCTAATATAATAAGCGGCGTGCCTTCCTCTTTGTATTGCATGGCCGCATCAAAAATACTCATTTGCTTGCCGCCGGGTTGGTGCTGAGTAATACCCCCTTCGGTACCGGGGGCTAATAAATTACGCAGCCGGATATTGGCAAAGGTACCACGCATCATTACTTCGTGGTTGCCTCGGCGTGAACCGAGTGAGTTAAAGTCTGTATCGGCAACGCCTTTGGCTTTTAAATAAATGCCGGCAGGGCTGTCGGCTTTAATCGCACCGGCAGGTGAGATGTGGTCGGTTGTCACTGAGTCGCCGAGCATGGCAAGCACACGTGCATTTTGAATATCGCTAACCGTGTCCGGTTGCATAGTGATGCCATCGAAATAAGGCGGATTTTTGATATAAGTGGAATCGTCTTTCCAGTCAAACAACTGGCCTATGGGGGCTTTAAGGTCAATCCATTGTTGGTCGCCTTTGTAGACTTCATCATAGCTTTGAGTAAAGTCATCACGGGTCACACTTTTGGTGACTACTGCTTGAACTTCCTGATGTGTTGGCCAGATGTCTTTTAAGAAAATATCGTTGCCCTCAGTATCTTTTCCTAAACTTTCGTTGTAAATATCAATATTCATGGTACCGGCGATAGCGTAGGCCACAACGAGAGGGGGGGATGCAAGGTAGTTCATACGCACTTCGGCATGCACGCGGCCTTCAAAGTTACGATTACCGGATAAAACGGCACAAGCTGATAAATCACCTTCTGTTATGGCTTTTGAAACCGGCACCGGCAGTGGGCCGGAGTTACCAATACAGGTTGCACAGCCATAACCAATCACATGAAAACCGAGGTTTTCCATTGAGCCCATTAATCCTGCCTGATTAAAGTATTCGGTGACAACACGGGAGCCCGGCGCGAGTGATGTTTTAACCCAGGGCTTCACTTTTAAGCCTAAAGCAGAGGCTTTTTGAGCCACTAAGCCGGCGGCTAACATCACGCTGGGGTTCGATGTGTTGGTACAAGAAGTGATGGATGCAATAACAACCGCACCGTCATCCAGTGTAACCTCTTCGCCATTTATTGTTGTATTGACGGCCTTGCTTGTGAGGCTGCGTTCTTCCTTCATTGCCTTTAGCGCATCCTGGAACATGGGTTTTGATTGCGTTAGCGGAATACGATCCTGTGGGCGTTTAGGGCCGGAAAGCGCCGGCTCGGTAGTGGAAATATTAAATTCCACCGTGCTGCTAAAACGTTGAGTGACGTTGTTGCTGTCACGGAACATACCTTGCTCTCGCATATACGCTTCGGTCAGTGCAATTTGTTCTTCTGAACGGCCAGATAAACGCAAATAATTCAGTGTTTCGTTATCAATTGGGAAAATACCGCAGGTTGCGCCGTACTCTGGCGCCATATTGGCAATGGTGGCACGGTCGGCAAGGGAGAGATGGTCTAAACCTTCACCGTAAAATTCAACAAATTTCCCCACCACGCTGTGTTCACGGAGTAATTGTACAATTTTTAAGACAAGATCGGTTGCGGTTGCGCCCTCTGGCAGTTGCCCGGTTAAATTAAAACCCACCACTTGTGGAATAAGCATGGAAACCGGTTGCCCGAGCATGGCGGCTTCCGCTTCAATACCACCCACACCCCAGCCGAGTACGCCCACGCCGTTAATCATCGTGGTATGCGAATCAGTACCGACGAGTGTATCCGGGTAAGCCTGACGCACACCGTTATTTTCAGCATCAAATACCACGCGAGCAAGGTATTCAAGGTTAATCTGGTGCACGATGCCCATATCAGGTGGCACCACCTTAAAGTTAGAAAAGGCAGACTGCCCCCACTTTAAAAAGCTGTAACGTTCTTCATTGCGCTGGTATTCCATTTCTGAATTTATTGCCACGGCATCTTTGTTACCAAAGGAGTCAATTTGTACTGAGTGGTCAATCACCAGCTCCGCTGGTTGCAGTGGGTTAATTTTATCGGGGTCACCGCCGAGTGTTTTCATCGCTTCACGCATGGCAGCTAAATCAACGACCGCAGGCACGCCGGTAAAATCTTGCATTAATACGCGAGCAGGTGTAAAAGCGATTTCAGTAGCCGGGGTGGCTTTCGGATCCCAGTTGGCCATGGCCTGAATGTCTTCATCGGTAACGTTGACACCATCGTGGTGACGAAGCAGGTTTTCGAGCAATATTTTAAGTGAAAAGGGGAGATCTTCGGCACCCTTGACGCTATCCAGGCGGTAAATCTCGTAGTCGTTACCATTAACCGAAAGGGTTGATTTTGCTGTGTTGCCCATGAATTCTCCTTTATAATGCACTTTAACTTAAGCGCAAAATTACAATAAAAATAATTAGTTACCAATAAAAGTTAATTTAATTTCTTAGGTATTTCTTCGTTTAAAATGGTATTGGCCATTTGTAAAATTTTCTTCCGTTTGAACAATATATGCCAACGCCGACCACCGAGCTGGCTCCATAATATGGCCGCGCGCACTGCCGCAAGCAATAAGCTGCGAATTTTATTCACCGTGAGCGTATTTGCCAAATGGTTTTGCTCACCCTGAACCATTATTTTAGCAGCTAATGGGCTAATATTTTCGGAATAAATATCCGCAATATTGGCCAGGACATTTTCGTGTGTGGTGGACGAAAACAGTTCGGCCTGGCGTTTGGCGACTTCTAAACGGCTAGTAACGGTATCCAGTATGCTCGGTTGTTTTACGAGTTTTTTCTGTAAATGCATCACACCAATCACATACTGAGCCAGATAAATATTCATTTTTTGGCTATTCTTGTCTGTTTGATTCGATGGGTCGTTTAAATAAGTATCGCCGTTTAATTGCTTGATTAACCCGTTAAAACCGCTTTTTAAGGCCACTATGCCGCCGTAAATCGCTTCGGTTGTGGGTGTATCGAAGATAAACAGGCTCTCAATACAGGTTTGCACATCATGCTGTGGCGTGTTACCGGTTCGCGCTAATTCATCAATGGCTTGTATTGCCTGATAAAAGCCCGCTAGGGCAATGGTTTGGTCATGCAGATTACTCATTTATCGATAATTCCTCCACCGAGACAAATGTCACCGTCATAAAATACCACGGATTGCCCTGGCGTGATCGCCCATTGCGGGTTTTCAAATTCCATCTTGCATTGGTTGTTGTTTATATGGGTAATGGTACAAGCTTCATCGGCTTGCCGATAACGTATTTTAGCTTTGCAAGTATACGGCGTGGCAGGTGCCTGGCCGGAAATCCAGTGCAGTTTAATCGCCGTTAAACTTTTTTTGTACAGCAATGGGTTATCGCTGCCTTGCACGACGATTAAAATATTTTTATCGACAAGTTTATCTGCCACATACCATGGGCTGCCATCGCCTTGTTGCTGGCCGCCAATGTGTAAACCCTTGCGCTGGCCGATGGTGTAATACATTAAACCATCATGATGACCAATTTCTTCCCCATCAGGGGTTTGCATCACACCACGTTGCGCCGGAATAAACTGTTGCAAAAAGTCTTTAAAACGCCGCTCGCCGATAAAACAAATGCCGGCACTGTCTTTTTTATTTTGGGTAATAAAATTATTTTTTGCGGCAATCTTACGCACTTCGGTTTTAGGTAATTCGCCCAGCGGGAATAAACTTTTTGATAGTTGATGCTGATTTAATAAATGTAAAAAATAACTCTGGTCTTTATTGTTGTCTTTGGCTTTTAATAACTGGAATTTACCTTCTTGCTTACGGATGCGCGCGTAATGGCCCATGGCAACATAGTCGGCACCTTGCTCAATGGCGTAATCTAAAAAGGCTTTAAATTTTATTTCTTTGTTGCACAACACATCGGGGTTAGGAGTGCGACCGGCTTTATATTCCGCCAGAAAGTATTCAAATACACGATCCCAGTATTGATCTGAAAAATTAACACTGGTTAAAGGAATAGCCAGTTGCGCACAAACTGATTCGGCGTCGGCCAAGTCGGCAGCGGCCGCACAGTATTCATCGGTGTCATCGGCTTCCCAGTTTTTCATAAACACGCCATGCAACTGGTACTGCTGTTGTTTTAGCAATAACAAGGCAACAGACGAATCGACGCCACCGGAAACGCCGACATAAACGGATTTTGTATTTTGAGTGGAAATAATGGAGTCCTGAATATTAAAGGTATGAGCGCTATTTTATATTGATAAACAGATCAAAGGGATAATTTTTAGCCTTTTTTAATTTTATGTGTTTCATTCGCTTAGATATAAACACCTATGCAACAAGTATATTATGAACGCGGCAATTAAATATGATGTTTTAAATGCTCATAAGTTATTAATTTTAGTTAAACTTTTAGATATCTCGGGGGTGGACATTTATTCACCACTTATTTTTATTGAAATTATTCCCTTGTTTGTAGTAAGGTGATAATTATTAATACTCACAAATATTATTTGTGGCTAAAAATCAATCATACTTGATTGGGATATGAAAGGAAGTGTAATCAACTAACATTACAGGGCAAGATCATTATAAATTGAACTAAACACGAAATCACGGATCAGATCTCCAAACCCACCAAGGAGCTTGACCCAATGAGTGATTTCATGAGCCATTTCAATACCATACCCGATCCCCGCGTTGAACG
>JAJRZT010000014.1 GCA_024275115.1 Gammaproteobacteria bacterium
AGTACTAGACTCGCTGCTTCTTGTTTAAATTCTGTTGTGTAACTCGGTCTTGTTTTTGTCATTTTTGGCACCTTCTTTTCTTGGGTTAGTTTATCCCATTTCGGTGTCCAGATTCATTAGACCACATCATAGGCAGCCATTCTTTCGTCCAGTATTTTCTTTTGAGCATCGGTCACTTTTAAATCATCCTGATTTTTTGCAACGCTATCCCATAGTTCTTCGGCTAAAAGAATACGTTCAGATTGACTAAGCTGTTGAATATTAATATTATTTTCTGTGCTCATGCATCTATTTTAGTCCAATTACGACTAATCGTCGATAGTTTGGTTAAAAAATATAACGCTCTCAACAGGGGCGCGATTTTTGCGAATGTAAAAAATCGAGTTCACGGGACTCGGCCTTGCCTTAACCTTGAGTGCCTCTTTCAGGCACTAAACTTACAACTTTAGCCGCTTACAAAAATGGACTAACAATAAAATGTGAAAGCCTGTTATTCGGTTAATTGAGTATTATGTTCCGAAAATAAATCATGCATTATTATTTATTTTCAGTGGTTTTGTTTTTAGGTATGGAACTTATAACATCAACCCCTTCTGGCGGTGTATAGTTAAAAACAGAATCTGGAATTTTTTTGTTATAAATAATCTTAGTGAAATCCAGCTCGGTTTCCTGGCCAAAGCTGTCTTCAATGAGCATGGTTTTAAGCCGGGTATTTTTAAAACTGAGTAATATTTTATTGTAGGCGGTTGTATCAGTTTTAGCGGTAAGAATATATTCTTCCGTATAAGATTCTTTATTTAATTTAACAAAATACTTTTTTATAAAAATAGCCGGGTTGCTTAAAATCATTGCGGGCGTGTTTGCCAGTTCTTTTGTTTGCGGTTTAATGGTAATTTGTTCCAGGTCGACATCATAAAATAAAAATTCTTTACCATTGGCTATGTATAACTGCTCGTAGGGTTTGGTGTATTCAAGCCTGAATTTATCACCACCGGCTATTAATAACTTGCCGTAGGTCACCTGGGGTTTGTTGGATTCAGAAGTATAAAGCTTTTGAGTGAACTCGGCGGTTACTGTTTTGATATTTGCAAAACGTTTTAACAGGCGTTTTTCATCGGCGGGTGAATGGACAGCTTCGGCAGTTGCAGTTGCCATTTCAGATGCCGGCATATCGCTTTGTTCGACCGCTACTGCATTTAAAGTAGCAAAAAGAAGAATAAAAAAATAAGCAACACGGTGTGTTGTAAAAGTCATGCGGGTTCCGTTATGAATTAAGTTAAGCGAATGGCTAAAACCCTAGCTTAATCCTGTGGTGGAGGCGGCGCAAGTACTTCGCGCATGCCGTTTGAACCCAGTTCGCTGACCAGACCAACGTGCTCCATTGCCTCAATCATTCTGGCGGCGCGGTTGTAGCCTATTTTCAGGCGACGCTGAATACCAGAAATTGATGCCCGTCTTGTTTCTGTCACTATCCGTACAGCCTGGTCATACAAAGGGTCACTTTCAACATCGTCTTCCGTTACTGCGGCTAATGGCCCTTCTGGTTCTGATTTACCATTAAGCACTTCAGCTTCATACTGGGGTTTGCCGTTAAGCTTCAAGCTTTCAACCACATTTTGTACTTCATGGTCATCTACAAATGCGCCATGCACCCGCATTGGCAACGCAGTGCCCGGTGGCATATACAGCATATCGCCATGACCGAGTAATTGCTCGGCACCCATCTGGTCTAAGATGGTGCGCGAATCGATTTTTGAGGAGACCTGAAAAGCCACCCGCGTTGGGATATTCGATTTAATCAGACCGGTTAATACATCCACTGACGGGCGTTGAGTCGCCAGAATAAGGTGAATACCGGCAGCACGGGCTTTTTGTGCCAAACGTGCAATGAGTTCTTCTACTTTTTTGCCCACCACCATCATCATGTCGGCTAATTCATCCACCACCACTACGATATAGGGCAGTGCTTTTAAGTCATCGGCAACTTCTTCACTGTCAGCCGGGTGGAAAGGATCTTTTAATGCGTTCCCCGCCGCTTCGGCCTCTTTTACTTTGCGGTTATAGCCTGCAATATTTCGTACTTTAAAGGATGCCATTAATTTATAGCGTTGTTCCATTTCAGCGACACACCAGCGCAGTGCATTACTGGCATCTTTCATATCGGTGACAACCGGTGATAATAAATGCGGAATATCGTCATAAATCGACAGTTCCAGCATTTTCGGGTCGATCATAATCAAGCGCACTTCTTCTGGTGTGGCGTTATACAGCAGGCTTAAAATCATCGCATTGAGTGCAACAGATTTACCGGAACCGGTTGTACCGGCCACTAATAAATGCGGCATTTTAGCCAGGTCAGCGACAACCGGTTCACCGCTAATGTCTTTGCCTAAGGCTAATGTCAATGGTGATTTAGCATCGGCAAACACCGGTGCTTTAAAGGTTTCACTTAAACGTACAATTTCACGGTTTTCGTTCGGCAGTTCGATACCAATGGTGGTTTTGCCCTGAATCACTTCCACAACCCGCACACTGATGGTCGATAATGAGCGAGCTAGATCTTTAGCCAGATTAGTGATTTGGCTTACCTTGATGCCCGCAGCCGGTTGAATTTCAAAACGTGTCACCACCGGCCCAGGATGCACGGCAACCACTTCAACCTGAATACCAAAGTCAGCTAGCTTGATTTCTAAGGTACGTGAAATGGCCTGCAAGGCTTCGTCCGACAAGCGTTTTATATGTGGCGCAGGCTCATCGAGCAATGACAGAGCTGGCAAAGCCGCATTACTGCTGTTAGCAAACAGTGGCACCTGTTTTTCACGTTCAGCTCGCACACTTTGCTTTTGCTTAATCGTTGGTGCAATTTTAGGGGGCTTACGCTGGCTGAATTCGCTATCGGCAATTTTAATATTGCGTTTAATTGTTGGGGTTAAGTGATTCGGTTGTGGAATTTGTACGCTGCGATTTTGTATTGCCGTTTTAATGGCTGTAAACCCGCCTGCAATACGTTGTACTGCACTTAAACTCAGGTTAACCAGCCATAAAGTTGCCGCGCCGGTTAAGTCCATTAATTTAAACCACGATAAGCTGGTAAATAACGTAAAACCGCTAAAAAACAAAGCTAACAGCAGTAAGGTTGCACCCAGAAAACTGAACAGCTTTTCCATAATCCCGGCAATCAGGTCGCCTAAAACACCGCCTGCATTCACCGGTAAATTACTGATAATGGCATGATCATGCAGGCTTGCTAAACCGGCACCCGCGCTGAGAGTCAGGAAAAAGCCAATGCTACAAAACAGGAAACCACGTTGGTCAAATGGCTTGTGCTGACGCGCATCCTGAAAAATAAGAAAACCAAAAAAGGCCAGCATAATCGGGAACAGATAAGCCCAGTAACCAAAAAGCGTAAGGAAGATATCGGCAAACCAGGCACCGGTTGGCCCGCCCAGATTAGAAATAGCCCCGTCAATAACACCACTGCGAGACCAGCCAGGGTCAGCTGGATGGTAACTCACCAGTGCCAGCACCATATAAATCGCCACAAAGCTAAACACAAATAAGGCTGACTCGCGCAATGCACGTTGCAGTTGACTACTTAACGGTGTTGCGTCCGAGTTCTTTTTATCAGCGACAGATTTTGCCTGACGGCGGCCACGTTGCTGGCTTTTGGGCGTTTGCATTCGGACAGAACTTCCTAATTGGCTCATTGTTCATCTTCTTTATTAATACCTTATTGTAAGATACTAAATTATTTGGGTTTTTTCAAGGTAAGAGCCTTTAATTATTGACTATTTTTAAGTGCGGAATGAACAATTTCACCTGCTTTTACATTGATCGCCGCCTCTAACTGGTTATTTGTTGACCAATCGTCCGACTCAGCAGTGTTTGCGACGCTTTGAACGTAGGGAATAATTGCCGCCGACAGTGCCTGTGTTGCCGTGCGTGGCACAGCACCGGGAATGTTGGTAACAGCAAAATGCAGCACCTTTTCATGGAAATACACTGGTGCTTCATAGCTGGTGGGGTGAATGGTTTCGATACAACCGCCCTGATCCACCGAAATATCCATGACGACACTGTTCGGCTTCATCTGCTCAACAAGCGCCGTACTCACCAGATTCGGGGCTTTTGCACCGGGAATAAGAACAGCACCAATCAACAAGTCGGCCTGTGTCACCGCTTCGGCAATGCTTTTCTCATTTGAGATAACCCCGGTAATATTATCAACAGCCTGCTCCAGCTGCGTCAGCCGCGCCTGATTAATGTCCAGTATGGTCACCTGTGCCCCCTGTGCAGCGGATGTTTTTGCTGCATGCGCACCGGCAATGCCAGCCCCTATCACCACCACATGCCCACTATCAATACCTGCGTTATCCCCCATATCCAGGCCGCCGAATAAAATGCCCTGCCCACCGCGGTACTGGTATTGCAAGGTCGCGCCCATTTGCGCGGTCACGCGGCCGGCAATAGCACTCATTGGAGCCAGTAGCGGTAAACTTAATTCACCTGTATTGGCGTCTTTTTCAACCACCGTTTCAAACGCAATCGCGGTTAAACCAATCTCACAGAGTTTATTAAGCAAGGCTTCATTGGCCGCAAGGTGCAAAAAACAGAATAAAATATGGTCTTTGCGTAATAACGGCCATTCGGCTTCAATAGGCTCTTTCACTTTTACAATAAGCTGTGCGCGTTGATAAACCATGCTCGCAGTGGGCATTAAACTGGCACCCGCATGGGAATAGTCATTATCGCTGTAGCCACTGTGCACGCCCGCGCCCAGTTCAATAATTACTTCATGCCCGCTTTCGGTTAGGGTCTTTACCGCATCCGGAGTCAGGCTCACCCGCCCTTCCATACTTTTTTGTTCTTTTGGAATTCCAATTCGCATTATTGCTTACCATGTTGTTTACTTTTTAGTAACATAACAGATATTAATTTCAATATTTACTCTAAAATACACAGCGCGCACTTTAATAGTATAAAAGGAACTCTAGCTTTTATATTTGGTCACAAGTGCACATAAATTTTAAGAATAAATTTTCACCTCGCACGAGCCGTTAAGGGAGTTTTCATGAGTGAAACAAAGCATTGTCGTTTATTAATTTTAGGTACCGGCCCTGCCGGTTATACCGCCGCCGTTTATGCGGCACGCGCCAACCTTAAGCCGGTTATGATCACCGGCATGGAACAAGGCGGTCAGTTAATGACAACCACCGAAGTCGATAACTGGCCCGGGGATGTTGAAGGCCTACAAGGCCCGGCATTAATGGAACGTATGAAACAGCATGCCGAACGTTTTGATACCGAAATTATTTTTGACACCATTAACAAAACTGATTTAAGCAAACGCCCTTTCACTTTAACTGGTGACAGCGGTACCTATACTTGTGATGCATTGATTATTGCAACCGGTGCGTCTGCGATGTACTTAGGCTTAGAGTCAGAAGAAGCCTTTAAGGGGCGCGGCGTTTCCGGTTGTGCAACCTGTGATGGTTTTTTCTATCGTGGTAAAGAAGTTGCCGTTATTGGTGGTGGTAATACAGCGGTTGAAGAAGCGTTATATTTATCGAACATTGCATCGCATGTCACCATTGTGCATCGTCGCGACAGTTTCCGTTGTGAAAAAATTCTCGCGAGTCAAATAGCTGAAAAAGCAAAGAACGGCAACATTACGATTGAATGGAACAGCAATTTAGATGAAGTACTCGGTGACGACACGGGCGTAACCGGTATGCGCTTAAAAAATAATGATGGCACAACCAAAGACATTGAATTGATGGGTGTATTTATTGCCATTGGCCATAAACCCAACACCGGTATTTTTGATGGCCAGTTAGAAATGGAACATGGTTATCTTAAAGTTGAAAACGGTGCGCAAGCGAATGCAACCCAAACAAGTATTGAAGGTGTTTATGCCGCTGGCGATGTAGCCGACCAAATTTACAAACAAGCGATTACCTCTGCTGGACGGGGCTGTATGGCCGCGCTTGATGCAGAACGTTTCCTTGATAACAATTAAATCAGAAATATACCCTCCCCCCCCCTACTCTCACAGGGACGTGAGTGTTGTGGTCAAGTAAATCTGCACACTTTAATGGGAGCAAATTAAATTTTCAACCGCCACTGGCGATAAATAGTTATTATAACTGTGTCCTCTCGCAATGTTATAGTGAGACATAATATATTTCACTGTGTCTTGCTCGGCTTGAACAAAAGAGGAATAATATTCCTTAGGCATCCACTCCACTTTAAA
>JAJRZT010000015.1 GCA_024275115.1 Gammaproteobacteria bacterium
CATAGTGTAAAAATGTAAGCCGGGCGCACCTGCAGCAAGCAATTGCTCACAAAGTTTTGTTATAACATCTTCACCAAATAATTTAATCGAGTTTTTATCATCACCATACCCTTCTAAACGTTTACGGATCCAGCGTGGAATTTCTGAACCACACATATCAGAAAAACGTGCTAACTGGGTGTAGTTAGTAATGGGCATGATGCCGGGCATAATGGGAATAGATAAGCCACGTTTTTCACAAGAGTCGACAAAGTTATAATAAGCATCAGGGTTAAAAAAGTATTGCGTAATAGCACTGTTTGCACCGGCTTCAACTTTTCGCTTGAAGTTATCAAGGTCAGCGTCTGCGCTTGGCGCTTGTGGATGAAACTCAGGGTAAGCAGCTACTTCAATATGAAAATGGTCATTGTATTTATCGCGAATAAAACCAACAAGTTCATTGGCGTAGTTAAAATCGCCATGGCTGCCGGAGCCTGCACCCGATGGCATATCGCCTCTTAAAACAACCAGTTGATTAATACCATTATCTTTATACTGATCAAGTAAGCTAACAATGATTTCTTTGCTTGTTCCCATACACGAAATATGCGGGGCAGCGTTAAAACCATATTTTTTTATATCAAGCACTGTGTCCATCGTGCCGTCCTGGGTACTGCCGCCGGCACCAAAAGTAACGGAGAAGTATTTTGGTTTAAGTTTACCGAGTTCAGAGAGAACAACTTTAAGTTTTTCTGTGCCTTCTGGTGTCTTAGGTGGGAAAAACTCGAAGCTAAAATGTTTAGGATGTTTTTTTTGTGATTCCATATTTTAAAACCCTTATAACCACGAAGAACGACTTTTAAACAGAGTGTTCTTCGTGGCTAATGTTTTTTTAATTAATAACGGTAATGCTCAGGTTTATAAGGCCCTTCTACCGGTACATTAATGTATTCCGCTTGATCTTTAGTAAGCGTTGTTAAATGTGCACCAATTTTGGTTAGATGTAAACGCGCCACTTTTTCATCAAGAATCTTCGGTAAGATATATACTTCGTTTTTATAGCTATCAGCGTTTGTGTAGAATTCCATCTGTGCCATTACCTGGTTAGTAAATGATGCTGACATAACAAAGCTTGGATGCCCTGTTGCACAACCTAGATTAACTAAACGCCCTTTAGCTAACATGATAATACGCTTACCATCAGGGAAGATAACGTGATCAACTTGTGGTTTAATTTCAGACCATTCATATTTTTCAAGTGATGCAATATCAATTTCTGAATCGAAATGGCCGATATTACAAACAATAGCTTCATTTTTCATGGCTTGCATATGGTCATGGGTTATTATTTTTGCATTACCTGTTGTTGTAACAAAAATATCCCCAGATTTACAGGCTTCATTCATATCAACAACACGATACCCTTCCATTGCTGCTTGCAGTGCACAGATGGGATCAATTTCCGTAACCCAAACTGTTGCGCCCATGCCTTTAAATGCTTGCGCACAGCCTTTACCTACATCACCGTAACCTAAAACAACGGCAATCTTGCCTGCAATCATTACGTCTGTTGCACGTTTGATGCTATCAATTAAAGATTCGCGGCAGCCATATAAATTATCGAACTTGGATTTTGTTGCAGAATCATTAACATTCATTGCAGGGAAAAGTAATTCACCTCGCTCCTGCATTTCATATAAACGATGCACGCCAGTGGTTGTTTCTTCTGTTACGCCTTTCACGCTGCCAGCAGTATCTTGCCAATGTGTTGAACCATCTTTAATAGTGCGACGCAGTACATCAAGAATGGCAGCATATTCTTCGTTATCGTCTGCTTTGGTTGCTGGAATAGCACCTGCTTTTTCAAACTCAACACCTTTGTGCACGAGTAGTGTTGCATCACCACCGTCATCGAGGATCATGTTTGGAAATTTTCCATCAGGCCAAATAAGTGCTTGTTCAGTACACCACCAATACTCTTCAATGGTTTCACCTTTCCAGGCAAACACAGGAATGTTTTGATCGGCGATGGCCGCCGCAGCATGATCCTGGGTTGAAAAAATATTACAGGACACCCAACGAACTTCGGCACCCAACGCAATCAGGGTTTCAATTAGTACAGCGGTTTGGATGGTCATGTGGATACTGCCCATAATGCGGCAGCCAGCGAGGGGTTGAGCTTTGCCAAATTCTTCACGAAGTGCCATTAGACCAGGCATCTCGGTTTCAGCAATTTTGATTTCTTTGTGGCCCCATTCAGCAAGTGAAATATCGGCAACTTTGTAATCGCTAAAATCAGCGTTCATACGTCATTCTCCTAAAAGTAAATAAGAATGAGCGCCGTTTATCCAGTAAATGGATCTGCCTTTTCTGAGCCTGACGGATTTAAACCGCTGCAGCGCCCCTCAAAAAGGACAGTAGAAATTAGAAATGTAAGTATAGTCTGTTTATTTGAATCGTGCTATTTGGAATATATGTTTTTTACCACAACGGGCACGGCGAACACGACGAAAATCAAGTAACTAAAGAATCAGGTCATTGCGAGCGATAGCGAAGTAATAACAAATACTTTTTTAACGATTTTCGTTGTGTTCTTTGTGTACCCAAAGCACTTCGTGGGGAAGACTCTCCTTCGTGGTTAATTTCTTTTGACTTTATATCCCAGCCGCATCCTTCAATGCAGCCGCTTTATCCGTACGTTCCCAGCTTACGTCGATATCTTCGCGGCCAAAATGCCCATAAGCCGCTGTTTTCTGGTATATCGGCTGTAATAAGTTGAGCATATGAACAATCCCGCGCGGACGTAAATCAAAATGTTCGCGTACCAGTTCAACAATACGTGCATTGTCTACTTTACCGGTGCCAAATGTTTCAACGCTGATAGACGTTGGTTCGGCCACACCAATGGCGTAAGAAATCTGAATTTCGCAACGCTCGGCCAGCCCGGCAGCAACAATATTCTTCGCAACATAACGCCCTGCATAAGCGGCTGATCGATCCACTTTTGATGGATCTTTACCCGAGAAAGCACCGCCACCGTGTCGCGCCATGCCACCGTAAGTATCAACAATAATTTTACGCCCCGTTAAACCGCAATCGCCTACCGGTCCACCAATCACAAAACGACCGGTTGGGTTAATAAAATATTGGGTGTTTTTATCCAGCCAGTCTGCCGGTAAAACCGGTTTGATAATTTCTTCCATCACCGCTTCGTGCAAGGCCTTATTATCAATGTCGTCATCGTGTTGAGTGGACAATACCACCGCATCAATACCGACCGGTTTATGGTTTTGATAACGGAAGGTGACCTGACTTTTAGCATCGGGACGCAGCCAGGCGAGTGTGCCATTTTTGCGTACTTCGGCCTGACGTTTAACCAGGCGATGGGCGAAGGTAATTGGCGCAGGCATTAATACGTCGGTTTCATTACTGGCATAGCCAAACATCAGCCCCTGGTCACCGGCGCCCTGTTCTTTATCATTGTCGTCGGCTTCGTCTACGCCCATTGCAATATCAGCCGACTGTTTGTCGATACTGGTGAGGACTGCACAGGAGCCATAATCAAACCCCATATCCGAGCTGTTATAGCCAATTTCTTTAATGGTATCGCGTACCACTTGCTGCATATCAACATAGGCACTGGTGGTAATTTCACCCGCCAATACCACCATGCCGGTGTTAATCATGGTTTCACAGGCAACCCGTGCTGTTTTGTCTTGTGCCAGGATGGCATCTAAAACACCATCAGAAATTTGGTCGGCAACTTTATCTGGATGGCCTTCGGATACAGACTCGGATGTAAACAGGTATTCACTCATTATTTTATTCCTTTATATAAAAAAACCGCTTTAGCGATGACTAAAGCGGTTCTGGAATTTGGACCTGTTACAGGTGCGCCGCTTTAGCCGTACTTATTAAGCGCCCGCAATCTGAATTCAAATCGGCGCTGATTTGATGATTATAGTGCTTATGGCGCTGATGTCAAAACTTATAGTGATATTCCCCTCCGTTTTTTAAGTTAAAACATACACATCGTAGCGGGTTGTTTTGCTTTCGATGCTCATGCTGGGTTGCGTGTCCGTTAGACAAGGCGCGCCTTTGGGGCGTTTTACCACCACACGTTTTTTGGCGGTTATTAACGCCTGATTTAATAGTTCGGTTTCATTGATGATTTTATTTTTATCGTGCGAAACTAGTTTTTGCAGGATTTGCATATTCTTTTTCACCGCTGCCGATTTTTTTCGCTCCGGGTACATCGGGTCGATGTAAATCACATCTGGCGGGTTAGGTATTGTTTTTAGAAATTCGACGGCATCGCTGTTGATAAGCTCAAAGCCCAGCTCTTTAATGGTTTTGAAAGCCTCGTCATTTTCTGCACGGGATAGAGCGTCTTTAACCAGTTCAGCAACCACTGGATTTTGTTCGATCAGAGTTAATGAGCAGCCTAAACAGGCCAGAACAAAGGCATCTTTTGCTAGCCCAGCGGTGGCATCCAGCACCTTGAGGGGAAGTTTATATTGTTTTAAGCCAATGGCTTTAGCAATCGCCTGGCCTTTGCCGCCACCGTACTGTCGGCGGTGAGCGAGTGTGCCAGCTAAAAAATCCACATGGATTGCAGCATTGGTTTGCCGATCAATGAGTTCAACAAATGCTTCCTTATAATAAAGTATAAATGGGGTTGATACGGTCTCCACGGAGCAGACTTCTAAAGTGTGCTTTTCAGCAAACGGGATTGCAACGGCAGCCAGATTTTCAGATTCGAAGCAAACAGTCACAAGATCTTTCATTGTGAAATTGTAAACGGAACAGATTAGGCGTGCCAGACAATTTATTCGGCGTTATACTAAAACGATATTTATATTTGAGGAGAATAGTGATGGTTAGTTTAGAAACCCCGCTGTGTGATTTTGATTTACCCGCCATTGATTTCTTGCTGCCGGGCGTGGACGGCAAAACCTGGTCATTACAGGATTGTGCTGGTGAAAAAGGCTTGCTGGTGATGTTTATCTGCAACCACTGCCCTTATGTTAAAGCCATTCTCGAGCGGATTGTGCGTGATACGCTGGAATTAAAGTCGTTAGGCGTCAATAGTGTGGCAATTATGTCGAATGACCCCAGCCAGTATGAAGAAGATTCATTCGAAAATATGAAAAAAATAGCCGATAGCGCGGGTTTTTCTTTCCCGTATTTGCTGGACGAAACGCAACAAGTTGCCAGAGCCTACGGTGCGGTTTGTACGCCAGATTTCTTCGGCTACAACGGTAAACTGGAACTGCAATACCGTGGCCGTTTAGATGCCAGCCGTAAGGAAACCGCTGAAGGTGAGGTGAAACGGGACTTATTTGCCGCTATGAAGCAAGTTGCCCAAACCGGTCATGGCCCCAGGGAGCAAATCCCAGGTATGGGGTGTTCAATCAAATGGGTTGATTAGTAGCCAAATATTGTATATTTAGCGGATTAACGCCCTTTATCCAGCCCTTAATACACCTTATATATACGGGTGCTGTTTTCCACTTATTTTGAATCTAGGCCTATTTGAGCTTGCTGTCATGGGGTATAAATGGGAAAATTGCCGGCTCATTTTGTGTGGGTTGTCGATTAAGCGCCTGTGGCACTTAAATCGAGTTATGGAGGCCGTCTGCAAAGAGACGGATCTGGCGGGTTTTACCCGATTGATTAGAGACTGGTTTGTGGATAAACACAGGCCGGGTAGTCAGGCTTTTCGCTTGAATTTATAGCGAAGTAAATGCTGGGCTAAATATTAAATATATTAAAGAAACACAGAAATTTTTGATTTTAAAACCTTAAGGGAGACATTCAATGTCATCACGTAGAGAACTCGCTAATGCTATCCGTGCTTTAAGTATGGATGCCGTGCAAAAAGCTAATTCAGGCCACCCTGGTGCTCCAATGGGAATGGCGGACATCGCCGAAGTATTGTGGAACAGCAATATGAACCACAACCCAGCTAATCCAGGCTGGACTAACCGCGATCGTTTTATTCTGTCTAATGGTCATGGCTCGATGCTTATTTACTCATTGTTACATTTAACGGGTTATGACTTATCCATTGATGATTTGAAAAGCTTCCGTCAATTACACTCACGTACACCGGGTCACCCTGAGTACGGTTATGCACCCGGCGTTGAAACAACCACCGGCCCATTAGGCCAGGGTATTACCAATGGTGTCGGCATGGCGATTGCTGAAAAAGCATTAGCTGGCCAGTTCAACCAGAAAGGTCACAACATTGTTGATCATAATACTTTTGTTTTTCTCGGTGATGGTTGCTTAATGGAAGGTATCTCTCACGAAGCTTGCTCACTTGCCGGTACTTTGGGTTTAGGTAAGTTAATTGCGTTCTGGGATGACAATGGTATTTCTATTGATGGTCACGTTGAAGGCTGGTTTACTGATGATACGCCTAAACGTTTTGAATCTTATGGCTGGCATGTGATTGCCGATGTTGACGGACATGATCCAGAAGCATTACAAAAAGCGATCGACACTGCGAAAGCGATGACAGACAAACCCACTATGATTTGTTGTAAAACAACCATTGGTTTTGGTTCGCCAAACAAGGCCGGTTCGCATGCTTGTCACGGTGCGCCATTAGGTGAAGAAGAAATTAATTTGACTAAAGCGGCATTAGGTTGGGATCACGGTCCTTTCGAAGTGCCTGCCGATGTTTATGCCGGTTGGGACTGTAAAGAAAGTGGTGCAAAAGCCGAAGCAGCATGGAATGAAAAATTTGCAGCGTATAAAAAGGCATTCCCTGAATTAGCCGCAGAATACGAACGCCGTATGGCGGGTGATTTACCTGCAGACTGGGCAGCTAAATCGGCTGAATACATTGCATCTGTAAATGCAGAGGCAAAAAGCCCTGCAACACGTCAGGCATCATTAGCATCTATCGAAGCTTACTCACCCATGGTTCCTGAAATGTTTGGTGGTTCTGCTGATTTGGGTTGTTCAAATCTGACGGAGTGGTCGGGTTACAAGCCAATGATTAACAACGAAGAAGCTAACTACCTGAACTACGGTGTCCGTGAGTTTGCGATGTCTGCAATCATGAACGGCATGACATTGCACGGTGGCTTCATTCCATTCGGTGCAACCTTCTTAATGTTCTCTGAGTATGCGCGTAATGCATTACGTATGGCAGCTCTGATGAAAATCCAAAGTATCTTTGTATATTCGCATGACTCAATCGGTCTGGGTGAAGATGGTCCAACGCATCAGCCTGTTGAGCAAATTCCTACATTGCGTATGATTCCTAATATGGCTGTATGGCGTCCATGTGATGCCGTTGAGTCTGCAGTTTGCTGGCAACAGGCCATCGAACGTAAAGACGGTCCATCTACATTGATCTTCTCTCGTCAGGGTCTGCCGCATAACGAGCGTACGGATGCACAAATTGCTGATATTGCCAAGGGTGGTTACATCCTTAAAGATTGTGACGGAACGCCTGATGCCATCATTATTGGTACAGGCTCTGAAGTTGCATTAGCAACCGGTGCTGCTGAAGCCGTGTCGGGTAAAAAAGTTCGTGTTGTATCTATGCCATCCACTAACCTGTTTGATGCGCAGGATGCAGCTTATAAATCTTCAATACTTATCAAAGGCGTTCCAACCGTTGCTGTAGAAGCGGCGGTTACCGATGCCTGGTACAAGTACGCAGATGCGGTTGTTGGTATCGATCACTTTGGTGAATCAGCGCCAGCAGGTGAGTTATTTAAAGAGTTTGGCTTCACTGTAGAAAACGTAGTGAAAGCTGTTGAATCTGTTTTGTAATTAAATTTTTAAAATCTTTAAGGGGAAATAACAATGACTATTAAAGTTGGTATTAACGGTTTTGGCCGTATTGGGCGCATGGTATTCCGTGCAGTATATAAAGAATTCAAAGATATCGAAATTGTTGGTATCAATGATTTATTAGATGCAGACTACTTAGCCTATATGCTTAAGTACGATTCAGTTCACGGTCGTTTCGACGGTGAAGTTGCACATGAAGCAGGCGCGTTAATTGTTAACGGTAAAAAAATCCGTTTAACAGCAGAACGTGATCCAGCAGATCTTAAATGGGGCGACGTAAAAGCAGACATCGTTATCGATTGTACTGGTTTCTTCTTAACGGAAGAAAGCTGCCAAAAACACATCGATGCAGGTGCAGGTAAAGTTGTTCAATCTGCACCTTCTAAAGATGGCACGCCAATGTTCGTATACGGTGTTAACCATAATGAATATGCAGGTCAAAAAATTATTTCTGCTGCATCATGCACAACGAACTGCCTGGCACCTGTTGCTAAAGTTCTTAATGATAACTGGGGTATCAAGCGCGGTTTAATGACGACTGTTCATGCCGCAACTGCAACTCAAAAAACGGTAGATGGTCCTTCAATGAAAGACTGGCGCGGTGGTCGTGGTATTTTAGAAAACATAATCCCGTCGTCAACCGGTGCGGCTAAAGCAGTAGGCGTTGTTTTACCAGAATTAAACGGCAAATTAACCGGTATGGCTTTCCGCGTGCCTACATCAGACGTGTCTGTTGTTGACTTAACCGTTGAGTTAGAAAAAGATGCTTCATACGAAGATATCTGTAAAGCAATGAAAACTGCATCAGAGTCTGGTGACATGAGCCGTACTTTAGCTTACACAGACGAGAAAGTTGTTTCTACAGACTTCCGTGGTGTAGGTTATTCGTCAATCTTTGATTCAGAAGCGGGTATTGCGTTAGATAGCACATTCGTTAAAGTCGTTTCATGGTATGACAATGAATATGGTTACACTTGCAATATGATGCGGTTCGTAGAACACGTAGCAAACAATTAAGCGGATCTTTTTCCCGCTAGCGGCGTTGTCGGGGAATTTTGAGTGCTCACGTACTGGTGTACGCTCCGCGCTCCAAATTCCCCTCCGCCTTGCTAGCGGAAAAAATCTCTCGCTTAGGCAGGTTTTTGGGTGGGATTACTTTTAAACCCTTAACTCAATTAGTCGTCATTCCCGCGCAGGCGGGAATCCAGCTATATATATGTAGGTTGGGCTGTAGCCCAAAAAATAAATAAGCAGCAGCATTAAAAAATTATTTGTTAAGTTATTTATAAGATAATTTACCAAACAGTTTTTAAAAAATTAATATATTAAAAGAATTTAGGAGTTTCCATGTCTGTAATTAAAATGGTTGATCTCGATTTAGCGGGTAAACGTGTTCTTATTCGTCAGGATTTAAACGTACCGATTAAAGACGGCAAAGTGACGAGTGCCAAACGTATTGAAGCATCACTGCCAACGATTAAACATTGTATCGAAGCGGGTGCACAGGTTATGTTGATGTCCCACCTGGGTCGACCTACTGAAGGTGAGCCAGTGGCAGAATTTTCTTTGCAGCCGGTTGTTAATTATTTAACAGACGCTTTAGGTAAAGAAGTTAAGCTTATTGCTGACTATTTAGATAATAAACCTGCACTGAAAAACGGTGACGTGGTTGTGCTGGAAAATGTTCGTTTTAATGCTGGCGAAAAGAAAAATGAAGATGATTTATCAAAAGCCTATGCAGCATTATGTGATATTTATGTAATGGATGCCTTTGGTACTGCGCATCGCGCACAGGCCTCCACTCACGGTGTTGCTAAATTTGCAGCCACAGCTTGTGCCGGCCCATTGCTTGCGGGTGAATTAGAAGCACTTGGCAAGGCGCTTGATAACCCTGCTCGTCCAATGGTGGCGATTGTAGGTGGCTCTAAAGTTTCAACTAAATTAACGGTTTTGGAATCTTTATCGAAAATTGTTGACCAACTTATTGTAGGTGGCGGTATTGCTAATACCTTTATTGCAGCCGATGGCCACAATGTGGGTAAATCACTTTATGAAGAAGACCTGGTGCAAACAGCGAAAGATTTAAAAGTAGCCGCAGAAGCAAAAGGCAGCTCAATCCCTGTCCCTACTGATGTGGTATGTGCCAAAGAGTTTGCAGAAACAGCAGAAGCAACTTTAAAAAATGTAACCGAAGTTGCTGATGACGATATGATTTTTGATATTGGCCCAGACAGTGCGGCAGCGTTAGCTGAAGTCATTAAAAATGCAGGTACGATTGTATGGAACGGCCCGGTTGGTGTTTTTGAATTTGACCAGTTTGGAGAAGGTACAAAAGCCATTGCAATGGCGATTGCCGAATCTCCTGCGTTTTCCATTGCTGGTGGTGGTGACACTCTGGCAGCGGTTGATAAGTATAATATTTCGGATAAAGTATCTTATATTTCAACGGGCGGTGGCGCATTTTTAGAATTCCTTGAGGGTAAAGTTTTGCCTGCCGTTGCAATTCTGGAAGAGCGAGCGAAGTAAGTTATTTAGAAAGCCTGTATAAATTGACTAAATTAGAGAGAAATAAAAAAACTATATGAGAAGAACAAAAATTATTGCGACCCTTGGTCCTGCTACCCGCGATGCAAAGATGTTGGATAAGATCATCGAGGCAGGGGTGGACGTTGTTCGTGTTAATTTTTCTCATGGTAGTGCAGAAGAGCATATCGAAACAGTAGAGCGCTTACGTAACCGTGCACGTGCACATGGCCGCCAGGTTGGTGTGTTATGTGATTTGCAAGGTCCTAAAATTCGTATTGAAAAATTTAAAGAAGGCAAGGTCATTCTCGAGGAAGGCGCCAACTTTACTTTAGATATGGAACTGGATGCAAATGCGGGTACTGCAGACGTGGTGGGTTGCAGTTACAAACAATTAGCCGACGATGTTAAGCGTGGCGACACCTTACTGCTTGATGATGGCCGTATTGTATTATGGGTTGACTCCATCGACGGTGGTAAAATTAACTGCCGTGTTGTTGTCGGCGGTGGCTTGTCGGACAGGAAAGGTGTTAACAAACAAGGCGGTGGTTTATCAGCTGCGGCTTTAACCGAAAAAGATAAAGAAGACATTAAGCTCGCTGCAAAAATGAAAGCCGACTATCTGGCTATTTCTTTTCCACGTACTGCGGCCGATATAAACGAAGCACGTGAGTTAATGGTGGCTGCCGGTGGTTATGCACATATCGTCGCAAAAATTGAACGTGCGGATGCGATGGATAACATCGAAGAAATTATGGAAGCCACCGATGTGATTATGATTGCACGCGGTGACTTAGGTGTTGAAATTGGTGATGCAGCATTGCCACCAGTACAAAAACGTCTTATTCAGTTAAGCCGCACCATGAACCGGGTTGTTATTACAGCGACACAAATGATGGAATCGATGATAGAAAATCAGATCCCAACCCGTGCAGAAGTTTTTGATGTTGCTAATGCGGTGCTCGATGGTACCGATGCGGTCATGTTGTCTGCTGAAACGGCGGCAGGTAAATATCCGGACAAGGCCATTGAAGCGATGGATAGAGTCTGTATCGAGGCAGAAAAGTCCCGCGAAGTAACTCGTTCAGATCACCGTATCAATACTACTTTTAAACGAATTGATGAAGCCATTGCAATGGCAACCATGTACACAGCGAACCACTTAGGTGTCAAAGCCATTGCGTCTTTAACGGAATCCGGCTCAACCACATTATGGATGTCGCGCATCAGTTCCGGTATTCCTATTTATGCTTTAACCAGTATTGTTGAAACACGCCGTAAAGTGACTTTGTACCGTGGTGTTTACCCCGTTAGCTTTGAATCACATGGTGAGGATCGGTCTGTGGTGAGCCGCGAAGCGATTGATGAACTATTACGCCGTGGTGCCGTACGTGAAGGCGACCTGGTCATTATTACCCGTGGTGATTTAATGGGTGTAGGCGGCGGTACCAATGCAATGAATATTGTACGTGTGGGTGGTTATTTAGAACAATCCATTGCCCCGGATGAAATACTTAATAATAACAACGACAGTTAACTTTTTAATAACAACTATTTTTAAAATCAAACGAAAGGAGGTCTCAAATGGCCCTTATTTCTCTACGACAATTACTGGATCATGCCGCAGAAAACAGCTATGGCATGCCAGCATTCAATGTAAACAACATGGAACAAGTGCATGCGATTATGCAGGCGGCGGATGAAGCGAATAGTCCTGTTATCATGCAGGGTTCGGCTGGTGCACGCTCATACGCAGGCGAGCCATTTTTGCGCCACCTTATTTCTGCTGCAATTGAAATGTATCCACACATTCCTGTTGTAATGCATCAGGATCATGGTTCAGAGCCTGCTGTATGCTTACGTTCTATTCAGTCTGGTTTTTCATCAGTAATGATGGACGGCTCTTTAGAAGCCGACATGAAAACACCTTCAAGTTTTGAGTACAATGTTGCTGTAACAAAAGAAGTTGTAAAAATGGCGCATTCAGGCGGTGTATCGGTTGAAGGTGAACTCGGTTGCTTAGGTTCATTAGAAACTGGCGAAATGGGTGAAGAAGATGGCCACGGTGCAGAAGGCAAGCTCGATTTAGATATGCTGCTAACCAGCGTTGATGAAGCGGCTGACTTTGTTGAACAAACAAATGTAGATGCATTAGCCATTGCGATTGGTACTTCACATGGTGCTTACAAATTTACCAAGGAACCAACCGGTGAAGTTTTACGTATTGATCGTATCGAAGAAATTCATGCTAAATTACCAAACACTCACCTGGTTATGCACGGCTCATCTTCAGTGCCTCAGGAATGGTTAAAAATCATTAATGACTTTGGTGGTGACATGAAGCAGACTTACGGTGTACCGGTTGAAGAAATTGTTAAAGGCATTCAATCAGGTGTACGTAAGGTTAACATTGATACTGATTTACGCATGGCATCAACGGGTTCTGTTCGTCGCCACTTACAGGAAAACCCGAGCAACTTTGACCCACGTAAATTCCTTAAAGAAGCAACGGCTGCAATGAGTGCAATATGTAAAGCACGTTTTGAAGCTTTTGGTTCTGCGGGTAATGCGGATAAAATCAAGGTTAAGTCATTAGAAAGCATGATTAATTTTTACAAATAAAATATTTGTAGGAATAAACAAAGGGAGCCTTTGCGCTCCCTTTTTTAGTGCGACTTAGTTCGAAGAACTTAGTCGCACTTATGTCGAGCAAACAAAGTGAGCGAGACCGCACAATATTTAATATAAAGCAATTAGTTGTATGAATTCTAAACAAGCAAGGTGCATAAAACTTAGTTCGAAGAACTTAGTCGCACTTATGTCGAGCAAACAAAGTGAGCGAGACCGCACAATATTTAATATAAAGCAATTAGTTGTATGAATTCTAAACAAGCAAGGTGCACAAAACTTAGTTCGAAGAACTTAGTCGCACTTATGTCGAGCAAACAAAGTGAGCGAGACTGCATAATATTTACAATAAAGAAATTTAGCCATACATAAAACAGCGCGAATTTTCGGAAACCAATATGCAACGTATAATATTTATTCTATTCACAACATTCTTTATTTCAACTGTTAGCGCACACCAGGAAAAACCTGAAGACAAATCATTGTGGTGGGAAAACAGTTGGTGGGAAGAAGGCCAGCTACGTGAAACAACCAATCACAATGTTAAAGTTGAGTGGATAGAATATCAGCGTGGTGATGTTACGGTGCCAACATTGGTCGTTCGCCCGGCTGACAATAAAAAATACCCGGCGGTCATTTTTCAGCATGGTCGCCGTGGCCTTGGTGCTTTAATGCAACGCCAGGTCAAGCGGATTGCTGCTCGTGGTTTTGTGGTGCTGGCACCTGATATTTATAAAGCTAATTTTCTCAGTACACATCCGATTGAGCATGACTATGAATTAGAGAAAGACGCCAATGGCGTTGTCGATCTTTTACTGGCACGTAAGGATATTAGCACATCAAAAGCCTGTATCGTGTCACATACCCGTGGTGGTTATTATTCCTTAAAAGTTGCAACAACTTTTCAACGACAGGAAAATGATTTAGTCTGTTATGTTTCTTATTATCCGCACTGGCAAGATCCTAATGCTCCAGAACCATCTCAGATTTATGGCTATGCGCCTGAAATTGATGACTTGAAAATTCCAGTGCTGGTATTTGTTGGCGATGAGGAACAGTATCAGCGTCGTCGGGTTATTGAAACCAGTATTAAGGTATTGCAAGCAAGAAAAAGAGATGCCCGACTAATTATTTACCCGGGTGTCGGCCGTGGTTTCGATTTTCGTCCCCCCAATGTTAGAAGCTTTGCCGATGATTTAGCCTCAAAAGATGCGATACAGCGCATGGCGGATTTTATCAACCTACACCTGAAAGATTATAAAAAGTAGTATCTAATCATTCCGCTAAGAAGGTGTGAGCTGTTTGTTCACACCTTTATTTTATGTATAAAAATAGCATTTTCAGGTGTCAAAAATATACCAGTCCTTTAAAAACACCCCTAAGTTTTTGATCTTTACTGATAATTGAATAATTTAAAGTCTCGAGCTTTAGAGTCGATAAAACAGGTAGACGTTTCCAATACTACGACAAGGGTCGTTGGAGGTTACCGCCATGGATATAAGTCGACGTAGTAAGCTGGCTATAAAGCATAGTCCGGGGCTAATGAGTAAAGTCAAAGCTAAAAGCCATCAACAGAGCAACGTAAAAACTAAATACACGTTAATGCTATTTGCGGCATTTATATTCGTGTTTATTATCGGCCAGCAAGTCGCGCATTCCGCAACAAAACAAACCTTAAGTAAAATGGGTTATTCCGAACTGGATGCCATTAATAAAGGCATGGGGTTAGTCCCGATTAGTGCCAGAGTGCAGTTACAGAATAAGCAATTTAATACAGCGGTAGAAGCATATATAGAGAAGGAATATGCGCTAGCTTTGCGCCTGTTTGAACCCCTGGCAATGTATGGTCACAGTGCGTCACAGTATTATTTAGGTGTGCTGCATGATATGGGCATTGAATCGGGTGGAAATGCAAGAATAGCATTCCAATGGTATCGCCTGGCCGCAATAGGTGGTGATGATCGTGCTCAGCATAATCTGGCCGTTGCCTATGCAAAAGGTGAAGGCGTGGAGATGAATTTAGAAGCAGCAATGCAATGGTGGATGGCTTCATCCTTACAGGGCAATGCAGACTCACAATATAACCTGGGTATTTTGTATGCAATGGGACAGGGCAGCGTGCAACGCAATATTATAAAAGCAATGAAGTGGTGGCGTAAGGCAGCAACCAGTGGTGATGCTGTCGCACAGTTTAATTTGGGAACAATCTATGCAAATGGTGACAGTGGCACCAAAAATTATTGTGAAGCTGAACGCTGGTGGTTGCAGTCAGCCGAAAGTGGTTTCTCAGAAGCCCATGCCGCTCTAACCGTGCTACGCAAACGCAGCGATTATTATAATTGTGAATAAATCTAACTCTCATGTCCAGTGGGTATAAAACCACTGGGGTTTCCAAAGGACTGGTTAAGAAATACAATTTCAGGTGATGGGGTTTTTTCTTTGTCCCCGCGGCTAATATGTATGCGAGCTACTCCTGCATTATTCACTTTGAAGTTATAAATGCCTGCGGGTGATGCCTGTACACTGTGAGCCAGAATGGCTCGAATAACACCTGCATGCGCAACAATCAGGATACGCTGAGTCTGAAATTGTTCAACTACTTTTGAATAACAGTGAACAACACGTTGTATAAACTGTTTTAGATCTTCACTGCCCGAAGGCCGGTTGTTAACAGGGTCAGCATAAAAATTATTATATTCCGTTAGGCTCTGTTGTTTTATCTGCTCACGGCTTAACCCTTCCCATGAACCAAAACCTACTTCTTTAAAATCGTCCTCAATATGCAAAGGTGAGTTGTGCTTACATGCAAGTTGCTTTGCAAATTCGCAGCAGCGTAACATGGGGGAGCTAACAATCTGTTGCCATTGGTTATCATTGCCAACCGCCTGCCACATTTGTTGCCAGCCTTTTTCGCTGAGTGGATCGTCGATACGGTGGCCACGATAGCGGCTACCGCCTTGCGGCTCACCGTGTCGAATTAAATCAACAATTGTCGGCTTCATTTTAACGGTTGCTTTATAAAGCTAAAGATTAACTACGCTTAAGATCCTGATGTGCATCTAACAGGTTTTTAGTCATGATGCGATCGGTATAAGCCATGGCAATCGCTGAAATGACAAAGGTTAGGTGTATAGCAACTTGCCATAGCATCGTTGTTTCATTCATCTGTTCAGCATTAATAA